>CAYWRK010000001.1:0-133181 GCA_964461065.1 uncultured Nitrospiraceae bacterium
TTCCTTGGCCTGATATTCGTGGATCTTCATTCAACCGCCTCTATACCTGAATTTTCCGTAGACCTGCTTGCCTGAATATGTAGGCAAAAAATATGCCGATTAAAAGGCATTATGCTTTCCATCTGGATAAACAATACTTTTTTCTAATAAAGAAAAAGACTAACCCAGCAACAACTTTGTAAGAATATAGTATGAAGCCCAAAAACCGTGACCATCTGAGGCCTTTGTAACCTCATGAGAAATTCAATGAGGATTACGTATCAGTGAAGTGGCGCCAGAAATGAATGACCTTTCTCCTATGGTAATTGCCTATCCTGTCTTGAGAGAAGAACATTTAAATGCAATTAATTGCATGCAAGAATGCGTTAATTTGCAGTAAATTGCACAAAAATAGTTCAAGAATTGAAGACTCTGATAATGGAATTCATCTAACCTTTTAATGAAGATGCTCTGTTTACTGATATTTAAGGTCTATTATTGCTAAGTATTGGAAGATGGTACCTTTCTTGAATAATAAGTGTATGGAATTCTGCGTATTTTGGCTGAAGATACAGTGATATTTCTTTTAAGGAGAGGCCATGAAGACCGATGAGCAACTGGAGCATCTGAGTAAACTCAGGGAAGAAGCCCATTTGGGTGGTGGTCAAAAAAGAATCGACAAACAGCATGAAAAAGGTCTCATGACCGCCAGAGAGCGTATTGATCTGCTATTAGACAAGGGCTCTTTCGAAGAATTCGACATGTTCAAGATCCACAGATGCAGGGATTTCGGCATGGATAAGCAGGTCTTCATGGGAGACGGTGTTGTAACCGGTCATGGCACTGTCGATGGCCGTATTGTCTATGTTTTTGCCCAGGATTTTACAGTACTCGGCGGCTCCCTGTCAGAAACCTTTGCAGAGAAGATCTGCAAGATAATGGATCTTGCCATGAAGAACGGCGCTCCGGTGGTTGGATTGAATGATTCAGGGGGCGCGCGTATTCAGGAAGGAATTGAGAGTCTCGCCGGCTATTCGGAGATATTCCAACGCAATGTCATGGCCTCAGGGGTCGTGCCCCAGATCTCGGCAATATTTGGCCCCTGTGCCGGAGGAGCGGTATATTCGCCAGCCCTCACCGATTTTGTAATCATGGTACAGAAACAGTCATATATGTTTCTGACCGGCCCTAAAGTGGTCAAATCAGTGACCCATGAACATGTGAGTGAAGAAACGCTGGGCGGGGCAGCGATGCATGCCAGTCGCAGCGGAGTTGTTGATTATCCTGCTGTCTCAGGCGCCGATGCCATCGCCTATATTCGCCGACTGCTTTCGTTTCTGCCCCAAAATAACATGGAAAATCCTCCCATTTTACCCTGCACTGATCCGCCTGATCGGGAGATTGTCGTGCTCAACCATATTATTCCTGAAAATCCCAATGCTGCCTACAATATGAAAGACGTCATCCTTCAAACAGTGGACAACAATGATTTTTTCGAGGTCAAGGAAAACTTCGCGCCGAATCTCATCGTCGGATTTGCCCGGTATAACGGGTTGAGCGTCGGCATCGTTGCCAACCAGCCTGCCCATCTCTCCGGTGTCCTTGATATCGACTCCTCAATCAAGGGCGCTCGTTTTGTCAGGTTCTGCGATTGTTTCAATATCCCGGTTGTTACCTTTGTCGATGTTCCCGGCTTCTTGCCCGGAACCGCTCAGGAGTTTGGCGGAGTAATTCGTAACGGTGCTAAAATTCTCTATGCCTTTGCAGAGGCGACCATTCCCAAGGTGACGGTCATTACAAGAAAAGCATATGGCGGAGCCTATTGCGTTATGTCCTCCAAACATTTGCGGGGCGATATTAACTATGCCTGGCCCACTGCTGAGATTGCCGTGATGGGGGCACGAGGCGCTGCTGGAGTTTTGTATGGCAAGGATGCCCAAAAAGCCCCGGATCCAGCCGCTTTTTTGGCGGATAAGGAGAGGGAGTATCAGGATGCTGTTGCCAATCCTTATGTAGCAGCCCAACGCGGTTACATCGATGATATTATCGAACCGTCGAAAACAAGGGCAAGAATAATCAGGTCACTGGGGCTGCTCCAGAATAAGCGTGATACAAATCCGATGAAAAAGCACGGTAATATACCACTATAACAGTCGCAAACACTTCTGAGTATCAAAAGGAGCTCTCTATGCAAGTGAAGATTTTTATTAGACGAAGGGTGCAGGATAACAATAGCGTTGAACTGACGCTCCTCCTCACAAAGCTGCGGGCACTCGCTCTCAATCAGCCCGGCTATATCTCAGGAGAAACCTACCATAGAATAGACAAGAAAGATGAGTGCATGGTGATTGGCACCTGGCGTTCCCTGGAAGACTGGAACAATTGGGTAAACAATCCGCAACGCATCGAAGTTCAAGCGCAGATAGATAAACTGCTTGGCGAGGAAACAGAATACGCCATGTACAGCGCCTAATGGTGAAATGCACCGAGGTGATGTGATGGCAGGTCAAAGAAAGAAGATGGCTGCAGCACTGGCTGCCGTGAACCTCTATCTGCAGCAGGAGGAGGCCATGGTATTGCATGAGCAGCAAACATCTCAAAAGAAAACTCAGAGCTTCGAGTTCAGCCAGTGGGGACAGAGTGGCCGCCAGGAGATGATGGCCATGCGGAGATTAATCCAGCTGAGAACGTTTACGCGTTTCTAATAGTATCAATTGTTAATGACGAGGAAAGAGGAGACACATACTATGAGCGATCAAGTGAAGATGACCCCATTGAACTATTCTGCTGACCGGCCAAAGGCGAAGAATCCTGTAAAGGTTATGGATCTGTCCCTGCGTGACGGCCATCAGTCCCTGTTCGCCACCCGCGGGCGAACTGAGGATATGATCCCGGTTGCTGAACTGATGGATGAGGTCGGGTTCTGGGCTATCGAGACATGGGGTGGAGCCACCTTCGATACCATGCACCGGTTCCTCAACGAAGATCCCTGGGAACGTCTGCGCACCCTGAAGCGCTATATTAAAAAGACCCCGTTCTCCATGCTGCTGCGCGCGCAGAACCTTGTTGGCTATCGTAATTACGCTGACGACCTGGCCCTTGCTTTTGTTGAGCGCTCGGCCGAGAACGGCATGGACATTTTCAGGACCTTCGATGCCTTGAACGATTATCGCAATTTTGAGACCGTGGTCAGACAGATAAAAAAGAGCGGCAAGCACTTTCAAGGCTGCATCTGCTACACCCTCACCGAGCCACGGCTTGGCGGAGAGGTCTACAATCTTGAATATTATACGGATAGAGCAATCTCCCTTGAGTCAATGGGGGCGGATTCCATCTGCATCAAGGATATGGCAGGGTTGTTGGCTCCCTATGATGCCTATCCGCTCATCAAGGCCCTGAAAGAAAAGGTCAAAGTACCCATCCATCTGCACAGCCATTTCACCTCAGGCATGTCACCAATGACATTCCTCAAGGCCATTGAAGCAGGAGTTGACATCATCGATACCTGCATGACGCCCTATGCGTACCGGACCTCGCATGCTGCTCTTGAACCCTTGGTCATGGCCCTTTTAGGGACGAATCGCGATACCGGCTTTGATATCAAGAATTTGGCTGAGATCAATGACATCCTGGAGAAAGAGGTGATGCCGAAATATAAGCACCTCCTCGATGACTCGAAGGTCTCGATCATCGACATCAATGTCCTGCTGCATCAGACCCCAGGCGGGATGCTCTCGAACCTGGTCAATCAGTTACGGGAGATGGATGCCCTGGATAAAATTGAAGAGGTGTACAAGGAACTGCCGCGCGTGCGCAAGGACCTCGGCCAAATCCCCCTAGTTACCCCGACCAGCCAGATAGTTGGTGTGCAGACTGTCAACAATGTGCTGCATGACACTCCTGGCGAACGCTACAAGATGATCACCGCGCAGGTGAAGGATCTCTGCTACGGATTGTACGGCAAGACCGCTGTGCCTATTGATCCTGAACTGCAGGCAAAGGCCCTGAAAGGCTATTCCCGCGGAGAAACGCCGATCACCTGTCGTCCGGCAGAAGTTCTCGAACCGGAACTGGCCAAGGCAAAAACCGATATCGGTGATCTTGCAAAAGATATGGATGACCTCATTCTGTATGCACAGTTCCCGGTCACCGGCAAAAAATTCCTTGAATGGAAGTATGGCAAAGCAGAGGCTCCGGCCAGTGTGAAGCCGATCACCATGGAGGATGTTAAGAAGAGAGATGAACTTGTAAAAAAGGCCCTGACCGGCAAACTCGTTGAGGTGAAACAGGTCGAAAAACCGGCGAAATCACAGGCAGTCAGAACCTTCAACGTTTTTGTTGATGAGGAATTCTTTGCAGTCGAGGTTGATCCTGTAGGCAACACCCATGTTGTCCTGGCTCCTCAACCAGTCATTGCTGCCCCTGCACCGGCTCCGGTCGCTGCTGCTCCTATGAAGGCCCCGGCTCCCGCACCTACCCCTGAACCTGCACACCAGGGAGACGAAACAGTCCTTCTTGCGCCGATGCCCGGAATGATCATCAAGTATATGGTAAAAGCAGGAGATGCAGTAAAGCAGGGTGATTCCATTGTTGTGCTTGAAGCAATGAAGATGGAAAATGCCCTTGTCGCCCCCTGCGATGGGAAGGTTCAAAGTATCAAGTTTGCCAGCGGCGATACGGTTGCAAAAGGCGCCATTCTCTGTGTTATCGAATAGAACTGAAAAGGGAACCGAAATCCGTTGTTGAACCTGGGGGAGTCTCTGTGCTGATAAAAGAGTTAAATGGACATACTCCGAAATTCGGCAAGGATTGTTTCCTGGCTGAGAATGCCGTCATTATTGGTGACGTGGTGATGGGAGACCAGTGCAGTATCTGGTTCAATGCCGTGATCAGGGGTGATGTTCACTTCATTCGGATGGGCAACAAAGTAAACATCCAGGACGGAGCCGTGGTGCATTGTACCTATCAGAAATCGCCAACCACGATTGGCAATAACGTCTCCGTGGGGCACAATGCCATTGTTCATGGCTGCACGATTCACGATAATGTCCTGGTGGGAATGGGGGCGATTGTTATGGATGATTGCGTGATTGAAAGCAATTCGATCATCGCTGCAGGTGCCGTAGTTACCGAAGGAACACGGGTAGAGGCGGGAACGATCTATGCCGGTGTGCCGGCGAGAAAGTTAAAAGATATCAGCCAGGAACTGATATCTGGTGAAATTGAAAGAATAGCGAACAACTATATTACATATGCCGGCTGGTACAAATAGCATCTTCTACTCTTCGCCCTTCCCATATTTCCCATTCTGATTATTCAAAAAGGCAAGAAGACTATCGGCGGCGGCAGTCGGTGAGATCTTTTGTTCTTCCACATCTCTTCTTAATTTCGGTAAGGCCTCGCCTACATGGGGGCTGGCGTAAAACCATTGCCGTAATCCGTCATCAAGAAGAAAGGCCATCCAGTCGAGGGCCTGGGTCTTTCTTTTTTCTGCCATTTCACCGCTGGCTGTCAGCGTGTCTCGATGGTCCAGGATTGTTTCCCAGATCTTATCAATTCCTGTGCCTTCCACTGCGCTGCAGGTCATGACCGGGGGGCTCCAATTCGGGCTGTTTGCCATGAGCATGTTCAAAGCCGTCTGATACTCCTTACGGGCTATCTCTGCCCGTAACAGATTGTCGCCGTCTGCTTTATTGATGACAATGGCGTCAGCCACTTCAAGCACGCCCTTCTTTATTCCCTGTAGTTCATCCCCTGCTCCGGCGATCATCAGCACCAGAAAAAAATCGACCATAGAGGCAACCGTGGTCTCTGATTGACCAACACCAACCGTCTCGATTATCACGACATCATAGCCAGCGGCTTCGCAGACGAGCATGGTTTCACGGGTCTTTCTGCCGACACCGCCGAGCGTTCCGCTTGACGGGGAAGGACGAATAAAAGCATTTGGGTCAATTGCCAGTTGTTCCATGCGGGTCTTATCACCCAGAATACTGCCGCCGCTGCGGCTGCTGCTGGGGTCGATGGCAAGGACAGCAACCCGGTGTCCGAGACCGGTGAGCATCGTTCCGAACCGTTCGATATAGGTACTTTTCCCTGCACCGGGAACACCGGTTATGCCAACGCGAATGCTGCGACCAGTAAAGGGGAGGAGTCTGTCAACAATGGTTCTGGCAAGTTCTTGATGGACAGGAAGAGTGCTTTCGATAAGCGTGATGGTCCGGGCGAGTGTCAGACGATCACGATCAAGAACTCCCTTCACATACTGCTGGGGATCATTTATCATGGGAGGTATTTATCTGCTCATAAGTAATCGGACAGTTAATAAATCCCTCCTGCCCTCCCTTTACCAAAGGGAGGAACTGTTCCCCCTCTTTAACAAAGAGGGTGAGGGGAGATTTTTCGAACAAACCACGGTTACTTATGTTTTCCTTAATATCGATTCTATTTAAGATATTTTTCTTCCAGCAAAGAAAGAGTTCTATCGGCAGATTCTGGGATCGGTGTACCCGGCCCAAAAATAGCATTTACTCCTGCCTTATAGAGGAAATCATAATCACCGGGAGGGATAACACCACCGGCAACAACGAGAATTTCTCCGCCGCCAATCTTCTTCAGTTCTTCGATCAGGGCAGGAATGAGCGACTTGTGGCCAGCTGCAAGACTTGAGGCGCCAATAACATGAACATCATTCTCAATAGCCATTTTTGCGGCCTCCTCAGGTGTCTGGAACATCGGGCTGATGTCAACATCAAAGCCGATGTCCGCATATGCGCTGGCAATAACCTTGAAGCCGCGATCATGACCGTCCTGGCCCATCTTGGTAACCAGAAGGCGTGGGCGTCGGCCCTGCTTTTCAAGGAACACCTTGGTTCGCTGTCGCAACGCCGTAACAGCATTGTTGTCACCGGTGTATTCCGACGAGTATGCGCCGGAGATACAACGGGTCGTGGCGACAAAGCGGCCAAACACCGATTCCATGGCATCGGAGATCTCGCCCACCGTGGCCCTTGCCCGGACCGCAGGGAGTGCTGCCTCCAGCAAGTTTCCGTTGTTCTTCGCGGCGTTGGTCAGATCTGCCAGGGCTTTTTCGACCGCTGCCCTGTCGCGGCTGGCATTGATCTCCTTGATGCGGGCAATCTGTTCATCGCGAACAGTACCTGGCACTTCCCGGACCTCGAAATCTATCTTCTCGTTGGCAAGCTTGTATTTGTTGACACCGACGATCACATCAAGGCCCTGGTCGATACGAGCCTGTTTTCGTGCTGCTGATTCCTCGATGCGCATCTTTGGCATACCGCTTTCGATGGCCTTGGCCATTCCACCAAGTTCTTCGATCTCATCGATTATCTTTTGAGCTTCATTGATAATGCTGTTGGTCAATGATTCGAGATAGTATGAACCGCCCAGGGGATCAATGACATGACAGATCTGCGATTCTTCCTGGATGATGATCTGAGTGTTGCGGGCAATGCGGGCGGAGAAATCGGTCGGCAGACCGATGGCTTCATCAAAGGAATTGGTATGCAGGGACTGGGTGCCGCCAAGCGCAGCGGTCATGGCTTCGAGCGTAGTACGAATGATGTTATTGTACGGATCCTGCTCGGTAAGACTCCACCCCGACGTCTGGCAGTGGGTACGAAGCATGGAGGACTTGGCATCTTTTGGGTTAAACTGGCTCATTAACCGATGCCAGAGGAATCTGGCTGCCCGCAGCATGGCAATATCCATGAAGAAATTCATGCCGATGCCGAAAAAGAAAGAGAGCCTTGGGGCAAAGACGTCAACATCCATACCGCTTTTCAATGCCGCTTTCACATATTCGACACCATCAGCCAGGGTAAAGGCCGTCTGCAGGACGCTGTTGGCTCCTGCTTCCATCATGTGATACCCGCTGATGCTGATCGTATTATATTTGGGCATCTCCCTGGAACAATAGGCAATGATATCAGAGACAATACGCATTGATGGGGTGGGAGGGTAGATGTAGGTGTTTCGGGTAAGATACTCCTTAAGGATATCGTTCTGTATCGTGCCTTCCAGTTTGTCGCGGCTGACACCCTGTTCTTCGGCTGCAACAATATACATGGCGAGTATCGGAATGACTGCACCATTCATGGTCATGGATACCGACATCTGGTCAAGGGGAATGCCGTTGAAAAGGATCTTCATATCTTCAACGGAATCTATGGCAACACCCGCCTTGCCTATATCGCCGGCAACCCGCGGATGGTCAGAATCATATCCCCGGTGCGTAGCCAGATCAAAGGCAACGGACAGACCTTTCTGCCCGGCGGCCAGGGCCTTATGGTAAAAGGCATTCGATTCCTTGGCAGTCGAGAAGCCTGCATACTGGCGAATGGTCCACGGCCGACCGGTATACATGGTGGCCATGGGGCCACGGACATAGGGAGCCATGCCTGGGAGGGTGTTAACTGATTCCATGCCCTCGAGATCCTCGGCAGTATAGAGAGGTTTGACCTTAATGCCTTCCGGGGTCATCCAGGATAGTGTATCCACGGATTTGCCCTTCATCTCCTTTTCAGCGATCTCTGTCCATTTTTTTAGATTCGGATGTTGTGTCATTTGTTGCTCCTTGTCAGAGGGGGTGTCAGCGCTCACAGAGCTCAACCAGGACACCTCCGGTGGCCTTGGGGTGCAGGAAGGCGATCTTGGCACCGCCTGCACCAATTCGCGGCTGCTGGTCGATCAGTTCAATGCCTTTTTCCTTCAGTTCACGTAAAGCATCTTCGATATTTGCTACTCGAAAAGCGACATGCTGAAACCCGGTGCCTTTCTTTTCAATGAATTTTGCCACCGGCCCATCGGGCGAGGTTGACTCAAGAAGTTCCACTTCACTGTCGCCGACCGGAAAGAACGCTGTGGTCACTTTTTGGGCCTCTACGGTTTCAGAGCCTTCGAGCTTCAGTCCGAGAACGTCGGACCAAAAGTTCTTTCCGTCATCAATGCTATTGACCGCTATTCCAAGATGGTCAATTTTAAGTATTTTCATTGTGCGCCTCCAATGGATCAGAGTTGTTTCCCATTTGATAATGATATTTATACATACTTAGTCTCTTCTTTGCAATGTCCGTTCCATAAGAAGAATAATTAACTAATTACTTTCATTAATTAACACAACTTACTGTTATTGTTTAATTATAGATTGTTTAGATTAGTAAACACAGAAATATCTTATCCGCACTATTTTTCAATATGGCAGTATTATGCACGCAAAATATTGCTCGTTTTATGCAAAATACTCCTCATGGCTTAAGCTGGCTTTATATCACCAAGATCAGAAATACCTTAGCCCTCTTGTTCCCCTGATAACTAATTATCCGGTCATGATGTTAATAGCTTCGTGGCTATTATTTTATAGGCACAGGCTTTGTCACCACGTTATGCGTCGAAATCCTCTCCCCTGTGATGCTCGTCTTATTCTGACTGACCACTAACTTAATTTTGTAGCTGCCGAGAGCCTTCGGAGTCCAGGTAAACGCTGGACCGGTTACGTAGCCTTCGCTCGCAGGAATCGCAGTAAACGAAGCAGCCCCCGGCATCTGTATTGACCAGGAATAAGAAAATGGCGCAGAACCTCCTGTCAGCGTCGCATTCAGCATTACCGTTTTGCCGGGATATATTGTTTGTATGAGTGCGTTAGGATCATGGGGTGTGATCACGCCTGTGACATTGATTTTCAAGGGGGGAAATAGTGTGCTGTCAGTAGCAACGCAACATGATTTAAGTGTCGTCCATATTGTATCGCCATTATTCTGGGCATCCTGCTCCATCGGCATGCTGTCGTGCATTAAGTTGAAAATAGGGCTCAGATTATCGAGACTGACTTTCGTAGGATCGAGAGACCCCCAATTCATGCCCAGGAGATTATCAAACCACATCCTGGCATAAACAGTCCGTCCGCCGACATTATTGCACTGGACGTAATGATAGAGTTCATGCAACACCCATGGGACCCTCTTGCCGTCTGCCGATAGCACCTGATTTTGAATTGATAAGTCGATATGTCCTCGAGTCAAATTGTTCACGAAGGAGGCATTATTAAAGTATGTTGTATTGCAGTCAGTCGTTGCATTGTCTTGAGGCTGCCTGTCAGAGAAGCCGAACCTCCAAGCCGACAGGTCTATTGTGGGAAAATACGGCGCCAGGATGGCGCGATTATAGCTATCCATTGTGTAGAGCGACACCCCAAGCCCCATCTGTCCCAAATATGCGTTAAACAGGTTCAGCTTGACCTGGCAGTCTGCTTGACGCGCCAGGCAGGCGGCATATTTCACACCGTCACACTTCAGCGGATCATTGTTGATACAGAGCGCACATTTATAATCACATACATAGGGATCGAGAACATTAGCTGCATATACCGGCAGCGAAAGAAATACAACAAACAATGCAACAAGAATTCCCATTACTAGATGTTTTTTCATAAATCCTCCACTGCTTCCGGCACGCTAAAAAATCGGGGTAATTTGATAACATACTCAGTTCTGCAGAGGGGCCGACATGTTTCCTGCCCCTCTCTTCTACGGCATCAGCGCCTTTTTCCAGTCCATGCCAGCAGGGCCTTCGAGGGTGATTGTATCAAGGCTAAATTCAGCCCAGGCCCCTGCATTTGACCAGCCATGAAAAGTGAAGTTAACAGATGTCGAGCCTGGCGTAGGGGACGTAAGCAGATTCATCTCTGCCGTCGAAGCCGGCTTGACGAGATTGGAATATACCTTATATGTCTTAAAAACAAACCCATTCTGTAGCGCTTGACCTTCAAAAAGTGAAAAATCACATCTTGAACCAATGACCCCTCCTACATAGAATCCCAAGACACCCTGAATATAACCATATTGATTTCCCTGAGCCACATCGCTACAGGTTGCGCCTATGCTTTTTGGATGAGCATAATAATTAAATCCATAAGGTTTTGCAGCAGTGTGGAAGTCCCACGCCTTAATCGTATACAACTGCCTTTTCTGATACGTTATGTTTGCGCTCATGACATTCGATTCCCCATTGGCATTCTTCACCTGATAATAAAGAGTCTTTGCACCTTCAGCTGCGCTCAGGGTAAAAGGCATACTTGCTGAATACGTGGAGACCCACGGCACAGTCGAAATAGCTGTCGGACTCTCACTCACACGGTAAGCCGTTGGGGCAGCTGTAACAACATTATCCAGCGTTACTGACTGCGTTGCTGTGGTTGTTGCTCCAGCATTGATCCTGAACGATGTCACCTGGGGCGGTGGTATTTGATAGGTGATGGTATCACTCAGGATATTAGATGGACCTGTAACGTTTTTTACCTGAAAAAATACCGTTTTCACTCCCACTCCCGCACTCAAGGTAAATGCCGGAGCTGTGCTGTATGTGTTCCATACTGCTCCAACAAAATCGGCCCTCTCGCTTGCTCGATAATGCGTTACCGGCCCTGACCCAGTAAGCACCAAGGCCTGGTTATTCAGGATCACTGACTGGGTTGGAGTCGTGGCTGCATCACCATTGATCTTGAACGTGCTCAATGTGGGTACGTTTGGCGCTGCGATCGGCTGCTGCAGTGTCAATGCCTGAGATTGCAACGTGCCTACACATAAAACTAACGTGAATACTAAAACCAATGTCCTAATTTCCGTTGTTCTTCTCAGTATCATCTTACCCATCGTTTCCTCCTCGATTTAGTTTGGCCGTCCTTATCCGGCCATGATATTAATAATGCTATCCTGTCTATTCATAACATAAGACGGACAAATCTTAAATATTGTCTCCCAATCAAGATCTCGATATGAGGCCGGCGTAATGCAGGCCCCTTTACATATTTCGATTCCGCTCGAATCAGTATGCAAAATTGTTGTTTGGCAGACCGGCTCCTGTCATAGAAACCTTCTTGTTTAATGGTGTGAACACAGCACCCGTAAAGCTCGGAGTTACATCGTAAGAGCCAATTGCTACACCGGTAAAGGCGTAGTTGCCCTGGCTGTCAGTAGTTGTTGAAACAGAATACTTTACACTTATTCCTGTCAGCGTTACTTTCACGCCTGCCCAGCCAGTTCCCTTGCCTGTAACCCTTCCGCTGATGGAGTTTGCCAGAGGCGTACCGGTGAAGTTCTTCGAACCGACATTAGCACCAGCAATGGACGCTGTAAGAGAGGCAGGACTGAAGCTGTACCCAGGCTTGCCCGGCATTATAGTGTAACTACCATTGAGGAGACTGCCAAAGGTGTACACACCGTTAGCTCCTGAAGCTGCTGCCATTGAGGATGCGCCTGAGAGAATCATGGTGGTATTTGGCAAGCTGGTCGTCCCTGCAGCGACCATGCCGCTTATCGAATACGTCGTGACGGCAAAGTTGACCCCCGTCTTGTCCGCACCGCTAATTGTGACTGACTGGTTCGCAGGCGTCACTAATTGCGATAAATAGGTTGCGGTCAGAGTATAAGTCCCGTCTTTAAGATTGGCAAAGGAATAATTGCCAGAGGCGTCTGTAGTGCGTTGCGGCTTCGGTGTTGACGTCCCGTAAAACATCCCTCCTGATATTGTCACCACTGCTGCCGGAGTCCCGGTTCCATTCAGGGCCACTGTCCCGCTGATTGCAAAAGTCGTCGGCGTCGCCGTAAAGTTCAGCCCCGTCGCGCTCGTACCAGCTATGGTGATGGACTGGCTTGGAGATGTTAGCGTATATCCCAGACCCTCTGCTGCAGTGACATTGTAAATCCCATCGATTATCCCGCCAGCAATTGAATAGCTGCCGTCGGCTGCCGTGATTGCAGACTTAGATGTGGTCGTACCTGCCAGTGACGCCGTCACTCTAACACCACCCAAGGGCTTCGTCCCTGCCATTACCTTACCGCTGATACTTACAGGAGTGGCGGCAAAATCAATACCTGAAACCTGTGGATTGTTCAGAGAGTTGAACATGGTATCCCGACTGACGGGAGTTATTATATACCCTGGCATCGACGTCTTTATAGTATATAACCCATCCGAAAGAGGCGAGGTTATACTGCCAAAAATATCTGTAGTGGTAGTGCCCAGATCCGAGAAGGTGTATGTCCCATCAACCCCTGTTATTACGGTGTTGCTCTTTGTCACAGCCGGGCCAGATAGGGAATAAATGGTTAATACTGCCGTGACCGGAACACCGTTTAGAGGCAATGTGCCGGCCATTACTTTGCCACTGATACTTTTGTGGAGAGCTTTCAAAGTTGGCGCTGTCACATTTGTGCCGGATACAATGATTGATTGACTGTAGGGCGCACTGAGCACATAATCTGCAGGAAGTCTCATTACACTTAGGAGGTAGCTGCCGTTAAGCACCCGGTCGATTGAGTAAGTGCCGTCTGCGGACGTAGATGCTGTCTTGGCCCTTGTCGTGTCAGTCGATAATGTCGCATTGACTATGGCACCGCTTACAGGGGTTATACCTGCCATCACCTTGCCAATAATCGAATACGCCGGAATAGCCGCAAAATTACGTTCGGATAGATTACCCTCCACATCAAAATCAATGGCCTTTACGGCTATCTCTTCAGGGCTCCAAACGATATTAGGCTTTTCCGGTTTTACATAAAGACGATAGACACCGCGTTGAACAGCTGTAATTATATAGTTGCCCGCAGCGTCTGCAGTCACTGACGCTGATGCTGCGCCCTCCATCTCTATCCTGGCGCCCGCGCCAACTGCCCCAAGGCGCCCGCTTATAGTATAGGCCTCCGCCTTCGGTACAATTATCCCAATCACGCCAAGACAAAGAATTATCGCCATCAACCGCATATTGGTATTCCCTGCGCTTAATATTGCTGTCATCATCTCTACCGCCCTCTCTATTCTTTTAATATTTTCCGAGGCACATTCTACTGCTATGGTATCAGAGCCTTTTTCCAGTCTATGCCGGCAGGGCCTTCGAGGGTAATATCCTTTATGGAATAACTAGCCCAGTTAAACTTCTGACTGTTTGCTTCACACCATCCTTTTGTTGTAAACAAGACTGAATTTGAACCGGAAGCAGGAGACGATGTTAGAGATATTACTCCTTTTCCAAGATCCCATTGCAGAGCCTCGCCTGTAAATGTCTTAAAAACAAATCCATTTTTTAGCTGCTGGTTCCCAAAGAAAGAAAAATTACATCTGGAGCCGAACAACCCGCGGCAACCAGCTTCTCCAAAGACCTGCTGACCAACACCGATACCAATGAAACACTCCGAGGTAGCGTCTTCTTTGTTTGCATATGAGTTATATCCATAATTATTTGCAACATTGTAGAAATCCCCACCTTTAATCGTATACAACTGCCTTTTCTGATACGTTATGTTTGCGCTCATGACATTCGATTCCCCATTGGCATTCTTCACCTGATAATAAAGAGTCTTTGCACCTTCAGCTGCGCTCAGGGTAAAAGGCATACTTGCTGAATACGTGGAGACCCACGGCACAGTCGAAATAGCTGTCGGACTCTCACTCACACGGTAAGCCGTTGGGGCAGCTGTAACAACATTATCCAGCGTTACTGACTGCGTTGCTGTGGTTGTTGCTCCAGCATTGATCCTGAACGATGTCACCTGGGGCGGTGGTATTTGATAGGTGATGGTATCACTCAGGATATTAGATGGACCTGTAACGTTTTTTACCTGAAAAAATACCGTTTTCACTCCCACTCCCGCACTCAAGGTAAATGCCGGAGCTGTGCTGTATGTGTTCCATACTGCTCCAACAAAATCGGCCCTCTCGCTTGCTCGATAATGCGTTACCGGCCCTGACCCAGTAAGCACCAAGGCCTGGTTATTCAGGATCACTGACTGGGTTGGAGTCGTGGCTGCATCACCATTGATCTTGAACGTGCTCAATGTGGGTACGTTTGGCGCTGCGATCGGCTGCTGCAGTGTCAATGCCTGAGATTGCAACGTGCCTACACATAAAACTAACGTGAATACTAAAACCAATGTCCTAATTTCCGTTGTTCTTCTCAGTATCATCTTACCCATCGTTTCCTCCTCGATTTAGTTTGGCCATCCTTATCCGGCCATGACGTTTATAATATTGTCGAAGGCTCCCAGCGCACTCCTGATCTCTTTCAGCCCAATCGTGCAACCTGTAAGCCCCTTAAGCTCTTCAAGCGCATCTGTCACTCCCTTTGGCAGGCCCTTATCCTTAAGCACTGCCAGGAACGCCCCGGCCTGGTTATATTTCCCCATATGTGCCTTGGCAACATCACTTTCTCCATCTTTGCCCGCAGACAGCACAAGATACGAGATCCCGGACCACTCACCGAACCTCATAAAGTCGAGCATCTTCTTCTCACTGGCAAGGGCATCAATCTGTTTTCTCGCATCGCTGAACGACCCGGCAACAGGGTTTCCCTTATCTATGGCAGCCCTTACCGTGCGCAGGGATTCAGTCAGGGAAGGACTATATCCGATGCGGGCTGCAAGGCCCTCAAGGTCATCCAATGCTGAAGCGATAGCAGTCTTGTCTCCGGACAGGAGGGCTGCCTCCATATTCGCAACAGCAATGCCGAGCCTGAAGAAGTCCTTGTCGATCTGAGTTCCTGCTGTAAACCCATAGGAGGTCATTTCGTTCTTCCTGATCTTCGAGGCCACTATTTCGGGCTTAATTAATTTTGCTGCCTCCCCGAGCATCTCAGCCGCAGGTGCGCCGCCTCGACGTTCTATGTCATGCGTTCTCCTTTCGATATCCATGATCTTCCCGCCCTGGGAGAAAACCACTGTGGGCAGTAACACCATGCCAAGCAACACTATAATCGTTATTCTCTTCACCATTACATCACCTCCTGCATTATATGACGGACAGAATTTCCATTTTTTCACGGCATTACCGCTGCTTTCGAAAATAGACGGTTTTCGTTATTCTTCTTTCATCAAGATCAAACGCAAACGTGTCATATACCATAGTCGTGCCGTTGATATTTGAGACCTTGCGCAGCGGCTCTCCATATTTCGCTGCAGCCACAGTCATATCAGGAGAATTATCTGCCACTTTCTCGACCAATTCGATGCTGTCCCCAACAACAACAAGTCTGCTTCCATGCAGATCATAGATCTCTCCGCTGAATCCTCCCAGCCTGAATTCCCTCTTCTGAGCCTTCTGCAGCGAGGTGAAGACCTTCTCATCCATCTCTCCCAGAGGTATGGGTGACGATATCGAGGCATTCTGTCTGCTGGTAGGACCTTCGGCCGGTATCTTCAGCCTCTCACTTACGGCAGCTGCATAGGGACCGGATGTCTCGACGCCGAGAAAAGCCTTCCATGCGGTGGTTGCGTAGTCCATGTTGCCTGATTCGGCAAGGATGGCGGCCCTGTTGTAAAGGGCCTGAGCATTGGCAGGATCTGCCGTTATCAGTGTATCGAGTATCTTCAGGGAATTGTCAGAGGTGCCTATGCCTGCAGCCTTGCCAAAGAGATAGAGTGCCACTGCCCTGTTATTAAGGGCCAAAATGTCGTTCGGTCTCACCTTCAGAACCTCTTCAACTGCAGCGAGGGCCTTCGAATATTCAGCTGACATAATCAACGCTGAGGACAGATTAAGACGCGCCGGGATATATAAGGGGTCCATACCTGCTGATTTCGAAAGCGTCTCGATCGCACGACTCATGTCCTTTTTATAGTTCTCCTTTTCTCTGCACCTTGCCTCCCCTGTGCCATCCCCCCGGACCCTAAGTTTCTGGCCAAGTGTCTCGGTGTCAATGACGGTCGAGAGCTGATACCTCAAAACCTCATTCTTGTCGCAGAGCGCAAGCACCTTCATTGCCCGCTGAAGATAGCTCAGCCCTATATTGCTGAAGACCTCTCTGCCCGGAAACTTCTCCCTGAAGGCATCAAGAAATGCGATCGCCTCGTCATACCGCCCTATCTGCAGAAAGCGCACGCCTATCGTGAAATAGTCGAGGTCTGCTGCAACAGACGAGAGTTGTGAACGCAGGAATGCTGCCCGCTCTGTTGCCCCGGGATGGGATTCGTCATGATACGAGACCTTTCCGGTTATCTGTGAAACCCATTCCTCAAAGAAATTCGTCCCGTCGCTGTCAATGACCGCCTTTGGATCGAACCCTGCCATGGTCATATAGATGACCCCGTATGAGTCTGCCTGGAGCTCCTTCATCCTGACAAATTGAGCTGATGAGGCATCTGCCTGCCTCACATCACCGGTCTTCGCAAGATTTTCAAGCAGTGCTTTTCTTGCCAAATTATCGTTTGAGTGGGTCTTTACTGCGCTGAAGGCCGCCATATGCCAGAAGTCGTCCTTTGCCAGGTGCGCAAGTTCATGCCCCAGTATAAAAGCAAGACGCGAATCCCCTTTCTCACCGCTCACATTCCGATAGCAGGTCCTGATGGCCTCGTCCGTAATGATTACACTGCCGTCTTTTATGGCCACTGCCCAGGGATCTGCCTTTGACCTGATCACGATCAGGTCAGGAAGCCTGGTGCTCTTTTTGTCGGCCGCTGCATAGACCCGTTCAAAGACTTTAAAGGCCCTCTTAATAACAGGATCTTCATCTGCCTTCACTGCACCATACTGCTTCAGCCACCAGGAGGCATATTCCCTTGGATCTGCATTCGCAGGGACTCCAATAAACATGATACAGATGAATAGCAGCATCCTCAGAAGATTCCTGTTCATCAATAGTGCGCCCCTCTCACCGCATCACCTCAATGATATTCTGCAGTTCTCTCTCTGCGTCCCGTAAGACCTTTCGCGAGCTGCTGCCGCTTTTCTGCATCTGCTCCAGCCTGCCCAGAGATGCAAGCACCTGCTGCGGCAGCTGAGCACCCTGAACAAGCCTGCTGAAATGCTCTATGGATTCTCGGGTAAGAAACTGCAGAGATCCGCTATGGATACCTATCCTGTTGCCTTCGGCCCAGACACCGAAGCTCACATACGGTGCAGATGGGAGGTAACCGAAAGATGCAGAGATCTCACTGCTCAGGCCGGCAAGAGATGAAGGCTTCATACCCTTCACAATATCCTCAGCCCTCCTGTCCAGGAGCTTTCCGGCCTGGTGATCTTTATCGAGGGTCTTCACCCTCCCCTTCAGTTCTTTTATGAGCTGTTCTGTCTTTTCAGCATCCTCGGCCCTGATTACAACATCAAGTTCCATAAGAAGCACGCCCATACCAAAGGCATGCCGGTCTCTGTTTATGGCTCCAGCAAACCCATACTCTGCCGAACCTTCAATGCGGACAGCTGCATTTGCAGCCTGCTTACCGGCTGCGCCGGATGCAAGTGCATCAGCAATCTCAGATGTCTGTGGAGGTGTATACGGACGTATCAGAGAAGGTGCTGCCACATCAGTCTTAGTTTCAGTAGCGGGTGATTTACCAGCTTCCTTCCCGGCTAATTCAGGCCCTTTTCGTTCCGGTATCTGCATCCAGAAACCTGACTTGACCGATATGAAGAGAATCACCATAGCAGCTGCTGCAAGCGGAAGAGCAAACCGCATCAGAACGCGGCGCTTTCTGGCCATAGACTCTGCAACGTCATCACCGGTCAATCGTGACTCCCGCATGATCTCTCTGCAGACTACACACCGGGCCATATGATCCATCAAAGCATCTCTTTCCTGTTTCGGGAGATTGCTATCCAGGAATGCAGCAATCTTCTCATCTGAAGGACATTCTCCTTTGCGATCATCACGAGCGGCTCCATGTACGATTAATTTTAACAACGCTTCATCCTCATCTATTTGACGGACAGGGCTCATGATATGTATTCTGCCGTTTCTGAGTTCTGGCCTGATAGGCCAAGGATCTCCTGCAGATCATCAGCCATAATCCCTCGTGCCTTAACTGCCTCCCGAACCCGGCAGAGAATGGTATCAAGCCTTCTCGTAATAGCGGTGCGGTTTTCCCCAAGAATGCTGGCAATCTCCGAAACAGACCTATCATCTTCATAGCGAAGAGCAAGGATCAACCTTTCTTCAGAGCTCAGGGATGCCCTGACCTCCTCAATAACGCCATCGAGGGTCTGTCTGACCCTTTCTGTCTGGCTATTCAGCAGGATGTTCTCAGGAGAGAGATCTGAAGATGACACAGTATCGAGCAGGTCATCTCCTGTGTCAACAGTAAGCCGGGCGGTCTTAATCGGCAGTTTTGCAGCAATTTCACAGAGTTCTTCCATTGTAACTGAGCTGTGATAGTTGGTCGTCATGATGCTGAATGCTTCATCGATAGTATAATGCTCCCGGTGAAGCAGTTCCTCAAGCTTCGTCGCAGTCTCTCCCATGCTCTGTGCAGTCACTGATGGCCTCCATCTCCCTGCGGACCGCCTCTGACAATCGATAAAGAGTCTGGATATAACCGTATGGAGATAGGTTGAGAGTTTACTCTGCTGCCTGAATTGCCTGATGACATGATAATCGTCCTCCACCAGCCGGAGCCTGATTACAGAGACAAGGTCATCCTGATCACTCCCAAAGATGCCGTGTCGTCTGCAGAGAGATCTGATGGCATTGTTGATCTGTTCTACATTTTCTATAAAAATCTCAGAGGGTTGCTTCATACCTGAAAGTGTTATCTCAAGAAATCTCCTTTCGTCACTGCCAGGCGCCGATCAACAGAAAGGGAGCCCAGTAAAAAGGATGCTGGTAATTCAGTTCATATAATAATTTCATCTGGGCCTTCTGCAGTGCTTTAACTTTTGAGATCAATGGGTCCTTCAAATTACGGTAAAACTCTGCGATCAGTGCGGAAGCAGACCGATCATCAACGCTCCAGAGAGTTCCGAGGGAACTGCGTGCACCGGCCTTCAGACCGATGCCTGCAAGTCCGAGGCCGGAGAGATCGTTTCCAGCAGCTGTCTGACAGGCGCTGAGCACGAGGAGCTCCACAGGATTTCTTCGATACCGGTTCGGCGCCATGAACTGTTCAAAATGGGCCATGGTGATCTTGCCATCCCACGCAAGCAGAAAGGTCTGTTTTGACGTCCTGCCGATCTCCCCGTGTGTTGCAAAATGGACAATCGAATAGGCGCCATCTCTCAGCTCCTGCTCAACCCTGTTCATGAGCACATCGTTATTCTTCAGTGTTAAGCCAGGGTAGACCAGTCTGATAGCATCAAGTTCTTCCCCTACGCTTTCAAGCGGGGGGAAGCCCTGAACCGCCTCAGTGATGCCGATAGACAGGACAGACGTCTTCCCTTTTATGAAAACAAGGGGGCTGATGAGGGAGAAACCCTGGGCAGTCGCCACGCTGTATTTCCGTATAAGAAAGTTTTTGCCATCATGGAGCGCAGACAGCGGAATCATCCGAAGCCCTCCCTGCGGAACAAAGAGAATAGTATTAATATTACCGTTGGCAAGTTCAGACTCTATCGGTGAAATAATCCAGTCATATAGTTTCTTTGCCTGGATTAGATAATCCTTCCTGGTGATATCCTCGAGCCTTTGGCGAAACAGCTGTATTTCCAGATCAAACTGCTTCTTCCCCACGGGAACCGATATCCTCTTCATGGCTCCCTGCAGGTAGATAACAATCTCTATCCGGTCTTCAAGTGAGACAGGATAGACAACAGCGGTCTGCTGCTCAATATCCTTAAGACCTGTCTTCCAGGGCTGAAGTGCAGAAAGGCAGTTATCCTTCAGGTAATCCTGCATTTCAGCCACCTTCATCGTCTCCAGGACCTCAATTGCCTCGGTCAGCACCTGTTGCCCGCCATCCGTCTCCCCAGAGGAGGCTGATGTCCGGAGAAGAAGGTCTATGAAGCCCATGGAGATGGGCTCAATCACCGTATCATAGGGAATCTGATTAAATACTTGACATTCAGGAACACTGTCCACTCTGACGGCCTGGAGAGATCTAACCGCACTTCGGTACGCTACAAGAGCATCATTATCATTTCCCTGCTTACTCAAGATCCTTCCGGACTGCCAGTGCCAGAGATAAAGGAGCTCCACGGCAGTCACACTCTGTGCATCAAAGACCGCTCGTCGGGTATAGGATAGTGCATCTGCATATCTTCCCGCCTCCTCATGAATACGTCCGATATTGCCAAGAGCATGCGACATAAGCCGACGATTAGCGATAACAACTGCCCCATCAGCGACGTCCGTAAGTAACTTCATCGCAATGCCCGAAAGGGCCGGATCTGATTTTAGAACTGACAGCCGTTGATAGAGCAGGCCCGCCTCTATGCTGTTAAATCCCCTTTCATAGGAACCTGGGACTGCCCGATTGCCGTCAACTGCTTCGGAGAGCATACTTGAAGCACTCAGATGTTCATCGAGCGAAATCAGTGTTTTTGAAGCATTCAGGGCAGCCCTGACATACACTGAACGGTCCTGGACAGCTTGAGCCCTGGCCATACTCTCACGGTAATCTACCATAGCCTCACGGTACATCTTTCTCAAGAAAAAGAGATTTCCACGCGTATTCAGGAGAGATGGCACTACACCTGTAGTGTCATCTGAAACTGTCAGGGCCATAGCCTCATTAAGCAGCTTTTCGGCCTCAGGCGCCTGATCCATAAAGATATGAGAATCTGCCATCATTATTCTGACAGAAACAGCATGCAACCGGTCTTTCTGAGGCTTCAGTGGAAGAGCCTGTTCAAGCAGTGAAAGAGCCTTGCGGTGCTGCCCTAACATCTGATGTGCCCGCGCACCAAAGATAAGTGCATCTGCCCTTCCAGTAATCTGCTCCGGTGCCATATAACGATCAGCAGCTTCAAGAAAATCGGAAAGGGCCTGTTCGAAGAAGCCTTTTTCGAGATTATGAATACCGGTATTCAATCTCTCATCCGCATGAATCTGCGCCGACAAAGGTATTTCAGATAGATACATAAAAACCGTCATGAATAAAACGGCTATTGCATATCTGTTAAACCACCTCACGCAAGAAAGGCAATAAACTGCCCATTTCATGGTTCGACGCATCGTTATCCTCTCAAACAGGTGTTTAATTTTCATTATCATCAAAGCATCTGCCAGGTCATCATAAAATGAATACCACGATCCTGCAGGTCCTTTTCCGTATTCTGGATCCTCACAAAGGGCAATGCCCCATAAATCTCAACATTGATATTCGGACTGACTGCCCATTTTAATCCGACGCCAGCCCCACCGATAGTTTTTGGCGAAGGGGTCGTCCCACGGGCGTTCCACGAATAACCTCCATCAATAAAGGGTATGAGTTGAAATACAGGTTCATGGGCAGCGTTAAAAGTCAGTGGAATACGAAGTTCGGCAGATCCGGTAATACCGTTGTCTCTGACCAGCTGGTTGGTTCTATATCCCCGAACACTATTAATTCCGCCCAAAGAAAATTTCTCGATGCTGAGCAGTGCATCACTGGCTATTTGAGCGTCAGTTCGAAGCCTCAACTGAAGGCCAGATTCATTCAACTGCCGTATCAGCTGAAACTGGCCAAGCCAAGAGATAAATCTGCCATCAGGTTCATGGTCATGAACAGTTGCCCCAAAGGCATCCAGTCCGATGCTGATGACGGATCTAAACGCTATAACTGAAGAAGAAGTCCGCCGCACAAGTTCCTGACCTAAGCGTATAACAGCTACTTTGCTCCTTCCTTCTTCCTGTCCTTCTGAAAAAGAGAAGGGCTGATTCAGGAGAAAGGCCGAGCTTTTTCGCAGCTCGCCAGATACTGACAGGGTAATCTCAGTGTCTGCTGTTCGGTAAAGAGGATGTCTGACCGTCAGGCCAAAGGTATCAGATCTGTCTTGAATATCGAGCTTCCTGAAGAGGTCCTCCACAACAAGGGCATCGTTTTTACGAAAATATATGCCGGCCACGGTATCGTATCGGTTGACCGGCAGGCTGTATCCTACATGATAACTTCTCGCACCCTCTGAGAGGCCTGCCCCTACAGTAAATACGTCACTCAACCCAAGCAGGCTTTGATGGGTTATTGATAATTCGCCGACATATGAACCAACACTTGGGGACTGAATATTGCCGGTCCTGACTTCCATTCGGAAAGGCTTCTGCTCTTCAATCCGAACGTTGAGATTACTCTGGCCGGGCAACGTTCCTGGAGAGAGTGAGGCGTGTATCTGTTTGATACGACTATCCTGCTGCATTCGCTGCAGGGAATCCTGCAGGTGATACACATTCAGCGGTGAGCCCAGAGTTGGAGCAAGTCGCTCTGCATAGTATTTCCGGGAATAATAGCGATTGCCTTCAATCTCAATTTGAGACAGAAAACCCTCTATAACTCTGAAAAGAACAACACCTTCACTCACCTCCTGATCAGGAACTACTACGCCGGAGCTGATATAACCCTTCCTGACATAATACTGAGAAAGATCATGCCTCAGTTGCTGTATCTCCTCAAATGAAACCATACGATTGATGTAAGAAGAGGAAACTGCAGCCAATTCTGCCGAAGAAATGACCGTATTTCCTTCGAATCTCGCTTCACGAAAGAAAAATGACGATACTTCGGATAGCCCTCCAAGAGGAGATGCTGAGGATGGAGATGCCGCACGTCCGACAGAAGACTCCTGGGCAGACAGATTACCGGGCAACCAAAAACCGGAAAACATGACAAATATACTGATTGAAAAGATAAGACTTCTCTGAATCATCTCATAATCTCTCAGGAGAGAGTGCCGCAACATCTGTTCCTTCTTGATAAGAAACCTCCATACTATATCTTTTAACCGAGATCTAATAGCGGGGCGTTATGCAGTCAGGAATCGCCGGAATGCCACCTCTACCGTTGATCACAAAACTGCTCTCTCTCGTATCTCTTCCTTCACACGATTTTGGGAAAAGGGAATCGGCATTCAGAAAACCGACAGGCATACCAACGAGTTTTCCGCTTATATCAATGACCGGCGCGTTCACCGTAACAGAGCCATCTCTCCCAGAGATATTAGATGAGGCATTGAGATCGGAGTCAGGGGAAAGCATGACAGCCCTGGCGTTTAAAATAATATTTCCTCCGAAGCCCTGATCAGCACGCGCCGTGATATCGCTATTATTGATCGCAGCCATGG
This sequence comes from uncultured Nitrospiraceae bacterium, assembly GCA_964461065.1. Classification (GTDB taxonomy): domain Bacteria; phylum Nitrospirota; class Thermodesulfovibrionia; order Thermodesulfovibrionales; family UBA6898; genus UBA6898. Next base: position 23,950 of record CAYWRK010000001.1, read on the forward strand.
CGTCGGCATTAATAGTTACATTCCCGCCTCCGCCCTCACCGGCCTTTACACTGGCCGTCACACCACTGCCCCGTGCAAGAATAAGAGTCCCTGCATCGATAGTAATAGTACCCCCTGCTGAGCGATCGGCAGAAGTAGTCACCCAACCGTGATCAGCTTGAAAGAGATCTCTTAAATTTATGGATATGTCACCCGCATTGCCTGATCCCCTTGAGAGAGCACTTATCCCGCCATCATCAGACAGCAGGAGGGAGCCTGCATGCACTTCGATATTGCCTCCTCGTCCTTCTCCTGATGCAGTGCTGTATAACCCGCTCCTGAGGATATGAGCATCCGGCGTATTCACGTAACCACTAACCGAGACAGTATTGTCCGCAGTAACCGTAATGTTGCCGCCACGCCCTCTTCCAAGAGAACTCACGGTAAGAACCCCTCCATCCTGTAGACTGATATCACGTGCCGTAAGGGTTACGTCTCCTCCATTGCCGTTTCCCAGTGCAGCGCTGAGAATCCCGCTTGATGAGAACAATACAGAATCCTTAACCGCTACCGAGACAGACCCTGCCGAACCGTTTCCCATGGAAGTCGTCTCGATGGACGAGAAGTCGGTCATTATGAGATGTCCTGCAGTGACGTTGATAGCCCCGGCGTCTCCATCTCCCTCGGCGTTGCTGTTGATCCCGCTGCCTCCGGATAACATAAAGCCATCCTCCACCCTGAGATCAATAACCCCGGCAGACCCATCTCCTGTTGTGCCGGTCTGGATCCCAGACTTATCGCTCATCAAAAGACTTCCTGCCGTCAAAGAGATACGCCCAGCATCACCATCTCCATATGCATTGCTCAGGATAAAACTGCTCCCGGATAAAACAAGTTCTTTTCCTTGGATATCTATTGCCCCGGCAGACCCATTTCCTGTTGTGCCGGTCTGGATCCCAGACTTATCGCTCATCAAAAGACTTCCTGCCGTCAAAGAGATACGCCCAGCATCACCATCTCCATATGCATTGCTCAGGATAAAACTGCTCCCGGATAAAACAAGTTCTTTTCCTTGGATATCTATTGCCCCGGCAGACCCATTTCCTGTTGTGCCGGTCTGGATCCCAGACTTATCGCTCATCAAAAGACTTCCTGCCGTCAAAGAGATACGCCCAGCATCACCATCTCCATATGCATTGCTCAGGATAAAACTGCTCCCGGATAAAACAAGTTCTTTTCCTTGGATATCAATGCTGCCTGCTGCCCCCATTCCAAGGGTGGATGTGTTAATCCTGCTGCTGCCGGACAGAAAGATGCTGTCCCTTGCACGAAGTGATATAGACCCTCCATCACCGTTTTTCAGTGCAGCCGTAGTAATCCCCGATGAATCAATCATCTCCAGACGCTCTGCATCTACTACGATCTGACCAGCATTTCCATCACCAGCGGCATTACTGGCGATCAGGCTTTCACCTGATATTCCGATAGTGCTGCCCACTGTCACATTGATATTGCCTGCTGCACCCTCACCAGCCGAGCTTGTCTCGATCCGTGATGCCTCTGACAATACAAGGCTTCCGGCAGCAAGTGTAATGATTCCGGCATTTCCGTCGCCCAAAGCGGCTGAACTGATTAAGCTGTTATGGGAAAGCAGAACTGAACCCGCTGCCGCTATCGATAAAGAGCCTCCATTTCCTGAACCGGAACTGTTTGAATAAATGTAGCTGTCCGAAAGGGTCAAAGAACCGGTGTTGATGGTTACCTTCCCTGCATCACCCGATGCAACAGCTAACGATGCGATTTCAGATTCATTGGCAAGAGAGATACTGCCGGCAGTTATGGATATATCACCCGCAGCTGCAGATCCTCCTGTCACAGACATAATAACGGAGTTGTTATCAGCGACGATATCATTGCGAATCGCAATGTCTATCCCACCACCCTTACCCACGTCCTGCATCGTGCCGGCGCCGATCAATGCTCCGTCCATAATGAGACGACCACCTCGAATATACACCTTGCCGCTGCCGCTGCCGGTCACATCGATGTTCCATACACTGCCTCCATCAACCTCAGGGAGAACAATACCAGGACTCTGGCCGATATTGATCTCACCAAGTGCCTTGAAAGAGCCGGGGTCAGGCGACAAAGAACTCATAACTCCAGAAGAAGCAACACTGATGATGTTGACAGATCCTCCCGGAGCATACAAATATGCGTTCAGTAGTGTGATGTCCCCACCCACAATGGAGATAGAACTTCCATGCGGAACCTGAAGGAAACTCCCAACGAAAGCAAGTGGCGCCGGGTGCTCCGTCACATAACCAAATGCAGAAGGTGGAGAGACAGTCAGAATGCTTTCAACGGGATGAAGGGCATCAAACTTGCCGTCATTACCAAGCCCGAGAGTATCTGCAGTGCTCACGTAAAAAGAACCGCCAATATCAAGATGCGCATTCGGCCCGAACATCACCCCGGCTGGATTCAGGAAATAAAGATTCGACGCAGGGATAGAAGATCTGATCAAACCGTCTATCGAGGATACATCACCGCCGGTCACTCTCGAGATTATGTTCTGGATCGAAGAAGAGCCTGAGAAAGTTGCGCTCTCTGAGCTGGTGAGATCAAAAGTCTTGAAACTGTGAAAAAGGTTAGGACCGACTGTTTTCCCGAGGTCCTGCGTAATCTGGTAATTAGGTCCATTGAGAGGTCCTGACTTGCCCAGCGTTCCGTCAAAAATGACAGCCGACAGGCTGAGTTCTGGCAACGTAATGAACAAGATAGCAAAGAACACAGGCAAGACCCATTTCACCATACACGACCTCCCCCGCAAATAACAAATCGCGACTTGGCGATTATCTCGGCTTTTCTATTTTATCTGGGACTGAATCAGAATATCTTTGTCCATAATGTCTTGAACAAGGCCGGCATTTCTGCTCATATAATCCTTAATTATCGGTCGAATCATAAACTCGATTCTGACTTCGTTAGAGCCTACCGACTCAGAACCGAATACATACTTAAGTATAGGCAAATCCTTCAGATAAGGGATCCCAGAGGTAAAGGAGGAACTCTTCTTTGCGTTGATTCCTCCAAGCGAAATCAACTCACCATCGTTAACAATAACCGAGGTTTTAATAATATTCTTATTCGTCGTCTGGACGATGTCCTTCTCAAGATTCGGAATGAAGTCGCTCTGTTCCATCTCCATCTCAAGATAGATCTTGTTTTCGCTCAAAATTGTAGGTTTTATTTTTAACATTACTCCTGTCTCGATCGGTCTGATGTCAGAAGTATTCACCCCGCTCGTTATAACATACTTAATTGTATTCAGCCTAACTTCAGCCGATGTTCCAGACTTCTGAACAATACGCGGTTCAGCGCTGATCCGCACGAGTCCATTTCTTCCGTATAAAGCAAGCGTGTTCAGAAGCTTGTATTTGAATTCAGTATCAGTAAGTTTTTCCAGGAGACTAAAGCCAAGTGTCGGCATTGCTGATGAAGAAATGCCTTCACCAAAGAGCGTATTGAAATTGAAATTATCCTGCTTATTCCCGTCAACGTTATTTTTGAGATACGAGATCGCCATTCCAATCTTCCGCTCAAGAGAGTTATCGTATTCAAATACCTTTGTCTCGATCATTACCTGTGAAGCGGGTGCATCGAGTGAAAACATGATCTGGCTTATTCTGTCAAGGATGTCCTTTGAGGCCTTGACCAAAAGCGCATTTTGAGAAGGAAGCTTGATAATAACACTTGTCCCCTGCGGGCCCATGCCCTGGGAGGGGAAAGGCATGGGCATCTGGCCAGGCATAACTGCTGTCTGCATAGGCGGCTGTGAAACCGTAAGGCCGAACATTCCGCTTAGATGCGCTGCTGCTTCGTCAACCGTAAGATTAAAGAGAAATACTTTTTTAAAGTAATCGGGTTTGGCTGCCGGTGACTGCAAATCATAAAACTGAACTCCATCGCCGACATACTGATATCCTGTCTTTGCCTGGCCTTCTGTAACATTTCGCATGACATAATCAAGAAATGCGGTCAGGTTCTTAAACCGTTTCTGTTTTCTCTCTGTCCATGAGGTCTCAGTCTTTTCTGCCTGCACAGCATCCTGTGCACCTGGTTCACAGCCGTCGCATATAGTTACGTAATATTCTGAAATATCCGCCAGCAGGGTATAGTTAATTCGCTTCTTATAAAAAAGATCGTCAAGAAGACTGATGAGCGGCTTGTTCTTGCATTTCACGCCGATTTCGGTCTTGCCCTCCTGGATATAGATACCGTCACGCTGACCGATGTCGCTAACAGGTCTCTGACTTGCCAATGGCTGGGCATCAACAGAAACACGATACTCAGGGGGATTTACAGGATTGGAAGCGCAGGATGATAAACAATGAATAACAATTGCTAACAACAAGGCCCGCACAGGCGTTTGTAACATCTTCTCCCTCCCCCGATCCCTATATTTCGCTATCTGACCGTCACTTAACCTCAGTTATAATAAAACCGCGAATCGATCACAGAGCTCCCCAAAACTGATATAGTGTTCTCAGAAAACCAGTAGAAATAAGCCCCTCTCTATTTAAATTAAATTACTTAAAACCAAGGGGGCTGTCAAGTGCCTGAAAAGCGGTAAAGGTCCTGTTCCGGAGCATATACTTAATCCGCATTCACTTCACCTTCTTCAAGAGCTCCTCTAAATGTGCATTTTCCGGAAACTCCTTTGCCAGACTTTCAATTTCTGTTTGCGCCTGCTGGTTCAGTCCTTTCTCCATGAGGTAATAGACAAGTGAAAATCTGTCCGGAAGTTCATGTGTCTTCATTTTATAATCAGCTATGCCAAGCGCGATTTTCCTAGCTTCCTCCTCCAAGGGGATTCGGATAGTTGCCAATGATACGTTATAATCTCCCCTTCCCTTGACCACCCACCTGTATACCATTCCATAGGATAGCGTTCCTTTAGGCAGTTCGATGCTACCACCTTCGGTAACAGTTGAATAGACTCTTTCATCATCAATGTCCCTGAGCACTTCGACCTCAACTTTTGGGCTTCCGCTACAGGAATTCTGCCATTTCAATTCTGGCGTCAAGGTCAAAATAACGGTGTTGACCGGGGCTACTGTCCTGACGCAGGGCTGAACTCCTCGCAGCACAATGCCGAGCATTGGGCTGCCGAGGGCTTCCCCTACACCCATGTACACACTTCGCTGCCTTATATTAACCTTGCCTTTGATTGCCTTGACCTCATTTTGCTTCATGGTAGCTATCGAATCAGACTCAATAATATATGATCGCCTGTCGGCAAAAGAGGCTATAACAACCCTGCCTGCCCCCCTGACCTCGATTATGTCACCCTCAGCAACACCACGCAGCAGATCTTTGTCTCTGGTTATTTTTTCTTCCTTGCCGCCGACAGGTATAAACCTGACAGTTCCTTCAATGTCATAAATCTTGCCGAATTTATTGGCCGCCTGAACATGCGGGATAACAGACATCAGAGATGCGAAAACAAGAAATGACAAACGTAATTTCACGCTCACGACAGACCTCCCTGTAATTCAGCTGCGCTCTTGTAATTCACTGAGTTAGTCATAGTTATATCATAGATTTTGACAGGAGCGACAACCCCTTTTAGAGGCCAGGCTCCAAGGAATTCACACTGGATATCTTCTTTAATCAGCTCATACACTGCGCCGGTAAGAAGAATTGGACGGTTAAGTTCCTTGGTGAGACCTTCTACTCTTGAGGCTATATTTACGCTGTCTCCTATGATCGTAAAGTCCATCTTTCTCTCGGAGCCGATATTACCGACTATAACTTGGCCATAATGAAGCCCTATACCGACCCTGAGTTCCCATGCAGGGAATAGGTGCTGAACCCTGCCATCCGTGTTCAGAGTTTCAACAGCCGAGATTATCTCCACTGATGACCGAACTGCATTTTTCACAGGGTTTCCTCCGCTGGCAAAGAACGCCAGAACACCATCGCCCATGAATTTATTCACCATGCCCTCATTCCGCTGGACAATTTCGCTTACATTACCGAAGAAGAGATTCAATAGTAAGACAATCTTGTCTGCCTCTGCATTCTGAGACAGAGTCGTGAAGTCCCTGATATCGAGAAAGAGTACACACATATCTTTCTTTTCACCCATGAGGAGCCCCTTGATATCCCGTTCAATCATATCATCTATAACCTTACGGTCTACGTAGTAACTGAATGTTTCGTATATCTTCTTTCTTCCGCGCTCTTCAACAACATAACGGTAGGGGTAGATAACCATTGCTACAATGATCGGGGAGAGAACAGCAGGAAATAAATCAACCAGATAACCCTTCTCAAGAAGCAATAAGTCGATAAGAACAAAGAGAGAGATTATCAATGTAATCGAAAAAGTTGTCGTCCTCGGCTTCAACCGTGTTACAGCAACATAGCCGCACAGGGACAACAGGATAATTACAAGCAAGTTGAATAATAATCCCGCTTCTCTAAGATAGCTTGCCGTCAGGAGAGTCTCAGTAGCAAGAGCCTGAATAGAGCCACCGTTCATTCTCAAAGTCGGTGTCGCATGCATATCTTCATACCTGCTTATGTACGAAAGTATCACCGCACGCTTCTGAAAGGAATCTTTAGTGATTTTACCGCTCATGACGTCGGTAAAACGGTAGTATGGAATGCCTTTGATTAAATAGTTGATCAGGACTGTTTCCCTATCTTTTATATCAGCACCTCCCAACCCTCTGTATACGGCCAGGGCAAAGTTCGGCTGAGTATCTCCCCTTGAAAAATGAAGCCTTCTGATAATACTGTCCGAATCGGGTGGGTATATGATAGGCGCAGTATCAAAATCACTGCTTGCCATTCTGACTGCTTCTATATTGAAAAAGGGAAGTAACTCATCTTCAGGATTCTTTGCGGGTAAGATCGCCTGAATTACTTTCATGCCTTTGGTTGCATTTAATATTGACCTTTCAATGTCTTCATCGGCACGATCTCCGAGGGTCTCCAAAAAATCTCTTTGTTCTTTATGTATCCCTTCAGTCAGAATTGCTTCTGCCGCCTGACGCAATGTAGCGCCAAGTCGATGCACAGGTATAAGGTCAATGCCTATCACTGATGCCTCGTTTTCCTTCATAAGGCTGAGGAAACGGCCAATTTCAGGGTACCAAAAGACAAGAGGTTTGATCTTATTGGTGTCTTTCTCTTCAATACCGACTACAACCAGTCTTGATGATGCGCTGGTCTGTCCAATTCCAAGAATATCGAAAAGCTCGATTCGAAGGTCATAGGCCTTTAATTCAATTACATGCCAAGTCCTGTAACTCGCCATAAGCAGTATAACAACGAAGCATGCAAGTGCAACTTCAATCAGTCTATTTGAGCGTTTTTGTATTCTTGATAGATATGTTGCGAAATTAGCCGATACCATACTTTTTTATCTTGTAATAGAGGTTTCTGAGAGCCGTGTCAAGCAGGACAGCTGCCTTCTGACGGCTGCCTCCTGCCTCAGATAGGGCACGAACAATGGCACTTCTTTCCGCCTCAGAGACAGCCTCTTCGAGGGTCCGAAGACTCCTGCACTCTGAAGTAAAAAATGCCTGGTTGATCTTTTCACAGCCGAGCAGAGGAAGATGTTCGGTCTCGATCACCTTTTCGTTCAGCCTCATGTTGATCATTGCCCTGCCGATCACATTTTCGAGCTCCCGAACATTTCCCGGCCAGTCGTAATCCAGGAGAACTTCCATCGCCTCATCAGTGATCTTCATTACTTCTCTGCCATAGCTCTGGTTAAGCTTGAATATAATATGCTCCGCCAGCAGCGGGATATCAGTCCTTATATTCCTGAGCGGAGGTATCTGTATGGGAAGAACGTTCAGTCGGTAATAGAGGTCTTCCCGGAAACTGCCATCTTTTACCTTCAGCTCAAGATTGGCATTTGTTGCTGCAATGACCCGCAGATCAATTGGCAAGGGAACTGCACTGCCAACCCTTGTCACCTCTTTTTCCTGCAGGACCCGTAGCAGTTTCTTCTGGAGTGCAAGGCTTACCTCGCCGATCTCATCGAGAAATATTGTTCCCCTGCTTGCCTCCTCGAACAGACCCCTTCGCCCTCCCTTTACAGCGCCGGTGAATGCGCCTTCTTCGTAACCGAAGAGCTCACTCTCGAGCAGATTCTCGGCCAGGGCTGCACAGTTGATGCGGACAAACTGCCCCTTTCTCCTGCTGCTTGCATTGTGGATGGCATGAGCAAAAAGTTCCTTGCCTGTACCGCTTTCTCCTCTCAGAATTACCGTTGCAGGAGTCTCTGCTGCCCTTTTCGCCTGTTCCTTGGCCAGTTCAATGGCAGGGCTGCTGCCGATGATATCATCCCAGGTGTATCGGGCCTTGAGCTGGCGGATAAGTTTTTTTGCATGGGCAAGCTCTTCCGTAAGGGCGATAACTTCTGAAATATCACGTATAACGCCGACACTGCCGCGGATCTTCCCATCAATATAGACCGGAGCAACATTGACGATAACCTCTTTTTTGGCAGGCCCGACCTTCATATGGACATTCTTCACCGATTTCCCTGTTTCAAGGACCTGCATATGCATGCTCTCTCCCTCGGCAATATCAACGGTCACATGCTTGCCGATGACCGCCTCGGGTGGCAGTCCGGTTATGCGCGTATATGCAGGGTTGACGATAATATTATTACCCTGTTCGTCAGCAACAGATATGGCATCCGATGTGGAGTCAAGAACTGCCTCAAGCAGACTTCGCACATTCCAGAGATCACTTACCGTAATTGAAAGATTCTTTATCTCTGTGATATCGCGGAAAACAGCGACCGCACCCCTCACGCTGCCGTCAGCATCCCTTACAGGAACCCTGTTCGTGATGATCACCGTATTGCCCAGATTCTGCTCCTGCCCGATCTCAGCCTTGCCTTCGGCAAGCACAATATGGAGCCGTGTATTCGGTATCACATCAACCGCAGGCCTTCCAATAACGTCCTTTGCGCTAAGGCCGGTTATCCTTTCAGCCGCTTTGTTAAACAATGTGACCACGCCGTCACTCCTCACCGCAATCATGCCGTCAGATGTAGCGTCAAAAATGATCTCTATTTCGCTTTTTGGTACTTGTTCCATGGGCGTTGGTTATTGTATCACGATAGGGCGAATCTTAGAAAATTACCTGCGATCCTTAAAAAAACGCTGAAGAAGTGAAGCGGATTCAGATTCAAGCACTCCTGAGACAACTTCAACCTGGTGGTTGAGACGGTAGTCAGTCAAAATGTGATATACACTGTCCACGCCACCGGCCTTCATATCTTTGCAGCCATAGACAAGTCGGGAAATTCGTGCATTAATGATCGCGCCCGAGCACATGATGCAGGGTTCTTTTGTAACGTATAGCGTTGCATCAAGAAGGCGCCAGGAGTCTGATACACTGGTCGCTGCACGAAGCGCAAGAATTTCTGCGTGAGCTGAGGGATCTTTCGTTGTTTCTCTGAGATTGTGCGTCCGGCAGATAACTTCACCGTTGCGAACAACAAGGGCACCGACAGGGACCTCGCCAATGTCATATGCATGAACAGCCTCTTCCAAAGCCATTCTCATGAACTTGATATCTTCTTCGCACTGCATCGGCTAATAATAACACAGGTACCTGCATGCCCGAAAAAAAGAGGCTGCAAGCAATACTTCCGCTTACAGCCTCTTCGCAACTCTTAAAGCCCTTAACTTTTATACTGGCGCGCCCTGAGGGATTCGAACCCCCGGCCTACAGATTCGTAGTCTGACGCTCTATCCAGCTGAGCTAAGGGCGCATACCTTGTAACGACTGACTATTTCTTTACGCCGCTCTTCAGCATGACTGCATACTTCGGATGCTCAAACGGATGGATTGCAGGGAATTTGGAATAGAGCCATCCCTTGAACACTTCCTTGTCATCTTCCAATACTTTCAGACCTACAGCAGGGTTGTTTGGCTCATTCGAGCTGGAAGTAATGGTAAGGCCATCCATCCTGAAATCAGGAATAAACTCACCAACAGCCAGCTTGAGGTTTGAACCAGGAATCTTCAATTCGCCATTAACGTTAACCGTATACTCGGTCTTCTGCTTGCTGCTCTTGTCCTCAACAATGACAATAACTGCTTTCCACTTGCCCTTCACGGCATCCGGAAGAGCTACTGTTGTCTGGCCCTTCGGCATCGTAACCTGCTGACCACCAGGAGCACCCTGCTGCGAATGTCCAGGAGGAAGCTGCTGACCAGGTGCTCCAACCTGTGGAACCACCGGTTTATCCTCTTTCTTCTTGCATGCACCAAAACTTAGCACTAGAGCTATACCACACACTGCTACCAAAATTTGCTTCTTCATTGACGACTCCTCCTTGATGATAAATTAAAATTATTGTCTGGCCATAAAATGGCGGAGAGGCAGGGATTCGAACCCTGGGAACGGTGTTACCCATTCAACCGCTTAGCAGGCGGTTGCCTTCGACCGACTCGGCCACCTCTCCCAAAGGAAATATTTTAACAGCAGACATTATCTTTTGTAAAGAAATGCCTATGATGCCCCGCTAATCAAATACAGGCTTATGTCTTCTTTTTCGACCGGTAATCCTCAATCGCTTTCTTAAGAGCATCGGATCCGAGCATGGAACAGTGCATCTTCTGGGGAGGCAATCCGCCCAGTTCGTTGGCAACAGCTTCCTTGGATATGGCGAGCGCTTCATCAAGTGTCTTGCCCTTCACCATCTCGGTCACCATACTGCTGACAGCAATTGCAGCGCCGCATCCGAAGGTCTTGAACTTGGCATCAACAATGCGATCGTCCTTTACTTTGATATAGATCTTCATGGCATCTCCGCAGGTTGGATTGCCTTCCTGTCCAACGCCATCGGCATCTGCCATGTCCCCTACGTTACGGGGATTTGTAAAATGATCCATTACTTTGTCGGTATACATGATCCACCTTCCTCTTTGTCTCCCCATCCTTCGGCATAGGGAGAGATTTCTCTGAGTCTTTTAATGACTGCTGGGAACTCTGCTGCAACATAGTCAATATCTTCCGGTGTATTTCCCATGCCAAGACTGAAAACAATAGAACCCTGGGCAAGACCGGAAGGAATACCCATCGAGAGCAGAACCGGAGAAGCCTTCAATGCTTTCGAAGAACAGGCAGATCCGCTTGCGGAAAAGATGCCCTTGGCTGCAAGAAGGAGCAGCATAGCCTCCCCTTCAATATATTCTGCGCAGAAGCTGGCATGCCCCGGAAGCCGGTTGTTTCTGTCTCCGGTCAGGTAAACCTTCTCGACATTCGCCATGGCATTGATGATCTTGTCGCGCAGAGGCCTGAGGTAGTCCATTCTGCTCTGCAACTCTGCCTTGGCCAGCTCAGCTGCTTTTCCCATGCCGACGATTGCCGGGACATTCTCTGTACCTGCGCGCCTGCCTGACTCCTGTATGCCGCCGTAAATGAGCGGAACAATACGCGTGCCCTGTTTCACCACAAGCGCACCTGCACCTTTTGGTCCGTAGAACTGATGCGCTGCCATGCTTAGGAGATCAACCCCGAGATCGAGCATATCAACAGGAATATTTCCGGTCGAGGCAACCGCATCAGTATGAACCGAGATATTCTTCTCTTTTGCAATCTTCACGATCTCCTTTATCGGCTCAATCGTACCTACCTCGCTGCTCGCATGGGTCACAGAGATCAAGGTGGTCTCTTTTGTGATCATCTTTCTTACCGTTTCAGGATCAATAACACCCTGTTTATCCACGGGCAGATAGGTCACGGTAAAACCGCTCTTTTCAAGGAACCGGGCAGCATTGAGTATGGAATGATGCTCCATCCTCGACACCAGTACATGTTTTCCCTCGTTCTGTCGCGCCAGGGCAATACCCCGCAAGGCAAAATTATTAGCCTCAGCGCCGCTTGCAGTAAAAATCACTTCCGCAGTCTTTGCATTCACCAGTCCGGCAACCTGCTCACGTGCAGCCTCAATCGCTTCCTTTGCCTTCATGCCATACGCGTACACGCTGAGGGGATTACCGAATTCCTCCGTAAAATACGGCATCATCGCCTGAAGCACATCAGGATGAAGGGGATTTGTAGCAACATGGTCAACATAGTATTTCTTCATGATCACCTCGTGCCCTTCTTGATATAGAATTTAAAGAAATCAGGAGTCTCGTCAACTCCCAGAAATTCATTGTCTGTCTTTTTGCACCAGTCAGGAATATCCTCAAGGGCGCCGTCATAGTCTGTCATTATCTCAAGTATCTGGCCCGGTTCGAGCTCTTTCATCTGCTCCTCAAGCTTCAACAGATGCATAGGACACATCATATATACAATATCTGTAGTAACATCAGGCTTTACGTTCTCGACAAATTTCATCTTCTGTCAGGCCGCCTTGATGCCCTTTCCCTGCCTGCTTTTTCTCGGCTTTTTCGGAATCGTCATGAGCTGGTTACCATTGAGAAGGTCCTGCAGAGACATACTGTCAAGAAACCGCTCAATATTCTCGCCAAGTGACTTCCAGAGAAGGTGCGTTACACAACTGTCAACACGGATACAGCCCTCAGCCGGATCCAGACAGGACGTGATCGCCACAGGCCCTTCGAGCTCTCTGAGGATCTCGGCAATGCTAATCCTCTCTGGCCCCCGGGAAAGCACATAGCCACCGCCCGGCCCTTTCACGCTCTGGATGATCCCGGATTTGCGCAGTGTGTTCAGTATCTGTTCAAGATAGGAGACAGAAACATCCTGTCTTTCCGAGATCTGCCTGATCGTAACCGGTCCAATGCTTCCGGCTCTTGCGATTTCGTACATCGCCCGAACACCGTATTGGCCTTTTGTCGATAACCTGAGCATGATTTACCATATAAAAGTTTAGTAAATCTGTCAAGTATTATCAGGCCCGAGAACGCGGCACAAAAAAGCAGGAGGAACTACAGAGTGTTACGTATCTCGACCGTGTTGCCGATCGAGATATTGAAAAGTTTTGCTGCACTGCCCCGATTCACAAAAAACTCGACATATTCAGAACTGTTGATCACGGAATGAAGTTCCTTGTCCAGTGCTTCGCCGTAATACATCTTCATAGGAACTTCTCTGCCCGAGAGAAATACCTTCAGTGAAACACCAGGGGTCTGGCTGACAAGGACATCGATTTCGGTCTGGCTGATGTTCGTCGTAGCATTGCCAAATTTGTCAACATGGATGATCTCGCCTTTTATAACGCCTTTCCCGACGGTTGGCATCTGAAGATCGATAGAAAGATAATCAGTGATGACCTCCCCAAAATTCAGAACGTTCTTCCCACCTGCAAGCCATGCTGCAACAGGTGCGAAAACATCCCTTCCCTGGAAGGTAGAACTCTTCGATTTAAGAAAATAGTGGTCCGCAGTGATATGGATCACCTGGAGCGTGCGCGCTTCCTTCTTATATATATATGAGAAGACGCCGTTATCCGGCCCGATGAAATATTGCCGTTCGGTCACGACAAGGAGCGGCCGCCTCCGCGAGCCCACGCCCGGGTCTACAACAACCACATGGGCAGTACGTTCAGGAAAAAACTTGTAGTTCATGCCAATCGTAAAAGCCGCCTCTCTGATATCATGCGATGCAATCCCATGACTAAGGTCAATAACGTTCGCATCAGAGTTGATACTGAGAATCGCCCCCTTCATGACCCCAACGAAAGAATCATTGAGCCCGAAGTCGGTTGTGAGCGTTATGACTGGATTAGATTGCATGAGCGGCTCCTCTTAAAAGGTTAATGTCATCGATCTTCTCTTCCTTCATATACGTCATTATACCATCAAGGATATCAATTGTTGCTTTTGGGTTCACAAAATTTGCAGTACCTACCGCAACAGCTGTCGCACCTGCCAGCAGGAACTCGATCGCATCATCTGCATGCATAATTCCTCCCATCCCGATAACAGGGACCTTAACAGCCTTAAAAACCTCGTATACCATGCGAACTGCCACCGGCTTGATCGCAGGCCCAGAGAGCCCGCCGGTCCTGTTGGCAAGCTTTGGCTTCCGTGTTCTGATGTCGATAACCATTCCCGTCAGGGTATTAATAACAGAAAGGGCATCTGCTCCTGCGTCGACAGCCACCCTGGCCATAAGTGATATATCGGTCACATTTGGGGAAAGTTTCACTATAAGGGGAAGCTTTGTTGCCTTCCTCACTGCGCTGACAACTTGTGTTGTCACCTTGGGATCAGTGCCGAATATACACCATCCTGCCTGCTTGTTTGGACAGGATATGTTCATCTCCAGTGCATGAATACCCTCGACAGAACTCAGTTTTTCTGCTGCTGCGACATATTCATCGATCGAGTCTCCAAAGAAATTAACGATCACCTTTGTGTCATACGTTCTGAGAAAGGGCATCTTCTCCTCAATAAAGCGTTGAATGCCGATATTCTGCAGCCCGATGGCATTGAGCATACCGGATGCTGTTTCGACTATGCGTGGCGGCGGGTTGCCTTCTTTTGGCAAGAGCGAAAGACCTTTTACCACAACAGCTCCCAGATTGCTCAGGTCAAGGAATTCAGCATATTCCTCTCCGTATCCGAACGTGCCTGATGCAGGCATTACAGGATTTCTCAGTTCAAGGCTGCCTATCCTGACACCAAGATTCAAGTTCACCAGACAATCTCCCTACCCTCAAATACCGGTCCTTCCTTGCAGACTCTTGTGAACCCGTCACGGGTTTTTACAACACATCCGAGGCATGCGCCGATGCCGCAGGCCATATGCTCCTCCATTGATATATATGAATAAATCTTATGCGCCCTGGCGATCTCCGAGACAGCCTTGAGCAGTAGGTGAGGACCACAGGCATAAACAGAGTGATGAGTAATGGGTGATGGGCGATGAGATAAAAAATGCTCCAGTGCAGTTGCAGCAGTACCCTTCAAGCCGGCTGATCCGTCATCAGTGCTTATGATGACCTCTTTTGCAAAAGATTCTACTTCATGCAGCATAAGAAGATCATCCTTTGTGCGCGCGCCATAGAAAACTATTGCCCTGCCAGCATACTGTTCAACAAACGAAAAAACAGAGGCAATGCCAATGCCGCCGGCAATAACAAGAGGGATAGCGTCTTTAGAAGGAAGCGGATAGAATGTGCCCAAGGGGCCAAGCACCTCGATCACAGATCCTGATTTCAACTCTCTCAGAATCTCTGTGCCCTTTCCCCTTACCCGGTAAAGTATCTGTAGTCCGCTCTCTGTTTTTCTGAAAAGGCTGA
Source organism: uncultured Nitrospiraceae bacterium (assembly GCA_964461065.1). Classification (GTDB taxonomy): domain Bacteria; phylum Nitrospirota; class Thermodesulfovibrionia; order Thermodesulfovibrionales; family UBA6898; genus UBA6898. The sequence continues at coordinate 39,192 of CAYWRK010000001.1, forward strand.
AGGCCCGTTTGAGCAGAGGGTCTGTGCCTTTATTCACTTCTATCATGAAAAACTGACCCGGCCTCGGCTCAGGCATGCTGGCAGGGACGCTAAGGGTTAAGAGATTATGGACTGCGTGGACCGGACGGTTTTCCTGAATTTCTGCCTTAAAAAATCTACTCAAAGGTGATCTCTAATATCTCATATTCTATGGTTCTGGCAGGGACTTTGATCGTGACAGTATCACCGACATCCTTGCCGATGAGAGCCCTGCCGACCGGGGAACTGATCGATATCTTGCCCTGCTTCACATCTGCCTCTTCCGGACCAACAAGAATGAAGACATATTCCGTATCTGCCTCGACATCAAGCACCTTCACTTTTGCACCGAACGCAACATTAGATTGTTTTATTGTCGCCGGGTCGATAACCTGCGCCATGGCTATTTTCCCCTGCAGTTCCTGTATCCTTCCTGCAATGAAGGACTGCTGTTCTTTTGCCGCATGATATTCTGCGTTTTCAGAGAGATCACCATGCGCGCGCGCCTCTGCTATTGCCTGTATGTTCTGCGGCCTCGTGACTTTCATCAGCTGCTCAAGTTCAGCCTGCAGTTTCCGGTATCCGTCTGGCGTTAAAGGGATTCTTTGCACGTTTTGTAACTCCTTATCAGAAAATCAGCTATACTCTACCATGTTGTCTTCTTTTTTAAAAGATTCACCTGAGCAGTTTCTGCTTGAATTGAAGGTCTGCATATACTAATCTTTACGTAAGAGAAACAATAACCGAACGCGGAGGAATCCATGCAGACAAAGATCGTTGCAAAAAAGAAGGACGGCGCCATGATCAAGGGCACGACCGGAGACTTTCTTCCCTACAGGAACATTTTTCATATGGCTGTTGACGGCTCATCGGATGCTAATGTCGAGGTGCTTGTGGATGACCTCAAGGCGGTTTTTTTCGTAAAAAAACTTGAGGGTAGCAGAGCACCGCACAACAGGCCGCCTGAAAAATCCGCGGGACTTCAGTCAACAGAGCGCAAAATCGCCGTCACGTTTATGGACAACGAGGTAATCGAAGGGTTTTCCCATAGTTTTCATCTTGACCGGCTCGGTTTTTTCATGAACCCGATCGATCCAAGCGACAACAACGAGCGTATATTTGTGGTGCTCTCCTACGTAAAAAGCATACTTTCTGACGGAAAACCAATTGACCTTAATGCCGGCTCCGTAAGCGAAAAGACCTGTGAGATTTGCGGGAAAAAACTTGATCTCAGATGGAAATACTGTCCCTTTGACGGAACAAGGATCAGATAACCGGCTTACCCCGGCACTGCTGCCTGCATTGACTCACTAATAACAATACTTTAGTCTAATCAATACTTTTTTCCCTGGAGGACGTAATGCGATTTTCGAAGATGTTCATCCCTACCCTAAGAGAGGCCCCTGCTGATGCAGAAGCCATAAGCCATATCCTTATGCTCCGCGCAGGATACGTCAGACAACTGGCAGCAGGTCTGTACATATTTCTTCCGCTGGGCTGGAGGGTCCTGGACAAAATAGATGCGATCCTGAAAGAAGAGATGGAGTCTATCGAGGCACAGGAGATATCCATGCCGATCCTCCATCCTGCAGAGATATGGCAGCAGACAGGCCGCTGGGATATTATCGGCGGTGAGATGTTCCGGCTCAAGGATCGCAATGACAGGGACTTCTGTCTCGGCATGACCCATGAAGAGATCATGACATGGCTTGCCTCCCGGGAGATCCGCTCATACCGCGACCTTCCGCAGGTATGGTACCAGATACAGACAAAGCTCAGAGACGAGGCGCGTCCGAAAAGCGGCGTGCTGCGCACCCGTGAATTCATCATGAAGGACAGCTACAGTTTTGATGCAGACGAGGCAGGCCTTGACAAGAACTATCAGCTCCATGCAGAGGCATACCACAGAATATTTAATCGCTGCGGCCTGAAATTCATGCAGGTAGAATCGGACCCGGGCATGATGGGCGGTGGTTACTCCCACGAGTTCATGGCGCCGAGTCCTGCAGGCGAGGACCAAGTTGCCATCTGCCCCGGGTGCGGATATTCAGCAAACGTAGAGCTTGCATTATCCGTTCCGAAAAAGATCGAAGAGAAGGACTGGCAGCTTGAAGAAGTGCATACCCCGGAAAAGAGGACAATCCATGAGGTCTCAACATTTCTGAAACTTTCACCCGAGAATTTTATCAAGAGCGTTCTCGTGATATCCGACAGCGGCCCAGTGCTCGCACTGGTGCGCGGGGATCAGGAAGTGCATGAAAAGAAGTTAGCCAAGGTTATCGGTCCTCACCGGCCGGCGCAAAAGATCGAGGTCAAAGAGATCCTCGGCGTCGAGGCCGGATTCATCGGCCCAATGGGACACAAAGACCTGCGCATTGTCGGCGACGCTTGCATCAGGCAGGGAACCTATGTCACCGGTGCGAACAAACAGCATTACCACGCAAAAGGCGTTAAAGCAGAACGGGATTTTACTGCCGAATGGAACGATATCCATATTGCGAAACAGGGAGAGGCGTGCACAAAATGCGGGGCAGAACTCTCTGTCGAGCGCGTGATCGAGATCGGCAATATCTTCAAGCTCGGCACAAAATATTCCGCTGCGCTCAATGCTGTATTCCTTGATGAGAACGGCAGCGAAAAACCGATCATCATGGGCAGTTATGGCATCGGCCCTGCACGCATCGCAGCAGCAGCCATTGAGCAGAACAATGACAGGGACGGCATCATCTGGCCAAGAAGCATTGCGCCCTTTGATGTTGAACTGATCCCGCTGAACATGAACGATCCGAAGACCGTCGAAACAGCTGATGCACTTTATAAAGACTTGAAGAAGAATCGTATCGATGTTCTCATGGATGACCGCGACGAGCGTGCCGGCGTAAAGTTTAAGGACGCTGATCTGATCGGCATCCCTACACAGATCATTATCGGTGAAAAGAACCTGAAGGAAGGCCTTGTCGAGATCAAGGACAGGAAGACAAAAGAGGCCTTCAAGGTAACAGTTGAAGAGGTTATTGAAAAGACAAGAGCGCTGATGATCGGCTGATCATCAGCGCATCACTGTTCGGTCGGCGGAGCCATATGCCTGATGATCTTGCCGTCAACAAGATAGATCACCATCTCTGCGATATTCGTGGCATGGTCAGCGACACGCTCAAGATACTGCGCTACAAAACTCACCTTCATGGCGCGTGATACGGTTGAAGGATCCTTGGCCATAAACAGAGCCAGCTCCTGCAAGACATCGCGCTTGAGGTCGTCCACTTGGTCATCCCTCATGATCACATCCAATGCCAGCTGTTTGTCCTTTTTCACAAAAGCATTCAGCGCATCCCGTATCATGCCCTGGGCAATCTCGCGCATCTTCGGTATATCAATGTACGGCTTCAGGACCGGCTCCTCGTTCAGTTCAATAGCCCGTTCTGCAATGTTCACCGCAAAATCGCCCATTCGTTCAAGGTCAGTCGTGATCTTCATAGCCATGGTGATAAATCTGAGGTCTGTTGCCATGGGCTGCCTGAGCGCTATGAGGCGGATCGACTCCTCGTCAATCTCCACATCGAGCGTATTGACCAGACGATCATTGTCTATAACCTTCTGGGCGAGAAGATTGTCTCTATCCACAAGGGCAAGAATGGAATTCTTGATCGCATCCTCCACCAGAGACCCCATTTTAAGAAGCTTCTCCTTCAGATGCTGCAGTTCCTCGTCAAAAACAGTCATTATCCGAACCTCCCAGTAACATAGTCTTCAGTCAGTTTCACAGACGGTGCAGTAAAGATCTTGTCGGTCCTGTCGAACTCGATAAGTTCTCCCAACATCATAAATCCTGTCCAGTCCGAGATACGGGCTGCCTGCTGCATATTATGCGTAACAATGATGATCGTAACATCCTTTTTCAGTGTTGCGAAGAGTTCCTCGATCTTGGCAGTGGATATAGGATCAAGTGCAGAGGTTGGCTCATCGAACAGCAGCACTTCCGGATTGACAGCCAAAGCTCTCGCGATAACAAGCCTCTGCTGCTGACCGCCCGACAGGTCGTACGCGCTTGCATTAAGCTTGTCCTTTGCCTCATCCCAGAGCGCGGCATGCCTAAGGGCCTTTTCTACGCGTTCCGAAAGTTCAGCCCTCTTCCTGATACCCTTCAGCTTAAGTCCGTATGCAATATTGTCGAATATGGTCATCGGAAACGGCGTCGGTTTCTGGAATACCATGCCAATCCTGCTTCTGAGGCTGATCAGGTCCATATCAGGGCTGAGAAGGTTGTCCTTCACAAAATAGATCTCACCCTCGTAACGGTTACCTGGATACAGATCATGCATCCGGTTAAAGCACCTCAGGAGGGTTGTCTTTCCGCAGCCTGACGGCCCGATCAGGGCTGTTACCTGATTGCTGTGGATCGGAAGACTGATCTGTTTCAGAGCGTGAATCCCGCCGGAATAATAAAAATTCAGTCCTTTAACTCTCAGTTCTATCTGGTCAAGCACTACCTATACCTCCATTTGATGATGAGTCTTCCTGTAATGGTCAGGAGCAGTATAAATATCGTGACCACAAAAGCGGCTGCCCAGGCCTGCTCATGCCAGGTATCATACGGTCCCATGGCATATTGAAAAATGGTTACGGTCAGGGAAGAGATTGGCCGATTCATATTAAGGCTCATAAAGGAATTATTAAAAGACGTGAAAAGCAGCGGCGCAGTCTCTCCTGCAACGCGTGCGATCGAAAGCAGAATACCGGTCAGGATGCCGGTTGCCGCCCCTCGGTAAACCACCTGGGTGATGACTTTATAATAGGGTGCACCGAGCGCAAAGGCCGCCTCACGCAAGGTCCATGGCACGAGTGAGAGCATGTTTTCCGTAGTCCGAAGAACAACAGGGATCATTATGATCGCAAGCGCGACTGCCCCTGCCCAGCCGCTAAAGTGACCGATCGGTCTTACCAATATTGCATAGATAAATGTTCCGATCACGATAGACGGCACGCTCACCATGATGTCAGAAAGCACGCTGATAAGCCGGGCGATCTTTCTTCCACGCGCATACTCTGCAAGAAAGGTTCCTCCGAGCACACCGATCGGCACACCGATCAGGGTCGCAACAATGGTTATCATTAACTGCCCTACAAAGGCATTCCTCAGGCCTCCTCCGTCTGTGCCGGGCGGCGAAGGATCGTTTATGAACAGGCTGAGATTTAATGCCTTGATACCGTGGACCAGCACATCACCAAGTATAAAGACCAGCCAGAAGAGACCCAGAAAAGCTGCAAGGGTGCTTAATGCAAGTGCAATGGCGCCTTCAATCTTTCTCTTCTGCTCAGTTGTCATCGCGAATACTTCCTCTCTGCCTTCAGCAGAAAGAACTTTGCTATGGCAAGGGTGATGAAGCTCATGACGAAGAGCACCAGGGCAAGATAAAAGAGGGCTGACAGATAAACATCATTGTCAGCCTCTGCAAATTCATTGGCAAGCGTGACCGTTATAGTTGCAGCAGCGTCGAGGAGCGAGGTGGTGATCCGATGGTTGTTGCCGAGTACAAACGCAACTGCCATGGTCTCGCCAAGAGCCCTGCCCAATGACAGGACTATACCGCCGAAGACGCCGAGTTTTGAATAAGGGATGACAACGTTTTTTACAACCTCCCACTTGGTGGCGCCGAGCGCATAGGCAGATTCCTTTACCACCGCAGGAGTAAGATTGAAAGAGTCTCTCGAAATACTGGCAGTAAACGGGATTATCATGATGCTCAGGATAATGCTTGCGGTCAGTATATCAATGCCCATGGGTGTGCCCTGAAAAAGAATGCTCACAAAAGGAATGCCGGCTGTGATCTTCTTCAGAAAAGGCTCGACATAATTGGACATGATCGGCGACAGGGTGAAAAGACCCCACATGCCATAGATAATGCTTGGTATAGCAGCGAGGAGCTCAATGGCAATACCGATAGGGGCTTTCAGAAAGTCAGGGGATATTTCGGTGACGAATATCGCAATGCCGATCGCAACAGGGATCGCGATAACAAGTGAAAGGCAAGTTGTTATGACTGTGCCATAGATATTGGTCAATGCGCCGAAGGATTCGGTAACAGGATTCCAGTCTGTTGAGGTGAGGAATTTGATGATGCCGAATCTGCCTATGGCCAGCGAAGATTCAGAGACAAGCACATAGAGGATACCGACAATGAAAATGATCACCGAAAATGAAGCAATCGCCGTTATTGACGAAAAGATCAGATCAACCGGGTTCTTCTTGGATATGAATGCCATATGAGTATTTCTTTATTATCCCCGCGAAATTCGGGGCAGGCCTAAAAACCTGCCCCGTTGTAACGATGACTTCTTACTGCAAACCGTTTGCCTTCCAGTAACCCTTGATCTTCTCTTTCAGAGACTTTGGCAAAGGAACATAGGTCAGTTCCTTGGCCTTATTATCCCCGTTCTTAAATGCCCAGTCAAAGAATTTCACCACGTTCTTGTTCGAATCAATCTTTTCCTTTGCAAGGAGTATGAACGTCGCTCCTGCAATCGGCCAGGAGTTCTTTCCAGGCGCATTCGTGAGCCAGAGGTAAAAGTCCTTCTTTGCATCAAAGTCGCCTGTTTCAGCAGCATCTTCAAAACTTGCAAAGCCAGGCTCTACAAAGTTTCCTGCCTTGTTCTTGAGCTGAGTGTAGTCGAGCTTGTTCTGCTTTGCATAGGCAAATTCGACGTACCCGATGGAATTATTCGTCCTCTTTACGTAGTTGGCAACTCCTTCATTGCCCTTGCCGCCGATACCCACAGGAAATTTCACTGCCTTCCCTTCTCCGACCTTGCTCTTCCAATCAGGACAGGCTTCAGCAAGATAATGCGTAAATATGGCAGTGGTGCCGGAACCATCAGAACGGTATACCACAGTCACCTCTGCATGAGGCAGTTTCAGACCGGGATTGATCTTTGTGATCTTGGGATCATCCCAGAACTTGATCTCGCCGAGGAACATTTTGCAGAGTGTGTCAGGTTCGAGTTTAAGCTCACCCGGTTTCACGTTTTCGAGGTTCGCAACCGGCACAACGCCGCCGATCACTGCCGGGAACTGCAGCAGCTTGTCCTTCTGGAGCTGCTCGGCCTTGAGCGGGTCATCCGATGCGCCGAAATGGACTGTGCGCTCTGTGACCTGCCTCACTCCGCCGCCTGAACCTATTGACTGGTAGTTCAGTTGCACACCAGTGATCTTGTTATAGTCAAATGCCCATGCTGAGTAAACAGGATACGGGAATGTTGCGCCTGCACCGTTCAGTGTTTCAGCTGCCTGGACCTGTGTGAAAGAGAGCATGACCGCCAATACCAATGCTATTCTCAATAATACATTCATAAATTCCTCCTTTTTGCTTGTCATGATTTAGAATATACTCCTTTTGTTACAGTTCTGTTACAGAAAAGTTAAGGTTATGTTACATATTTCATTAAACCCCCTTTCAATCTAATATTTACAGATTCTTCTATGTTATGTCCTTGATTCGAAAAGCCGCTTTATCTGACGGAATACAAACAGATTAGATTTTCTTTTGAATGGTATGAACAGCGAAATTATGCAGATCGGGAGACTCAGTGCCATTACAATCATAATCTACGATAGCACCCGGAATGTTACGGCAATATTAAGAGGACGTTACATTTCGAAGAAGAATCAGGAGTCGCGAAACTATTGACTGGTTCAGCCCTGCAATGCAGCATTTCTCTGCACCTGCAGAGCTTCAAAGTCTTCCACCATGCGCTCATAGGGTTCCTGCATAAGATGAGATGAGATCACAAAATCCGCCGAAGCCCTGTTGCAGGCAATCGGTATATTGTAAACAACCGCAATGCGCAGGAGCGCCTTAACGTCCACATCATGGGAATGCGGCTCGAGAGGGTCCCAAAAGAAGATAACCATATCGATCCCGCCCTCCGCGATCCTGGCACCGATCTGCTGATCGCCGCCGAGAGGCCCGCTCTTGAAGCAGTGTATATCGACACCCAATGCTGTCGAAAGCAGCGATCCCGTGCTGCCGGTAGCATATAGTTCATGCCGGGTTAACAGTTCCTTGTTAAATCGTGCCCACTCTAGAAGCGCCTTTTTCATATTATCGTGCGCTACAAGGACAATTCGTTTTGAGCTGTTCATGGTCACAACGTTCATATGGTCATCTGCCATCATGGTTTCACCACTCTCCCTTTATTGCACTGGCCCCCATGCAAACTGAACGCTCTTTTAGGCCATAGCCTTTCAGCTCTGCTCGTTTATCCATGCTTCAATCCTTGTCTTGATCTCATCGCGGATCCCTCTTGTTGCCTGAAGTTTTTCATCTCTGGTGCCCTCCAGTGCAGAAGGGTCAGGAAAGTTCCAGTGCAGCCTTTTCCCATAGCCCGGATATAGTGGGCATCGGCTGCCGCTGGTATCGTCGCAGACCGTTATTACATAGTGGAACAGTTTTCCCTGTTTGATGCAGTCAAAGACGCCTTTGCTCGTATTATGCGAAATATCTATCCCGATCTCGTTCATCACCTCAAGAACAAGCGGGTTCAGGAGACCAGGTTCAAGCCCTGCGCTTTCAGCTGCAAACCTGTCACCGGCCAGCAGGTTCAGAAACGCCTCTGCCATCTGGCTGCGGGCACTGTTATGGATGCATACAAAAAGGACCTTCTGCTTTTCCATACTTATTACCTCAGATCAGCGGCAATGAGGTTTGAACAGGATCCTTGTTCAATGACATTCTGCAGAGACTGCATATACACAGAGCATGCCTCGTGTCGCTGGCTCATGCATAATCTGATCGTAAAATCTGCCATATCCCTGATGAGACTGTTTTTGATACAGCAGATGATTCCCTGATTGCTTCCCTTCAGGTTAGGACAAAGAACATAGCCGATTGTATTCATATTTTGTACCTCCTTTTGGCTATTATAGAAAACGAATTGTTAAAAAATGGTTAAGGCAGTATTAAGAATTGATTACCGTCTTAAATCACTGTTGGCCGATTACCGCCTCCGCAGCATCTTGGCCAGAAATACCGGACAGTTGTCATGATTTTCATTGGAACAATATACCAGCCTTGAACCAGCACTGATGGTCATTGACGACAGTGATGCAGCGCACGTGTCAGTAGCCGTACATTCATATGGGCAGCTTGACTGCTGGACATACAGCCCATGGTCAACTGGACTTCGACATATCGATGTTATCATTGGATCACCTCCTTTAGTGGTTAATCGCCCAGACTATTATCGGGTTAAGGTATTCCACAATAAGCTCGGGCTCTCTTACCTCCCTGTTATCTATTTCCTCCAAGTAATCACAAAGAATGTTCGGACAGCTAAAGCGCGTAAGATCATCTACCATTTCTCTGCCGCATGCAGGACACCTCATAATCTCCCCCTTGTTTCAAACAACTGCTGTTAATAAATAATCAGGCCCGGTTGATTCCCCCGAATCAAGCGAACCTTGCCCGTATCGCGCTGAAAACCTTATGGCTGAAGAGCTCTATGCCACTCTCTGGCATAGGCGACAATGCCGAATCCGTGCCGATGATATAGGCATTGCCTCTCCAAGCCACGGTGTTGCTCACTATCGGCACAAACCATGCAAAACCGATGATAAGGTCCTTGACCGGCGATAACAGATAGAGAAAAGGGTTCATTTCTGTGCGAAGTCTCTTACCGATATAGAGGTCATGAGCTATCTTCAAAGAACTGACTGTCGCTGCCAATAAAAGAGACTCTTTTGATGTTGGCATTATGAGCAGCGGCATGAAGGCAATGAATACCGCGTTACCGGCAAGTTCAGACAGATACTTTGCGCCGCCGATCTGCCATCTCAGTTTGCCCCATCGTGTATGGCGGTTTATGAATCTTTTCATCCCCCAGTATTCATTGACATTATTAATGAGGTGACTCGATAGTACGACCTTTTTGCCCAGCCTGTGTATCCTTTCGCCGATGATATAGTCTTCGGCAAGATAGTCCTTTACCGCCCTGAAGCCCCCTATTGCCTCAAGCTCAGCCTTTCTCATAAGCATGGACTTGCCGATCACGCAGGGCATCTTCAGATACTTATCAAGAAAGCAGACGCTGCCTACGATAAAAGTGTTCAGGTGGAGGTTTTCCATTACTGCGCCAAGGGAGCGGCCGCTCACGCCCCTGATCATATTGCTGACAAGACCCACGGATGGATCATCCATATGCCGGGTAATATCTGACAGATAATCCTTTTCGACGCGCACATTACTGTCGCTGATCAGTATCAGGCCGTATTTGGCCTTCGCATAGGCCGGGATAAGATTGTTGACCTTGGGGTTCAGCCCTTCATTGCAATGCTCAACCAAAATAGTGATATCTTTCGAGGGGTATTTCTCCTTTATCTTGCTGACAACCTTATAGGCCTGATCATTCTGGTTCTGAAGTGAAAAGATCAGCTCATACTGAGGATAATCGAGATTGCAGAAGCTTTCAAGATTGTCGAACAGGCCGTCATCAAGACCCTTGAGCGGTTTCAGGATCGAGACTGGGGGAAAAAGGCGGGGAAGGCGTAAGCCCTCCCCTGAGTGGTGGGGAGCGGTCTGCGATCGGATTGCTGCAATTTGAAGCAGATAGCCGATTATCCCAAAAAGTGTACTGCCTGCAAAGATCCAGAACAGAATCATGTTCACCTCCTAATTTCTGAAGAGCGTGATGGCCACACCCTTGTTGTGTTTAATACACGTTTTAATGGCATCCGTGTCTTTTTCGCAATTCAGCAGCGTCTTCCAGGAAAAGAGATGCCGCGGCTTATGGAAGTCGCTGTTTGCTATATACGGATATTTTTTCAGGCTGATCACATTAAAGACGTCATCTCTGTTGGCGATCTCCCATGCATCGATATAACGGGCATACTTATCACTGTTGTTCCAGAGGAACAGGGTATCCCGGTCGCTTTTGGCAGACATGTAATGCGGGTGGCAGGCTATGGTCAGGGCTTTCTGTTTTTTCGCCTCAAGGAAGATCTCTTCATAGCTCATGCAGGCAGGGATAAATTCCTGGATGTCAATGATCAACATATGTGCTGAGTCGTCTGTAGAGAGATGGTTCTTGGTTATTTCAACTCCGGGAATAACGAGCATGTTGTATTTGTCATGAGCTCTTTTGGCTTCTTCTTTGATGTGGGAGATGTATTGGCTATAGTTGGCAGCGGTTACCGAATACTTAAAGCGGTGTGCAAGCTTGCCGAGCGGATTATCACCATTGACCACATGGTCGGTTATCGCAATGACATCAAAGCCTGCCTGTCCGAAAAGGTCGATGGTCCTTCTGAGTTCTACTGAACCGTCTGAGTATGTCGTGTGGATATGAAAGTCACACAGAAGCATTACAGTTAGTATAGGGACAGCACGTTACATCATCATGACGGGAATATTACAATTGCATGAAAAGAGGAGAAGGGAATAACGGGAATATTAAAAGCGCCTGTTCTTTATAAGGTAGGAATAATACGCAGCTGCATTGGTCGGCGTTCTACGCATGGTTGTAAAATCGACCTTGTAAAGACCGAAGCGGGCATCCAGCCCCTGCAGCCATTCATAGTTGTCGATCAGAGACCAGTAGAAGTATCCCCTGATATCCATCCCTTGTTTTTTGCAGTGCTCGATCACATCGATATGTCTCTTCATGAACCTGATCTTTTTCTGACCATCTTTTGTGGCTATTCCGTTTTCCGTAATTATGAGAGGGACATTGAGCCTTGAGGCATACCTCAATACCTTCTCGAGGCCGCGAGGATGAATCTCCCATCCCATATCCGTAAGCCCATGGCCGTCAATGTCGCTGTGTCGCATCTCAACCGCCATTGTTTTCAGGGGATTGAAACGCATATGTATCCTTGTGTAGTAGTTCACGCCGAAGAAGTCGAGTTTGCCTTTGATAGGCAACGGAATTGACAGTTCCTCTTTAAAGGGGAATTTGATCTTCAATGAACCGGTCAGAAAAGCGTCAAGCAGGGAATGGTTGTAGAAATACTTGGCTACCCTCGACAGGAGTCTGTCGAAAGGATGCCACTTCTTCCAGGGAGCCAGCGCAGCCATATTATGGGCAATGCTCACCTTTGCATGCGGACAGGCCTTATGAATGATGTCATACGCTCCGGCGTGAGCCCTGAGGATATTGGCCAAAGCCCTGACACCAAGAGCGGCGTTCTTTATCCCCGGAGGTGTGCATCCCTCAAAATACCCTGCAAGGATAAGAACATAAGGTTCGTTAAAAGTTATCCAGTATGTTACGTCACCTATTGCAGCAACAATCCGTTTTACGTACGATAGAAACATCTCTACTGATGCATCCTCATGCCAGGGGTATTTTTTACTGAACCAGAGGGGGTGTGTGAAGTGATGAAGGGTAATCATCGGTTCGATATGGTCTTTTCTGAGAATGGCGATGATTTCCTGGTAATGTTCTACAGCCTTATCATCCCAGCTGTTTTCCCGGGGCTGTATCCTGGACCATTCGATCGAAAAGCGGTATGCATTTACGCCAAGGTCATTCAGGAGGCAGAGGTCTTCTTTATACCGGTTGTAGTGGTCAGTTACATCCGGCTTGTCAGAAAGGATCTCATCCCATGATGACCAGTCAGCATGCGGGGATCCCTCAAGCTGAAAGGCAGACGTCGCAACTCCCCAGAGAAACTGATCACAGACCGTTGGAGACAAGGGTGAGCCAGACACTGAAGGATCATCCACCCGAGACCTCTCCATCAAAGTAATATCCGAGCCCTCTTCTGGTCTTTATGTAGATCGGCATGGCAGGGTTATCCTCAATCTGAGTCCTGATCCTGCTTATGTGTACATCAACGGTCCTTTGTTCGACAAAGGCCTCATCCCTCCAGACAGCAGTCAGGAGATGTTCGCGGCTGAATACCTTCCCTCTTTTTTCTACAAGATAGAGAAACAGCCTGAATTCCGTAGAACTTAGATTGAGCGGTAAATTATTCTTTGTGATCGAATAGGTCTCGGTATTGATTGCAAGATCACCCGTAATAAGGACCCTTTCCGCTGCCGGCGCTTTCGTCACTCTTCTCAGGACAGCCTTTACCCTGGCCACAAGCTCCCTCGGACTGAACGGTTTTGAGATGTAATCGTCAGCACCCATCTCAAGGCCAAGGATCCTGTCCACCTCCTCGGTCTTTGCCGTAAGCATGACGATAGGCAGGTTTTTCAAATGAGGATCGTTCCTCATGATGCGGCAGATCTCCATGCCGGACATACCAGGGAGCATGAGGTCAAGCAGAACGAGATCATAGTTATTCTCCCTGATCTTCTTTAACGCATTCTCGCCGTCTATTGCAGTAGAGACTTTGAAACCTTCTTTTGAAAGATTATAGGAAAGCAGTTCCAGGATATCGTGTTCATCATCGACAGCAAGAATTCTTGGGGCGTCCGCCCTTGTCATACGTCTGTTGCTGTCAGTGAATCGATCCCGTATTCATTGCTCCTATGCTGTGACATATTCCCTTGTCACTTCCAGCCTGGAAACATTCATCTGATAAAAGGAGCATTTCGAATGCTCTTCCTTCTTGCAGAAGCCTTCAAGCTCGGACAGGCTTGGAACATAAGGCTTGCAGTCAGCCTTGCAAGATTCGATAACCCATTTGATAAGATGCGGACATTTCATGGTATCCTCCGTTATATTTCTTAAGTTCATGATCTACGATATCAGCAGAGTGTTACAGAGATATGACAGGAAAGTTACGTTTTAGTGAAATCAGAATGACTTTCTGGGAACTCTCGGCGCTCTACCTGCTACAATATATATATGTGCGGCAGGTTTGTCAGAAGCAGTTCAATTGAAAAGATAAGGACCGAGTTCAGTGTAAAGAAGACCCTCGATGAGCTATCTCCGAGCTACAATATCGCCCCAACGCAGGATATCCTTATCATCAACAATGAGGGGGAAAAGCAGCTCAATGCCTGCAGTTGGGGATTCATCCCATCTTGGGCCAAGGACCCCTCCATTGGCCATAAGACGATCAACGCCCGCGCAGAGACCGTAGCAGAAAGACCGATGTTCAGGTCTGCATTCAAAAAACACAGGTGCCTGGTCATTGCAGACGGGTTTTATGAGTGGGAGAAGACGGAGAAGAAGAAGGTGCCCTTCTATATCCGGCTCAGGACAGGCAGTCCCTTCGGGTTTGGAGGGCTTTACAGCCACTGGACATCTTCTGAGGGTAAGACCGTCTGCACCTGCACGATCATCACCACAACTGCAAATGAACTGATCGGATCGATCCATGACCGGATGCCGGTGATCATATCCAAAGATGACGAAGATCTCTGGCTCGACCCTGAAGTGCATGACCCGGAAAAACTGCTCGACCTGTTCAACCCCTATCCTGCTGGGCTGATGGAGATGTATAAGGTCTCGACAAAGGTAAATATCCCTGCATTTCAGTCACATGAAGCAATAATCCCGGTTTAAGCTGCTCAAAGGACCGGCCTTCTGCACATACGAAAGGAGACTCATATGGACCAGTCATCGAAGACCAAGTTTCGTTTTTTTCTCAAAGACAGCGTGAGACAGATGGTCGATTTCAGGGGTACTGACCAGAACAGAGGAATCGCCCCGCCTCCTGTAGAAAAACCGGTCCCCGAGACTGCTCAGGTCATTGATCTCATTCCTCCAGAAGAACTGCATGACATTTCAGCAATGAATGTCATTACCGCAATTGCTAACAGAAGGAGCCGGCGTGTATACAAAACAGATCCGCTTACGCTGAAAGAGCTTTCTTTCCTGCTCTGGTCCACCCAGGGGATCAGAAAGCTTGCTGCACCAGGCACAGCCTTCAGAGTCGTGCCGTCCGCAGGCTGTCGCCATGCATTTGAGACCTATCTCTGCATTTTTCATGTTGAAGGACTCGAAGAGGGAATTTATCGGTATCTGCCAATAGAACATCAGCTTCTGCTCATATCACAGCCTGCAGATCTGTCTTCCCTGCTCTCTGAGGCAGCCCTTGGCCAGGATTTCGTCGGAAAGTCGGCGGTTACCTTTATCTGGACTGCCATACCGTATCGTATGGAGTGGAGATACGACATTGCCGCACACAAGGTTATAGCACTTGATGCCGGCCACGTCTGCCAAAACCTGTACACTGCATGTGAGGCAATCAGCGCAGGCACCTGTGCAATCGCTGCATATCATCAGGAGGCGATGGACGATCTTCTGGGGATCGATGGGGATGAGGAATTCACGATCTACCTTGCACCTGTCGGAAAGGTATGAATAAGGCAGGGCAGATTTATGAGGACGTCTCAATAATCCATGAGACGCATTTCATCACCCTTTTTGACATAAAATAAGACATGTGGTAAATTTCATTTAACCGCTTGAGATAAAAGGAGACGCCATGAAACTGCATGTAAAAATTGAACAGGATGAAGCAGGTTATTATGTTGCAGAAGTACCTGCGCTCCCCGGCTGCCTTTCCCAGGGCAAGACCTATGAGGAAGCTATCGCTAATATAAAAGAAGCAGTTGAAGGATGGCTTGAAGTAATGGAGTCAAAGCAGGCGCTCGATTCCTCTGGTCTTATTGAAGTCGCAGTTTAATGCCTGGCAGTTTAAGACTCTGCTCAGGTTCTGAAACGGTCAGAAAGTTTCAGGAGGCCGGATGGACTGTCTCCCGCCAAAAAGGTTCTCATGTAATGATGACTAAATCCGGCTTTCAATGGACATTATCAATCCCCCAGTATAACGAACTTGGCCCCGGTCTGCTCCGCAAACTCATATCTCAGGCAGGTCTTTCAGCAGAAGAATTCAATATTCTGTAATCTGCCGTTTTCAGTAATCAGCATCATTTGAATTTCAAACCCTCCTGACTCGTGGTCTCAAAGAAGGTCCAGGCCCTTTCCCGTGCTTCCTCCATACTGCTGCTTGTCTGGATCTTGCAGGCCAGCGTGTGCCCGAATTTATAGTTCCGCGCAAAGTAGTGAGTGAATGCCTTCAGTCTGCCGAGACGGTATATAGGGCGGTAATCCGCAATTAAGGCTTCTATAAAGGCAGCATACATATCCGGCAGCGCAACCGCAGAGACCGGGATATCTTTACCATATACGCTTTGAGCGATCTCGGCAAAAAGCCATGGTTTTATGATCGCTCCCCGTCCGAGCATCAGGCCGTCTGCATTGGACACTCTCAGGCATCTTTCTGCATCTTCCACCGAGAAAATGCCGCCATTGGCAATGACCGGTATTTTTATGTTTTTCTTGATCTCTGCAATATATTCCCAGCGCGGATTTCTCGCAAAGGGTTCATGTCTGAACCTGGCATGAACCGTAAGCATATCAATGCCCTCGCCTTCAAGCATGGAGCAGAAGGCCTTCAGTTTCGTGCTGTCAGGGTCGCTGCCGAGGCGAATCTTCGCACTCAGCGGCAAGGAGGTGCTTTTTCTTGCCTCGGCCGTGATGCGGCGGGCCTCATCAGGCTTCTCCATCAGCATGACGCCTGCACCGAACTTGCCGACAGCAGTGGATGGGCAGCCCATGTTCAGATCAACAGCGTCAGCCTTGCATGCGTGGAGCTTATCCATAGCCCGGCTGATCTCCTGGTCATTGGAAGTCAGGAGCTGGTATGAAAGAGGGTTTTCCGTTTCAGATCTGATCAGATACGGTGAAACGCGGGGACTTTCAGTCGGCAGTCTTTTTGCAGAAAGCATTTCGGTCGACAGCAGCCCTACCCCGCCAAACCCTGTCATTATCCTGCGGAGGGCGCTGTGGGTCAAGCCTGCCATCGGGGCAAGCAGAAGCGGCGGATCGATTCTCAGATTACGGATCGACATCGCCAGCGGCTCAGTCTGTGCGGTTGTTTCAGTATTCATACTCCGCACAATTGTAGCATATGCACTGTCACTTTCCTGCGCCCGGTCAGCCGGGGATCTATGAGGTTTTGTCGAAGACCTTTTCTATAAACTTCGCAACCGAAATGATTGTCGTATTCATCAATTTCTGGGCATGGACGAAATCACGGTCGCCCGTGATAAGAAATTGTGCAGCCCCGGCGATCGCGCACTCAAGAAACTTTGCATCTTTTCTGTCCCTTGGAAAATCAACGCTCAAATCAACATCGATCACCGTGGTCAACAAATCAATCATTTGCGTCCATTTGCCGACAAGTTCTGCCGAAAGACCAAACTTCTTACGGCTTAGGACTTCCTTGTATTCCGCGAGGATAAAATTGGAGGCGATCCATTCGATGTCAGGACTTTCACTTATATAGAGGAGAACAGCTTCGGGGTCTTTGTCTTTTAAAATAGCTGAAATAAGGACATTGGTATCTACAACAACCCTCATTTGCCTGCCCGGTATGCGGCAACCTCTTCTGCTATTTCATCGTCGCTTATCACCTTTGCCTGAGGCAAGCCCTGGGTCTCTTTGAAGAGAGCCCGCAGACTTCTGAGACGCTCCCTTTGTTCTTCTTCATCTGCGAATATCACGACCTCAACTCTCTGTCCCCGCTGTAACGGGAGGTCTTTCAAAACAATGCTCCCGGCTTCCTTGACCGTGACTACTCTCTTATATGCGAGCATTTGTTATTCTCCTTGCTGCCTGATATACTTCGATTATATCACTTAGAAGTGGAATAGTCGAAGCATTGTCGCTGCCGTGTCAACCTGCCGGTCTGTAATACATAGGCCATCGGGGAACAGACATGCTTATTGACATTTGAATAGGAGCAATATTGCAGAGCGCGGATCTTGGCTCAAGGGAAAAGGTCTGCCTGGTCTTTTCTCAACTGGGCAAGGCTTTCGTTTACTATCTGAAACCTGTTAGAAAAGATCCTGTTCATCACTGCCACAAGCTGCCTGAATTTATACGCATCATGATGCGAGTCACCCTTAAGCTCTGAAGCACGCCAGCTCTGCTCGTCAGATATGCGGAGCTCCACCCCCAGCGAATGCTGCTGGGTCTTCTTGCTCACCCGGTCGCGAAGAGCATAGACCGGTGTGCCGGGTATCATAATCTCGTTCGTATCAGCAGCATGATGGATCGGCACTGAAAAGGCGAGCTTGCACTGAAACTTTCGATGCCCGACTGAAGAGTGCTGGTTCTTTGCAGCATTTATACTCAGCGCCTCATAGAACTTCCGGGCATTTGCAAGGATATCTTCTTCTTCCGGCATTTCGTATCTGCCGCTGCTCTGAGCAAGGCTTTGCATAAGCCGTCCAATCGCCTTCTTCATGCTCTCAGGGCTGTCGAAAAGCGTCTGGGTAATCGAATGGGAAGCAGTGTTCTCCTGCAGGATAACGCCCCTCTTCTGGAGCGCATGGAACAGCTTCAAGGTATCATCCATGCTCCTAAGGATAAAGGTGATTGCCAGGATATCCCGGATATCATACGCCTCGCCCTCCAGGTCCTTGCCGAGTTTGGTGAACATGCTCTCAGGACTCTTGAGCCTGGCCTTGATCTCAACGATAGGAACGGATACACCATCCCCGCTGTTAAAGATGAGACAGCCCTCTTTCTGATCGTATGTCAGCGGTTCCTTCATCTTGTGGAAGAAGGTCGAGACCTTCACAAAGGCCCTCTGCGCAGGCTCATTGTCAGGGATATGCCTTGGACTGTCCCAGTCATATTGGTACAGGTCATCAAGGCTCTGGCCATGTGCCTCCAGAAAAAAGCCCAACTGGGCGTAATCATTAATATCCTGGCTATCCTCTTCCACAGACTTGATAAGATGTGCCATCTTGAGCATTGAACAGGCTATCTGCTGCCAGGCAGCAGGAACGTCCAGATCGCGGCCCTCATGACCGTAAAAAACTTTAGGATATCTGCGCGAAGAGGCCATGAGGAAAAGATGGCGCGGGTCCTGGCCAACGATCTTCCTGAACACCGCATCCATAATAATCGCCTCAATCTCTGACAGGTCATTCAGGCACTGCAGGTAGAGAGAGGCATTAGCTGACCGCAGTCCAGCGAGTCCTTCCAACTGCTCACGCACAAAGGGGAAAAGCCAGTTCAGGAAATATTGATATACCCGTTTGATGTATATCTCTGCCCGTTCCTTCTCACTCTCCTGGAGTTCATCAGTGTGTATGATGTCGAACCCGCGGTTGGCCATGATCTTTGCAGCCTGGGCAAGTGCTGTTGCATAGTCTTTTGCGGGGAGCAGGAGAAAAGGCGTCATCTCGATCCGGTCAAGGATCGAACCAAAGATCTCGTGGTGAAGTTCATTGCCGGATTGGATATTATTCATCTGCATTATTGGGGTGTGTGATGACATTTCCCTGCAAGAAACAGGCAGGTCATAGTATCAGGATAGACCTGCCTGTCGCACATTCACTTGGACATCAACTGGGAAGGCTTGCCGTCAGTCTTCTCTTTCTTTGCCTGTCTCTTTTCTTTCAGGCTGTGCTGTGCTTTCTTCTTTGTATTCGGTTTCTGTTTGTTCTTTTCTTTGCTCATGGTTTCCTCCTTGGTTTCCTTAGTTTCATTCTACAGTATCCCCCAACATAGTCAACGGGAACCTTTATCAAAAAGTCCGGACGCCTCCACGTGGTATAATAAAGGCAGAGATAAAGGAGGCATACAAATGCCCATATTAGATAGCTTATTTAATACGCTCACCAGAAAAGTTCAGGTAGCAAACAAGGAAATAACCAGGGAGATAGTCGAAGATTGGGTTGGGAGTGCCGGTCCTGTTGATCGGCAGATAGCATTTATGACCGGAGCCTTGACTGCCTTGTATAGCGGACAATATTCCCCTGACAAGATGGTCGAGGATATTCTTCACTCAGGTCACCTGGATAACTGATGAAAAAGCAATCATCGCATTTCTCGGTTGAGGATATACTCAGAAGTGAGTTCAGGAAGCCTGTCAGCAGGGGAACTATCGGTAAGGATATCAATGGGTTGCTCTGGGCATATGGCGTTGTTCTCAAAGACTCCCTGTACCGTGTTGGAGTCATAACGATCAACATGGAGACCCATGCTGTGGAACGGATAAAGGATAAAGAAAGCTCATACGAACTGAAGGCTGATGCAACCGCATACCTATCTGGCCTGATAAAGGAGATACTGCCGATTCAATCGATGCCACCCGTTGTACCTGCTGTAAGCTGATAATGAGGCCGTGAAGCGTAAAGAGTGATTACTGAGGCTCTCTGAGACTGCCCATACCCTGTAAATCGGCCAGCGTTCGGTCAAGCAGAAAAGGAAGTTGGTGCTAAAAAATATCCTGCAGAGAGTGGAACGATGTGTAGAGAAAATAGAGCGCAGTACCGATAAGCAGTAAGACGAAGAATAGATTAATCCGCCGAAGCGTTTTCCCCGAGATGAACTTTTTGGCCCAGTAGATGAACAAGGAAAGTCCTGAAAGGTATGAGGCAAGTCCGAGACTGCCGGCCACGAGGAATGACACTGCAATATCAGTATTGAATTCCTTGATCAAGCCGATATCCTGAAAAACACGAGCTCCTGAAAGCCACCAGAGCACCATCACTGGATTTGTGGCCGAAAGCGTCAGTCCTGACAGAAGAGCCAACCGTTTTCCCTTCAGATGAGCGGGAGGCCCGATATTCTCCTGATCTTTCGTCCCATGCAGCAAACTAAGTATGCCGAGCAGTCCAAGAATAAGACCCCCGACCAGCCAAAATGCTGCCATCACTTTTTCATGTTTCAGATAAGGCGCGATTCCGAAAAAAGCGATGCAGCCGTAAAATAGATCGACAAAGAAGGCTCCGAGAATAACCATAAATGATGCCTTGAGGTTGCCGTTTATCGACCGCCGCAAAACCTCGATCTGAACCGGACCGGTAGGTATCGCTGCCAGACAGCCCAAAAAAAACGCTGCTATGAGAAAAAGCGTGTAGTGCATGATTAGAGTAAATATATTATACCTTGCGGCCTAACATGGATTCTCTATGCCGCACAGGGGAAATGGGTTGTCAGCCCTCGAAATAGCGCAGAGTCACATTCTTGCGGCCGGTTGTGCGCTGATACACTTCATCAGAATATCCGAGTGCGATTACAGCATGTATCTGCTCTTCCAATGGAATCGCAAGAGTTTGCTGGATCGAGCGATCTTTCTTCATTGCGGCAACGGCAAACCCGATGAGACACGAACTGAGTCCCATACTGTGCGCTGCAAGCAGTATATTCTGTGTAGCAAGCAAGGCGTCCTCAGCAGGACAGCTTGCCCCAGGTCTGGATCCGACAATAATGGCAGCAGTGCTTCCATGAAAGAGCAGATCTTTGCTCTCTCCCTGCCACTGCTCAAGCGCCAATTTTATCTTACTGTAATAACCGCGGTAATAGGCATCGAGCTCTCCCTTGCCTATCAGTTTAAGAAACAGACGAAGCATAGTCTTTTCAGCCGTAGCGTTTAATCTTCTGAAATAGGCGGCTACCTGTCCTGCAAGGCAAGTGACCGCCTCTCGCTCCGGCAGGATGGTAAAGGTCCAGGCCTGACTGTTGGTCCCGGACGGCGCTGTGATGCCGATCTTTACAAGATCTTCGAGTATAGATCGATCAACAGGCTTAGCGGTAAAGCAACGGCACGACCTGCGAGATGCCATAAGCTGAACCAATCCGGAGGTGCTGTATTTTCCAGGAGCGAGCCACTGCTTCTCTGCGATGATAGTTTTGAAGCGCGACATCTCCTGGTCAATCGCAATGACACGTATAGCACCCTCCGGACAGACTGCCTCGCAATGTCCGCACGAGATCGACTCCGGTCCGGTGACAGCCGCCTTTCCATCCACGAGTGAGATGGTGCCTGTGGGGCAAACGCTGATGCATGCACCACAGCCGATACAAAGATTCCTGTCTATTTCAATTCTATTATCCTGCATTGTTGACTCCTTCGAAGATTTGCCACCTGCTGATATGATACCACTGTCGATAAGTCAAATATTATCCTGCTTATCGAAGTAAAAATATCATAAGAACCTTACTATTTTTGCTTCCTTTTTTGAATCGGTCAATTATAATAAGTATCGAAACTTATAATTGGCAAAGGAGATATTATGAGCCCGAAGAGCAGTCTGCGATCAACTATAGGAATGGACATGCTAGTCAAAGATGTTATGACCACAAACGTCATCACAGTGCAGAAGTTCGAGAGCGTCCTTGCAGTGGCAGACATCCTTGCCTCGCGCAATATCAGCGGCATACCGGTCGTGGACAAGCAGGGAAAGGTTATCGGCATCATCACACAGGCTGATATTCTGTCTGTTGTTGGGATTAGAAAAGACCGGACATTCAAAGACCTCTTGAAACATATGCTGGGAGAGCCCTTGCTCGAGCGGAAGATGGGAGATATCGTAGGGGATGTCATGACCTCCCCTGCGCTGACCACGAGTCCAGAGACGAATATCGCAGAAGTCGTGCAGATCATGGACGAGAAAAAGATACGGCGGCTCCTGGTGGTGGATGAGCAGAATGCACTGTTAGGGATCATTTCACGGGCCGACATCCTTAAGGCGGTTCTCAGGCATTTGAAGTGACCTGCATCTGCAGCATTGCCGAAACCGAAAAGGGCTGAGTAAGGCCGCGGAAGAAATCGCAGGGCGAGGCCGGTTTATCTGTTAAGGAGCTGCTACCGTGAAAATAAACCGACGCTGAAACTGGATATTGCCGCAATAAGCGCTGAACAGGGAATCGTGATTATCCATGCCCAGACTATCGTCCCTGCCACACCCCAGTGAACAGCACTGAATCTCTTCATGGAACCTATCCCCATGATTGCTCCTGTGATGGTATGGGTAGTACTTATGGGAACCCCCAAAGCAGAAGCGGCATAAAGCACTGTTGCTGCCCCTGTTTCTGCGCAGAACCCATCCACAGGCGTCAATTTTGCCACTTTCTGTCCCATGGTCTTGACAATGCGCCAACCGCCCATCATGGTGCCAAGTGCTATGGCACTATGGCACGTAATAACAACCCAAAAAGGCACATAGAATTTATCCCCAAGAAGTCCTGCACTGAAAAGCAGGCTTGCGATAATACCCATGGTCTTCTGGGCATCATTGCCGCCGTGGCCAAGACTGTATAGTGCGGCCGAGACCAGCTGGCCCTTCCTGAAGAAACCGTCCACCAGTGTTCTGGGGCTGTTTCTAAAAATCCTGTAAACAAGCAGGCCGAAGCCTAGACCGAGCAATAGCCCGACTGTCGGCGATATCACGATAAAGACCACAGTCTTGATAATACCCTTCCAGACAAGAGCTGACGTGCCGGCCTTCACCAGTCCGGCACCGATCATCCCGCCGATAAGCGCATGAGAGGAACTGGTCGGAAGGCCAAAATACCAGGTAATCAGGTTCCAGCTGCAAGCGCCCATCAGGGCTCCGAATATGACCGTCTTGTCCACTATCGTAATATCTATAATGCCTTTGCCGATCGTATTGGCAACATGAAGTCCGAAAAAGAGGAACGCGATAAAATTGAAGAAAGCGGCCCAGAGTACAGCTGCCCTCGGCGAAAGGACGCGGGTCGAAACCACGGTTGCAATGGAATTAGCAGAATCGTGAAAGCCGTTCAGGAAGTCAAAAGCAAGTGCGAGCAGAATAAGGAAGATTACGCTTAATTCCATACCCTAACCCCGCAGGCAACAGAAAACATTAGGTCGAGTCTGGTTATGGGCAAAGATCAGCAACCGATACGGATCATGCATATTTCAGAACTATCGCTTCAAGGACATTTGCAACGTCTTCACACTTATCCGAAGCATCCTCAAGGTGCTCGTAGATCTCTTTCCACTTGATAATCAGGATCGGATCCTTTACTTCTTCGAAAAGCTTGCCGAGAGCATCGCGGAACATGCGGTCAATCTTGTTTTCGAGACGGTTGATCTCAATACAGTAGTCCTGAACATGGCCATACTGTTTTTCCTTAAGCTTATGGATCGCCTTATGGATCACCTCGGTTGTTGTCTGGAGTTCCTTTGACATCTCTATCGCTTCTTTGGTGACCTCGGTAATCTTAAACACAACCATCCGGTCAACCGCACCCCAGATCAGGTCAAGGATATCGTCAAGACTTGCGGCAAGTTCATGAAGGTCCTCCCGGTCGATCGGTGTTATGAACGTGGTATTAAGTTTCTTCATGATCTCATGGGTGAGCACATCGCCTTCCTGCTCCACCTCATAGATCTCCTTGGCCTTCTCTTCAAGTCGCAAGAAGTTTTCCATAAGGGCAACAAGCATAACACTGGCCTTCGTTATGTTGAGCGCATCCCTGTCTAAGATCTCAAAAAAATCTGTTTCTTTTGGAAAAAGTCCCATATGATTTATTACCTCCGGATAGTGGTTTAATAATATAGGAAGACCCTCATGCTGTCAATGGAAGGAAAACCTGTTTTACGATGAAATCATTCCAGAAAAATGATCACTTTTGTCCCTTTTCCGTGAACACTCTCGACCTGCAGGGACCAGCCATGAGCCTTCACCAGATGCTTCACAATGGCAAGACCCAAGCCCGTGCCGCCCATAGTGCGTGAGCGGCCAGGGTCAACTCTGAAGAACCGCTCGCCAAGCCTCGGTACGAACTTTGCAGGAACTCCTATGCCGGTATCTTCCACAAGCAGATACGGCTTTCCATCCTCCCTGTCAATGCCTATTGTAATGCGTCCTGTCTCGGTGAACTTTATCGCATTGTCAACCAGGTTGGTCAGGATCTGAATAAGGCGGTCCCTATCAGCAGAGATCTGGATCAGTTCAGGACTCCGCAGAAGCTCTAGAGCCAGTCCTTTTGCCGCAGCCCTGCCCCTGAATATCTCCATGATATTTTCAAAAACATCTCCTATGTCGATCAGGGACTTTTCGACACTGATCACACCCAATTCGATCTTGGAGATAGTCATGAGATCGTCAACAAGACTGTTGATGCGTTCGCTGTTTGATCTGATGGTCTGGATGAACCTGACAGCATTTTCCCGGTCGTCAAGTGCGCCATCAAGGAGCGTGTCGGAAAATCCCCTGATCGCAGTTATCGGCGTCTTCAGTTCATGAGATACATTGGCCACAAAATCCTTTCTGACCTGCTCGAGCTTCTCCATCTGCGTTATGTCGTGAAAGATCGCAACAAAACCGGAAAGTTCATGCTTATTGTAGAAGAGCGGAGACACCCGAACGCTAAGGAATTTTTCAGCGGGAGAATCGATCCTGAACTCTATCATGCCCGGTGACAGGCTCCTGCGCACGTCATCCATGATATCCGCAAACAGATGATTTCTCACAACCTCCATAAAGGGAAGTCCGGTCATGGCTATATCGCCGAAGAATTCACGTGCAGAAGCGCTCGAAAGCGTAATAAAGCCTTTAGCATCGATGATCAGAAGAGCATCAGGCACACTCCTCAAAACAACATTAAGCCGATTTTTCTCTTCTTCGTTCTCCGCAAGTGTGCTCTGCAGTGTGATGGACATGGACGTGAGGTTCTCGGCTATCTCATTGAACTCGCCTGCGTTATTCAGGAAGAGCCGCTTGTCGATCTCGCCCCTTGAGAGTGACTTTGAAAAATCCGTGATCTGACTGAGCAGCCTGCGCAGATGGTCTGTCTGCCAGACCGAAAAGATCCACATGGCAAGGAATACGAGCAGAACCGTCAGGATGATCTTCATTCTGAGGAAGTTCACCGCCTTGTCCACCTCCCTCAGCGGCACTGCCAACCGTATAAAACCTTCCTGCGGTCCCTGCGAGACCTTTTTTGCCACGTACAGCAGATCGTAATTTATCGTATCGCTGTGACGGACAGCCATGCCGGTCTCAAAGAGCAGCGCCTGTTCGATCTCAGTCCTGTGAAGATGATTGTCCATATGAGAGGAATCTGAATCCGAATCTCCTATGACCTTGCCATCCAGGCCGATGATCGTGACCCTGGCATTGGTATCCTTCTTCAGCTCTCTGCAGAGGCTGTCGAGATTCTTCTGGCCAAATGAAATACTTCTAACAATGAGACTTATCTGTGTCGCAAGACTGGATCTGATGGTTTCCCGGTAATTGGTCCTGACCGCAGATGTAATGGTGATCTCGACAAAGACAACAGCAAGAACGATCACTATGGCGTAGAGAATAAAGATACGTCTAAAGAGACCGCTCTTCATAGGTCAGCGTCCATGTAATATCCTATACCCCTTCTTGTCTTTATATACCGGGGGGCAGAAGGATCATCCTCGATCTGCGTACGAAGACGTCTGATATGCACATCAACGGTGCGCGGTTCTACAAAAGCCTCTCCCTTCCATGCTGCATCAAGAAGCTGGTCCCTGCTGAAGATCTTGCCCTTTCTCTCCGCAAGGTAGAGCAGGAGTCTGAATTCCGTGGAACTGAGCATAACAGGCTGATTATTTTTTGAGACCACATAGGTTTCCTTATTTATGAGCAGTTCTCCTGCGCGGATTGTTCTGTCATCAGAAACCCTTTCGCCTGCCCTCCGAAAAACTGCCCTGACACGGGCAACGAGCTCCCTCGGACTGAACGGCTTGGTCATGTAGTCGTCAGCGCCTGCTTCAAGGCCGATGATCCGGTCAACTTCTTCTCCTTTTGCAGTGAGCATGATAACGGGGATATGCCTTGTACCGGTATTATTTCTCAGAATGCGGCAGAGCTCCATACCCTGGACCCCGGGCAGCATAAGGTCAAGGATCAGGAAATCGAAGTCAGCCTTTTTGATCAGGTCAAGAGCTTCATTACCATCCAGGGCAGAGGAAACCAGGAACCCTTCCTTCTTCAAATTATAGGAAACCAGTTCTACGATGTCGGGTTCATCGTCAACAACAAGGATTTTTTTTGCTTCCATGAATCTATCTTACCCTTCGCCTGATGGCCATGCAAGCCCTGCAATAATTGGGGAAAGGAACACGTGCGCTGATTGCTGAACAGAATATCCGCTCAAGTGTTCGCAGATGGTGAATCGCATTAATGCGGTATGTGTTCTTATCTCGACTTTCCGTATGCTGCCTTTATCTTCTGATACAGTTCCTCCGGGTTAAAGACTGCACCACCAGGCCGGCCATAGAAAAAGACCTCCGATTTCCCGTTTACTGCAAGCCGCACATCTTCAACCATCTGGCCCGCATTCATCTCAACAACGATAAAACGCCTTCCCTTGCCAGCAAGAGTCGCAAGTTGTTTTTCGGGAAATGGAAACAGGCTAACCGGCCGAAGGAGACCAATCTTCTTTCCATCACGCCGAAGCTCCTTGACAGCTGAAAGGGCTATTCGCGCCGCAATGCCAAAGGCAACAACAATGAGTTTCGCTTCTTTTGTATCATATTCATCGAGCATTACCTCGTCTTGCTTTATAAGAACATATTTATTCTGGAGGCTGATGTTCCTCTGCTCAAGCTCTCCCTGTCCCATGTAGAGCGATCGGATAACACGGGGCTTCCTTCCCTGAGCGCCGTCAAGAACCCAGTTCTTTTTCGGAAGCCTCGGCTTCTTATAAGCGGTCGGATGGAATGGCTCCATCATCTGGCCGACAATGCCGTCGCCGAGAATTATAACAGGGGTACGATACTCATCAGCCTTATCAAAAGCACGCAGCGTTAGATCCCACATCTCCTGCAGGCTGAATGGCGAATATACCAGACACCGGTAATCGCCGTGACCGCCGCCCTTCACTGCCTGAAAATAGTCCGACTGGCTCGCAGCAATATTACCGAGACCCGGACCACCCCTCTGGATGTTCACAATGACAGCCGGAAGCTCAGCACCTGCGAGGAAAGAGATCGCCTCCTGCTTAAGGCTCATGCCGGGGCTGCTCGATGAAGTCATGGCACGAACTCCGGCTGCTGCTGCTCCGTAGACCATATTAACAGCAGCGATCTCTGACTCAGCCTGGATAAACGTTCCGCCGACTTCCGGCATTCTCCGGGCGAGATATTCAGGGATCTCGTTCTGAGGCGTTATAGGATAACCGGCATAAAATCTGCAACCCGCCTTCAGCGCAGCCTCAGCCAAAGCCTCATTCCCTTTCATCAGGAGCATACTTGTCTTCATCATCCACCCTTATGATATTGCTGAACGTATGGAATTATACCATACGCTCATGTACCCATGAACGCATTCGGCATCTCCTAACGAGGGACTGCTAGAGTGGCTGTTGCTTCCTGAATTTAATCAACAACAAGAAAGGCGCACTTGAGATACTCAGTCTCGGGCATCGAAAGCAGCACAGGATGATCAGGGGCCTGAGAACGGAACTCGATCAGTCGAAGACTGCGACGGGAATTTTTTGCTGCAGCATTCAGCGTATCAACAAAAAGCTCTCTGCTCATGTGATAGGAGCAGGAAGATGAAGCGAGTATCCCGCCGCTCTTAATAAGTCTCATGCAGGCTTCGTTGATCTCACGATAGGCCTTCACTGCCTCCTTCAACTTACCAGCGCTCTTAACAAAGGCAGGAGGATCAAGAACGATAAAGTCGTACCTTTTCTCACCCTTTCGGAGTTCGTTCTCCAGAAATACAAAAACATCCTCAACAGCAAAATCGACCCTGCCGCTCAGGCCATTCAGGTTCGCATTTCGCACGGCCTGAGCAATTGCTCTGTCCGAGGAATCCACGCAGGTAATCTCTGCACCGGCTGACGCAAGATGCATTGACCACGCTCCGATATAGGAAAAGAGGTCAAGCCCCTTTCCGCTTTTAACATATTGTTTCAGAGTAATTCTGTTGTCACGCTGATCAAGAAAAAACCCTGTCTTCTGGCCTTCATAGGGATCGATCTCAAAAAGGAGTCCGTCTTCCCGTATCACTGGCAGATGATCAAGACTGCCTTTCACTATCTCTTTGTACCGCTCCAACCCTTCAAGAGACCGAACCCTGCTTTCGTTCCTGATGACAATAATCTCAGGTCTGAGAATTTCGTCGAACAGCTGGACCACCGTATCTTTCATGGCTTCCATCCCATAGGTAAGAAACTGGAGAACAACGCATGAACCATACATGTCCGCAATAAGACCAGGGAGATAATCCCCTTCGCTGTACACAATCCTGCGGGCTTCCCGGTCTCCAAACATCTTTTTTCTATAGCCCACTGCGGCTATGATCCGCTGTCTGAGAAATTCACGGTCTACACTGGTCCTTTCACGGGCGAGAAGTCTGACTGCTATAAGACTGTTGGCATTGATATACCCGATACCAATGAACTCTTCCCGCATGTCATAGACTTCGACAAGGGAGCCCGGCGCGTAGTTCTTGGGGCTTTCATAAAGCTCATTCGAAAACACCCAGAGATGTCCGCTATGCATCCGTTTCGTTCTTTTGAGATGGATCTTCTGCATCAGGGCTACTTCATGAAGAGGAGAAAGCCGTTGGCAAAATAGACCAGTCCCACAACACCGGCGCCGAGACTCACGATCCAGAGAGGCTTCTTTTTCAGAAGCGCCGCAACCGAAGAGAGCAGAATTGCTATCTGCAGGAATATGACCGCGACGCCGAACGCCTGCTGATGCTTCTGAGCCTTGTCTCTTTTCTCCTCGTAGGATTTTGCGTCAGCCTGGATCTTTTCCTTCTCTCCATCATACTTCTTTATCTTCTCGCTGTATGACTGGATCTTCTTCGCGAATTCATCCCTCATGAGCGGAGTCACCCTCGCGCCCTGCGCCTTCAGCTCCAGTTCCAGCTCCTCCCTCTGGAGCTCATAAAGATAGCCTTTAATGCTCTTTGACTGGTAATAGGCCCACTGGTCTGACGCCATGGTCTGGCTCAGCACCGCCTTTGTGGAATGGCCGCCGCCCTTGAATGTCGAGAGCGTGGCGCAGACCGCAAATATCACCGTAGTAAGTGCAAGATAATTAAGCCAGCGTTCTTTCTTTTCTTCAGACATAGATACCCCCAAACGTGTTCATTAACCGAGGTCCTCAATTATATAGCTGTCATTTTGGTTAAGGCAATTTTGTGAAATAGACCTTACGTAGAGTTCATCCCATTGCAGCTTTCTCAATAGTCACTTTCAGGTCAAACCGCGCCGTCAGACACTTGGCTTTATGAACCAGCATGCAAAAGAAGAGGGTGTTGAACTTCCGCTCCTTAACATCGGAAAAACGCAACCTAGAGGGAGATTGGGGACAGAAGCATATACCACGTTCTGTATCTATCGGTCTGTGATAATAATACGGTTACCAATACTCCCAAAGCCGAAAAACAATTATCAGGAGACGAGCTGAACTCAGCTCAGGAAGAGCCTCAAGTCTTGCCGCATCTGACCGGAACCTTTGATCTGAGTTTATTTTCGTCATCCTCAAGATGGCACTTCTTGTATTTTCGGCCGCTGCCACACCAGCAGTCGTCATTCCTGCCGAGATTGCGCGACTGACACTCATCTTCGCCGGATACAAACATCTTACTCAAATGTTTCAATATACTCATAATTATTCCTCGCACAATGTGATGCTGCATATCCGGCAGGCAGTCGGCTCCGAATCGAATACGATTAAACCGCCCCTAATAAGGCAAAACATTTAAGGGATAGTTCTTTCATTCAGCAAAGAAGCTACCATGTCTTTCATCTCTTTATCCAGAAAATCCTGTGAACCCACGAGAGTCTCTCTAACCAAGCCCTTCCTGTCAATAATTAGTGTTGTCGGCAGGCCGATAACCGCATATCTTTTCAAAAAAACATCACCCTTGCTATCAAGAAGTATCGGGAAGGCAATACGAGCTTTCTTTGCTGCGACCGCGGCATCATCAGATTTTCTGTCTACTGTAATCCCCAGCACAATGAGTCCCTTGCCGCTGTTCTGCAGATAGAGCTTGTTCAGAGAAGGCATCTCTGTTATGCATTCCCCGCACCAACTCGCCCAGAAGTTGATCAGGACTACTCTCCCAAGGTAATCAGAAAGGGAATGTTTTCTGCCCTGAAGATCAGAGAGCTCAAATGCTGGGGCTGCGTCCCCGCTGCTGACGGGAAAGGCCCGGCCTGGGAAACACAAAATCGAGAAGATGAGAAGAAGCAGGACAGAAAACAACCTCGGCATAGTTACCGTGAGCCCTTTCTCTTCTTCTCGACAGCACGACGGATTTCGTCTGCTTCATATCCTCTGATGACGATTCCCTCAACATCGATAACCGGCACCATGCTCGAACCACCGGTCAATTTTTTCATTTCTGTTTTCTTTGTTTCGTCCTTTTCAATATCGTATTCAACCAGATTTACACCAAGCTTCTTAAGGTCCTCACGGGCCTTTCTGCAATAGGGTCACCAGCTCGTCATATACATGACAGCCCTTACATCAGCTGCCTGAGTCTCGGCAAGTAAAACAGACCTCGGAGCGCTCACATCAGCTGCATAAGAAGACGCGCAGAATATCAGCAATACAGCGATCAGAATAGCTATTCGCCTCATTGTTTTCTCCCTTCTCTCTTATTTATTTATGATCTTATAACCTTTTGCAGTCCACTCAGGATAACCCGCCTGAAAAATCTGTATGTCAGTGTATCCTGCCTTTTCGGCTGCGACCGCAGCCTGTTTTGAAAGACCTCAGCCAGCGCCCCTGCAATAGAATATAACCGACCTGCTCTTCGCCTTAGGAAGAAGCGCTGCTATGTTATTCACTTTTTCCGGAGGAATATTCACTGCCTTAGGCAGGTGACCCTGTTTGAATTCTTCTTCTGTGCGGGTGTCCACGACAGTGATCTGCTTTTCGCTATCGATCATCTTTTTCAGCTCGTCAGCTGTTACCGTTTTGAAGGTCTCAACAGCCGCAGCTACAGAGACAAGCATCAGCAGGCTCAACAGCAATAGAAATATGGTCTTCATGTTCGTAATCCTCCCTTAATGGTTCAATACACTTTGGTTATTATAGTAACAAATACATATACTATTTTGCCTCAGAAATAGGGATCAACAAACTACTTGCCCAGCTATCACGACGCGGTTAACAGACAGACCATCAAGAACCAGGAAATCGGCAGGGCAATTCACTTGCAGGTCTGTCATGGAAGCAGCTCGAATGACATCCTGATACGGCATACCAGCCTTCTCAAGGAAACCAAGCTCTGCCAAATACGAACTGCCATAGGGCAAAAAGCAAGGACCGGCATCGCTTCCCGGCAGTATTCTCACACCAAGCTCATAGGCCTTGCAGACCGCAGATAATTGCTGATTGACCGCCTTCTCGATGTTCTGCCTTGCGATATCAGTCTTAGCAATGGCATGGAGGGCATGAAATGCATGCACGGTAGGAATGAAGGCTACGTTGTTCGCAGCCATGGCTGACAGTGTCTCCTCGCTCACGCGCAAACCGTGTATAACTGCAGTTACCTGTGCATCAACAGCCTCCCTAACCTCTTTTTCACCGTTAACATGGCAATAGACAGAAAGGCCTCTGTCTCTCGCATAGTCCACAATCAGTCTAAGCTCGGTTGGATCAAAGCCTCCTGCCGTGATTTGATCTGACTCCGGATCATATATACCGGAATGAATGATCTTTATATAGTCAACTTGCAGGGACTGCAGTTCATCGATCTTTCTTGCAGCATCATTAACTCCATCAGCAGCCTGGCCGAGGGCAGAGCCATAACCACCCTTTCTGAATAAGGCATAGCCGGCTGTTCTAATCTGCAGCCTGCCCCTCAGAACATCTCTGACGGTCAGCCCTGCACCCGCTCTATCGCCGCCTTCAAATACTCTCCCTATCCCGTGGCAAAGAAGTTGACGACAAGCGTCCTCAACTTTTGACCCATAATGAGAGGAAAAATGAAGGTGATGATCACAAAAAAACGGTGCGATTTCGAGCTGCCCGAGATCAACTATCACCTGCTCTTGATCGATCGGCAGATTGGTGGAAAGGAACCGAATTACGCCTTGTTCTACGCCAAGAAACTGGGGGAGCGCTTGCGAACTATTGGAACCACTAATAATATGTGCCCGGTATATCATTCTCTTCTTCCATTATTCCTTGCGCGGTATTTTACCATAGACCTGTCAACAGGGCTCACTTCAGCTGGCGTCAGACTGTTTCCTGAGTTTGAGGGCAGATAGATTGAACATCAAATTATAAAAAATATATGTTCTAATATATATAGTTAAGAGACTTATTGACAATGCAACTTAAGCTATGGCAAAGTACTTCTGATGAAAGCGGATTCACTAGGAGAATGCGTATCTGTTGCAGCAGATGATCATATTCCAGTAATTGTTCCTTCACTCCATCACTTCACTTTCCATGAGCTCTGCAGAACAGACAACCATTCCTTTCTTCTTAACAAATTTCTCGTAGAGTGCCCGTCGGGCAGGAGGACTGTATGAATGTCAATCGTCTCAGAATCGCATCGGCAGCAATTACATCCTTATTCATGGTATTCGGCATCTCACAAGCCACTGACCACGCGCAGTATCTGAAAGGTCCCTTCAAATCAGGTGAGGACGTCACAAAGACCTGTCTGCAGTGCCATGACAAACAGGCCGAGGATTTCATGAAGACACCACACTGGAAATGGAAGGGACTGCCTAAAACGATTAAAGGAATGGAATCCAGCAAGGAAGAATACGGCAAGCTTAACATGATCAATAATTTCTGCATCTCCATACAGGGTGGTGAAAAGTGCGCCAACGAAGAGTTTTGCGCCAAATGCCATCCCAGCTATGGTTGGGTCGATAACACCTTCTCCTTCACTGACAAGACCAAGATAGACTGCCTCATCTGCCACGCCAAGGAAGGCAACTATCGAAAGGGTCTTGCCGGAGAACCTGATCGCAAACTCATGGAGCAGGGCAAAATGTCGCTCACAAAGGCAGCACAGAGTGTTGCCGCGCCTAACCGTGATAACTGCGGCGTCTGCCACTTCTATGGCGGCGGCGGTGATGCGGTCAAACATGGCGACCTCGATTCAACCATGGCAAGGCCGACGCGGGACCATGATGTTCATATGGGCGGAATAACAGACATGTCATGCCAGGGGTGTCACACGGTCAAGGATCATAAGATCGCAGGGGCTTCAACCTTTCTTGCTACAAATGACGGCAGGGTCAACTGCGAAGACTGCCACAGAGACCATCACAAAGACTCAGCATCGAAAAAAGTTCTTAACCAGCATACGCTTGCAGTCGCGTGTCAGACATGCCATGTACCGGCATTCGCCAGGGGCCAAGCCACAAAGATGCGATGGGACTGGTCTACTCTGGGCAAAGATATTGAACCGGAAGAGCAGTTCGGAAAAGAGACTTATGCGAAGCATAAAGGCAACTTTGTATGGGCAATGAATGTTATCCCGACCTATGCCTGGTATGACGGCAAGATTGAGCGTTACATGAAAGGGGACAAAATAAAAGATCCTGCAAAAATCCTATACATATCAAGACCGACCGGAAGCATAAAAGACAGCAATGCAAAGATCTACCCCTTTAAAGTTCATACCGGTAAACAGCCTATGGACAGTCAGTTCAACTATCTGCTTATCCCGCAGACCTACAAGGGTGTGTGGGAGCATTTTGACTGGGAAAAAGGGCTTACTGATGGAGCAAAGGGTTCTGGCCGCCCGTACAGCGGCAAGCATCAATTTGTTGAGACTGCCTTCTACGGCAGCATCAATCACGAGGTTGCGCCGAAAGATCAGGCACTGAAGTGTAAGGACTGCCACATGGAGGGCAAACGCCTTGACTGGAAGGCCCTTGGCTATGCAGGTGATCCCATGCGGATTGGCGCCAGGACCATTAGCGATTCCGCAACCAAAACCGAGAAAAAAACAGCAGCACGCAAATAGCACAATTTAAACTGGGGACGGCGGAGAGATGCGCCTTCCCCTTTCCCCATTGAGGGAAAAGGAGGACAGATGAAAGCAAAACAGTCGTTGATAGGTGCAGTGCTGGCAGTATTCATCATTACCCTGCTGGCAGGGTTCGCTCTCGCAGAGGAAAAATATAGTGTAAAGGGCAAGATCAAAGAGTATGACCTTGATGCAAAGACGCTCGTCATAAAAACCGATGATGGCAAAGAGATGACCTTTGTCATCAAAAACGAGAAAGCGCTGATAAAGCTCGATGATCGGCTTTTCAAGGATGATGAGGTCAAAATCAGATATACCGTGAAAGACGGTAAGAACGTTATTGATGGAGCGAACGACCTGAAAGGCACAAAGCCCGGCTGTTAGACAACAGACCAGGCACCCTTCCCGCATAGCGGGATCGGGCAACATCCTATATGGAGGTGTAGTATGAGGTTTTTATTGGCAGTAATTGTAGCTTTGTCTATCATATTTCCTCTTCCTGCTCTAGCCGTTGACCAGGCAGATCTCATCAAGAAGATCGAGGATCTGACCAAAGAACTGGACAAGGTAAAGCAGCAGATGCAGGAGATCCAGAAGAAGGACG
Source organism: uncultured Nitrospiraceae bacterium (assembly GCA_964461065.1). GTDB lineage: Bacteria > Nitrospirota > Thermodesulfovibrionia > Thermodesulfovibrionales > UBA6898 > UBA6898. The sequence continues at coordinate 74,487 of CAYWRK010000001.1, forward strand.
ACGTAAAAGAACAGAGGATCACAAAGGTCGAGAAGAAGGCAGAAGAGGCAAAAAAGCCGTCCTGGCTCGAGATAGGTGGCGATTACCGCTTCAGGCTTGACTCGTTGAGGGGTGACGTGCACGATTATATGCAGTATGATCCTACGACCCAGTACGGGCCGCTGCCGTCGCCGATCCCCGTCGTAAACATGTACACCTATTCAAGACCGGTGAACAGCTACGAACCGAAGAACGATACACTCCTGACAAACCGTCTCGGGCTCAATCTCAGGGCAAGGGCTACTGAAGATATCACGGTCAAGGCAAGGCTGCTCATGTATAAGGTCTTTGGTGGAAGTGACTCAAGCGCAGTATCCGACCAGTTCTTCTCCCCCGAGAAGTCAGGTGTATTTGACGGCAACGTAAGTCACATACCACAAGACAGCGTGCTGAGGGTTGACCAGGCCTTTGCCACCTGGAGCAACATCGCTAACCAGCCGGTCTGGTTCTCTATAGGCAGAAGGCCTTCCACGGGCGGCGTTCCCTCCAATCTGCGCCAGAACAGGGAATATAGCGGAAACTCCGGTGTTCCGGCTCTTCTTGTCGACTACGCCTTTGATGGCATGACCCTCGGCGTTGCTCCGGACATTGATATCCTTCCGGGCGCCTATGCCAAGCTCTGCTACGGCAGGGGCTTTGACAGCGGCATGAGGCCGCTGAACAATGGACTGAAAGATACTGATCTGATCGGTCTGAACATAGTTCCGTATGATACGGAAAATCTCCGTGTGGAACTGCAGTGGAACAGGGCCTTTAACATGATGAGCAACCCGCCGATAGCCGCCTGGGGAAATGTGCAGGCAAACGTCGGAGATATTGATCAGTTGGGAAGTATCGTGATGGGTAAGATCGATAATATCGGGCCTGGCGATCTGAACCTTTTCGCATCGGCAGCCATGAGCAGATCTCATCCGAGCGGCAAGACGTATTCTCTTCCCTTTGGGTTCATGGATATGAACGGCAACGGCAGCTTCGATTCAGGCGATATGCAGTTTACCGGCGACTACGGCCTTCTTAATGATGGAACGTCGAGAGAGAACCATACCGGTTCAGCGGTCTATCTCGGTGCACGGTACGATGTCAAGGCTACTGGCACAAAGATCGGGCTGGAGTACAACCACGGCTCCAAATATTGGATAGCCTTTGCCCCTGCAGCAGATGATATGTGGGCAAGCAAGCTCGGCACAAGGGGCGATGTGTATGAGGCCTACCTTATCCAGGAGATCAGGAACAAACCGATCTCAAAACTGGGCAAGGCCTTTGTTAGACTGGGATTTCAGCACTATAACTTCAACTATACCGGCAGCAACGGTTGGCTTGGAGAACCAAAAAAGATCAGTAACCTGAACACCCTTAATCCTATGGATACACAGATGTATCCGCCGCTCAGAAAGGCGAATAACATCTATCTTACCTTTGACGTTGAATTCTAAAATATCGGAGGGGCCGAACCGGCCCCTCCTCCCTCTCTTAATTTCTTCATGTCTTTTTTCGTATTTTTTATCCGCACTATCCTTGACACGACAAATTACTTTGTAATATAAATAAGTTAGCACTCTAATATGAAGAGTGCTAATAAATGCTTAAAAAGAGGTTAGAACAGATGACAACAGAGAAATTCGAATTTAAGACCGAGGTCAACCAGCTTCTGGATCTCATGATCCACTCATTGTATTCCCACAAGGAAATAAGTATCCGAGAACTGCTCTCCAATGCTTCTGATGCCATAGACAAGGCACGCTATGAGGCTCTCACCGATTCTGATATTATCGAGCAGAAAGGGGAATGGAAGATCAGGATATCTGCCGACAAGGATGCCGCAACCCTTACGATCAGTGATAACGGCATAGGCATGACCAAAGATGAGGCAATCAAAGCCCTTGGCACCATAGCCCACTCAGGCACCAAGGAATTCCTCACAACCCTCAAGGAAAACGCAGTGAAAGACAGCCCTGACCTGATCGGCCAGTTCGGCGTCGGCTTCTACTCTTCCTACATGATAAGTGATAGGGTCACGCTGCTTTCGAGGAAGGCAGGATCAAGGGATAAGACCGGGATCAAGTGGGAATCCACTGCTGACGGCACATTCACGATCGAGGAGGTTGCCAAAGAGACATCGGGCACAGATGTTATCCTGCATATTAAACAGGACGAAAAAGCATACCTCGACGAATGGCAGATCAGGGATGTTGTACGGAAATACTCTGATTACATCGAATACCCCATCATGCTAGAGATTGAACGGGAAGAGGAGTCAGCACTCGACAAGACCTTAAAGGTTAAAAGAAAGAAAGAAGAGCAGATCAATACCGGGAAGGCCATCTGGCTCAGGGATAAAGCAGAGATCACCGAGAGCGAACACAGTGAATTCTACAAGCACCTGTCCCACGATTTCTCTGATCCTCTCAAAGTCATACACTATAAGGCGGAAGGCACATCAGAGTTCACCTGCCTGCTCTATCTGCCGGCTCATGCTCCGCTCGACATCTTTTACAAAGAGTTCAAGATGGGCCCAGCTCTTTATGTCAGAAAGGTTCAGATCATGGACCACTGCGAGGAACTTATTCCGCCCTACCTCCGGTTCGTAAAGGGCGTTGTTGATTCTTCTGATCTGCCGCTCAATGTGTCGCGCGAGATACTCCAGAACAACCGCCAGATCACGGTCATAAAGAACAATATCACGAAGAAAGTATTAGATACGCTTGCTGAAATGAAGCAGGACAGTCATGACACATTCCTGAAGTTCTACCAGGAGTTCGGCAGGATTCTGAAAGAAGGCCTGCACCTCGATTTTTCAAAGAAGGAAACCATTGCTGACCTTCTCCTGTTCAGCTCCACAAAGACAGAAGGCGACAAGCTGAGGACACTGGATGAATATGTGTCTGCCATGCAGGACAGCCAGGGCGAGATCTACTTCATAACAGGCCCCTCATTGCAGGAGATGAAGGCATCTCCGTATCTCGAAGTCTTTGCAGAAAAGGGTTATGAGGTGCTCTTCATGGCCGATGATATCGATGACTTTATCTTCAGCGGCTTTGAATATAAGGGAAAGAAGTTTAAATCTGTGCTCAAGGGTGATATAAGCCTTGATAAGACAGCCGATCATGAAGAAGAAAAGAAGCGCCTGGGAAAGCTCATGGATTTTATCAAGGCAGAACTTAAAGAGGATGTAGAGGACGTTCGCCTCTCAGGGAGGCTCAAGGATTCTCCCTGCTGTCTGGTTGGTGACGAAGGCGATCTTGATCCGCGCATGGAAAAAATGCTGAAGGCAATGGGTCAGGAAGTGCCTGAACATAAGAAGGTTCTGGAGATCAATTCCTCTCATCCGATATTTTCTGCCATGAACCGCATATATGAAAAGGACAGCAGCGCACCAGTTCTTTCGGAATATGCATCACTTCTCCTTGACCAGGCACTTATGCTTTCCGGACTGAAGCCAAAGGATGCCGCTCTTTTTGCAAAAAATATCTCGCGCCTCATGGTTGACAGAGCAGAGCATATTTAGGCTGATTACGCTTGATTTATCCAAAATTCATATGCGATAATTTATCACAGGTTTCGGATGTTATTTCAATAACTGCGGGGCCCAAAAATTATTTCAGGAGGAACAAGCAGCATGCAGAAAGGAAAAGTTAAGTGGTTCAACGAGTCCAAGGGTTTCGGGTTCATCACCGGGGAGAATGGAGTGGATGTTTTTGTGCATTTTTCAGAGATCCAGTCCAACGGCTTTAAAACCCTTGCAGAGGGACAGGAAGTAAACTTTGAGGTTGCTGACGGTCCCAAGGGTCCAAAAGCAGTCAATGTGACAGCGGCCTAATATTCGTCCATATAAACGAAAACCAAAGCCCCTTCAGAATCTGAAGGGGCTTTGGTTTTTCTTCGTTATACCGTCAGAGACCTTATTACTTTGTCATCGCCTTCATAAGCCTCTCGTATTTCTCCACCCCCACGCATTCTTTTGCTGCCGGGCACCACATAATGCAGGAAGGCTTCATATCGCGCGTTATCTGCTTGCCGCAATTCTTGCATTTCATCTCAGACTCGTCCGACCAAATCTCATTCCTGGCATCACACCAGAAACAGGTGATATCCTCCGGAGACGGGCTTCGTATCTCTGCGCTTCCTGGGCATCCTTCCTTGAACATGCTTATATTTTACCAGACCAGAGGAAAATGACTATGAGATAAATCATAAAAATATGATGCAGCCAAAAAACATGAATGAATACTCTGAAGAGGCAAGCTACTACTTCCAGCGTTTGTATATATTGTGGTCAATGCCCATGGCATCGAGGATCTTGCCTGCCATAAAATCAACCATATCATCGATCGTGCGGGGTGAGTGATAAAATCCGGGGACCGGAGGCGCTATCTTCACTCCGATGCGTGCGAGCTTGAGCATATTCTCAAGATGGATCGCACTGAACGGCATCTCCCTGGGTGAGAGCAGCAGCGGCCTTCCCTCTTTTATCGTCACATCAGCTGCGCGCTGGATCAGGTTTTCCGTGTACCCCTGTGCAACACCTGACAGAGTCTTCATGGAACACGGCACAATAAACATGCCGTCATGCTTAAACGAGCCGCTTGATATGGGAGCTGCCATATTCTGCTCATTGCAGTAGTAGATTTTTTTTGAGCCGAGAGAAGCACGTATTTTCTTCTCAATTGCCCCATCCGAACCAGCCTGCCAATCAATACCAGCTTCATCTTTTACCATTGAAAAAGAAGCAGACGAAATGACCAGATAGACCTCTGATGATCTGACGAGCTCCCGAAGAACCCTGATGCCTATGATAGAGCCTGAGGCGCCGCTTATGGCAAAGACATATCTCTTCATATCAAAAAGTCCGCAAGTGTAAACAAAAATACCGTCATGCTGATATATCCATTCATATTAAAGAATGCCATGTCCAGCTTGCTTAGATCATTGCTATTGACAAGTGAATGCTCATAGAGAAAAAAGCCAGCTATAATAATCATGCCTGCCCAGTAGGGTATCCCCAGCCGAAAGAGAACACCATTCAGGATAAGAAGCCCAAACGCTATCGCATGAAATGCTCGTGCAAGTAAAAGCGATCTGCCAACGCCGAACTTACGGGGTATCGAAAAAAGACCGTACTGCCTGTCAAATTCCATGTCCTGAAGCGCATAGAGCACATCAAAGCCGGCAAGCCAAAATATTACAGCACCTGCAAGTGGAACAACCGCAGGATCAAAAGTTCCTTTGATAGCAATCCAGGCACCCAGGGGGGCAGCAGAAATGGCCAACCCAAGCACAAAGTGCGCTGCCCACGTGAATCTCTTGGTAAAGGAGTAGAGGAAAAGAACGCTGATCGCAATGGGTGAAAGCATCAAACAGAGGGGATTAAGCATGAAGGCCGCAATGAGCATGCACCCAAAAGACAATATGACGAAACCGACAGCCTCGGAAACCTTTATTAGGCCTTGCGGAATCTCCCTGTTTGCGGTACGGGGATTATCCTTGTCTATCTTTCGGTCAATGATCCTGTTCAGCCCCATAGCACCGGAACGCGCGCCGATCATGGCAACACTGATCCAGAGTATTTGACTCAAGGAAGGTATCCCTGATGCTGCAATCAGAGCAGCAGTAAAGGCAAACGGGAGGGCAAAGATCGAATGGGAGAACTTGATCATTTTGAGATAAAGGGAAACTTTCTGCAGCACCGCGCTCATCAATTATTATAAACAATACCTGAGGGAACTATCAAAAGCAGCGGCAATCAAATTCTCTTCAGACAGACTGACACTTTCCACATTTGTCATTCCCGCAAGCGAAGCACGCCGGGAATCCTTCTTGGGAAGCATCAGAAAGATTCCGGACAAGCCGGAATGACTAGGTAAGCGGAACTGGCGCTTTCCTTCCTGACATTTCAGTTATACTAAATGTTAAACCATGCAAACTACCATTCATATCAAGGGCGCACGAGAGCACAACCTCAAGAATCTTGAGCTCTCGATTCCAAGAGATGCTATAACGGTCATTACCGGGCCTTCGGGTTCGGGCAAGTCCTCTCTTGCCATTGATACAATTTATGCAGAGGGCCAGAGGAGATATGTTGAGAGCCTCTCGCCCTATTCCCGGCAGTTCCTGGTGCAGATGCAGAAACCGGATGTCGATTCCATTGAGGGCCTTTCCCCGTCTGTTGCCATAGACCAAAAAACCGTAAACAGAAGCCCGCGGTCAACGCTCGGCACCATAACCGAGATCTATGACTATCTTAGGGTGCTCTACACCAGGCTTGGGACTGCCTTCTGCTACAAATGCAATGTCGAAATAGCAACCCAGGAGGCAGAGAATATCATCCATGCGGTTCTTTCTTTTCCGGAAGGGACCAGGATCCAGATCCTTTCACCTATCATCAGGGACAGGAAGGGGAATTACCGCAAGGAACTGCAGGAGATGCGAAGCGAGGGATTCGTGAGGGCTCGCATTGACGGCGACATGAAAGACCTGACGCAGAACATTATTCTCGCAAAACAGAAACGCCACACCATTGAGATCGTTATTGACCGGCTGATCGTAAAAAGAGGCATTGAGCGTCAGATTAACGATGCTGTTAAGACCGCCTTCAAATATACGGACTCACTCGTCGTAAATCTGATCGATAAAGATAAGGACATCCTCTTTTCAAAGGCAGCAGCCTGCCCCAAATGCGGCATCAGCTATCCGGATATTGTCCCCCGTTTCTTCTCCTTTAACAGCACTGCAGGCGCATGTCCGACCTGCAATGGCCTCGGCTTTGAGAATGTCCTGGAAGAGGCTCTGGACCTGGACGATCAAACGCTCTGCAGGGAATGCCACGGTCTCAGGCTGAAGAAAGAATCCCTGAGCGTCAGATTCCATGGCCTCAATATCGGTGAGTTTAGCAGGATGTCTGTGGATCAGGCCTTAACATTCCTGAGGAGCGTAAAGTTCAGTGAAAGGGAAAAGACCATTGCCTTAAGAATACTGAAGGAGCTTAATGACAGGCTCTTCTTCCTCTCAAAAGTCGGCATCGGTTATCTTACCCTCGACAGACCTTCATTAACCCTCTCAGGAGGTGAATCTCAGCGAGTACGCCTGGCAACACAGATGGGTTCATCCCTCACCGGCGTTCTGTACGTCCTGGATGAGCCGAGCATAGGGCTCCATCCAAGGGACTGCGTAAAGCTTCTTGAAAGCCTCAGCACTGTTAAGAATGCCGGCAACACGGTCATTGTCGTTGAACATGACGAAGAGACGATCCGTTGGGCAGACCATATCGTTGACATGGGACCCGCTGCAGGAACCCACGGAGGATGGGTCGTTGCAGCAGGCACACCTGCCGAAATAGTGCAAAACAGCAACTCGCTCACCGGCAAATATCTGAGCGGTCAGATGAGGATCGAGACACCATCAGAGAGAAGGAAGGCAACAGAATTCATTGTCATCCATGGCGCAACAGAACACAATCTGAAGAATATCAATATCAGTATACCGCTCAAGACATTCACCTGCGTTACCGGTGTTTCAGGTTCGGGCAAGAGTACCCTGGTGTTTGATATTCTCCAGAGAGCTGCTGAAAAGGTCTTTTCCAAAGGACTGACCAAAGTCCGCGCGGCAGGTACGCACAAGAAGGTCTCTGGTCTTGAAAAGATAGATAAGGTGATAAGCGTTGATCAATCACCCATCGGCAGGACACCGCGATCCAATCCGGCAACATATACAGGCTTTTTTAGTTTGATAAGAGATATCTTTGCGCTCTCGCCTGAAGCTAAAAAGCGGGGTTACTCAGCTTCGCGCTTCAGCTTCAATGTTGAGGGAGGCAGATGTGAGTCATGCCGCGGCAACGGCCTTATCAAGGTCGAGATGCACTTCCTTCCTGATGTATACGTGCGGTGTGAAAAGTGTAAAGGTGAACGGTATAATGACGAAACTCTCGAGATCAGATACCGGAACAAGAACATAGCGGAAGTGCTTGATATGACCGTATCTGATGCACTGATATTCTTTGAAAACATCCCGCTGCTGCGCAGGAAGCTCGAAATGCTCGAAGAGATTGGACTCGGATATATTCAGTTAGGCCAGTCTGCAACAACACTGTCAGGCGGCGAGTCTCAAAGGATACGGCTCTCAAAGGAACTCGGTAAAAGAGCAACAGGCAACACCCTTTATATCCTCGACGAACCGACAACAGGCCTCCATTTCATTGATATACAGCGACTGCTCGATGTCATCACCATGCTCGTTAACAGAGGCAACACTGTTGTGGTGATAGAGCACAATCTTGATATCATCAAGTCCGCTGACTTTATCATTGACCTCGGCCCTGAAGGCGGAGACCAGGGCGGAGAAGTCCTGGCAGCGGGAACACCCGAAGAAGTGAGCAAAAACCCGGCGTCCTATACCGGGAAGTTTCTGGCAGAACGTCTTGCCGCCCATTAGCCTTTTCTTCGCTTATGACTTTGATCTAAAATTAACGATACATATGCAAGTAGATAGTCTGTAGGTCTTTAGGCAGATAGGGAGAATAACCATGAATACATTTCGAAATATCATCCTGATTGTTCTTTTTCTCCTGACAACAACCCTTTCCTGTTCATTCGGAAAGGAGTCTGTCTTTAAGAAAACCATGCCGCTCATGGACACGATCGTGAGCATCACGGTGGTTGCCAATTCGAAGAACGCAGCAGAAAAAGCCATAGATAAGACATTTACAGAGATCAACAGATTCGGTGACCTTATCAATTTCTATTCAGATACGAGCGAGCTTTCTGAAATCAATAGAAATGCAGGCCTTCATAGCGTAAAGGTCTCTCCGGAAACTCTTGATGTCATCGAAAAAGCGGTTTTTACCGCAGAAAAGTCGGGTGGAGCTTTCGACCCAACGATCGGTCCGATCGTTAAACTTTGGGATTTTCTGGATAAGAGGAAACCGACAGAGAGGGAGATTGCAGCAGCTTTACCTCTGGTGAACTACAAAGATATACTTATTGAAAGAACAGACGCAACCGTTTTTCTCAAACGTAAAGGGATGATGATTGACTTGGGTGGCATTGCAAAGGGATATGCTGCCGACCTTGCTGTGGAGTCTCTAAAAAGGGAAGGTATCCTCTCAGGTCTTGTTTCTATCGCCGGCGACATCAGGACCTTTGGTGTAAAGCCGGACAAGAGTCCATGGACAATAGGCATTAAAAATCCCCGACAGACAGGTGAAAAAGACGAGATTATTGCCAAAATCAGGTTGAGCGATAAAGCAATATCAACCGCAGGGGATTATGAAAGATTCTTTCTGAGCGAGGGAAAGAGATATCACCACCTGCTGGATCCGAAGTCCGGGTATCCGGCAGATATCAGCAGAAGTGTAAGCGTTATCGCCGAGAAAGGCGTCATTACTGATGGGTTCGACAACGCAGTTTTTATCCTTGGCACTGAGAAAGGCTTGAAACTCATGAAAGAAATGGGGATAGATGCCATGATCATCGACAGCAGCGGAACGATCCATATGACCGATGCCATAAAGGAAAAGATCACCTTTGAAAAAGGCCATTAGAAACACAACAATAGCGGACAGGATCCTTTTCCTGCTCCTGATCATTGCCTCAATTGCAGGACTTGTGTACACACGAGAAGCCTTTTCCCTGGGATCTGATGTTGTAGTCACACTGAACGGCAAGCCAGTTTATACCCTTCCCCTTGATGCCAACACTGAGATTGCGATCGAGGGAACACGGGGCCGGATTGTTCTCGAAATAAGAGACACCAAGGTGCGCATGAAAGATGCAGATTGCAACAACCAGACTTGCATCAAACAGGGATGGATATCAAAGGGCACGATAGTCTGCCTGCCAAACCATATTGTTGTCTATGTCGGCAGCGGAGCGAAAAGAGATATTGATGCAATTACAGGATAAATACCGCATCGCTATCCTGTCGGCCTATGCACTGGCCTTGCACGGATTCGAGGCAATGCTGCCAAGCCCTATGCCCTGGCTCAGATTTGGGATCTCAAATATCATAACCCTTACAGCCCTGATCATATTCGGCTTCAGGACTGCGATGATGATCACGCTCATCAGAGTTATGCTCGGCTCCATCTTCTCAGGCACTTTTTTGGGGCCTTCTTTCATACTGAGCCTTGGCGGAGGTCTTGCTGGAACGATTGCCATGGGGGCGATGTTCAGTATCAGCAGGAATATCTTCGGCCCGGTCGGCCTCAGCCTCATCGGAGCTCTTTTTCATAATGCAGCCCAGCTCTTTTTCGCATACCTGCTCTTCATTCGGAGAATCGAGGCAGTGCTGCTTATCAGCCCGGTCATTTTGCTCATAGGGACACTGACCGGTTTTGCTAATGGTCTTGTCGCGGACATCCTTATAAAAAACCTATTGAAAAAAGAACAGGACTCGATACAAAATGTAGCCCGGGCCTAATATGCAGATAACCTGTCGAATATGCAAAAAAATAACGACTTGGGAGGAGAACCCCTACCGACCGTTCTGTTCGGCGCGGTGTAAGACAATTGATTTGGGTGCCTGGGCAGCTGAAGAGTATCGCGTGGAAGGAAAAAAAGAGGAAGAGGAAGACGAAAACGAACTGGATGACAGACAGGAGGAAGCATGATAAAGATTGCTGTAGCAGGAGCAGCAGGGAAGATGGGAAGCAGGATCGCCGCCCTTTGCAGGGAATATGAAGGGCTTCAGCTCGCTGGAGCATGTGAAAGGACAGGACATAAAGAGATCGGCAAAGACATCGGCCCCATAATCGGCATTGGCGAGACAGGCGTAACGCTTCAGGACAGCATGGAAAAGGTCATGGATGCATGTGATATCATTATTGATTTCACTTCAATTGAATCAACCGTGAAAAACCTGGAGATAGCTGCCCGAAAGGGAAAGGCTATGATTATCGGCACCACCGGCCTTTCAAAGGATGACATGAAGCAGATCGAACCCATGATCAGAAAGATTCCCTGCGTGATGGCATCGAATATGAGCCTTGGCGTAAATCTCCTGCTTAAAGTTCTGCAGGATGTTGCACGGGTGCTTGGAGATGATTATGACATCGAGATCGTTGAAGCGCACCACAGACTAAAAAAGGATGCGCCGAGCGGCACAGCCCTGAAAATGGCTCAGGTGATAGCAGATGCTGTTAACAGGAATTTCGACGAGGTAGGGGTCTATGCAAGGCACGGCATCATTGGACAGCGAACCAGGAAAGAGATAGGTATCCAGACTGTCAGAGCCGGCGATATAGTGGGAGAGCATACGGTTCTTTTCGGGGGACTGGGCGAGAGAATCGAGATAACGCACAAGGCTTCAAGCAGAGATACCTTTGCACGGGGAGCGCTTAGGGCAGCCATATGGTTGTCTGGAAAACCAGCAGGCCTTTATGACATGCAGGACGTTTTAAACCTAAAGTAGTTTCCAAGTAAATATATCTAACCATTTATAACAAAAGAAAACTCTGCGAATGATAAGCAGAGTTTTCTTTTGTTGACATGCTGTCAGTTATTCAGGAATAAACCTGCAGCAGTGATTAGACCTGCTCGAATGAATCCTTTGTGGCGCCGCAGACAGGACAAGCCCAGCCATCAGGAATATCCTCGAACTTCGTGCCAGGAGCGATACCGCCATCAGCGTCACCAAACTCCGGATCATAGACATAACCGCAAATAGTGCATCTCCATTTTCCCATAATTCACCTCTTCCTATAGAAATATAATAACTACACAAAAATAGTAACCTGTTTCAAATTAATTTACAAGATTCTGGTCAGCTTTATAGTGAGATCCTCAGTTTTGATGAATTTTATTTCACTTTTTGCTATAATTAACCCACGTTTATGGCGGACAAGGAAAAGACATCACTTATCGAGGCAATGCTTTTTGTCTCAGGAGAGCCGGTTGCGCTTGCCTCACTGAAGAGCGTAATGGACATACCTGAGGCGGATATCAAACAAGCCGTAGAGGACCTCATTTCCGAGTATAAAGATCGTGACCGTGGGATTATCATTATGGAGATAGCAGAGGGCTACCAGATGGTGACCAATCCGCTGTACGCAAAGCTTCTGCGGAAGTTCACGAACACTGCAGCATCGAACAAGCTTTCCATGCCTGCGCTTGAGACCCTTGCCATCGTTGCATACAAACAGCCTCTCATAAAGGCAGAGGTTGAGCAGATTCGGGGAGTAAACTCAGACGGTGTCATGAAGAGCCTGCTTGACAAGAGACTCATAAAGATCGTTGGCCAAAAGGAAGCTCCGGGAAAGCCTATGCTTTACGGAACGACCAAGGAATTCCTTCAGTATTTCGGGCTGAAGGACCTAACCGAACTCCCTACACTTAGGGAACTTACGCGGGAGGAAGCGGCATGATGAAAAGAATATCGATAGTATTTACACTATTCACCCTGTTTCTTTTTGTCACAGGGGCGTCGGCAAAATCTACCTATACGATAAAAAAGGGTGATAATCTTCACGATATTGCAAAAAAGCATCATGTAACCGTAAGGGACATAGAGCGCGTGAACAAGGTCAATGCAGCAAATCTGAAACTTGGTTCGAAGATCATAATCCCGGCGCAGAATAAGTCTCACAAATTAGCAAAGAAAGAAACAAGAAAGGACAAAGCTGCAACCGCAGCATCAGCAAGAACAGCATCAAGGATAGCAAAGGCCGAGACAGCCGCACCGTCGAGGCTATCAAAACAGGAAAAAACAGAAAGGGAAAACATTCAGCCTGTAAAAACAGCCGCTGACAGCAACAAGTATCATGTAGTAAGGAAGGGCGATACCCTCAGGTCAATCGCCCGGAAGTATCATGTATCCGAATCAGACGTCAAGGGCCTGAATGCCCTGCATTCAGTGAAACTCAAAGCCGGCCAGAAGCTCCTCGTGGCACTGTCCGGCCCCAAGACCTATACTGTCAAAAAGGGTGACAACCTCTGGCAGATAGCAAAGAAGTTCGATATGGATTCTGATGACCTCATGGAAATAAACGAGATGTCCTCCCCTGCTCTCAAGGTAGGACAGAAACTTTTTCTTGAGGAAAAACCTGAAATTGTCAATGTAGACCAGAAATACGTAATCATGGCAAAGAATATCGAAGATGAGTTAAAGAAGGTCCCTGAGTCTCCAGAGTTTGCTGAAAAGACCTCACCTGACAAACTGGTCACCTTTGCAAAGAAGCTGCTGAACATACCTTACAAATTCGGCGGCAATACCATTCTCGGTATTGACTGCTCAAGCTATGTGAAGAAGGTATACGGCCTGATGGGAGTCAACCTTCCAAGAACAGCCCGCGAGCAGTTCAAGGAGGGCGAAGAGATCGTAAAGGAAGAGCTCTCGGTCGGCGACCTTGTTTTTTTCAGAACCTATGCATCGTTCCCATCACATGTCGGCATCTATCTTGGCAACAATCTTTTCATCCATGCCTCATCCAAGGGCAAAAAAGTCACTATCGACAACCTCGAAACACCCTATTACGTTAAGCGTTTCATAGGTGGGAAGAGGCTTATCTCTGCATCCGAGGAACAGGAAAAGGCAGCTACTGAACCTGCAAGTTAAACAATTTATTCCAGGCCTGTAAACTAAGAAGCCTGCGACTTATCCCGCAGGTTTCTTAGTTTTTACGTTGCGAATAGGGTAATATAATTGCACGGCTATGCAGAACTTTATGGTGATAGGTCTAGGCGGTTTTCTCGGTGCAGTTGCACGCTACGCCATAGGACTCTGGATTGGTCAGAAATGGGGCAGGTCATTCCCCCTCGGCACTTTCTTCATTAATGTAAGCGGCAGTTTTCTTATCGGCTTTCTTATGGCACTCTTCACAGAGAGGCTCATGCTCAACCCACAATGGAGAATGTTCTTTGTAATCGGCTTCCTCGGCGCATACACCACCTTTTCCACCTTTGAATACGAGACAGGAGCGCTTCTGAGGGACGGCGAATGGTTCATCGCATCGCTGAATGTTGCTCTCAGCGTTATAATCGGCTTTGCTGCCCTCAAGTTTGGCGAAGGCGCCGCACGGATGCTATAGGCTAAATCAGAAGCTTAAGCGCATCGATCTTTTCTTTACGTGATAGTTTTTTCAGCTCGCATTCAAGTTTCCTTGCTTCACCCGCATTTTTACAGGGAATGGTCCTAACAAGCTCAAAAGGTTTCCATGCTCTCACGTATTTACTACCCCTTCCCTGATCATGAGCTGTAAGTCTTCTCTCAAGATTATTTGTCATGCCGGTATACAATGAGTTATTCCGACATTTGAGCACATAGACGCACCAGTTTTCATTACGCACGTCTAGAGCAGACCCTTGTACAGCATCTGCGAGTTCATTCATCCACAGTCTTAATGCTTTTCTTGCTTCCTTATCAACGACAGAGAAAATACGACTTACCGTGTCAGGAGTTCTGGCATTGGTATGTCCCTGGACCTTGATAACCTCAAAACCTAAAGTATCGTTAAGTTTGAAAAATGAGCGGTAAAGAGAAGCATTCTTCAATAGCCGCCCTGACCTTCTGGAAAGAAAATCTTCAGCAACCAGTCGCGCCCTTCGTTTGAGCAAACCTGAAACGCACCGGGAATCAGTATATACGCAGAGTTTCCCCTTGAATGCTTTTTGCTGTGCCTGAATCGCCCATAAGACGGTCTGCAGTTCGAGCTTTGCGGATGTTGTGTCTTCAAATCTTCGCACCTTGATCCTGGCGGCAACCTCGACCATATCTATGTCGCCAGAAGAAGCCTCAAGAAATGAAGCAGGTATGGCAAGGTATACGCCCACGCCGAGCTTTAGCCTGGGATCAACGCTCACATCAGTAAAAAGAGCAATATCTTTCATAAATCTTGCAGAATCGAAACGCTTTCGATCGGCACAGAAATCCTGTTTTCTATCAGGCACTGGAGCATCTCAAGTTCATCCACATCAAACCAGGTCAGGCCGCAGACATTGCAGCGGTCGATCTCGATCAGATACGCACCGCTATAGAACGTCCTGAACATGACATTCCCGCATTTCGAACAGTTGTAACCTCGCATGGACCTCTGTTCAGTTTTCTTCAGATGTCTTATGGCAGAGGCCCGCTGATTGTCTGCAAGCACTGCACGAGCAAGTACCTGAACCCTCTCAGTGCAAGGTTCATCTCTCCTGGCAATGATTCGCACAATTCTGGTATTCTCCACAAGAATACCGTTGCATGCATAACACCGATGTACGGTCGTTCCCTCATAGGCCACTTCATGAAGCACCTGCTTACATACAGGACAGGAAAGAGAAGACAACACTCCACTATTCACCTCAGAATCCAGGGCTTGATCAATAACTACTTTCTCCTCCTGCCCCTTCTCAAACAACGTCAGTTTTGTGTGAGCCATCCTCAGCAGTACGCTGATACGCTTCATGATCGGCGGGTGCGTTGACATGAGGTCAGCCCACCAGCCCTCTGCCTCATCCAGAACAGTCGCAACGGGATTCACAATACAGAGCATCTCAAGGCCGGTACTGATCATGCCGCCTCCTGTCCAGTTTCGTGAAAGCAGATGGAGCGCCTCTGCCATGGCAAGGGGATTTCTGGTCATACGCACGGACGCAGCGTCTGCCCGGTATTCACGCTCACGGGAGATGAACATGCTCAGCAGATAACTTAATTTCAAAAGCAGCCATAGCGGCAGGAAAGAAGGCTCAAGGCCGCCTCTTCTGTCGTCATCTGAAAATGACTGCATCTTCTCAAGAAACGTGACATACATGCCGAAGAGACTTGTCGCCAGCGTTGTTGATCTGCAGTCGCCCGAAAGAATGTGATATGCCTCATGCGCAATAACCGCTTCCAGCTGGTCCCGGTTCAATCGGGAAACCAGGCCTTCAGTTATGGCTATCACTGCCTCACCTCTCAGGTCATCCGCCGCAAGAGCGTTCATGGAAAGACTGGGAATCACGAGGCATTGTATCCTCTTCCTGTTACCTGTGGCGATGGCTATCTCTTCCATAATATTCAGAAGTCTCTTATGCCGCTCATCCTTAGAATCGGGAGATTGTGCTGCAAGACTTCTCCTGATGGTTTCGATCACATTCGTTGAGGAAAACCAGAAATGACACCCCGCAATCGAAAAAGAGAAGATGAATAGCACTCCGATTGACAATAATGAGAGCCCTCTCGTAAACAGCAGAGGAAGAAAGAAAAAGGATACGCCAAGATAGACCGAAAGGGTCACGAGGAAATAAAGGACGATCAGAAAGACAAAAAGAAAAGCTATGCGCGAGCTTTTCTCTCTTTCGATATCAATGAAAGTGATTGGCATGGGCTAAACCAATTCTAATACTCAGGTCTTATGAAACAGCAGAGACGTTAGGCAGATGCCTATCCCCTGGATCGGTTGAAAAATATTCATAAGAATGAAATGTGAAGGCAGATGCAACAAGGCTATCAGGAAAGACCTCAAGCGCTGTCCTATAATTGGCCACGAGATCATTATAAAGCTGCCGGGCAAAGGCTATGCGATTTTCGGTTGAAATAAGCTCTTCCTGAAGGTGCATGACATTCTGATTGGCCCTCAGGTCAGGATAGTCTTCCATAACAGCGAAAAATCCCTGCAACTCTTGCGAGAGTCCAGCCTCAGCAACAGCTCTATCCCTGACTCTCGCAACTGACAGTGCTAATTTTCGCGCTTTCACGACACTTTCAATGACCTGTTTCTCATGCTCCATATATCCCCGGACTGCGGCAACAAGATTCGGTATGAGATCATATCTGCGCTTTAGCTGCACGTCTATCTGACCCCAGGCGTTTCTCACATCATTTTTCATCGTGACAAGCCTGTTGTAAATACAGATACCCCAAGTGGACAACAGGATGAAAAACCCTACTAAAATCCAGACAACGATCATGCAGGCATCCTACGCGCTTTTTTCTTCCGCCTTAACTTCATCAGATTCTGCTTCCTGTACGTCGTCCTGCCCTTCCCCGGTCCCCTCACCGGTCTCATCAGAAAGAACTGCATCAGGATCTAGGCCCTCAGGATTCTCACTCTCTCCTGACGGCTTAAGCAGGCCGCTCCGCCTTAATCTCTTTTCTTCCTGCTTCTTTTGCCTCTTTACTTCCTTTTTTCTCTTCTCACTTTTAAATGCTCCTGCGCGCCTCGCCATATCAACCTCCCAAAAAAATATTCGTAATTATACCATGATGCAGCGTCTAATTACTTTCAGTCTATTACCCCCGAATTGACTCACAAAGAATGTTACCGAAAGGGGTAGAGGAAGAGGATCGTTGACTCATAATGCATGTTACCGAAAATAACATGCATAAGAGGGGACAGATTCAATGAGTTCACGATCGAAGCGAGAGTATCTTGAGGCGATTTATGAGGTATAAGGCAGGCACAAGGAAGCAGAAGAAACTTATCCTTGACGAATTCTGTGCCGCCTGTGGATACCACCGGAAACAGAGAGGGTCTGGAAAAACTGGACACTAGTATAAGTGATAAAGCTGCTCTAAACTAAGAGGCATAGAAAGGAGCAGTAACAATGGCAAGAAGACCGAGAAGGAATCACGGAGCAGCATTCAAAGCAAAAGTTGCAAAGGAGGCAATCAAAGGGGATCAGACAGTCGTAGAACTGGCAGAACGCTTTGAGATTCATCCCAACCAGATTACCGAGTGGAAGAAACAACTCATAGAATGAGCAGATGAAGTATTCTCCAAAGACAAGAAAACAGAAACAGGAACGGATATCAAAGACCTGCACGCAAAGATCGGACAGTTGCCGGTGGAGAACGATTTTTTATCTGTAGCGCTCGGGCGCATAGCCGATCCGACCGCAAAGAGATGATTGACCGGGATCATAAGTTACCACTGACGCGACAGAGCGATATTCTGGAGCTTTCGCGATCGAGCCTGTATTATCAGGCAGTGCCTGTTAGTGAGCGGGATTTGGCAATGATGCGGCTCATCGACGAGATTCACCTGAAGCATCCGTTTTACGGAAGCAGGAACCTCCGGGACGAACTCAGGGAACAAGGCTACAACGTAGGCAGAGGGCATGTCAGCACTCTTATGAAGAAGATGGGCATAGCAGCCCTGTATCAGAAACCTAAACTGTCTAAACCTAATCCCGCGCACAAGATCTATCCTTACCTGCTCAGGGGTCTTGAGATCACCAGAGCCAACCACGTCTGGGCAACAGATATAACTTACCTGCCTATGGCAAAAGGATTCTGCTATTTGGTAGCGATTATGGACTGGGCAAGTCGGAAGGTCCTGGCATGGAGGCTGTCTATTACCCTGGATGCCTCATTCTGCACAGAAGCACTTCAAGGGGCGATCAGAAGATTCGGGACACCGGAGATATTCAATACCGATCAGAGCAGCCAGTTCACTTCAGAGGCATTTACTAAAATTCTCAGCGATCAGGACATAAGAATTAGTATGGACGGCAGGGGCCGGTGGTTAGACAATGTGTTTGTTGAACGTCTCTGGCGAAGTGTGAAATATGAGGATGTGAATCTCAAGGTTTACAACTCAATCGCAGAGGCTCGGCAGGGACTCAGAAGCTATTTCGAGTTTTACAACAGCAGGCGTCGGAATAAGAACCATGACCGAAGGACGCCGGATGATGTTTACTGGAGCACGTTACCTCAGAAGCAGGTAGCTGTATGAACAGGCAGTTTATCACTTATAAACCGCTTCTCCCTGTCCAACCAAACCCGACCACTTGTCCCTGTTCTCTTCCTTCGTCATGCGCAAGGGCGCTGTCTTGGCAAAAGCAAGCCGCCTCATCTCTACCTATACCTGAGGTAAGCACACTGTCCTCGTTCCTGTATTGTTAAGAAGGAAAACGAAAAATCCTGTCTATTCATAAGACATATTTGTCCATGGCCGCATTTTGGGCAGGAAAACAGCTTTATTTATCAATAAGTTAATGGTAGGCCCGGGCGGTTTCGAACCGCCGACCTCTACCGTGTCAAGGTAGCATAGTATAAACCTTTAGATTGGCCTCTGTTCTGAGTTAGTTGATTTAGCAGCATTTTTCTGCTTGCTGTATGTTCTGTTGATTGCTCTATATTCCGTATTTTCTGCACTGTCTGCTACAATTCTGCTACAGTGGCTCAGAAGATACAGCCGCATCTGCCACAGTATTCGGTCAGTATTTTCCAATCTTTCTGAAAACGTTTCACTTTGTTAAACCTAACAATGGCAGCAGGCGTACCCCTGCAAGAACTGACGAGTTGTCACCCCGCCCCCACCATCCATTTAGTCTTACTCTGCTTATATGGGCAAGCGTGATAACAATTGGGGGATGGATATGCATATCCGAGCTTATAAAGTAGATGCCCCAGAATTGGATAAGACTTTTTCCCTGTGGTACAATTTAAGCATGAAAAGTAATGTGAAGAAGCAAAAAACTGTCGGGAGGCCTGCCAAAATTGAGATCGGTGAGGCCCTGAAACTGAGGCTCGAAAACAAGCTCTCATATGGGCAGATAGCAAAGCTAATGGGGGTATCGAAACAGGCCGTAGAGGCGCGTCTATCAAAACTTTTGAGGCTTTTAGAGAACTTCGGGCTGATCGAGGATTATGAGAATCTGAGAGGCAATATACTGACCTCAGCAGAGATGGAGTTACTTTACCGTTTGCTTGACCCTGAAAAGCTCGACAAGGCCGGTATTGGAGAGATCTCCAGGGCACTTTCCCATGTTGTAAATCACCGGCGGCTCAGCACTGGCCAGACCACCCAGAATATTGGGGTTGCCATTCGGATGGAAGACCTTGTTACAAAAAAAGAAAAGATGGAAAAAGAGATCCTGGCCAGAGGAGTTCCGCATCACCTGGTCAGTGAAGTGCTGGTAAAAGAGTTACAAGCAGAACCTGCACAGTAGTTTAGTTTGGCAGTTTTTCACCCTATAGGGACTGACATACTGAAAAACAGAGGAAACTGGGGAATAGTAATAGACGATCCCCTGCTTGAATCAAATCCGCTCCTTGCTGATAATCTTGCCGGTTCTCTTGTCTTTACAAATTCTTTGGTAGGTCATACCGCTGACAGAGCCACCACTTACAATGCCACCGAAAACAGTTCCACCACTTACCACTCCGCCACTTCCTACTGTATAGCAATGTATATTATCTCGTTCCTCCTTTTCTGCTGCACGACTTTCTTCTGCAGCCTTTTGTTGTTCCCGTTGTTGTTCATCGGCTCCTCGTTGCATCTTTTCCATATTATAATCTCGATTACCTTTATCAAGCACCGCTTTATTTACATCATACATGCGTCTATGTGCTTCAGCATCTCCTTGGTATTTGTTTAAATGACCATCTGTATAGGTCCCTGAACTATTTTGCCCCTCCTTGGCTCTTGGTTCAAGAGTTGTAACCACAGGAGTTTTAACTTCGCTAATTTGTCCTCTTACCAAAGTTGCTGTCTGAGGCAATCCGGCAATATCCTTACCTGCTTCTTTCCACATTGAAACCCATAAGTCAGAAATATCATTTACCAGAATAGAGTAGAACTGCTGCAACTTGATTAGGTCCTGTTTACTTTCATATTTATAAGATTCAGGATACTGTGCAGAAGCCGCCTTGCTATTAAATCCATCATATATAACAGAAACGCTATTTAGCACCTTAGAATCATCACAGGCCTCATACATCTTTATTGGACTGTATGCCATAAAAGGATAAATAGTGATATGGGTCATCATCCTTGACAAGAAATCTAGCCGCTTCGGATCGATTGACTTCATTTCAGTCGTAATATCCTTAAAATACACACTGAGCGATTGCCTATTGCTTGGAGCAGTAGCGTGGATTTTATTAACCTGCTTGTGCATGGCAGATTCCTGCTCTTTGAGTATCGCTTTCAGCTCTGGGGGAGTAATGCTTATAGCATCGGTAATCGCCTGCATGTGAAGGACTTTCAGGCAGTTGGATGTAAGTGCCGCACTGTGCCTGACATCAAATATAAGCAGGATCAGAATAGGTAAGAGGAAAGATATGGAAAACTTCTTCATGGCGCCCCCTTATTATGTGACATGGCAAAGCATAGCACATTCGAGTTTGTTTTATTCAACGATGGATTTTGGGCACGGAATGATAGTTTGACTGCAGCTTTATCAGAAAGATCAATTTACACGCGCAGGAATTAGGGAAACCCAAGGATTATTCTGTTTGTCAGTTTTTCACCCAATAGGGGCTGACATTCTGAAAAACTGAGAAAATGGCAGGCCGTTACTTTAAATACAAGAAGACACCAAGACTGCCACAGAGAATAATCAGAAAGAATAGCAAATATCTTTGCAAAACTAGCATGTTATGATGTTTATCAAGCAATTCTTTGTGTGAATCTAATTTTGATTGTAAATGTAATTTTATTGAGTCCTGCAGTGAAGATCGCTCCTGCCGAATTACTACTTGAATATCAGAGCTAAATTTTTCCAGTCTAGAACGATTCTGATCGTCTATTTCCTCTGTAAACTTCTTATTATTAATTTTTATCTTTTCAATATAGGCTTCGTTCTGCTCCCCAAGCTTAACCACATCCTGTCTAAAGTCATTGAGTGTTGCCACGACTTTTGACCTTGTGTCATCTAAAGTTGAATTAGCAGAATGAAGAGCATGCGAGGCTTTTTCAACTTGCTCAGAAATATTAGAGATTTTATTGAGTGCATTAACAGCACCCTTAAATCTCTCTGCGTGCTCTTCGAGATCAGCAATGTTCTTATCTAATTCGTTCAAATCCGGCATAAATCACCTCATTAATAGAAGTTAAGCGTTTAATATATTTCGGCAAGACGACAGGTAAGAGAAAAGCATCTCCCAGGTTAAGTCTAATTTTTGAGAGCAAACTCTCATTTACCGGCAAAGAAGAATACAGAACTGATACTAAGTCAAATTTAGCTGTATTAGCAAGTGGTTGAGCAATCATAAGTAATTTATCCAGAATGACATATTGTGCCTCTGAATCAAAGCGCTTAATCTCGGCAAAGGCGGCTTCAAGGCGTGGTTTCCCATCTGCACTTCTGAAATTATTAAGCAATAGCCGAATTAGCCCGCTCAGGAAATTCAACCCAGAATTGAATTCGAAGCTCTCCAAAAACCTGCTCAGTCGCGTCTGTAAATCCTGTAAGGCTTCTTCATCAATTAACTGGTCATCTTTATATAGGACAGAAAACCATCGTTTATAATCATGCGGATGCTCTGAGATATGCTGCAAAATATAAGTACTGCTATCCATCTTAAAATAACCTTCGAGTTTTTTCTTGAGTTCAGCAGGGGTGAGATTCAGACATGCGTCATATAAATTCATTAGAGATTGCTTTCTGTTGTATACGATATGTTCATATGCCCAAACAAGAAGCATAAAAATGTAAAGCTTTATGTCATTCTGGATATTGTATGTTTCGCGAATTTCTGGCTTGAGCAACAGCGCAAAGCTTGTGTATTTATCGTCACCCTCCTGCCACCTATCTGGATTAAACTCAAACTCGACATCGTATTTCCTAATAGTCTTAATCAATGACATCTTTACAGTCGCTTCAGAAAACTTGCCAACGGATATTACAAACTCGCCGGCAAAGAAATTCTTTACTGTCCAATCGCTGACAATCCCTAACTGTTTCAATCGATAGAGGGCTTTTTCCATTTGCGCTTTTTTAGTGCCAATATCTATTGCTTTAACAGGCAAATTCTCTATAACCATCTTGCCAGTTATGCCATACTTGATAATGATTTGCATTATCCAATTAAATTCTGTTTTAATCGGATCAAGTGAGCTGAGCATTAAGAAAAAGTTAGTATTAAGATCTCCGTCAAGTTTCTTCTGACGATCCTTAAGATCTTGCAGTTTAGTCCTGCGATCCCAAAACTGATGGACAATATCTGGCTTGCTATCTGTAAACAGAACATAGCACTTAGCTTTAGATTGCGAGAAAAGTGATTTATCCCTCCCTGCCCTGCCACCCTCCTGGTAAAGAGCCTCCATCGACCCGGGCAAACCGTAATGGATGGTAAAATATACATTGCCTTTGTTAATGCCCATTCCAAAAGATTTTGTTGCAACTAATAGAGTACTTTCATTGTTTTTAAATTTATCCTGAACCTTCTGTTTATAGGCGTCAAACTCGCCAACGGTCATTCTTAATACTTTTGGTTTAGTTCCAGAGAAGTATTCGACTGCAGAATGTAACTGGTTGGAAAGCTTATTTGAGAGAGAATGACATCCCTTATCGCCATTAACTGTTTGAGTGAAGATAAGACCGCAACGGGGGGTAGATGTAGGGCTCAATGTCAGATAATCGGAATCTATCATCACATTCAGTAAATGGCATAGCTGATTATACTTATCGCTTTTATCCAGGACAACCTCAAATTCCAACTCAGGCCTGGTGTAATCTATCAAGGTTTTAATATTTGTTTCGTCAAGATTAAATTCAATTTTTATATCTTTTAAGACATTCAAGGATGCTGTTGCCGTTAGTCCTATAATTCTGTAATCGGTGAAAAGCAAGCCTAATGTGGTGGAGAGGTTTAAGTATGAAGTTCGAAAGTCATGCCCCCATTCAGATAAGCAGTGAACCTCATCTATCACTGCATATGCAATAGAATATTTTTGGTTGACTGTACGCATATTGACACGAAAACCACTATTCTGAAATCTTTCGGGTGACACTAATATAAAGAAATATTTGCCAGCAGCAAATTCCTGCTGAATACGTTCTTTGTCCTCTGCATCATCCTCTGATGTTATACGGTTAACTCGTGTGAACCCGACCAGAGCAAGGTCCTGTTGTTGATCACGCATAAGTGATTTTATCGGGCAAATGACGATACTTATTGCCGGTTGCAGAATGGCGGGCAGTTGGTAACATACGGATTTGCCGCCGCCGGTGGGCAGGAGGCCTAATGTATGTTGCCGTGATAGTGCATTAGCGATAATGGACAGTTGGCCATCCTTAAATGAAAGATTGCGTCCATCGGGGAAGAAAATATTCCCCAATAAAAAAAGCAATGAAATCTCGTCCTGATCTTCGCCTCCAATTCGCACGTTGTAATCAACTGGAGGAGCAATTGATACTTCAAAATAATCATAGTGCAACAATCCTATATATTTAGGAGCAGTGCCGTCTGCTTGCTTATAGTATCGGTAATAATCAAAATAATCAGTTCTTACAAAAACAATATCTGCATGATTTTGGAATTCATCTGTGTATCGCTTTAGAATACTAAAATCGACTTTGACATGGCCCTTATCTTGCCGAAGAGCATCAAATGACTGAACCTTCTTCAGTAGAAAGGTGGGTTTATGAAATGCAATCTTCTGAAGCTTGAAAATATGTTCAAACCACAAACAGAGATCTTCAAAAGCTAAGTCTGCAAAATCATCAGCCAGTTCCGTTTCGTATAATGACAGGGACCATGAATTATTAAATGATAATTTACCGGAGAGCAACAGTTCCAAAAGAAGTATCTGAAACCGAATGATAGATGTTGCCTTGTAATATTGATTTGATGACAAATTTAGATTAGTGCACGCCAAACGATAATCCTCAAATGATATAAAATCGGCTTGCTCAGATTGTATAGTATTCTGATCAAACATCACATTATTAATTCTTTGCTTGATACTGGCTACTTTACTAAGAAAATGATTATTCTCAGTTTCGACTTCAGTCGTGGTTATCCTTACAGTCATAATTCCGTATTTACTTAAATAGTCATCTCTTAAATTATCTCTAACCTCATCATGTTGATATCCATCAATTTCTATAACCAAAAAAGCTTGCGGCAAATAGAAATCGACCTGCTGTGCAGCAAACTCATCAACAGCCTGTTGGGTTATATGATTTAGCGGAACTTCTGGAATTATAAGCTGTTGCATATACGGAAATTCAGGGAAATGCTTTGGAATTGCAGTTTCAAAGAAACTCTTAGCAGGATAATTATTATTTTTTATATCGCCTCTAATAATCCTTTCCCATTTTGGAGAATGAGACGAAATTAGTGGATATGGTTTACTGAAATCAGGGTCTTTGTGAATTGCACCTAACCGCTCCTGTAAATATTTGGACAGATGAGTTGGAGTTGCCCGTTGCAGAATGTTTTTTAAAATGCAGATTGCAGGGAAATGCTCAGTTTGAGTTATTTCTTGAGGCAAATTCTGAATGACAAAGTTATGATTAGTATAAGCGTAGTTGGCAGTATATTTTTTCATTCTATCGTCATGTTAATGTCGATGCGTACATTGCACGCTTTTTACTACATGCTCTAAAATATTACTAATTCTGCGGCTGAATATTAGAATGGTTCGTCACTATTAGGTGGAGGCAATTCGCGGGGATGATTTTCCTCAGCGACATCTGGTCCCATACTGCCTGCATGTTTTGGCATAAACTTAACTTCGTTTGCGACAATCTCCATTCTGGAATGCTTTTGCCCATCCTTTTCCCAAGAATTCTCCTTTAAACGACCATCAACAAGAACACTACTGCCCTTTTTAAGATACTGAGCGCATGATTCGGCGCGTTTACCAAACACAACAACACCAATGAAAAGAGTTTCTTCCTTTAATTCATCATTGGCTTTGAATTTATGACCCACGGCAATCCTGAAACTGGTGACAGCAATGCCGGTAGCAGTATGGCGGAGCTCCGGATCCTTAACCAGATTCCCTATCATAATGGCATTATTCATCATATATTTATAACCCTCCAATCAGTAATCAAAGTAATCCTACCATGCAGACAATTAAATAGCATGAAAAAGAATTCTTCTCCTTCTTAACTCCCAGAAACACTTGGCCGTTATTCGAATGTCCGTAGCTGCATCATGGGCACCTTCAAAATCTTCTTCAAAAACCTTGTAATGAAGTTCAGTTAATTTAGGCCATTTTTTCCCCATTTTTTCATAATATCCGTCTATATTACAGAATTGAGTGCTTTCTTTCATGGTGCATACTTTTCTCTTTGTCGTAAGCAAATTCGGCATTCCCATCCTGAGCATTTCGGAGCCGACGATATTTTCATCAAAGCTCATATTATGTGCAATGAGATGAGTCGAAGCTTTCAGCTGATTCATAAACTCCTGCATTACCGTTTCTAACTTAACACCGTGAGCAAGGGCCTTCTCTGTTGTTATGCCATGAATAGAGCTCGCGGCCTTTGGGATTGTGAAGCCATTCGGGCGAATAATATAATTGCCTTCTGACAGTAATCTCCCATCGCTTTCGTAAAGAAGCCATGCAAGCTGTACCAAACGCGGCCAATTGGAGAGATCAGTAACCGGAGCCTTCCAATCTCTTGGCAACCCTGTCGTCTCTGTATCAAAAAATAAGTACATAAATAAAGCTCGTTAAGTTATGTGAATACGTCTTCAGTTTAGGCATTGCCTGGTTCTTGTAATTGATCGTTTAATATCATTTCTAATACAGACGGGGATAGGATGATCTGACCAATTTTAATAACAGCAATAGTCCCATTTATCCCATCTCCTAGAATTCCTGTATAAAAGGGTCTTTCTAGTTGATC
This sequence comes from uncultured Nitrospiraceae bacterium, assembly GCA_964461065.1. GTDB lineage: Bacteria > Nitrospirota > Thermodesulfovibrionia > Thermodesulfovibrionales > UBA6898 > UBA6898. Next base: position 101,009 of record CAYWRK010000001.1, read on the forward strand.
CTTTTCTGCATTTATTACTAATCTAATAGCTGTGCCTCTATCTTTCAATAAGTTCTGGTCCCTTTTAGACATATAATTTCCCCTTTAGTATTATTGGGCCGCTATCATGCAAGGAACAAACTACGCTGAGCATGGGATATCCTACCAACTGAGGCGGCTTTATTCAATGAAGGATTTTGGCGGGCTGAAGGAAGTGACAGTTTGCGAGGGTGGGGATGGGGCACCCCTTGGGGGGTGGCCGCCAGAGCACTGGCGGGGGAGGGGTGAGTGAACATGCAAGGGAGTGACAGCGGCCTTATGCTGGCAAGAGCCTTGGCAGGAAGCGAACGAAGGGGGGGGAAGGAGCGAAGAGAGGAACGAACGGAGCGGGACAAGTCACCGACAGTTATGCGGAGCGGTGAGCGAAGCAATATGAACAAAAAGGGAGCCCCTTTGGGGCGGATGGGACGGGAGGCGGGGGATATGATGCCGTTAATAAGCAGGTCTGGAGTGATGCTTGCCGTCTTCTTGGCAATCGTCACGGAAGGCCTGCTACCTAAATCAATACCTGTTATTGAGCATCGCAAGGGCAGCGGTCGTATGCTGGCCTGAAGATGCGGAATCAACTCAGCGTCAATATTGCTCTAGGCGGATCAGGGCGATATTAATGCTGAGACAATAATGTGCTGCTATATGACGCCTTTAAAATCATGGTCTGTGAGAGTGACCGAGCCCGTTACCTGCCTGTGAGCAGTTTGTCAGTTTGGCAACCTATATAGACTGAAAAACTTCCAAACTGAATTTTGATGCGAGCAGTAGCAGGAACGAGGTGAGGCTGTGGCGGGCCGGACACAAGCTGCTGCTTCCCCCTTAGAAGCCCTTTTGCCCCTTGGGAGTTCATTAAAGAGGGGGTGCCAGGAAAAAGGGGGTCCAGGGGGAAAAAGGGCTGGCGGGGGAAAGCAGGCATTCTCACAGGCCTACCTTAAGTGCTGTTAAGGAGTGGAGGTGTTGATTGACTGGCGTGACGATGGCGGTGCCTGTGCAGTCGGCATGCCGGACAATGAACACCGGAACGGATATGAATAATGATCGTGCTGTGAACCGTGTCGGCTGAGGCCAGAGAATCTATGATATAAGAAGCCGACAGGGTGAACTGCATTTCCGCTGCTTTCTTTCAGGAGCGGAGGCTTACGATTGCCTGGCGGGATCCGTGCCTATTTCGCAGGCAGCATGACGGGCAATCGTAAGCCGGAGCGACGGCCTATAAACTACACGCTCCGATTAATTTATCCGCTTCCTTTACGTGCGTTATTGATATCCTTACTCGTAAGCTGACAGTATGATAGGTCAGGTTCACATATCACTCTATTTTTTTCATTGAAGTATTCATTTATGATCGTGGCAGCCATTTCCTCAGCCGCGCCTATCCTCAGCCCGGCTTCAATCATTAATTTGTAAACAACTTTCTGTAATGACTTAAAGAATAACTTAGATGGCCTACCATCTTTCGATGAAAAAGAGAGATTGTAGACGCCTGCCAAGCTATCATTCATTCTTTGTTCAAGCTCCTCTTGGGAAATATCTGAATCTATAGTGTTAAGAACACTTTGACTGACTATATCGGGCAACAATTCAAATGTGGGATCGTAATCAATCTCTTCATTAGATGATTCTAATAATTTAATTTCAGCGGTAATAATCTCATAACATGCAGAAGAAAGATGCGGATATTCTGAAGCTCTTTTTAGGTGTTCAATTGTCTGCTGCTTCTTATTGATTAATGCCTTTATCGTTTTTCTAACCTTACTTTTCTGAGTATCACGAATGACCTCGTTAAATTCATACAATGCGCGATAAAGTCTATTTTCCATGTTCGGAGATAAGTTGAGATGAGAAATAGATCCAAGTAGAAAACGATCCTTATAGAAGGACGTACCCTTAGGATCAACATCAAAATAGGGGCCAAGGTCAGGAAGTGATCCGCTCAAATAGTCATCGGCAAATTCTGTAGGATTGGCAAGTAAAGTCGAGCCTGATTGAGGACGGGCTGAAGAATTAGATTTTAATGACATAGGAAGATCTGGACAAGTTGTACACTCTTTATCAGGACAGTACACTGACTTATTTACAGTTTTTTCGATTGTTCTGCACTCAATAAGACCCTTTTTCATTATCATCGCTCGGTGAATTATAACACATCCTGCTAACTACCTAATTTTAATGATTTATCTAAAAACCTATGCGAGTGTGTGGATGTTTCGAGTTTTTTTTTGAGCAATGTCATCATTGGTAAGGATTACGAAGGAGGAAAAGAAATGGCAAAAGCAAAGCAGAAAATATCGATTTATGATCTCAATCTATCAGCTTTCCAAAAACTTCATGGAAATGAGCCAGTTTTAGAACTACAGGGCACACGGGTCATATTTCTATTTGATCCGAATGAGGTCTTCAATCGGATATCAGAACGCTACAACAGCAACGAGATGGTGCCGGTGCTAGATTATGTAAGCGCTACCAGGCAGCTTCGCAGCATGATGATGAGCCGCAAGGCTGGGCAGAGATAGTGAACACGAAAGAAGGCAAGGATGTGCTTGAGTTAGCAAGGAATTATGCGACACAAGGATTTTCCGTTATACCTATCAAGCCTGCGGAGAAAGTACCTGCCATGCCCTGGAAGGAATTTCATGGAAGGAGGCCATCAGGATGTGAAATCCAGCAATGGTTTGGAAATGGTAACAAGCCAAATATTGGCATTGTAACCGGAAAAGTTTCTGGAATTATTGTTGCGGATTTCGACACAGAGAAAGCATATCGGATTGCCTTGGAGAAGGGCCTGCCTGAGACACCGACAGTAAAGACCGCAAGAGGCTATCACTGCTATTTCAAATTCAGAGAGGGAATTGTAAGCTCAAAAGGCCCAGGCTATGATATTAAGAGTAATGGCGGTTATGTACTGGCGCCGCCATCTGTTCACCCTTCTGGACATATTTATGAATGGGTCAATAATAAAAGCCTGTTCGATCTTCCATTGGCTGATTTCCCAGATCATCTGTTTTTGGCTGACCAGACCCAGAAAACTGCTCTTTCAGAGCTCTATCAGGGGACTGCTGAAGGATCCAGAAATATCAATCTCACAAAAATAGCAGGATCCCTTGCAAACGATAAACTCTCGCTGCCGGAATGCTTGGCAGTAATTGATGCTATTAATCAGCGTAATACGCCACCCCTGGCACAGCGCGAAGTCGAGGCAATCGCAAGAAGTATTTATGACAAACATAACGGAAAATCGCCAAAACTTGTTCTTCTGAAATGGAATGATGTGCAGTATCTTGATGTAAAGACAGAGTATTTGCTCGACCGGCTTATACCCAAACAAGGCATTACGTTGCTTTTCGGGCGGGGTGGTATCGGCAAGAGTAGTCTCTGTCTTCAAATAGCTCACGCAATAGGTAATGGAATTCCATTTGACAATATCCAAACGATCAAAATGCCTGTCTACTATATAGATTTTGAGAACCCTCTTACTTGTTTGAAGGAGAGGATCTCAAATATAGGACTGTCTGACAATGTCTCAATTTGGCATATATCCAACGAGACCCCGCCGCCGAGACTTGACAGCTCCGATTGGGTTCTTTATAAACAGCTGCCGGCAGGCCTGCTCATCTTCGATACTCTGCGTGCATCAAATCTCTCGGATGAAAATGACAGCAGGCAGATGGCTGTGGTAATAGCCAGATTAAAGGAGTTAAGAGAAATGGGTTTTACGATTTTATTACTACATCACACACCTAAGGCGAATGAAAACACATATAAGGGCAGTACAGCCATTCTTGATTTGGTCGATAACGTCATTGGATTAGAGGAGGCAAAGGAACATGGAGTTTGATCGGCACAGAGTATTTAGGTTTGGAACACGGATTAAAACAAGATACGAGCCGCACGAGATTTATCTGACATTTGATCCCCAGAAAAAGGGATTCCGTGTGCGAGAAGATCCAGACATTGAAAAGATGAAGCAGCTTAAGGAGATTATGCTGGCAGCTTCGGACCAGCTAAATCAAAAAGCGATTAGAGAAATAGCCCGAAATGAGCTTGAGATGCACGATAAAGAAATCAGGAGGCTTTTGGCAAAAGGAACTGACCTATTTTGGACTCAAGAGCGTGGAATTAAAAATGCAATTTATTATCAGCCAATGTCTTCGACAATTGAGCTGAAAGTCTGCGCGGCAGACGTTGAAACTATTAACCAGGAGACACCAAATGACAAGATGGAAATTTAAAGTAATTAGTGATTTTGAATTAGGGGAAAGGCCGATATCGGTTGGTGAAATTGTTAGCGCAACAATGCCACAGGCCGAGGAGTTTATAGAGATCGGATATATCATGCCCGTTGACGATGAGATAGATGCATATATCGAGCAATTCAGGAACTCTTCTGATAAGCCGCCAAGGTTCAGACAGTTATCCGCAAAATATATTGAGCTGGGTCTCAGCTCAAAAAAAGCACGGGAAAAAGCCTTTATCGAAACATTCTGCACGCACGCTGACTGCGTAATTCTGTAGAGGAGGAATAATAATGCAACCAATTGAATATTACCTTAATCGGGCAAAGGAATTAGAAGCAGGCAGCAGTTCATACAGGCTGAATTTTGAAGCCGCATCAATGCAGCTTACAAAAGAAGAATGGAATCAACACAGAGAAGAGTTGCGAAAACATGACATGGCAACGATAGAAGCGATCGTGGCAAAGAGAGCTAAGGCTGAATGAACATAGTCACGATCAAGGAGCTTGCACCAATCCTGAAGGTGAAAGAGAAGACCCTATACCAATGGGCAGAGCTTCGGCAGATTCCCTGTCTGAAACTCTGCGGCTCTTTGAGGTTTGACCTGGATGAAATAAATCAATGGATGAATGCTTGCAGGATAGAGTCTTGTTCGAGTTATAATCCGTTAACTCAGAACAGAGGCCCCAGAAAGAGAGGAGGTTACAATTAATGGGGCTCTACCGTAGAGGCAAGACGTATTGGTATGCCATTACAACAAACAGAAGCAGAACCCAGCGATCAACAGGAACGAGCAATAGGCGAAAGGCTGAAAAGATCTATGCTAAGGCACTTAATGAAGGCGAACAAGACAAGCCAGCCATGGCAGAATCGAAGAGAAGAACTTTCGAAGAGCTGCGAGACCGTTATATGAGCGAATATGCTATCCCGAACAAGATGCAACGCACCATTGAAAAGGACGGCTATTCATTTAAACGGTTAACTGAGTTCTTCGGCGGGTGTACTCTTGCAGAGATCAGCCCTCAGAAGATCGCCGATTACAAAAAGCACAGACGTGAAGCCGGCATTAAAACCGCAACCCTGGCACGAGAATTGGAACTTCTTAGAGCAGCATTGAATATCGCAGTCAGGGAATGGGAATGGATCGAGATCAATCCGTTTTGGAAGGTGAAGATTGAACAACCTAAAGGACATAAGGAACGCTGGCTGACACATGATGAAGAAGAGAAGCTCATCAAGGCAGCACCTGCCTGGCTCAAAGACATAATAACCTTCGCCCTAAATACTGGGATGCGGAGAGAAGAGATCGTCAGTCTTAAGTGGCCCCAAGTAGACCTGTCCAGACGCACTGTAACGCTCATAGAAACCAAGAACGGGGAAATCAGAACCCTACCCCTTAATCCGACTGCGTGCGAACTTTTAACTCGTATAAACAGAGGGAGAAATGGATCAGAATATGTGTTCCCCTCTGAAACGGGAAGCAAGCGAAATGGAAGGAATGTCTTAAGAGCAATATACAGTGCCAAGGTAAAGTCTGGAATTGACCATGTCTGTGTCCACGATCTCAGACACACGTTTGCAAGCAGGGTTTCACAGGCCGGTATTGATCTTTATTCAAACAGCAAGCTCATGGGCCATAAATCCACCAAGATGACGACAAGATATGCGCATCATAATCCCGAGTCATTGAGGCCAGCGGTTGAGGCACTTGAGAAGACGAGAAGCGAGATCTGCTACATTTCTGCTACAGTGGCACAAGTGGAGAAAGTAAAGCGGGTTACCATAAACGGGCAACCCTTTGATTTTTCACTGAATTAATGGTAGGCCCGGGCGGTTTCGAACCGCCGACCTCTACCGTGTCAAGGTAGCGCTCTCCCCCTGAGCTACGAGCCTAAATCCGGAGATGCTGCGAGGCGATATTGATTAAACCTAAATGGGCTGATTTTTGTCAAGGGAATGCCCGCAAAAGCCCATAAAACAAGGCATCCAACGCTGACTCAAAAAAGCCTCACTTCAACGGCCTCACCCTTTTCCTTGCCATTAACGTTTACCGGAATCACAAAGGTTCCGTCCGCATGAACCAGCGTTCTGAGCAGACCGGATTTTCCAAGCAGGGGAACAGCCCAGAGACCATCCTCCCGTTCCTCTATCATTACCCTGATATGTTCTTCCCTGCCCTGGGACGAGGATACATTTCTGGAAAGCCTTGCCTGAACAACTCCTTTCAGTTGATCGGCACGCCGGCCTTGAACACCGCAGAGGACATCTAATACCGGCTTGAGAAAGATATCCAGGCAGACACTGACTGCTGCAGGATGGCCGGGAAGACCAAAGATCGGAATACCGTGAATGACACCGCCAATCATCGGCTTGCCGGGCTTGAGCGAAAGACCGTGGAACAAAATACCGGGATTGCCGATATCTTCAATGACCCTGGCTATCATATCCTTTGTTCCGACTGATGTGCCGCCTGAAACAGTGATAACATCGGAATCCTTCATCGCATCTTCAACCGCATTGCGAATCACGGTATAGTCATCACTGAATATGCCTTTTCTTTTGGGCTCTCCTCCGGCTTGTGTAACCATGCCAGCAATGACATAGGAGTTGGTATCTCGTATCTTTCCGATGGATGGCATCTGATCTGCCGGGACAATCTCATCGCCCGTAGATATGATAGAAACAACAGGCCGCTCATAGACCTTCACCTCAGTTACACCAATGCCTGCAGCTGCGCCCATGTCAGCGGGCCGCATACGGTGTCCTCTGCTGATCACAACTTCTCCTTGCTTCACGTCCTCCCCAGCCTGAATGACATTCTCACCCGGTGCAACAGACTTCATCACCTCTATCATTTTGTTGTCAATGATCTGCACATGTTCGAACATGACAACCGCATCTGCCCTAACAGGAAGCATGCCGCCGGTAGGGATCTTATTAACCGTGGCATTAGTCAGACTAAAATCCGCAGCCTCACCCATGAATATCTCTCTTGAAAGATTCAGGTATGCAGGCATGGTCTCTGATGCACCGAACGTATCTTCTGCCCTTACTGCATAACCATCAACTGTTGAGCGTGCAAAGGCCGGCAGATCATCGACTGCGGCAATATCCTCTGCGCAGACCATGCCAAGAGATTCCGCGATCTTCACCGCTGTTACCGCAGTTCTTTTTTCCTGCAGATTTCTGAGCAGCAGATCGAGCGCCTTCTCTGATGTCATAACGTTTTCACGGCCAAGCATATCTTTCATGGATAATATTATAGATGAAAGTGCAGGGACATAGTATTGGGGTTAATGATAAACCGTTACCAGCGTTTGATGCCGGAAGACATTGTCACTGACTTTAAATGTCCGCTTCCCTGGGAGGGTTACGATTTTTTGAAGAATCGAATCGGGCAATCCTCGTTCAACGCTGTCAGAAATTACCAGAACAGCCCTTTTCTCTTTTCCCTCTTCCCTTTCCTGATAATAGAGCGGATTCTTGTAATTCCAGGTAAAACGGAGAGCAGAAGTGTTTAGATCCTCAGGACTGGGATATGCTGTCTCGTCATATCGATACGCGATCTTCTTCTTTGTATGCAGATCAAGAAGAGGCACAGAAACAGCAGGGTTCATGACGTAATCCCTGGGCAGAGGTGTGAAGACCTCGACCACCTTAACATCAAGACTGTTCAGGTAGTCCGCAGCATCCCTGATATTGGCAGCACTCGTATGCTGCTGGAATGGTATAAATGATGACAGTGCAAGCGTCAGCGAAAAAGCAGCCGTTGAATACGCCACGAAGCGGCCGGTCGATCTATCCCTGAGCAATCCAAGTCCATATGAGGCCATAAGGCTTAACAGGGGGAATACCATAACGATATACCTGATTCTCCTGATCTGCAGAACAAGCACAACAAATACAAGCCACGCAACGATTACATAGGTCATGTCCTTTTTTCTGAAAGCCATAATAACTGAAACTGCAGCAAGCACTGGGATGAGTGGGTGCATCTGGAAGAAATACGTCGAAACAAGACTCTCTCCCCAGCGTTTCAATCCCGGTTTTTGATAAGAGAGCAGCAGATGAATCTGCTTTACGATCTCGTCATGTTTGAAGGCTATCACGATCGAGATCAGAAAAAAAGAAATAAAGAAAACTATCAAGCCTCGCAAGGCATAGCGGTCAAGCTCTCCTTTTCTGTTGCGATAGAGCTCCACTGCATATATCACTGGAATTACGGTCAGCATGAGCCATATTGAATATTTTGTAAAAAAGGATACGAATATGATCAGGCTTGAGATTGCTACCATGGTGCCGCCGCGTCTGAGAGCAAGAAGAAACGTGTAGATCGAAAGCGTCAGGAAGAACATTGCCGGCAGATCAACCATCATAAGCGGCACCTGGGTAAATAGATACGGAATCGCAAGGAGGAATAGTGAAGCATGGAACCCCGTATCCCTGCCCCAGAGTTCTTTGCCAGTGAGATAGGTGAGCACGATTGCTGAAGAAAAAAGGAGGCTATTGAAAAACTGGATAATAAGCCTGCCCTCACCAAATATGGCGAAAAGCGATCCGTATATGAACGACATAGCTGGCAGATCTGTCCATGCATTTATCCCATTGCCCCATTCACGGAAAAAATATGCAATCCCATAAACTTCAAGGTGCTTGGCCTGAGTAAAGTACCGCGATGCATCCACGATCATCTCAGGTTCCTGCCAGCAGATGGCAGAGGCGGCAAAGGAGAGCGTGAAAAGTGAAGCCACGGTGTTTCTCCCGATAAAGGCAGCTCGGGAAAGTATAAAGGCTGCAACAAGGCTGATGCACAGAATGCCGCCTGTTCGCAGAGGCCGGACAACCGAAAAGACATCCTCCCAACTCGTGAACCTGCTGTCATCAAGGGATCGCAAGGTATAGAGAACGTAAAAGAGCAGAAGTGATGAGAAGATGATCAGAAATGTTGGGCCAATATTTTTGAGGCGACCCTGGGCGATCTTCATGATATCAGCACGGCAGTTTCATCAGCAGATCGGCGCAAATGACAATCTTCACTACCAGGATATAACCCGGTCAAAGGAGAAGATGTCATTGACGATCATATCGTAAGAGATATCCATCTTCGAAAGATCAATCACCTTGATCTCATGAGCCTTCTGCTGCTCCCTGATCATGCTGCTCGAGAGATCTGTTGGACCGTCATTTAATATATGCAGGATCTTCATTGCATGGTTCCTTACAAGACTATCACTTTATCAGCATGATGGTTCATGATCGCATTATTCACCTGACTACCTGCAATGATCTCTGGGCCAATACCTTCAAGAGCAATGCCGAGAGTGTTGGCACTGTGAACACAAAAGCTCATCTCAACTCCCTTGAGCAGGGCAAGTTGACGCACCTCAGGCTCGTATAACAGTCGTGTGCCCTCATCGGTCAGGAATATGTTCACCTCATGCCCCTGCGCCTGTGCCGCCAGAACAATTCCTGCAAGATGATTGGCATGTCTATCCGTGTTTACAACAATACCAAGCATTATTTCACTTTACCCCTCAATATTCGCATAGCTTCGGGATAGACAGCTTCAGGGGTTATCTCCTTCATACACCGTATGTTGTCTCTGCATGCTCTCTTGAAGCAGGGCACACACTCTGCGTGCGATTGAAGCACAACGTGGCCCTTGCCATAGGGTCCTGTCTTAGTCGGGCTTGTCGGTCCAAAGATAGCAATAACAGGGACATTGAGCGCAGCCGCAATATGCATCGGACCTGAGTCATTTGTGATGACCACCTCAGCAGTGCGCATGATCTCTATCAGTTCATTAAGACTTGTCTCCCCAACCGCGGAAATAGCCCTTTCGCCTGATCGTGATACCACTTCATCTCCAATCGCCCTGTCTGCGCCGCTTCCGACGATCACTGATCTTATAGGAAGCATTGAGGCGACCTTGCCAAAGTTCTCCGCAGGCCATATTTTGGTCTTCCACCTTGCGCCAGGCACCAAGACTGCGTACGGGCCCAAATGTGCAAATTTTCGTGCTTCATTGCCAACACTGCTTCCAGGGGGGAAAGGGAATGCGATTTCCTGAGCATGACAGCCGAGTTCTGGTGCGATCTTCATATACCGGTCAACGGCATGAATATGCCTGTCGGTTTTGACCTTTTTCGTGTAAAAGAGCCTGCTGCCCTCGCGGGCTTCCTGGAAACCGATCCTCACGGGCGCATGCGTTGCCCATGTGATCAATCCGCTTCGAAGCAGCCCCTGAAGATCGATGACAATGTCAAACCTCTCATTTCTGATCTGTTTAAAAAGCTCCCTGATCTCTTTCAGAGTTTCGCCGGTTCGAGAGAGTTTCTTCCAGAGATCCTTATTAATTACTATCAGCTTGTCGATCATAGGATGGCCTTCAAGCAGACCTTCGAGGCCCTTTGCTACTACCCAGTGGATCTCAGCCTTGGGAAAACATCTTTTCATGGCGTTCAGGAAAGGCAGACTATGCACCACGTCTCCGAGAGAACTCGGCTTAACGATCAGCAGCTTCCGGCAGATCACTTTCTCAGGCATTATCCTGCTCGCTGCTCATTGATACTATAGCGTTGACCACATCACCGAGTCCTTCAACAACAGCGTCGGCATAGGGTGAGGTCACAGTCTTGCCGGTCTTTACCAGTATGGCATTTGCTCCAACAGCCCTGGCAAGGATCATATCGCACTCATTATCGCCTACAACAAAAGAGCGTTTAAGGTCTATGCCATGATCGTTCCGGGCCTTGATCAGCATACCTGGCTGGGGCTTCCGGCAGGCGCAATGGTCATCGGGGTGATGCGGACAGTAATAGAATGCATCAAAGCTATGTCGGTCAATAAATATCTGGTTCGCCTGCTTCGTAATATTTTCCTGCACGATACCCCGGGCTATGCCAGACTGGTTCGATACACCGATAAGTCTGAAGCCCTGCTCTTTCAGCTTTGCAAGATTTGCTATATCCGGAAAGATCTCCATATCTTCCATTCTGTTGAGATAGTGAACATCCCGACAGAGTGTTCCATCTCGATCAAAAAATACTGCCCTTTTCCCAGGGACCAGTGTTTTAACCGCAGAATAAACCTCTTCTGAACTGATAAGGTCCATGCAGGCTAAATTGTTCTTCTTGCATTCGCGCTCAAAACACGGAGAACATGCAATGCTTTTTCTGATCACAATGTCTGTCTTGTTGACAGGGCCGGTATGCTCAGGAGATGTTGAGCCGAAGATCGCAACCAAAGGAGTGCCCACAGCGTATCCGATATGCATGGGGCCTGAATCGTTCGTAACCAGAACATCAGACTCTGAAATAAGTGCCATCAGTTCACGAAGATGCGTCCTGCCTGCGAGATTAAGCAGCGACGCATGCGTAACGTGTGACGGATCGATATGTTTCAGGATGTCGTCTGCAATCCCTCCTTCCTTTGGTCCGCCAAGAAGAAGGACACTGCCGTTGAGTTCTGTTATCACCTTGCTTGCCACTTCAGCAAACCGTTCAGGAAGCCAACGCTTGGATGATCCATAGGCTGCCCCGGGATTCAGCGCAATCACCGGTTTATTCAGACCTTCGAGAACAAGCCTGGCCCCTTCCCGCTCCTCAATTTCCAGAAACAGCCACGGCAGATCAGACATGCCGCCAAAATCGGCCTTTCTTAATAGATTGAGATAATAGTCAATGTGATGGAGTTCCCTGGCCCTATCGTCAAATGCAACGGGATCAGTAAGAAGAAGGCCCCTCCCGTCTCTGCTATACCCGATCCGTTTTTTGATTCTGGCAAGAAAGGTTATAAGCGCAGCGTCAAAGGCGTTCTGAAAAAGCAGCGCAGCGTCAAAACCATACTTTGTCAATCTTCGGGCGAGCCTTATCTTTCCTGTAAATCCCTTGTAGTCGTCTGAATAGAGGATGATCTCATCAATATCAGGATCCTTCTCAAAAAGAGGAGCTACCCAGGGCTTTACCAGAAGGACGATACGTGCATCAGGAAGAGATCTATTCAATGCACGCAGCGCAGGTATGGTCATAACAGCGTCGCCGATCCAGTTAACACCTCTGACCAGGATTGTGCTGCTTATTGCGGCCTCTTTTCTTTCCTTATTCATAGTGATTGCAATTGTTCCTGAAAAAACTATTCTATGATACTATAATTTTCAGAATGGATACATTGCCATGGACATTTTAAATAAAAGAGTTACCCTGTTTGGAGCAGGCTTTTTTTTCCTGTTCCTGTTCATCATCGTGGCGCTCTTCATGCCGCGTGGCGATGTATTATTCAATGAGCAGAAATGCATCACGTGCCACAGATTCAAGGGACAGGGAGGCGCAGCAGGTCCTGATCTTTCGGATGTCACAAAACGACGCGGCACTGTGTGGATCATGCTTCAGATCAGCAATGCACAATCACACAATCCTGACTCGCGGATGCCTGTATACGACCATCTCAATTATTTCGAGATCTGGGCGATCATCTCCTATCTGAAGTCAGCATAAGCAGATCAGTTGCAATATAATCGCCAGGCAGAGGGGTGGCTGCGATGAAAATGCACTGTCTGCGACTCCAAAGACTGACTGGAACAGAGCATATCCTGATAATCAAAATATCGCGACCAAGAACTTTCGGGCTTACATTTCTGACAGTGGAATGATGTCGCATTACAGGGCTTTTCAGCGCAGCCACCCCTCTACTAGGCGACTACAGGGGCAACAGTTCTCAGAAATATTTCACGATAAATTGTTGCAGACCGTTAATGTAGAACTGCTTAGACATGAGAAACCCTTCGTTATGGTTTCCCTGCAACTTCAGAAACTCTTTGGGCTCGCTCGCCTTTTCAAAAAGCCTGACGCCCTGCTCATAGGGAATTATCTCGTCATCCGGACTATGGATGACAAGCTTGGGCAGTACAAGCTTGTTGACCTTGTCTATGGATGCATAATGGAAACGCGTGATGAGACTGACCGGCATATAGGGATAATACTTGCGTCCAATATCAGGGATCGATGTGAACCCTGATTCGATGATCAATGCTCCGGCCTTTTTTCTTGCTGCAAGTTCTGCGGCCACGGCACTGCCAAGAGACCTGCCGAAGATCACAATCCGTGCAGGATCAATTCCCTTATCCTTTACCAGAAAATGCCAGGCAGCTTCTGCATCAAGATAGGTGCCCTTTTCTGTTGGCTCGCCTTCACTTCTTCCATATCCCCGATAATCGAAAATAAGAACGCTAAGGCCAAGGTCGTGAAAAATCCTGATCGAATCGAGACGATGAGAGATATTGCCGCCATTGCCATGACAGAAAAGCAGCACAGCATGTGCATCAGGGGCAGGTATGTACCAGGCAGCAATGGTCAATCCATCTTCTGTCTTAAGCGCAAGTTCATCAAAGGAAAGGCCTATAGCAGCAGGAGTCTGTTCTATCTCTTTTGTTGGAAAATAGAGCATCTTTGGTTGGCGGATGTACACAAAAGCTAAAAGGGAAAGATAACCGAGGCAAAGGCCAATAATAACGGTGATCAGCATACGCTTCAGTCCGGGTCGCTTCTTACTCAGAAAGGCCATAATCAGAAGCTTGGCGCATGGACTATTACTTGATTCCCCTGAAATATCGTGTTCCCTCTCCAGGGTATGTTCTGCGCTCTGCGACCGGGGTGGATCTCATCGCAGCAGGCCATGCATCCGGATTCTGATCAGCGCCCTCTTTCGCGATCTCTGTTGGCTCAGGGTCTGTGATCAGTGGTGTTTTTCTGATATCGATATCCCTGACATTGCAGCTGAACTCTATGGGGATGCCGTTTGGATCAAAAGAATATATGGAATGGATAAATCCATGATCTATCAGCTCAGAAACCCAGAAGCCTGCAGCATCTATGCTGTCCTTCAAAGCCCAAAGATCATCTTCTGTCTGTACACCAAAGGATATATGATCAAAAACAAAGGGGCCGGAGACAACTTGTCCATGCTCTTTTTCTTGCACAGGTCTCACCGCAGGCCACTCAAAAAAGGCAATGGCGCAGGTCCGTGAGATCTCAAAGAAATAGTGACGATATCCGGGCTGGCCAAGACCGGCAACAAGCCTCATACCGAGCAGATCGCGCCAAAAGCGGATCGTGCTGTCCATGTCACCCGTTGCCATGGCGAGGTGATTTATGCCATTAAAGGTAACCTTTGACATTAATAAAACTCTTTAAGTATATCACTTAACATACCGATATCATGAGATTGTTTGACAAGTGCCATATCATGAATGATCGGAATCCTTTCCTCAAGCGAAGGACGGTTGTTCCTGTAGATGATACCAATCGGTATTCTGTCCCCCCACTCAAGAGATCGTTCAAATGCCCTGACCCTGTCCGTCGGATCATACTCAGGCTCAATATGATAGACCCTCTGCTTATACCATTCATACGTATTAACCTTATTAAACGATACGCAGGGCTGGAGAATATCAACAAGACAGAATCCCTTGTGATTTACAGCCTCCTTTATGATTAATTTGAGATGCTCCTGATCGCCGGAAAAACTGCGGGCAACAAAGCTGCAGTCAAGAGCAACGGCCAATGCCATCGGGTTTAACTGCTCGGAAAAAACACCAAACGGCATATTTTTTGTCACAGTCCCTTCCTGAGTCGTGGGCGATGCCTGGCCCTTGGTGAGGCCGTATACCTGATTGTCATGGACAAAAAGCTTTATATTCACATTCTTTCGCATAGTATGCATCAGATGATTGCCACCCTCTCCATAACAGTCACCATCGCCTGCAACAGCCAATACCGGCATCTCATGATTCACAAGTCTGATCCCTGTGGCAACAGGAAGGCTCCTGCCATGAAGGCCGTTAAAAGTATTACATTTGAGATAGTGCGGGAACTTGGCAGCCTGGCCGATGCCCGACACTATGGTGAACTGGTGCGGCTCCAGACCAAGTTCACCAAGCGCTTCCTTGAAAGTCTTCAGAATGCTGAAATTGCCGCATCCTGGGCACCAAGCAGGCGTCAAACCCTTATAATCATCCAAGCTTGCCATGAAGTTCTCCAAGGAGTGTCTCAACAGTAAAAGGTCTCCCGCTATATCGGTTAATTGTTGCCGTAAATTCAAACCCTGTCTCAGTTCTCATAAGTCGTGCAAACTGACTTGTGGCATTCTGCTCAATGCATATTGCCTTCTTAGCGCCTTCAAGGAGCGCGAGATAATCGAACTCTTCAGTGCCGGGAAATGGGAATATCTCACTGAAATGGAGCATGGCCATCTTCTGGGTTCCAGAAAGTTCATCAACAGCTTCTCTTATGACGCCATAGGTTGACCCCCATCCCACAAGCACAATTTCAGGATTGTCAGCCCCATAAAAAAACGGCGGAGCAATTTCCCGGCGAATCAGTGGGTTTTTCTTGAAAAGTCGCTTCTCTGTCATCTTCATCCGAGTCTCTTCATCTTCAACAAGATGGCCTTCCTCATTATGTTCATCACTGTCAGTCACAACTACGTGCTTTGAGTCCCCAGGCACGGCCAAAGGTGAAACTCCTGTTTCAGTGTACGCATGTCTTTTGTATTCCGAAAGACCTTCAAGCGCATCAACTCTCAGACGATAGTCAGTATACACCAGTTTGTTCAGGTCGAATCCCGTATGAGTCCACTGTGTATCAGCCAGATACGTGTCGAAAAGGACAAAGGCAGGCACCTGGTACTTTTCTGCAAGGTCAAAGGCCTTGTTCGTAAGATAAAAGGCCCGCTCCGGGTCACCGGGTGCAAAGATGATCCTGGGAAATTCACCGTGAGATGTGTTAAGAACAAACTGTAGTTCTGCCTGTTCGGTCTTTGTGGGAAGACCTGTTGCAGGCCCAGGTCTCTGGCCAAGGCCTATAACGATCGGCGTTTCTGTCATGGCCGCAAGTGAGACGCCCTCAACCATCAGCGAAAACCCGCCACCCGAACTTGCGGTCATTGACCGGACACCTCCAAAGGATGCACCAATCGCCATATTGATCGCAGCGATTTCGTCCTCTGCCTGCTCAACAATAATGCCGTAATCCTTTGCCTTGCCTGCGAGGTAGTTCATGATGCCGGTGGAGGGCGTCATGGGATACGCTGCATAAAACTTGCAGCCTGATGCCAATGCTCCTGCCCCGATTGCATCAATGCCTGCAATAAGCATTTTCTGTTCTGTCCCTGCTGCCATGGCAAATGAACAATCTGCGCACTCTTTGACGGCAAAATCATATCCTGCAGTTGCGGCGGAGACATTTGCCCTTATGACATCTTCGCCCTTCTTCTGAAAGGTATCAGTAATGATCTTAAGGAGAATGTCCATGTCCATGCCGAGCAAGCCCAGGATTGCCCCTGTTGCGACAGCATTGGCCATGATACGGCTTCCGCCATGTTCAACCGCAAGGGCAGTAAAGGGTATATCAAGAAACTGCCTGCCATCAAACTTCTGTTTGAGTGTCCCGGAGTCATAGATAATACGGCCATGATCCGCAACAAAAGCTGCATCGATGTCTATACTCTCTCGGTCAAAGGTAACAAGAATATCGATCCTGTCGCGCGCAGCCGTAAGCGGCCTGTCCGCAACACGTATCTGATAGAAATTGTGGCCGCCCCGGATGCGGGACTCATAATCCTGATGGGTAAAAACATGGTAACCGGTCCTTGCAAAGACCCTGGCAAGAGTATCGCCAACAGTCTGGATTCCCTGGCCTGCTTCTCCGCAGATCCTGATAGAATAGTCCATGTGATAGGCAGCTATTTAATAAAGGTATCTTTGAATTTTGCAAGCCACATAATATGGCTTCTTTCTTCATTGATGATCTCGTCAACTATATCTTTTTCCTGCACTGCATCCCTGAGAGCATAAAAATAGAGCAGCGTTTCCTTCTCAAAGCCCATGGCAAAACGCACTGCATCCTCGACCGTTTTCACATGATCAAGCGATGGAAGCGACTTCTCCCTGCCCAGGAAAAACTCTGACTCCACTATTGCTCTCATATATTCAGCAACATCTGCCCATGCTTCCGGCTCCTCTTCGCCCATCATGTCTCTCAGTTCAAGAAACATCTTTTCATGGACAAGCTCTTTGCCCGCAAGAGTATCGAAAAGCCGCTTCAGGCCGTCGTTCTTTTCAAATCTTTTTGCGATTGACGTGTAAAACTCGTAACCAAGCCTCTCGGTCCTGACAGCCTGCTCCACCACTTCCCTGATAGAAAATCGCTCCATAGTTCCTCCATAAGAGTGTCATGTATTGCTAAGATTACAAACTGATTTAGATTACCCGATTTATATCCTCAATATCTACCGTGCCCTGCTCAATGCAATGTCCCAGGCAGAGGAAGCCGCCGCAGGGGTTCACTTTTTCATGAGCCCTATTGCTGCCTTCCCCCCTCCTCCATGCGGCAAAGTCGCAATCTGCATCGAAAAAGGGACATCTTCTGCAGATTACCCGAAAAAGAGCCTCTTCTGCCATCACGCTCAACATGATCCTATCCGGCCCTGCAGGAACATGCTTCCCTTCGTCAACGAGTTTTTGAATGATATAAAAACCCTGACAGGCAAGTTCTTCATCCTTGCCAGGTTTATAAAAAGAACAGTATTGCGCACAGAGCAGTTTCCAGACTTCTTCCTTGTTCATGATTTTTATCTTAGCAGAAAGGGGCCTTATTGTATAATGAAGAATGAGTTATTATCTGTCACCGCAAGCCTGTCTAAAGTGGCTCGAAACCCCCTCAGTATACCACTTAAAAACTGATGAGCTCTACGAACTTGACAAGAGCTCTTTCGATTTTCTCAGATCATGCTCTGCTGAAGCAGGATGCTCTTCCACAGAAAAGGAATTCACTGATTACTGTATTCAGGAGGGGATTTTGGTCACTAACCGTGTCGAGATACAACGGCCCCCTTTGATCAAATCTCCTGAACCATCTCTGCGCTATCTTGAACTCCAGATCACAGACAGATGTAATTTGCGATGCAAACATTGTTATATTGATCCATCCCCTGCTTTAGATGCATTTCATGAACTTTCGCTTGATCATATAAAAACCCTGCTCCGTGAGTTTGAAGAACTCCAGGGCCTGAGAGTCCTGATCACAGGCGGAGAACCATTGCTTCATAAGGATTTTGAGGCCATCAATCGCATGCTGCCTGATTTCCTGATGCGCAAGGTGCTTTTCACAAACGGACTTCTTCTGAACCGCGATCGCCTGAGAAACCTTCATGTCGACGAAATTCAGATCAGCATTGATGGACTCGAAAAGGCCCATGATATTTTAAGAGGAACTGGGACCTTTGCAAGGTCAATGGAGAGTGTTCTTCTCTGTCTTGAAATGGGCTATGAAGTCTCAATATCCACCATGGTCCATGCAGATAACCTTGGTGATTTCGATGAAATGGAAGTGCTCTTCAAGAAAATAGGCATCAGGGACTGGACTGTTGATGTGCCCTGCATATCAGGAAGGCTTGCGGATAATGAAAAATCCCAGGTCTCTCCGGAAATTGGCGGCAGGTACCTGAAATGCGGATTTGGGGAAGGTCTTCACAGCGGGGGCGAAGGGTTTGGCTGCGGTCTTCACCTTATGTCAGTCATGGCTGACGGCAGGGTTGCTAAATGCACTTTTTATGCAGACAGATCTGTCGGAACTCTTCATGACGGGCTCAGAGAAAGCTGGCAGAAAATATCCCCTGTTAGGCTGAGTGACCTGACTTGCGATTGTGCATATCTGGCGACCTGCAGAGGCGGCTGCAGGTATCGCGCAGAGGTCCTTGGGGATGCCGCAGGAAAAGACCTTTACAGGTGTGCGCTCTATGATATAATAAAAAAAGAAAAGTGATCGGGCACGAAGCCCGTATCTTTGCACAAAGGAGGTGTGAAGCATGACGATCAAGAAGATCTCGAAGAAGGCAGCAACAACCTGTAAGTGCAAGAGTTCCTGTTAATCAGGATTCAACATGATGAATAAAAAAGGTCCCGTGATGCATTCGGGACCTTTTTTATTTCAATCCGCCGCTTACTTGATTCTTAGCTCAGCCGCTACCCAATTAATGTTCTTGAAAAATGCTTCGATATAATCAGCCCGCTTTAGGCCGTAATCGATCATGTATGCATGTTCGAAAACATCCATGATTAGAATGGGAGTGCAACCAGCAGGATGGGATACATCATGCTCATTCACCCAGAAGTTAAAGAGTTTACCGTTTATCGGGTCAGCATAGAGCGCAACCCATCCGATGCCGCGCATCGTACCAGTGGCCTTAAAGTCCTTTTCCCAGTTCTCGTAGGTTCCGAAATCAGCCTGCATCTGCTTCATCAGCTTTCCGCTGGTGATCAAGTCGGCCTTTCCGCCAAGGTTCTCAAAATAATATTCATGGAGCCGCATCCCATTGAATTCCCAGCCGAATCGTCTCTTTAGTTCTGCATACTCAGGTGTTGCGGTTTTTCCGTCCTTGAGCATCTGATCAAGAATATCAGCAACCTTATTCGTATTCGTTACATATCCCTGATAAAGAGTAAAGTGATTCTTTATGAGTGTTTCACTAAACCCTTCCATGCCGACCAATGCACTATAGTCCTTAGCAGAATATGACATAATCTTTCCTCCTATCGTAATTTATAAGACCGCTTTTGCAGCAGCAACTGCCTTTTCATAGTCCGGATGGTTCGTTATCTCTGGAACGATCTCGATGTAGCGAACCACATCGTTTCTATCCACGACAAAGACTGCCCTGGCAAGCAGGCGCAACTCTTTTATCAACACGCCATACGCCAGACCAAAGCCTGCATCGCGGTGATCAGAAAGGGCTTTTGCTTTTTCTATTCCGGCGCTTGTGCAGAATCTTGCTATGGCAAATGGCAGGTCCATGCTGACATTGAGCACTATGACATCACCCAGAAGGCCGGAAGCCTCTGTATTAAATCTGCGCAGCTGGAGGTCGCAGACCGGCGTATCGAGCGACGGTGTCACACTGATTATTTTGACCTTACCTGAAAGATCCATCAGACTCAAAGGCTGCATTTCTCCGTCCAGGAGAGTAAAAGCCGGGGCCTTATCACCCGGCTTGAGAGCAGGTCCGAGCAATGTAAGGGGATTACCCTGAAATGTTATTACTCCGTTTCTTTCCATATATGCTCCTTTCACAACAGCACAGGTAGGAATTATGCTTTTGATATAGGCTACCACATTGGGCCTTACTGTCAAGATGATTAATTCAGGAGGTCCTCTATGAAAAGAACTTTGCAAGATAAAGAGCAAGCGCAGTGAATTGTGTAAAAGACCAAAGCACAGGCAGTCGTGATAATAAGAGCCTATGGAATGCTATCTCATTTAAGAACAGCCTGCGGCCAAAGACCGCAGGCTGTTCTTATTTTTTATCGCAAATCATTACTATCTTAGAACCCAGGACCTGCAGCCTTTCCTGCTCCCGTTAGAGAGATTGTTGCATTACCACCATTCGAGACTATATTGAAGCTTCCGTTATAGACTGTAATGCCTGTTGGAGCAAAACGAATGGTAATGGTGCATGTTCCTGTAGGAATAAGCGTTGCTCCATTGCAGGTATCAGTGATCTTACTGAATGGTGCCACAGGAGATGTGACTGAAGATATAGTAAGATTTGCGGTGCCAGTATTCCGCGCTGTCAGCGTAAGGCTTGTGCTTGTATTTTTGGCGATTGTACCGAAATTAAGCTGAGTGGCACTTGTCGTCAATATCGGCGTTCCCGCAGCCGCTACTAAGGTTATATCTTTGATAGAGGTCAGGTAAGGCTGACCGCCTTTGTCATGAAAAATATATGCAGTGCCAGCGACTGCGTCGCAGGCAAGACTGACATCTGTATTCTGCGCATTTGATTCAATAAGACAGAGACTCGTCGTTTTGCTGTCCGGATTTAAGCACAGATACGGAGGGGTTGCTCCAGCAAAGGCTTTGATTTTATCATGTTTTACAAGTAATCCGGTTAGCGGGTCTGTAACCTCAAGAACAAAACCGTAAGGAGAAGCTACACCTTCTGATACAACCCGTATTATCCAGTTATTCCTGGTCTGGAGACAGCCTGCCTCTTCGCTATACGCCGCACCGGCCAGCAGGACCAACATAAGCACTGCACATATCCCTATTCTCGTCATCTTGCACCTCCATAGTGTCTTACTTACATGCGTTTCCATTGATTTTACCATCCTTTCCATAAAATTTATTCCGTATCCTGCATTCTCTGTGCCCTGTATAGTCATCACGGCTTTAATACTATAGCCGGTATCTCTGTAAGGACTTCTGCGCCGGTGAGATCATAATAAAAGATATAGCCTTTACCTGCAGTCTCCCCATAAATGAAGGTGATATCCGCATTGCTCGCAGTATCGATCACCTGCAGAGGGTTAGCAGGAATCTGTATACGATCCAACGGAACCAGCATCTTAGTATTGGCATCCAGAACTGCGATATAGACCTGATAAGAGTCTGTAATATCGGAATACGCGGTAAAGGCCTGCAACAGCAGATTGTCCGCCGTCCGATAGTAACTATTTCTCGCCATCTGGCCTATTTCAGTATAAGTTTTTACATTGAGCGTCTCGCTGTTCCCGGCCTTGTCTGTGGAATAGAAACGCAGATCGTCTGTAAATGTCATTCTGATCCACTCACCCGCATATTCAGTGGTTGGCGTACAGCCAACCCCCACACAGTAAAAGGTCTTATCGCAGCCTGTATCAAGATCCGTACACGCCAGCGACACAGAGACCGACGACAAGAAACGACCGTCTGACGGAGTGGAGGTCGTTACCGGAGGTGTAACGTCCTTGATAAATGTCGCATACACCGTTATATCCCCATTTATCATTATAATACATTGCCCCTTGCCAGAACAGCCACCACCTGACCACCCGGAGAATACAGACAACGAATCAGGCAGAGCAGACAGGGTCATCGTCGCCACCGGCAGGGAGGTCTCATCACAGTCATCACCGCAATCTATGCCCACAGGAACACTCGTAACCGTGCCTGAACCGTTGCCATCCTTGACAACCTGCAAGCGGTAGAGAACCGTCGTGTCTTCAGCAACGGTGTTATTTGAACTATCAGCATCGTTCGTATCAGACAGCACAATGGCTGTATTGCTGATCACACCGCTAACTATCGGCGCAGTAATGTTAAGAACTACCGTTGCCGAGTTGTCGGGAGCTGCCGCACCGAGGTTTCCAATCAAACAGCTGACCTTGCCGGCCGCAGCAATACAGGCCGGGTCTGATCCCAGAGGATCAAAAGATGTGCCAACAGGTAATGTCTCTTCAAGTATGACTCCAGCTGCATTGTCCGGACCGTTATTCGTCACGGTATAGGTGTACGTGATGGTGTTTCCAACCACCGCCGGATCAGGGGTATCGGTCACTGTAACTGAAAGATCTGCATTGCCGATGGTCCCGCCAGGCCTTGAACGCACGCAACGCACGCCAAGGATCTGATCCTTGTCACGGGTAATAACATCGCCGTTGCTGAAAGATACACCCCATGCATACTGGGGACTTAACCCTGCTGTTGCCACACTCGTAGTCGAGCTCCAGTACACGCCCTGACTCACCCCGGTAAAGATTGCCGGATCTGTTGCCGGTTTATTCCTGGTATCAACTGTGATGGATTCCAGTTCCTTCACATCAGGTAGACGCCAGTCAATTATTCCTGACAAGGAGGGGAATTCGAGATTTTCACAGTAATTAAGTGCATCAAGCCACGTCTTGGCAACTGTTTCTCCCTGCAGCCAGATAAGGCCGGTTGCTCGGTCAGAGACCGTGCCGTCTCCGTTTGCATGAAGGTCAGGATACATCAGCGCCTTTCCGCGCACACACCGTGTTAACGATGTTGTAGTAACATCATGACCATCCTCATGACCCATAAAGAAGTCGAGGTTCCATGCCATTCCTGCGATGTCCTTATATTCCGTATCTGTCCAGTAAGGAGAAGCATCCACTGCAAGGAATGAGGTGCCCAGCGCCGGATTATAGATCCCAAAGTTAACAATGCTAAGAAGTTCCTTCTTGCTCGGCAGACGCCAATCAGGATAGAACCCCCCTGGATAAAGCCCAAGAGACATCCCTTCACAATACGCCTTGGCTGCTGCCTTTGTCCTCAGCACGTTATCATCGATCTTCTGCCACATCAGATGGGTATTATTATCGGTAACCGTGCCGTCACCATTGTCAGTAAAAGACATGGGGTTTGCAATATAATCTGCGTCTTCACCCGGGATAGGAGGATTGGTATAATGCAAAAGCTGACCTGTGTCAGGGAACTTAATCTCACACGCATCACCAATACCATCCCCATCCGTATCCGTCTGTTTAGGGTTATAGACCAGCGGACAGTTGTCCAGCCCGTTTACTATGCCATCATTGTCCTTATCCGGATCGCAGGCATCACCGTCCTGGTCACCGTCAGTATTGAGCTGGTCACTATTAACGACAAGCGGGCAGTTGTCCACCCCATTTAATACGCCATCATTGTCCTTGTCCGCGTCACACGCATCACCAATTCCGTCCCCATCCGTGTCGAGCTGATCAGTGTTAGCCACCAGAGGACAATTATCCAACGTATCAGGAACAAGATCACCGTCATCATCTGAGTCAATCTGAGTAACAACAATTGCAGTATTGTTGACCTTGAAATCATCATTGGTGATGGAGCTTACGGTAACAGAATTGCTGATCAGTCCGGGACTGCTCGGGGCCTGAATAACAAGCGTAATTACAACAGTACTGCCGCTTGCCATGGATCCGATATCACAGGTTACCTTTCCGGCTAAATCATCAATGCAAGTCCCGCCGGTACCTGATACAAAAGCAGTTCCAACAGGCAGTGCCTCAGACAGCACCACCCCTTCAGCATCAAACAGACCATTATTATGCACTGTCGCAATATAGGTTGCTTCCGCTTCCACAATTACCGGCGATGCTGGACCGGTCGGGCCGGTCAGAGCTACA
The DNA here is from genome assembly GCA_964461065.1 of uncultured Nitrospiraceae bacterium. Classification (GTDB taxonomy): domain Bacteria; phylum Nitrospirota; class Thermodesulfovibrionia; order Thermodesulfovibrionales; family UBA6898; genus UBA6898. The sequence continues at coordinate 125,225 of CAYWRK010000001.1, forward strand.
GAGAGTTCAGACTCTCCTAGTGACCCGGCGCGTCCGCCACGCACGCACCTGACGAGATAGCTGTCCGTCTTTGCCCCTGAGGTTACGCTTCCGAGATTGAAATCAGCTGCCCAGGCTTCAGCGTTCGTAGACTGCCTCGTTGTTGAAGACCAGTATCTGATGCTATCAGCACCTGTAAAGAGCAGATTAATCGCAGGAAGCGTCGTATCTTGGGCAGTTATTGAATGAAGTTCTTTTATGTTGGGAAGCCGCCAGTCATTCTGAAGCGGAGATACAGGCAAGGTGAGATTCTCACAATAGCCCAGAGCCTGTTCCCAAGTCTTTGGAGTATTATCATCCGACTGCTGCCATGTCAGACCAGTTGAATGATCAGTGACTGTCCCGTCAGCATTGTCCGTAAAACTGCCATAGACAATTTCAGTTTCCCGAACGCAGCGGACCCTTTTCGGGTTACTCTTCGTATCAATATTCACCAAGCCATCCGCAAAATCAATTACCCATGCATCTAAAGGAGCGCTGCTGAAGGTATCGCCCGACCAGTATATCACCGGCTCCGTCCCTGGGAAATACAGCATATCAACCGCAGGAGCGCTTTGACCGAAATCGACAATGCCCATAAGCTCCTTGATGGAAGGCATACGCCAGTCACCCTTAAAACCGCCGAGCATCAGCGCAGAGCAATAGGCTCCGGCATCGTCCCATACATAAGAGAGATTGTCATCTTCAGCCTGCCACATGAGATGGGTATTCTGGTCTGTTATGGTGCCGTCTCCATGATCAATAAAGGATGGTGGATTTATCGTATAATCCGAGTCTCCACCGAATGTAGCGGTAAAGTTGGCGGTCTGACCGGTATCGGCAAGTCTGAATTCACACGCATCACCCCTCCCATCTCCATCCGTATCGATCTGTGCCACGTTCGGCACCGAGGGACAATTGTCAATGCTGTCATCAATGCCGTCACCATCCCTGTCGGGGTCGCAGGCATCACCAACACCATCTCCATCGCTGTCAGCCTGTCCGGGATTCCAGACGAAATCACAATTGTCCATGACATCAGGGACTCCATCCTCATCAGAATCAAGGATGAAGGTGGCGGACACGATAATATCTGCGTTGATTAACACACTGCAGGTTCCTGTGCCGGAACACCCGCCTCCTGACCATCCCTCAAAGACCGAGCCGATGCTCGGCACTGCCGTAAGAACAACCTCCGGCGGACCAATCGGATATAACTCGCTGTAATCGTTACTACCGGTGTCTATTCCGGCAGGGCTGCTTGTTACTGTTCCGGAACCGGTTCCTTTTAGTGAAACAGAAAGTGTCTGATGGTCATATCCTGCCACTGTGCTGAGAGAAACAGCGTTGTTCGAGGAGTCGCCATCATGTGTTAATGCTGTGACAACGGCGTTGTTCATGATCGTCCCTGGTGCTGACGGGGCTTTAATAACAATCGTCACGGTAACGTCAGAACCAGACAGGATATTCCCGATTGCACAAGTCATTGCGCCTGCGGAATTATCAATACAGCCACTTCCTCCTGTCCAGTTTCCTGAAACAAATGTGCCGGCAGAATAGGTGTCTGTCAGAACAACATTATGCGCCTCAAAGGGTCCGTTATTGGAGACAGTTATCGAATAAGTAATATTGGTGTTCACAACAACCGGGTCAGGCGAATCTGTTGCCGCAACCTTCAGAAGAGAGAGTTCTGCCTCTCCAATTGAACCCGATCTGCCTCCACGAACGCACCGGATGCTTTTTGAGCCAGACTTGAGTGCATAAGAAGTGCCGCCGCTTGCAAAATCAGCGAACCAGGCATTATCAACATATTCCGAACTGGTCGTTGATGACCAAAAACCGGTTGTATTTACTCCATAGAATAAGGAATTATCAACTGCTGCATCATTGGAAGCAGAGGGCAGTGCATCATCAGCAATTGTCTCCAGTTCGCGTATATTCGGAGCTCTCCAGTCAGTTACTCCACTTGGGAAGTCGAGGTTCTCGCAATAGGAGATCGCCTGCTCCCATGTTCTGGATGTTGCAGGTGTCTGCTGCCACACAAGGCCCGTAGAATTGTCCAGTATTGTGCCGTTTCCGATATCATGGAAATTATCAAATGATAAGGGGGTATGCCTGACACATAAGACCCTGTATTTATTATCTTTTCTTGTAAAAGTGGTCTGCCCGCTGCCAAAATGCACTGCCCAGGCATTTATCTGGCCGTCAGCATATGTGGTAGCTGTCCAATAGTTCTGCGTATTCATGCCCGGGAAAATTGACTTGTCAACAGCCGGGTTCTTGAACTGGTAATTCACTATGCTGAGCAGTTCCTTCTTCTTTGGCAGTCTCCAGTCAGAATATCCTCCAGCAACAAGACTACCGCAAACGTCAAGCTTTGCATTTGGATTAAACGCATCTGAAATACCCATTGCCTCATACCAGTTGTAGTTTGTATCATCATCAGCCCTCTGCCACATAAGATGCGTGTTCAGATCTGTTACTGTGCCGTTGCCGTTGTTTATAAGCGAAGGCGGGTAGATGAGATAATCTGAATCATCCCCGGTCACCGATGCATAGTGTGTTGTCTGGCCAGTATCAGGGAGCTTCAGATCACAGGCATCCCCTATCCCATCATCATCAGTATCAGCCTGGTCTGTGTTGGGAACATAAGGACAATTATCAATTGAATCCCATATCAGGTCATTATCAAAGTCAGAATCATAGGCAAATATCGCAGTTACTGTAGTGTTTGCGTTGATCGTGACCTCACATGTATCACCTTCCGGATCGCCCGTGCTGAGGCATCCGGCTCCTGACCATCCCACAAACCTGGTCTGTGTCGCATCAGGAGGAGATACGGAAGGCCGATTCGGCGTTGCGGTAAGGATAACCTTTTCCTCGAATGCATAGATGTCAAAACATGCATCCTGCTGGTCTCCCGGACAGTTAATCATGTTTCCGTCACCATCTATACCGTCATGGTCTGCTGTCACCTGTCCCGGCACACCACCCTGCACCACAACCGTCAATACTGCTTCACGGCCGCCCCGGACACAACGGACATAGTTTGTTTCGTTCTTGTAAAACGGATATGAATAGCCATAGTCAAAATAGATGCCCCATGCAATAGTTTTATCAGCAACATTCGTTGTAGATGACCAGAACTTTGAAGTATCGTTCTCATCGAGGAAGCCCCGGAAAACAGTCGTATCGCGGGTATCGATTGCAGGGTTGGCCATTTCAAGGCTGGTTATGGACGCAAGCTCCTTAATATTAGGGAGTCTCCAGTCAGAACGTAGCGCCGTCCCTCCTGCCATATTCAGGTCAACCTTGGTTATGTTCCCTGATACTGAGCTGATTACCGGGAAGGTGTTCGGTCCAGTCCCTGTCAGCGCTGCAGCACTGATCGTAATAATAGGGCCTGAAGATGTTGCCGTATACTCAGGCGTAGAATTATAAGCATTGATATTGGCTGCAACAGCAGTTGCCAACTGCTGAAGGTTCGTTGTAAATACCACCGGCGACCCGATATCCATTATCTGTTCGCCATTCACCGTAATGCCGGTCACCGAACCAGAGGTGCCGGTCAAAAAGCGAACTGATCCTGTTGCCACAGTCTGGCTTAACTGACGATTCTCGCAATAGCTCGTAGCAGCCGGCCAGTCCAGAGGAGTGGAGAAGCCCCGCTCCCACATAAGGTTTGTCCCTTTGTCAAGCACCCAATCGTCAGATGTATCACCGGGAGTGCCATTGTCAAACATGGCATACTCGTTGAAATGGAGGGGATTCCCTCTAACGCATTTCACATATGTTTTGCTTGACTTGCCGACAGGGAGAAACGTTCCGGTAGCAAAGTTAACATTCCATGCTATATCAGAGGAAAGGGCAAATGAATCAGATGACCAGTAATCCGTCTGCGTTGAGAGAAATACTGAGGTATCAATCGACATATTGTCTGCACGCTCTGCATAATCCATCAAGGTAACAAGTTCCTTCATGGAAGGGAGTCTCCAATCGTCATACTCATTCAGAGTAAGGTTGCCGCAGATATTCACGACGCCACCCGGATTATCATGCTGATCTGCAGTTGCATGACCGCTCGCCTGGTTCCAGGTATAGGTCTGGGTTCCGGTCATCTGCTGCCACATCAGCCCGGTAACATTATCGATTACCGTGCCTCTGTCCACCGTGAAAGAAGTGGGTTTGATCAGATAACTGCCGTCCTGGGCCAGTACTGTGCCTGCTGTTGGACATGGTATAGGTGCACCTGCAACACTATAGCAGATAGTCTGGCCTGTATCAGGAAGGTTCACCTGACATGCATCACCCCTGCCGTCATGATCAGAATCCATTTGATCAGGATTGTTTACCGTAGGACAATTATCCTGCAGATCTGCAACACCGTCGCCGTCTTTATCACCGTCGCAGGCATCACCAATGCCATTGCCGTCGGCATCGGCCTGGTCAGGATTAGAAACATTCGGGCAGTTATCATCACAATTAATCGTATTGCCGCCCCTGCATGTATTGTCACCCGGAGTGCCACTCAAGTCACCGTCATCTGCAATGCCGTCGCTGTCAGTGTCCTGACCAAAGATCGCGTTGACCACACGGTTTGAGGTCATCAACAGCGTACATGTTATTGAAGAGCCGCTGCAGGCCCCTGTCCAGCCGATAAAGGTCGAGACGAGATCATTCGGAGTTGCCTCGAGCGTTATGGTATCGTTTTTTGTATAGATCTCAGAGCATGCTCCAGTGCATGAGATAGCAGGCCCAGACGGGATAACGGATGTTGAACGGATAGTCCCGCTTCCTGTTCCGAGCTTGTTTACATTCAACGTGAAGTCATTATCTATGATCGTGACCGTAGCTGTATCAACGAAGACCAGCCCATTTGATGAACTGATATGAACAGTGAATGTTTCGTTACCTTCCGCCTCATGGTCATTTCTGATCGGTATTCTGATTTCGGTAGAAGGTGTATTGGGAGAGATGGAGCCTGACAACGGCAACGCAATAGTGCCGCCGATGGTATAATCATCCGAGGTTCCGCTGACACTGCCGATGGCTGTGCCATCCGCAGTATAATAGCTGAAGTGCACGGTCTCGTTAGTCGTCTTGCTTAATGATACGGTAAGCACTGCATCACCAGCATCTTCATTAACAGAAACATCTGCAATGCTCAGGATTGGCCTCTTTTTCAAACCATATTCCTCGCCATTAATTGGGTCAGCACCTTTCCTGCCTGTCAGTTTTATCCAGCCGAGGTTTTCGGACCAGACAGCACCGGTGAATTTTTCTTTATTAGGATCGTCTAAAACATTATACTTCGCCGACACAACAGGAGGGCACAGCTCAGTACATGAAGGATTGAAGTTGATCCATCCTGCAAGTTCGCTCCATCCATAACCTGATAGCAGGCCAGTTACAAGGTTGACATTGACACCCCAGTTAGTCCCATTTGAGTTGGTATAAGGACCGGCAGAACCATACCCGAGCTGTATCCAGCCGACATTTTCAGCCCATATATACCCAGTCAGATAGCCGGTGCTGCTGTCAACAATCTGCATGCCTTCAGCTGCATTGAGCCAACCGGCTGTCTCAGACCATGCAAAGCCGCTGACATTAGTGCCCGGAAGCGGAGCTGCTGATGCAACAACCGGCAGCAGGAGCACCAACATCATGGTCACTATGAGTAATCTTCTATATCTGGCTTGGGCTGTTTTCATAAAAGCTCCTTATCATAATCATAGGTCTTTAAAGTCATAAGCTATTAACTTCATGTCCTGTTGACGTTTTCAGGCAAAACATATAATGAATAATCCTTCTCAGTTGACAGTAATATTGAAAGTGTTAGGGCCGATTGGGGCGCCTATTACCCCATCAGCAAAGGTAAAGCTAAATGAATCAGAACCAGTGGTTCCGCCCGCGTTATAACGTATCCTGCAGTTGTTTATGTCATCCTGAAGAAACGTATTTGTCGCTGTTATAGCAGTCCAGGATCCCGTAATACAGGCAGAAGCACACGTACTGGCTCCTCTATACTCCAGACTGCCTCTTGTAAGTCCGCCCGCCTGACGCGTAAACGTCAGCTCTGCAGCAGTGTTATCAACGTCTGTGACCTGAAGCGAGGTATTCCTGATAAAGGAACAGGTCGAGTTTGTGACAGTAAGGCCCGTGTTCGTCGCAAGGACAGGAGCGTCATTGACTGCCGTTATGGTAATACTGATGGTTGCACTTGTTGAATTTACTGTTCCATCATTTACCCTAAACGAAAAATCGTTAGAAACATTTGCCTGGGTCGGTGGCTCGTACGCTGATACGTCAAGTATGAAGGCGTTTGCATTAGGAATGATCGTAACTGTACCGTGAGGGGGTGCAGCAACAATACTGTAAGTCAGGGTGCTACCTTCAGGATCAGTTCCGACAAGGTTCCCGTAGAGTATCCCGTTTTCGGTTACAGTGAATGATCCGGCTGAGGCAGATGGTGCATCGTTTACAGCATTTACAGTTACCGTAACCGTGCCTGTGTCTGTTAAGCTTCCATCACTCACCGTATATTGGAACGAGTCCTTGCCGCTGAAATTAAGAGGAGGGGTATACGAGAGAGTCTGGGTAGATGGAACTCTGGCCACTGTACCCCCATTGGCTGATGTTGTATTGAAAGAGGATACGGTCAATGTATCGAAATCAGCATCAGTATCGTTTGAAAGGACACTTATCGGTGTTAGTAGTGTGTCTTCATTTGTGCTAACGCTGTCATCCACTGCAACGGGCCGTCTGTTGCATGTACGATTACCTGTTATCAGACCCCAGCCTCCGGTGCGAAGACCCCAGAAGGTCTTAGTATTGCAGACCTCAGTCTGTAAAGCGCCGTTTGTGTTATCCAGCGCAGGGAGTAGGCCCATAATGTCGTTAAGAGGATAATCTGTCGTGCCTATTATTGTCGGACTGATCGCTCCGACCGGGGGCTCAGCAAAGGGTGTGGCAGGAAGCGGAGTCCCTGCAGTACCGTTGTTTAATCGGTCGTAGATATTCTTTAACGTATATCTTGGTGTACTCTGCGCCCCCGGACCTGCCGGTGCATTAAGCGAACCGGCAAAGACCGCTGCAGGGCAGAGCAGCCCAAGCAGAAGCAATACAGTTATTCCATATGTTGCCAACCGTGAAGATTTTGTAATATTTCGGGTCCTATCCATTGCAGCCTCCCTTTGCTAATACGATTTTATATGCTGTCAGCCGTATGCCTGATTCCATTATTCCGTCAATCCATTTTTCCGTAAGATCTGCTTCAGCTATCACCGATTCTCTCATTTCAATACCTATTTCTTGAAGCATCATAATGCTATTGACCAACTGGCACTTTCACAAATGCCTGTCCGAGAGCCGTGGTGTAAAGCAAATATGCTGCTGATTCTGCTTCATCAAATACCATTGTAATATCCGATGCTTCTCCCTCGGACGAAATCCGGAGAGGGTTAGTAATAATCCTTGCTGTTGTTGCCGTAAGACGCTGGCCTGCAGAGTCAAGCACTTCCAGATACACTGAATAGAGACCTGTATCTTCTCTCACCGTATAAGCCCTGATGATCCAGTTCTTTCCATTAAGGTAATGACTGTTACGGCACATCTTTCCATCATCACCAATACACTGATTATCGGCTACGCCGTCACAGTCATTGTCCTTCCCGTCACATATCTCGACTGCACCCGGATGAACAGAGGCATTGCCATCGTCACAGTCAGATTTGCTGGTGACATATCCGGCAGGCGTGATACAGGCTATGACTGCAACCGCTGGATTTCCATAACCATCGCTATCAGCGTCTCTATAAAATGTCGCACCGGAATAAATTGAGGCATCATTGTCATTACAGTCAGTATTGTTGGATACATATCCGACAGGCGTGATACAGGCTATGACTGCAACCGCTGGATTTCCATAACCATCGCTATC
>CAYWRK010000001.1:133281-269471 GCA_964461065.1 uncultured Nitrospiraceae bacterium
CAGGCGTGATACAGGCTATGACTGCAACCGCTGGATTTCCATAACCATCGCTATCAGCGTCTCTATAAAATGCATTACCGGAATGGATTGAAGCGTCATTGTCGTTACAATCCTCAGCGGTGGAAATCAACTCACTTCCAGTTTTGTACCCAACTGGCCTGACACAGGAAGTTGTGATCCCCGGACCAGGGTAACCGTCATTGTCAGCATCCTGATAGAAGGTTGTCTGTTCTAAGCAGTCATCAAGTGGTATTTTCATGACCGAGCCGCGCGGCCCGATGGTGGTAGTCGCAACACGCTTACCGTTTAGAAAAATACTTGCAGACTCACCCGGGAGAGCGGCCAATGGATCACGCGGGATCTGAGAATCTATCGGCACACGCAGGATAAATGTGTTCAGAGCACTCTTATTGGTACCTAACAAAAAGCGTGCGATGGGAATATTACTGCCGTTTATTAACAGCGTAACCTCTCCGCTCGTGACCGGCTGCCCATTGAGCGTCATGGTTCCATAAAATATATTGTCCGGCTCCGTCAGTTTCGTAAAGCCTGTCCCGGCAGTAAACAGTACACAGCCCAGTATCAGCAGACAGATTCCTATCCTATTCGTCCTCATTGCTTTCACCCCGCCTTCTGGATTCTCTCTGTATAGTAGTAGCTTTTTCATCTCAGTTCCCCGAATACCCATAGGATTCAAAGTAGATCTTTATATCCGAGACCCCTGACAGGAACCTGCTGAGCCCTATTGCTGGGTTATAGTTGAGCGTGCCTCCTGGGATAATCAGCATCCATTTTGTATTCCAGACTGAACGGCCTATGAGCCTGCTTTCGATTGTTGTTCCGGAAGTATCTTCATCAGGAAATGCCCTTAAACTCGAGAACTTCCGAATGCCGCCCAATTGGTCGGAAAGACTGTCATTGATCGGAATCCAGTCAGGGTTAGCAAGATCAGATGCCCCAATAGGGAACGGCACAGGGATCTTCTGGTCTATAATCTTCCACTGCCTTGTCTGCATCATATTGCCGGTCGAAGCCCGCATGACATCCATGCCTGTCGGGACCAGATAGACCCTCGGGGTGATAGGCAACTGCGTAGTATCGTAATCTGTAAACCATACCCCTACGGACCTAATTTTTGTGGCAAACATGGTCGGATCATAAAAACTATCACCAGCCCCAAGCTGCTGGCCGAAGAAGTTTCTGCCAAAATTGACCTCAGTGCTGAACGGTATCACCAAACCGGGCTGGGGACCGGCACTCTCGAGCGTAAATGGCCGGCAGTATTTTCTGAACTCAGGTACCTGCCAGAGGTCAACGGCATAGTAACCAGTTCCACCTACAGGATCATACGGGCTCGCAAGGAGCGTCCGAAAGTCTGCGATATCCGTAAGCCTGAAGAGTTCGCTCCTGAGCGAGAACCGGTTTGTCTCTATCTGCGGATTATTGAAACCTATCTGTCCCTTGAGAACGCCGAAGTTCTGTCCCAAACGGGAAAGCGGATCAGATAATCCCTTGGCACCGACAATCGGTCTGCCGTCAATAATCTGTCCAAGGCTCCTCTGCTTCACAATATTGGTAAGGAATTTCTGTCCGGAGGCCGTGTCGCTTCTCAGAAGTCCAGTCTCATAGTCATACGCCTTGGCAGCCATGTACGTAAATCGCGCTGCCAGATCAAATTGTGCCCTATATTTCTGTATACCGTCATTCCTGAATATCCGGAAGGTCATATCCCGATAACGGGCCTCCTGGACTTCAGAGGCTACCCATGCACGGTATCCAAAGATTTCAGACTGTAGTCTCTGCCCCGTTGCAAGAACCGAATAATAATTCTGTATGGCCTGCTGCGCTACTTCCTTCTGCGCAAAGACGTCAAGACGGGCTGCAGGCTCCTGCCTGATAAGTGCTTCCAGTTCGACAAACGCACTTGCGAACTCGTAGTTCTGCCCTGTCCTTTCTATCGAGATTTCAAAGGCCTTCTCCGAGACATTCTTACCCCACTCTGTCCATAATTTAAGGATATCGACAACATCAGCGACTGTGTCAAGGGCAAAGGCCCCAGCATCTCCGGCAATCTCAACAGTGCAGGACACGGGGTTTCCGACGGAAACAGCAAGCCCGACATTTTGCGGCACACAATGGGCTGCATCTTCGGAGACAAAATTTAACCCTGCTGAAATCCGCCTCATAATGATGTTGGCACTCTCCATTACTTGTATAATGGCATCCAGCCCAAGACTCACTGTAGCACTCTGCTGCATCAATGACAGTTTGTCGGTCTGGAAATCATAGAGCGCCTCTAAACTCTTCACCTTGTCATTAATATCCTTGAGGTAATTTTCGTAGTTCCTCAGGGAAACTTCATACGCATTACGGGCCTGATATAAATCCGAGAGCGCCCGCTGTATCTCACCCCCTGCCCTTCTCTGCCCCGCGTTATCTGGCTTCACAATCCCAAGCCCACCAGTCGAGAAACGATAGGTTACATTACTGGTAGTAGGGTTCGTCGGTGGATACGCAGGTGCCTTGCATTTCGCTATTATGGGGTTCAGAATAGACTCCATAACTGACTGCCCGTAGCAAATGGGGGTAAAACTGAGAGTCACCGTGTGAGCAGTATCGGGTGGAGCTGATTCGCCGGTTAGTTCTGTCTTATCCAGCCACATATAATGGAGGAGATCAGGTCCGTCATAATCGCTCGGATATGTACCTGTTGGCCCCATATCTCCTGAATACGGGTACCCATATATCTCGATCAGACGGTTCATGTAGTCAAGTTCCTGGACATACACATCGCCGCTGAATTCATAGAGGGTATTTTCATTCTGCCTCAGCATATTGGAAGTCTTGTTCGCATAATCCCAGACACCTTCCACATTCTGAAGAGCCACGGCTGCACGATCATAAATCTGTTCAAAATGAGTCTTTCCCTGAATACCTGACCCAATAGTATTAAAGGCAGGATCAATATCAAACGGTACCATGTCCCGCGCAAGCCCGAGCGGATTGAGCCCGGCGTCTGCCTTATCAAGCTGCATCTGGACTTCAAGGAAATTAGTCGGTATCTCTGAGAGATCCTGAACAGTCTTCCTGTCGATCTTCGTCAGATAGGTGCCGGTAACTGCAGGGTCATGTAGCGGGTCATTGTCAACAGCAGGCACTATCGAGTTTGCCACAACCCAGTCAAAGTATGCCCCCTGTCCTGTCCTTCTGCCCCATTCCGAAAGTCCCCAGGCACGAGCTGACTCTGGGTCAGCAGGGTCCATCAGAGTGTTGTCCTTATATCCCTGCCACTGACCGGCAGGGTCTTCAACGTATTTAAGGCGGTATGTGAGGTTCATGACCTCTGCGCCAGCCTTGGCCTTTGCCGCTGCTGCTCTGGCAAACTTCCTCTCATCGAGATAATCGACACGAACAGGCGCGCCTGCGACCAAGACCGACTCAGCGCGTGGATCCCAGGTATAGAACGGATGCCTGAGCAGTCGGTAATATCCTTTTACCGATGTGAGGTAATGGCCCCATGCGTCTCCATGGCCCTGAGGGAACATGATCCTGGCATCAAACTCGTTGATAAATCCATCGCCATTGTGGTCCTTAATATTGTAAGCCTGCGAATACGCAACCTCGCCGTCATTGGAGGTGAAATTCCAGACCGCGTGGTTATAAACAGGTCTGGCAGCCCGGTAGTCAAAGCCCCTGAGCAGCACAAGCTCCTCTTCCAGGAGTGAGTCAACCTGGTTCTGGAAGGCAAAGATCGAGGAGGCCTCAGAGCCGTATTCGATACTGTTTGTGCCAAAACCTATAGTCGGATCCTGAGCGTCACCATATGCCTCATTGCCGAGCAGCATATAGAAATCTGATATCCGGGATGCGGCAAGCAGCAGCGCAGCATTTGCCGGCGCATAATTCACCGGAGGAGTACCACCGATCGAAAGACCGATGCCTCTGCGAAGCACCGTCTCGTATGCAGAAATCAGCCCCATGCTGTTAAGGTTGTCAGGATCGTTATTCATTGCTACTGCACCTTCATACCGCTCACCAAGCTGGATGAGCATGCTGCCGTAGGTGTTTGTGGGAGCAGATGCAAAGTCTTTTACCCGAGCTTCAAATGGATTCAGAGCCCGAATTACTCGCTTTATCCAACCCTCAGCAAGCTGAGGCCTTGGCGTGTCGGCAGTTCCTGAGGGATCACCTGCCCATGGCGTTGCCACTGATGTGTTATTGCAGACAGGATATCCCTTGTACCTAACATAGAACCAGTTATCAGATATTGTTGTTTCTGAAGCGCCCTTGATGGTTATATCTATGGCACCAAACGGATCAGGCACATTAAAGGGAAGCCATCTGCCTGTGGCTGTCGAAAACTCATCTATCTCAGGCGAAGGTGGCGGCTCGGGCCCCCTGCCGGTGCCCGGGTCAGGATGATAATACCACTCGAACTCGAAATTCTCCGGTCTTCCGCCGAAATCACCGCTATGACGCAGCACAAGTTTTTCATCAAAAATAATATCAGACTGGATAACCTGTATCTGTCCCTGATACGGTGCACAGTCTACCCGTATAATCTGCAGACTAACCGGCAGCGAACCGAGACTCGGATCGTCGTTAAAGGCGAGTGTTACAAATCCTGTTCCTGCGGCTGCTCCTGCAGTCAGGGCAAAGCCTCCACCTAAGGCTTCAAGACGCTCAGGATCTCCATCACTGAGGTAATTGCCATTCAGGTCCTTCATCTTCTCGTTGTTTGTATCATATTGAAAGTCCTGCAGACCGATCAGAGACGGCATGCCCTGCAGCAGTGTCCGTTTTGCTGCACTGTCGAGGTTCTCCCAGTTCGAAAGGTCTACCGACTGCGGCGCCACAGGCCGCACCCCTCCGGAATTCTTCAGACGCAGTTGCTGAGGGTTTCTTGTAAGATTAAACAGAGCCTTTACTGTCCTGACATAGTCCTCATCAGCGCTGAGGGCGAGAAGCTCATCAAGCTCGCTTGCAGACATCACATTAATCAGAAGGAGCGGATCACCCATACCGGTATTGTCAAAATAGCCCTTAAAACCGAGTTTGTGAGTTATGGGGTTGTAATAGAACCTGATCATAAGATGAAATGGCAGGTCATTGAAGATCAACTGCCCATTGTCCTCACTGGTGCTGATTTCAGAAGGAAGTTTCACCCATTTACCATTTCCGTCATCAAGGAGCAGTTCACGCAGTTCCAGCGGATTGATCAGTTGAACAAGAGAATTATTAGGATCCTGGACATTTGGATCGAGTTCATCATAAACGACCTTGACTGATGCCTGGTTCATCACGTCAGGCAGACCTCTTTTTGCGGTCAGCAGGGATTCCCCTACATGGAGAACCGGCACGTCTGTAGGCCAACTTATAGAATACGAAACCTGAATGGGCTGTCCTCCGCCACCCGACCTCCTGTCAAGCCAGCCTACGCACTGTCCTGCAGTTCCATCGAACCTCTGAGGCAGGGTTGGATTATTTGGGTAATCAAAATCACTCAAGAGCGGATAATAATACCCTACGTTCACCGTTCCAGCAGAGCGAGCCCAATACTGATTATTAACGCTGTCCTGCCAATAGGGGTCACCCTGGGGGATCGACTGAGGACATCCGCTCAGAAGTCGGATCGGATATGGTGGATTGATGGTTGTACCTGCAGTCCCCTGGTAATTGAACGAGTTGTACCCATATCCGGTTGTCAGAACTTTGTATGTCAGCATAGACCACTGGTTGTCAGTAGGGTTCTTGTATTTCAGGAGCACATACGGCTTTGATGGCAGATTAGTAAGGGGATTGTACAGGTCGTTCCTGAGCGCAAAGACCGCGGCAAAGCCATTGCCCGTTGCTGAGGGGAAGAGTGAGGCATGCTCCTCATTCGGATTATATCCAGCCTGATCCGACTGCGACTGCCGGTAAACGTACGCCTCCGGATAGACTGCAGTATCTAAAGCCGGCTGATTCAGAACATCTGAGCCGAGTTCGCTCGCTATTATAATTTTGTAAACTACATTGTCTGCCGGCCACTTGCAGTCGTACCGCACAGACCTGACCGGCCACGGGATGTTCTTCAGGTTCGTCTCTGACCAGACAACCACCATATCCCGGCCAGCATCAGGGTCGGTTTGATTATTATTCTTTGCTGTGGTCACTTCATTGACCGGGATGATCGGCCCCATCCTGGTCGCTTTGTCATACGACCGCTTCGTGCCGAATCCGTCATAAAAGGCCTTGTTAAAATAAACGAATCCATTTTTTCCGAGAGGGTCATTATGGACAAAATCCGTTATCCTCTGACCGACAGTGCAGGAAGCATCATCCTGAAACACTACGTTGTTATCCCATAAATACGTTTTGACGACCTCAAAAGCAACAGGGAAATTGAGCAGATCAAAACCTCCATTGCCATAGCGAATAACTGAATAGCCCTCCTTTGCAGCATTGAAAAGCGACCCACCAGTAGCTGTCTTGTCAGTATCCGTTGCTCCATTGCCAGTCCGCTGGATACCGGTGTAGCTATAGGTGGTGGTTGACGGCTGCAGTTCAGTCGGCACGCCGGCAACATGGATCTGCGGTCTGTCAGGCCATTTACTCACACCAGTGGTGAGCACCCTGGTCATATTTAGAAGGTCAGTCGAGACGCGCCATTTGATCACCGCACCCTTATCGCCCCAAACTGAATAGAGTTTCTTGCTGTATTCGCTCCAGAAGAAATTGTTCTCTGCATCCGGAGGTGACAGGAACTCCGGCTTCATTGCCACTGCCCCGTCAGGCATCGGGACTTCCTCTCCAACCGTCCAGATCTCGCTTTCCCTCCAGTGACCAAGCTGACTGACGCTGGCAAGAAATATATCGGAATTCCCCTCTGAAAAGAGGATCTTGCCGCTTGAGGTATTGCTCGGTTTCTTAGCGGGGTCTAAGAAACTGTTCATTACAGTCTGTGCATTCAGGACATTTCCGAACTGCAGACCGGAGATCATGCCCGTAAAATAATTAGTTCCGCTTACACTACTTGCAAAGGCTATGGTTACCCCGGTATGTATAGTTTTCGCTGAACTTGTCTTTGTCCCTGAGGCCCTTTCAATGCCGTCCACATAAAGCTTCTGGGTTACACCCACGCCGAAGGTATGTACTGCATAGTGCCATTGATTATCAGCATAATCAGTTCCGATGGTCTGAATAATCTCTTCTGTGCCGTTAAAAACCTTGGCCTTAAGATTGCCGTTAGAGAGCCAGATGTCTCTGTCCCCGTTTCCTACTTTTGCACCGTTGGTTATCGAAAGGATGCCCTCATTGGGTTCCCTTGTCTTGAACCAGAATGAGACAGAATAGCTCGTATCACTTACCGTTTCCTCACCAAAGATATATTGCTGCTTGCTTCCGTCAAAATACATTGTCGAACTTTCGATGAAGCTGGAAGCTGTCTTGAAACTTCCAGTAACAAAGGTGGTCCCTGAACCATCAGTAACAATCCCCCTTGCATTTTCATCATCATACAAGCCGCCCCTCGTCGCCCATGAAAGGCCGCCGCTGGCTGCCAAATACTTAATGACAAAGGCATCGTTCTGGGAATTACCCTTTGCGCTTATCGTATTGATAACGCTGCTATTTTCGAACATCTGGAGATTGTCCTTGAAATTGCCCGTTACATAAACTCCGCGACTGGCCAATGCAAGCGAATCGACGGACAATGAGAATGCCTCAGCAGAATTCGCTGTTGATGAAGGACCTGCAGTCCTGGCCCATTGCCATTGAGCAGAAACGTTGCTTCCACCATTGAGTCTTGCGACAAAGGCATTTGTATTGGCAGATGTGCCTCCTGTTGTATCATGGAACTGTATTGCTCCAAGCTTGGGGGCATTCTTGTAACCACCCGCAATGTACAGGTCTCCATCAGGGTCCATGGCAATGGCATTCGCCCAGATCGTATCCGTTGCAGTAGTGCCTGCAGAATCAACAATCCACTTTATTGACGGGTTGGGGACCGGGGCAGGGTTATTAAACATATTTTTCCCCTGGTCGTATATTTTCATTACGAAAAGATCCTTATTGCCTATGCCTGAGGACATGCCAGTCTTAACATTTACCCCATCAGAAAATCTGAAGTCAAAGGTGCTGCTGCCATCTGAGTTACCACCCTGAAAATGTCCGGTCACAAAGATCATTGTTTTGGGAGTTGTATAGTCTGACTCGTCAAATTTCACCACAAGACCTGTAGCACGGTCATCGCTTTCACGATATCCGGAAGCGCTCAGGAAGCAGACATTTGTGCCATACAGATACTGGGCAGCACGGTCCTCAGTGTAGGGCTTCGGAAATGAAGGCTTATTTATTCCGGTGCTGTAATCGAGATAGCCGGAAAAAGTAAACGGCGCGGAATATGACGGCGTTGGGTTCTGTCCATACCACTGCCTGCATTCGCTCTCGCTCAGACTCCAGTTGGAATCCCAATACCCGATCTCGCAGGCATGATGATAGTTAAAGGAAGTCCAGGGTGCTGCTAATGTGTGGTCGTGTTTGTAATATGCATTCGGGGAGTTACAGCACCAGTTGCCGGTGAGACATTCTATGCCGGGGAAATTCCCTCCCCCTGAAAGAGCCCATTTCCAGTCTCCGTTCTTAGTCAGTTTAGCCACGAATACGTCAAAGTCAGGATTGTCCGGTTTGGAGGGATAACTTAGCGTTGTCAGGGTTTTTGTTGTTATCGTACCGTCATCATTTAAAATCGAAAATATCTGGTTTCCGGAAAATGTGCCGGCGACATAGACTTCAACTTCCCGAGTAGTATTGATCCCTACGGGTGTGACCCCTATGGCTGTTCCATATCCCTGCCAATCTCCGGGGATGCTTTTCGCCCAGAGCCAGGTCCCGTTCGCATCGAGCTTTGCGACAAAAACATCATGCAGCCCTTGTGAGTTAAGTATAATATTTCCGAAACTTGCAGCTGCACCGAATTTACCTGTTACATACACATTGCCTTCATGGTCAACTGCAATAGCATCTGCCGTATCTTCCCATATACCGCCTGCACTGACAACCCAGTCCCAGCCGCCACCAGCATCAAGCTTGCCCACATAGAGATCTGAACAATACCCGTTTGCACAACTGCCGTTTGACGGGGTCTGAAGGGTCGTTGTCCCTATAGTCGCTGTGCCGGTAAAATATCCTGCAACATAAACATTACCGTTCTTGTCGACTGTTGTTGCAAGTGACTGGTCATTCAGAGAACCGCCGGCTCTCTGCGGCCATCCGGAATCCGCATACACCTGTCCCGCATTTATACACATCAGGCAGAAAAATAAAAGGGCGATCACCATCAAATTCCTGCTAACCATCTGCTTTTCACGCTCCCTCATAGTTTTTTCTGTATACGTTTTCATTGGTTCAACTCCCCTATAGCGGTCACCTTCTGCAGGCGGAAAGTACCGGAAACTTTTATTGTATATTTATGAAGACCTTTAAGTGTCTCCTCATACAGTCCTCCCATCAGGCTGCTGCCCCAGGCAGGTGATGAATTCGGGTCATCACTGCTGAATGTGAGGGTCATGTCCCTGGTGACGCGATAGACCTCAAGGATTGGAGTATTTACCGCACATATTTCTCCGGCAGGGCAGTCTGCATCTACTGTGCAGCTCCTTCTTGGCAGCGCAAGTGAACAGACTTTTTTTGCCTCATTTCCTTCAGCATCAAATACCGCAAGGTTCTTGAGGGGCTTAAATTCCTCGGTCAGATTGTCATGCTCAGGATTAAACCTGTGCATAAAAGGATTTGTCGGATTTGCAGGAGTAAGTATGAGCTGTCCGGTGAGCTGGCCGGGCTGTCCTGTGAGCGGATTGGTAAGAGAAAAGGCACCGTTCATGCTCACATGCAGACCGTCAAAATCATAGGCTGCTGTACTTATCCGGTGGCAAAACTCCGTATCAGCCAGACTGTCACATACAAAATTATTCGGGATGAGGGTATCATCGGTAATAAGTGCATAATGACCCGGATTACCCTGATTACCCGGTTTCCACATCTGAATCACATCTTTGATAATCCTTGTGTTCCCATTTGTATCCACATGCAGCAGTATCCGGAATTTAAACGGCGAAGCAACCGGAGTAGGATACGTGAAGGCATTGTTTGACGGAATCTGTGACTCCGTAACCTTGTCAACAGACACGCTGCCGACCCACAGGCCGGTATATGACTCAGCATGAACCAGTCCTGCAGCACTCAGCACACAGATGCAGAAGATCATCAAAATAGAACCGAAGATTTTCATGGGTACTCTTCCCCCTTGTACCGTATTACAGTATTGATCGATATTTCTTTGTTCCATCTTAGAACCCGCCCTTCTCAGCACTTACCGGAATAACATATCTGCTACCTGCATCATCAAGTATCTCTATCATCGACTCGGTTCGCTGTGTTGATATACCAGCCCTTTTGAGAGCAAACCTATAAACCTTCTCTTGGCCTGCAGCAATGGCAAACGTCTCCTCTGCGCTAAAAGAAGGCCAGGTAATTCCGCCCTTAGTGCTGATCTCAAACTTAACAAGCGGTACCGGAGTCCCCATGGGGATATATCGGACTGTGACTGTCTTTACAGAGGAGGACACGTTCTTGATCAAGAGCTTGTTCTCATTAAGTAATTTTTGAAAATCAAGTCCGTCTCCAAAATCGGTGCGGACTGCTACAGGACCGGAAAATGTAGATGCTCCCTCGGTATAAATCCAGAAGGCCTCACCAGAAAGCATCTGCGCTGAAGCAGGGTTCTGGAGCATCTCCCAAATCCCGGCATTGTTAAGGCGGTAGATCGCCTGTCCGGAATGTGCAACAGAGCTCCCGAAGAAAGCGGCAAATGTTGGACTGCCCGCACTATTAATGGAAAATCCGGTGAGATTAAAGGAATTCGGCTCCCATGCCTGGCGCTTGAGCGACGGCCGGCCTGTCACATTCCAGGTGATATTATTATTGCCTCGTATTTCGATAAGATAAGCCCGGTTTGCCTGAAGCGTAAAGAGATTGCTTAACAAATTCTCTTCTCCCCTGGACTTTGGAAAATAGACATGCCATCCCTTTACGCCAAGCAGTTTCTCACTCGGGTCCTGGACATACTGCATTGCAATCCCTCGCGGGACCCATGTCCATATGCCTGCCAATGGCAGCCCCTGCAATAGGACTTCCATATCTTTTTGTTCAGGCTCAACCTCAAGGAATATTGCATTCCAACCAGGATGCAGGTTGAACGTCTGCGTCACCACCGGCCCTGCATGAACCGTGGCAGAAGTGACAATCAGAACAAGAACAACAGACACCAGTAATTCCATCGTGCGAGCAATAATATTCTTCTTCACTGTATCTCCTTTACAAACCGCCCCTGTAACCCAGGCGCGTAAATAGTTCCGTAGACGCTACAAGTTTCATCATCACTATCTTGGCATTGCAGGAGGAGCAGATCTGCCTCCTGCGTTTGGCAGTTCTATCTTGCCAAGAAGTTCTCTGTTGATCTCGACTTTCAATGATGCTGCCAGCTTTTCGTAGAATTCCTTCTCTTTATGAGTCTTCTTCTCAAAGAAAAGTCGGCTTTGTATGATCTCCTTCACATCAAGAAGGGGACGGGTAACGCCTGCCTTCGTCTCCATAAGTTTTACGAGGTAATAGCCGTCAGAAGAAATGATCACCGGACTGACCTGCCCCGGTTCCTTCAGTGAAAAGATAGCATCCATCACTTCATTTGACCACCTGGTATCAGAAGCCCCCTGCTTCATAAGCCCTGTATCGCCTCCCCGGTACCGACTCACCTGATCATCCGAGAATTTAACTGCCACCGATCCAAAAGACAGGGTGGCACGATCAAGCATCATAGCCTCTGCTCTGGCATCTTCTGCTCTTTTCAGAAGCTCAGCTTTCTTTTCATCAGGGGCTTTTGCAGGAACTGATATCTTGATGACAGCAGCCCGAACCATCTGCGGGGTTGAATATTCTGAGGTGTGTTGATTATAGAAAGAGTGAATCTCATCCTCGGTAACGGTTATTTTAGATAGTTCAGGTTCAAGATAGTCCTTGCGGTATTGATTGATAATTATCCGCTTAACCGCATTCAGGATTGAGGGCTTTTTGTCATATCCGTTCTTGATGGCCATGGCATAGAGAACCTCGGCCCTGACCATATCCTCAAGCAGCGCCTCTCGTTGCTCCGGTCTTTCAAAGCTGCCTGACTGGCCTGATCCGACCTTCTCCATTTCGGCTTTAAGGTCTTGCTCCGAAATAATAGCATTGCCAACAATAGCTAAGGGGCTGATATTTTCAGCAACTGCAACATCTGTTCTGCTCCCCCACAGAATGACTATGCCACAGATCGCTACTGCTGCTCGCCCTGCCAGGATAGTTCTGCTAAATTTCATGTAATCCTCTCATTGAGACCAGATGTTCGGGCCCCCTCACATCTGATTTCGTGGCATTAACAAGCTTCCCTGCACTATGACCTAAAGATACGAACATTACATAAGTTACTAACAAATAATGAAATAAATTTAATCTTGATACGATTATAGCATTCCAGGATTCAATGTCAAGACTTATCTGTTTTCATTTCTTCTCTTTCCATCTATGCGTCTTTGCCGGTTACTGCTATACTCAGATCAAAAGGAGGAACAATATATGGATAAAGTCATCATCGCAGTTGATCTAGGACATTTCAAAGCTTACAAGGTAACCAAACAGGAGCATGAGAGCGTAAAAATTCAACTCATAGAAAGCTATGATTCGATCGAAGCCCATGGAAAGTTAAGCGACAAAATGAGTGACACATCCGGCCGCTTCGGTATGGGAGGAGGCAAAAACGGGGCAGCAAAGGGATATGGAGAGCCCCACAACATAGAGCTTGAAATGGAAAAGAAAGCCGCAAAGCTTATTTCGAATGACATAAATGCTATCATTAAAAAAGAGGGATCTCCCAAGTGGTACCTTGCAGCGAGCAAGATGATCAACAGCCAGATCCTCGAGAATCTTGATGCAGGCGTTAAAGCAAAGCTTGATAAAAACATCATGTCCAATCTAACAAAGACCGACAAATCAGACATCATGAAACACTTCGAATAATAGCTATTAACTGCCTAAATTAAAAGAATAAAGACATGCATTTCAGTATGTCTTTATTCTTTTTTGCCAATACCCTGCTATTCGCCTCTGCTCTTCTTGCTCCCGCTATAGATTTCATATTCAAGCAAACGGCATTCAATCGGTCCATTAAAGAAAAGCATCTTTCTGCTGGACCGGAGACCTATCTTTTTGGACAGCTCAGGATTGCCGGTCAGGACATACCCCTTGTATCCCCTGCATTTCTGTTTCAGAAAGTCCCCTATCCTGCCATACACTTTCTCCAGTTCTGCCTCCTTACCCAGCCGCTCACCATACTCAGGGTTCATCACAACAACGCCCCCTCCTTCAGGGATCTCTGCATCGGCAAAATCAGTCACACTGAATTCGATCAGGTGCTCCACACCTGCCGTGCGGGCATTTTTCATCGCAGCATCCACAGCCTCATCACTGATATCAGTAGCAATGATCCTGTTCTGCAGACCCTTCTTAACCTCAGTCTGGGCCTTGTTTCTTAATTCTTCCCAGGCATGAGCATCGTAGCCCTTCAGGTGCATAAAACCAAAGTTGTTTCGGAGAATGGCTGCCGGTCTGTTCAGGCCAATGAGTGCGGCCTCTATTGCAAGTGTGCCGCTGCCACACATGGGATTTATAAAACAGCCGTTGTCATGCCACCCAGATGCCTTAACCATGGCGGCTGCAAGCGACTCCTGCAGAGGAGCCTTATACGGGATTTTGCGATATCCCCTTCTGGAGATCGGTTCCCCCGAAGTATCGATATAGATCCTGCAGTCCTCACCCTGCCAGTGGAGGTGAAACACCGCCCTGTTCCGCTCCGGCCCCGAGTCAGGCCGCTTATTAAACTTCTTCATGAATCGATCAACAATGGCATCCTTGCACTTCTGGCTTGCAAAACGCGTATTGTCAATGGTGGGCGTATCAACCGTTGACGTGATGCTGAAATACCCGTTCAAAGAAATGACCTCTTCCCAGGGGATTGTATGTATGTTCCGGTACAGCGCTTCAGGATCTTCTGCGGCAAACTCAGCAACAAGAGAGAGCACTCTCAGCCCTGTCCTCAGCCGAAGATTAAGGTCCATGGCATCATGCAAGGTCCCCTCTGTCTCTATGCCTGCCTGTGTTTTGAAGAAAATGGGGAAACCAAGCAGTGCTACTTCCTGCTCAAGATAATGGTCAACGCCGCGACTGCAAGTTATGAATATCCTGTTTTTTTTCATCTCATTATCAGATGAACCGGTTTCCGGGCCGCTTCTTGGCCTTCATCTTAGGTCTGAGGTCGGCAAACACCCTGAAATGCTCATTGATGAGGAACCTCACCTCTTCCGGCTTATCGACAAGAGAAAAGAGAGCGAAGTCCTCCCGTTCGATCGTACCTTGTGCAATGAGCGTTTTTTTCATCCAGTCTATCAGCCCTTCCCAGTATTCAGACCCGTAGAGTATTATTGGAAATGACTTGATGCGCTTTGTCTGCACAAGAGTAAGCGCTTCGAAAAGTTCATCCATGGTTCCAAACCCGCCAGGGAAGATAATGTACGCAATGGCATATTTTATGAACATCAGTTTTCTGATGAAAAAGTAACGAAATGAAAGGCTGATATCCTGATATTTGTTCGGTACCTGCTCACTCGGTATTTCTATGTTCAGCCCTACAGAATGGGCCTTCCCTTTCTTTGCCCCCTTGTTCGCTCCCTCCATAATGCCCGGGCCGCCGCCCGTTATGATCGCAAAGCCGTCATCTGCAAGCTTTCGTGCCACGGTCACGGCATCGTCGTAATATTTATTGCCTGGTTTCAGCCGCGCACTGCCGAAAATAGTGACCGCCGGTCCGAGGTCATTGAGGGTCTCGAACCCTTCTACCAGCTCTGACTGGATTCTGAATACGCGCCATGTTTCAGATGTCTTAAGATCTTCCATGTAAACTATCTCCTTTATCTGCCCTTGAGTTCTTTTAACAGCCGTGCGATATCAAACTCTTTTTCCATGATCTCTTTTATCTTCTGGATCTTTTTCTGTTCCCTAATCCTGATCTTGCCTATTACTGACTCGATCTTCTGCACAGTCGCAAATGTGTCGTCATGCACCGAGATGATCGGCGTATTGGTCATCTTTGCCTTGCCGATGATCACGTCATTTGTATAGAGACCACCGGTCAGAATTATGCACCGGGTCGAGGTTTCGAGTGCAGCAAGCTGAATATCAGAGCGGTGAGCCCCCGTAATAACAGCCTTGTTCGGTGTCCGCCTGAAATATTTCAGCGCACTGTCAACATCCATAGCGCCGATCGAGAAGGATTCAATGAACTCATCCAGCCCTTCTTCACAACAGAGTACCTTGCCGCCGAGGATCTCGTTCAGCTGCCGCACGGTTATCGCATCAAGCAGCATATCCTTCTGGAGCGCGCCAAATACCGGAACTCCCTTTTTTTCGAGAAAAGGACGGACAGCATGCTTAATATGGTCCAGGACAGCCAACGGCACTTTATTGATCACGACACCCATAAAATCCTGGCCAAGCAGCTCCTTTGCACCAACAATGGCATCAAGGGAACTGTCGTTGTTCCAGGGCTCTACCATAAGCGTCCTTGCCTTAAGATGGCGGATAAGTTTCAGATCATTAATACCAAAGGTTACTCCTTCATAAAGATCAGAAGCACCGTTGATCATCACAACATCTTTCTTGGTTATGGATGACAATGCTTTAGTAACTGCATCGAACTTATCCGAGGGTTTGCCTTTCAGAAGATTATTCTGAAGTTCATAGCTCACCACAAAGGGAGATACTATCTCTGGAGGCTCGCTGATATCGAGCGACGTCCTCAGAAACTCTGCGTCAGCATCAACGATTCTGCCTTCCTGTTCCAGGGGGATCTTGCCATACGGCTTGATATACCCGATCGAAAGACCCTTGTCTTTCAACATCAGACCGAGACCGAGCGTGATCAGGCTCTTGCCTGAGAATCCAGCGGTGGACGCTATATACAGGTAGTGCATTACATACCTCCTTTATCTTCATGACTGAGGATGATCCTTGAGTCAAGGGCAACAGCCCCTTTATCGAATACAACAAGGGGATTAATATCGAGTTCATGTATCTCGGGAAAATCTGCGGCGAGCATCGAGAGTCTCACAATGCTCTGGACAATGGCATCAAGGTCAGCGGGCGGCTCTCCGCGCACGCCCTGAAGGAGCTGGATCGTCCTGATCTCATGGATCATCTCGCGCGCCTCGGACAGGCTGACAGGCACGATCCTGAAAGAAACATCCTTCAAAACCTCGACATAGATCCCGCCAAGGCCGAACATAATCATATGGCCAAAGGTCCTGTCAAAGGTGATACCAAGAATGACCTCTTTGCCCTTCGGCACTGTTTCATAAATAGTTACACCGCTGATGAACGCCTTTGGCATGAATTTCCGGGCATTCAGGGTAATGGCAGTAAAGGCATCCTTAGCCTCTTTCTTCGAACTGATATTGAGTTTCACCCCGCCGATATCGGTCTTGTGCAGAATGTCAGGCGATGAGATCTTCATGACAACCGGAAATCCTATAGCAGCCGCAGCATTGGCAGCCTCGTTCGGCATTGTTGCCAGCTGCTTATTAGGGAACCTGAACCCATAGTGCGTCAGGATCTCGCGCGCACTGTCCTCTGCAAACTGAATCTGATTGTTCTTGCGCGCAGTCCTGATGATCTGCGCAACAGCATCTCTGTTCACTTTAGGAGAGAAAGCCGGTTCATCTGCCTTCTTCTTCCAGAGTCCGTAGTTGTACAGCTTCCTGAATGACTTCACTGCCGGCTCAGGATAAGAAAAGTTCGTTATCGCTGCAGCCTTGAGCATGGCCACTGACGACCTCACCCTTTCTTCTCCCATGAAACTCGTGATCAGTGGCTTATCCGTTTTCTTCGACGATTCGATCACGATCTTTGCGGTCTCCTCAACATTCACCATTGCCTGCGGCGTCAGAATGATCAGCATGCCGTCCACATTCGGGTCATTGAGCGTGCGCTCGATAACCGCAGCATATCGCTCAGACGTGGCATCCCCGATAATGTCAACCGGATTATAGAGAGACGCATTCTTCGGAAGCACTGCCATAAGCTGTTCGACCGTTTCCTTTGAAAGCTGCGGCAGATTGATGCCGAGCTTTTCTGCAGTATCTGCGGCGATGATGCCAGGGCCGCCCGCATTCGTAACAATAAGCAGATTGTTGCCTTTCGGAAGCTTGCCGGAATGGAATGCCAATGCCGACTCAAAAAGATCCTCTACGCCTTCTGCCCTGATAACTCCAGTCTGCTTGAATGCAGCGTTAAAGGCATTTTCAGACCCTGCAAGGGCACCGGTGTGCGACGATGCAGCGCGGGCTCCTGCCTGCGTGCCACCTGATTTGACAAGGATGATAGGCTTGATCTTCGTGGCTTTTTTTGCGATCTCAAGGAAGCGCCTGCCATCGACCACATCTTCGATATATCCGAGGATAATGTCAGTCTCAGGGTCCTGCATGAAATATTCAATGAAGTCCGTCTCGTTCAGGTCAGCCTTGTTGCCGAGACTGATGAACTTTGAAAAACCGATCTTATTGCCGATAGCCCAGTCGAGTATCGCAATACCGAGAGCTCCGGACTGAGAGAAAAATGCGAGTCTGCCTTTCGGGAGCATGCCTGCTGCAAAGGTTGCATTCAGATCATTCGCTGTATTAATGATGCCGAGACAGTTGGGGCCGAGGATTCTGATATTGCCGGTTTTTGCAAGGGCTTTAAGTTCTTCCTCAAGCAGAATGCCTGCAGAGCCTGCCTCCTTGAATCCGGCGCTGATTATGACCGCTGATCTGATCCCTCTCTTTATGCAATCACTGATACAGTCCGGCACCATGGCAGCAGGGATCGAGACAACAGCAAGGCCGATCTCATCCGTCACGTCAAAGATGCTTTTGTACGCCCTGATGCCGAGGATCTCGTCTGCTTTGGGGTTTATGGGATAGATCTTGCCCTGATATCCGAACTTCAGCAGGTTATTCAGGATAGCAAAGCCGACCTTCTGGGTGTCCTGCGACGCGCCGATAACAGCAACCGACTCTGGATAGAACAGTGTATCAAGCATGCTTCAAATCATACTAAAGAACAGGGCCGATAGCAAGGACGCAGCTGATATGCATATTGACAGACAACAGCGTGACAGACGTCTCTTTATGAGTTCTCATGAAGGAAAGAATAAGACCATCTCGTAGTAAGCCGTAAGAATAACGCTTTCTTTAATCAGTGAGAAAGCGAAATAAACATTGCCATCTCTTTTATAGAGACTACCAAAAGAAGCAGCACTCCAGCTATTTGCTTTCTATCTTCTCCTTCTCCTCTGTTACTCCCTCGGTTATGCCCTTTTTGAAATTCTTAATAGCCTGACCGAGGCTTTTCCCCGCATCTGGCAGCTTGCTGGGTCCGAAGAAGACTAGCGCTATCACCACTACAACGATCATCTCAGGTAATCCAAGTCCGAACATTATTCCTCCTTATCAAACGCTGATTTATCCTAACTTTAATACAGATGACGCCACGAAAGCAAAAGCAGATCAGACGCCCTCCTGGATTGGGTCGTGGACTATATTTTCAGGGGCTGCTGCTAATTCCGAAGAAGAAGCCTCAGCTCCTGCCGGACGCTTCTTGCCTCTGCGCGGCCTCCGCTTTCTGCGTCTCTTCTGCTCCTGCGGCTCACCAGAAACAACTTCCTGCGGCGCGCCTGCCTGTTCCGCAGCTTCTTCAGTCTGAGCCGGTTCTGCTTGCTTTGTATGTTTTTGAGGCATCTGTTTCTGTTGAACCTGCTTATGCTGAGGCGGTTTATGTTCTGGCCGGACATGCTCCTTGGGAGGCTCAGGCCTGTCTGTTTCAAGTTTGTACTGACCAGTCAGGAGCTTCGGGTCAGCAAAAAGGGTGACCGTAATGCCGAACTCCTTTTCAGTCGCAGCAATATCAGCGCGCCAGGTATTGATCATATAGTTCATGCTTTCTACAGGAAGACGGCAGGTGATCGCCTTGGTGCCTTCCTTGGTTGCCTGCACATGCATCTCGCGCAGCGCAGCAACTGCAGCCATCTCATCGCTTTTGACAACGCCGGTCCCCCCGCAGAGCTCGCATTTATGGTGACTCGACTCCTGATAAGCAGGCCGCATCCGTTCCCGCGTCATCTCGACGATGCCGAACTTCGAAATGGGAGTTGTCTCAAAATGCGCCTTGTCAGGACTCATGGCATCTTTCAGCCGCTGCTCAACCTCCCGCCGGTTCTTGGAGGCTTCCATGTCGATAAAATCGATCACCACAAGCCCTCCCAGGTCACGGAATCTGAGCTGACGGGCAATCTCGTCTGCAGCTTCAAGGTTCGTATTGAGGGCTGTTGCCTCGATATGCTCCTCTTTGCGCGACCTGCCTGAGTTGACATCAATTGCGGTCAGCGCCTCGGTCTTGTCGATCACTATGTATCCCCGCGATGGAAGATACACGAACCGCTCATGAATCTTGGCAATCTGGCCTTCGATGTTATGGCATGCAAAGATCGGCTTTTTGTCCTTGTACTGCTTAATATTGATCTTGCGCCAGGGCACGGTCTTCCGGAGGAATTCCTTGGTGTTCTTGAACGCCTCCGGGTCATCGATCAAAACCTCATCAACATCCGAGGTGAGATAGTCACGGACTGTCTTGACCGCAAAATCCTGCTCTTTATAGATAAGCGCAGGAGCATTGACTTTCTTGGACTCGGCCTGTATCTTTGCCCAGAGCTTTGTCAGGTATTTCAGGTCATTGTCAAGGTCCTCTTCTGTCTTGTCGCTGCCTGCGGTCCTCAGGATAAACCCCATCTTCTTCGGAAGCTTCAGGGAGTTGAAGACCTCCTTCAGTCTGCCCCTGTCCTCGCGGTCTTCGATCTTCCTCGATACGCCTACTTTTTCCTGACCAGGCATCATAACAATATACCTGCCAGGAATAGAGATGTAAGTGGTCAAACTTGCGCCCTTGTTATCACGCTCGTCCTTCTCAACCTGCACGATAAGTTCGTGTCCCTTTGATATGACGTCCTGCATCCTCGGCTTTTTGCTGGCGTCGATCTGGTGTTGATAAAACTCTGGTTTGATCTCTCGAAGCTGGAGAAATCCATGCTTCTTCTGACCAAAATCAACAAAGGCTGCCTGAAGTCCAGGCTCAACCCTCACCACTTTCGCCTTATAGATATTCCCCTTAAGATGCTCCTTGCCCGCGGTCTCAACATAGAAATCGATCAGGACATCGCCTTCCACAATAGCCACGCGCTTTTCCTCGGAATGCGCAGCGTTAATCAGTATTCTTTTTTTCACCTTCACCTCGTAGTTCAGTATTCTTCCTGCCCGATTCATCTGCATCCCATTCAGGATCTTTGTGGACCAGCAGTATTGATTCTCTTAACGGCATGTCCGGATGCAGGACTGTCGCCTCAATTATCTCTTCAAGTGGATAATCATGAAAATGTGCATCCGAGAACAGAATTCTCAGAAATTTCCTTTTCAGCAGAAAGCAGCGTCTCTTCCTTCCGTCCTGCGAAACAAACGGGATTATAACATGTTCAGGGTCTTCCTCAAGACCATATTTTTGAATAAGCTCCTGTATCTGTTCCATGGGTGCAATTCCTTACAGCCATTGTATCAAATAAATCAGATAACGCCAAAGAATCGTTAATAGTATACACAACATCGGACCTTTTCATTCCTCTGCAGCATCAGTTCGCAGGCTCGCAGGGTCAGGCCCGCGCTAACAGCCAACCCGGTTGACTTTCATAAGAAACGGCATTTAGACTGTATCCCTATGAAAAAAGACCTTATTCCTGTTTTGACCAAAGCCCTTGAGACACTCAATATCTCTCCGCTGCCGGGCATCGAGATCGAGACGCCGCGAGAGGAATCCTTTGGCGATCTTTCAACTCCTCTTGCCATGGGACTTGCCAGGACATGCAAGAAAGCTCCGAAAAAAATAGCTGAAGATATCATTGGTGCTATCAAGGACAGGTCCATCTTTGAGAAGATCGAGATCGCAGGCCCCGGATTCATCAACTTCACGTTTACCCGCGAATATCTCGTTGCATCGTTCAGGGAACTTCTCAGAGAGGAAAAGTCATTCCTGCGTGAAAATGTTGGCCAGGGCCGCAAAGTGCTGATCGAGTATGTAAGCGCCAACCCGACAGGGCCGCTTCATATCGGCCATGCAAGGGGCGCTGCAGTCGGCAATGCGCTCTGTAATCTCCTCGAAGAATTTGGGTACCATATAGAACGCGAATACTACATCAACGATGCAGGCAGGCAGGTGAAGCTCCTCGGCCTGTCCGTACATGCAAAATATCAGCAGCTTTTAGGCATTGATACTCCTTTCCCGGAAGACGGATATCGGGGTCAGTATATAGATGACGAAGCAGCCGCTCTCCATGCCGCAAGAGGCGAGGCATTCAAAGGCATTTCCTTTGAAACCTGCGGCGATGAAATAACAACATGGACGTACAAGCGGATGATCGAACTGATCAGGAAAGATCTGAGCAGATTCGGCATCAGGGACTTTGATACCTGGATCAGTGAAAAGAATATCTTTGAAACAGGCGAGGTCCAGCGGGCAATCGACGACCTGACGAAAAAGGGCTTCCTTTACGAAAGCGGCCATGCGCTCTGGTTCCGGTCCACGGATTTCCGTGACGACAAGGACAGGGTCGTGATTAAGAGCGATGGCCAGCACACATATTTTGCTTCTGACATTGCGTACCACAAAAATAAGCTCGACAGAAATTTTGACATCATCATCGATATTTGGGGTGCTGACCATCATGGGTACATCCAGAGAATCGAATCGGTGATGCAGGCTTTTGGGTACGAAATCACCAGGTTCAAGGTGATCCTTGTACAGATGGTCAACCTTCTGAAACATGGGGAGCCTTTTCAGATGTCAAAACGTGCAGGAACCTTTGTCACCCTCAGCGACATTATGGACCTTGTCGGGCCGGACACGACCAAGTTCATCTTTCTTACGAGAAAGGCAGACAGCCATCTTGATTTCGACCTCGACGTGGTAACCGCAACCACTGCTGAGAATCCGGTGTTTTATGTGCAATATGCCAATGCCAGGATCAACAGCATCATTGCCAATGCCATGGAAAAGGGTATTCGTGCAGACAATGCCTATCTCTCCCTCCTGTCCGAACCTGCGGAGATCAGTCTTATAAAGAAACTTCTGACCTATCCCATGGTTTTAGAAGGCGCAGCTCGGTCTTTTGAGCCGCACAGGATCACCTTCTATCTCCAGGAGTTGGCCGGGCTATTTCACACGTATTATCACAACCACAGGGTTATCGTTGACGATTCCGCTCTGACCAGCGCCCGCCTTGCACTCTGCAAGGGCATTAAGATCGTCATCGGCGATGCACTCACCATCCTCGGCGTTACTGCTCCTGAAAAAATGTAAAGGATTTTTCCGCGATCTTATCTGCTCACGCACCAGTTGACAGAGCTCTGAACATCCTGTTTTAATAGTTCACGATGATAAAGAAATCAGACAAAATATGGATGGACGGAAAACTTGTTGACTGGGACAAAGCACAAGTTCACGTTCTGACCCACACGCTTCACTATGGCCTTGGCATGTTCGAGGGCATTCGCTGCTACAAGACAGAAAAAGGCTCTGCCATCTTCAGGCTTGACGAACATGTTGACAGGCTTTTCGCATCAGCCCATATCTTCAATATCGAGATACCCTATTCCAGGAAAGAGATCAGGGATGCGATCATCAAGACCGTCAAGATCAATAAGCTGAAAGAATGTTATATCAGGCCGCTCGTGTACATTGGCTATGGAGCCATGGGTCTCTA
Source organism: uncultured Nitrospiraceae bacterium (assembly GCA_964461065.1). Taxonomy (GTDB): domain Bacteria; phylum Nitrospirota; class Thermodesulfovibrionia; order Thermodesulfovibrionales; family UBA6898; genus UBA6898. Next base: position 156,248 of record CAYWRK010000001.1, read on the forward strand.
TCCGAAAGGAAACCCTATCAGCGTTGCCATAGCTGCCTGGCCGTGGGGCGCATACCTCGGCGATGAAGGCATCGACAAGGGCATCAGGATCCAGGTGTCTTCGTTCACCAGACATCATGTGAACTCTTCAATGACACGGGCAAAGGTCTGCGGCTATTACGTAAACTCACAGATCGCAAAGAAAGAAGCGATTGCCGGAGGCTTTGACGAGGCACTGCTCCTTGATCCTGAAGGCTATGTCTCTGAAGGCAGCGGGGAAAATATCTTCATTGTCCGTAACGGACAGATTAAGACAACGCCGCTCACCACCATACTTGAGGGCATCACGCGGGACAGCATTATGAAGATCGCTCGTGACAACAAGATCCCTGTGCTTGAAGAGCGTTTCACCCGGGATGAGATTTATATTGCTGATGAGGCGTTTTTTACCGGCACTGCGGCTGAAGTAACGCCGATCAGGGAGATCGACAACAGGAAGATCGGCGTTGGGAGCCGCGGCACAATCACAAAGAAATTGCAGTCAATATTCTTTGATGTCGTTAAAGGCAAAAACAAAAAATACGAGTCCTGGCTCACCAGAATTTAGCAGCTTTTCAGGTTGTTTAGTCTGTAGTCTGATAGAGAATGCACCTAAACACCTAAGGACTATCCAGCTAATCAGTTGTAAATACCCAATAAAAAAGCCCCCTGAAAATTCAGGGGGCTTTTTTATTTGAATTCAAAATGTCTTATTTCTTGTGGCACTTTCCGCAGTTAGCTGCGTCGCTGGACTTGAATGCCTTGGTGCCGTTGTGGCACTCGCCGCAATTCTTGCCTGCGTTCATGTCAGCCATGGTGTACTTGCCACCCTTCTTCATCGGGAAGATCTTGGTGTGGCAGTCATTGCACTTCAGGCCCTTGTCAGCGTGGGTCTTGCCGTCAAACACGACCTTGCCGGCGCTGCCGCCTGCGTATTCAACGTTCTTTCCCGGAGGAACTGCAAGCGCGCTGCCTACAAATGCTACGATAACAAGCAGAGTTACAAATAATACAGTCTTCTTCATCTCTTCACCCCCTTTCATCTACCGTTTTTTGTTCCTTGATGATCTAAGGAAAACAAGATTTATGCCAGGCGCATTATATCAAAGTATAAGGATTTTTCGCAAAACAGTTTCCCGATATGGTAAAGCTCTTTCCTGTTCCGGGAACTGAGTTCCGCAAGTATATCTCAGAGGTAATCCTGCATGTCAAGCAGAAAAGCTGCGGTTTGCTTTATCGATTACTACCGTGGTAATATTTCTGAAAACTTCCAGGAGAATTTCATGGCTGACAAGATCAAACCCGGATTAACCTTTGACGATGTCTTGTTGCTTCCTGCCAAGTCAGAAGTGCTGCCGAGGGATGTTAATATCCATACCTATCTGACCCCGAAGATCAGACTGAATGTTCCCCTCCTCACCTCTGCCATGGACACGGTAACCGAGGCGTCTATGGCCATCGCTATTGCCCGGGAGGGCGGTATCGGCATTGTGCACAGGGCAATGGCACCCGACAGACAGGCCTTTGAGATAGACAAAGTAAAAAAGTCTGAAAGCGGCATGATCATAGACCCTATCACGGTATCTCCTGACTCGCCGGTTTCTGAGGCCACCGGGCTTATGGAGAGGTACAAGATCTCAGGTGTCCCGGTCACGGTTAATGGAAAGCTTGTCGGCATTCTGACAAACAGAGACCTCAGATTCGAGAAACATTACAGCAAAAAAGTCTCTGAGATCATGACAAAAGACAGGCTCGTTACTGCTGGGCAAGGCACAACACTTGATGAAGCAAAAGATCTCCTCAATAAGTATAAGATCGAGAAGCTGCCGATCGTGGACAAGGATTACAAACTCAAAGGCCTTATCACGATCAAGGACATAGAGAAGAGAAGAAAATACCCGAATTCCTGCAAGGACAAGATGGGCAGACTCATGGTCGGTGCTGCCATAGGCACAGGTCAGGATACCATGAAAAGGGCCGAACTTCTGGTCTCTGCAGGTGTTGACGTTCTTGTGATTGATACCGCTCATGGTCATTCAACTCCGGTCATCTCCACGCTGAAAGCGATTAAGAAGAAATATGATATCGAGATCATTGCAGGCAATGTTGCGACTGCAGAGGGTACACGGGACCTCATTAAGGCCGGGGCAGACGCAATAAAGATCGGCATTGGCCCTGGCTCTATCTGCACAACGCGAATTGTCGCCGGCGCTGGCGTGCCTCAGTTGACAGCAATAATGGACTGCTACGCTGTGGCTCGCAAGAGCAAGATCCCAATCATCGCAGACGGCGGCATTAAATATTCAGGGGACATTGCCAAAGCACTTGCTGCAGGAGCGAGTTCAGTTATGATCGGCAGCCTGTTCGCAGGCACCGATGAATCGCCGGGCGAGGTCGTGCTCTTTCAGGGCAGAAGCTATAAGGTATACCGCGGCATGGGATCGATCGGGGCAATGACCCAGGGAGCAAAAGACCGCTACCAGCAGGAAGGCGTTGAAACGCAGAAACTTGTTCCTGAGGGCGTTGAAGGAAGGGTGCCCCACAAAGGTACTCTGGCCCAGACTGCTCATCAACTGTTAGGCGGCCTGCGTTCCGGCATGGGGTACTGCGGAGCAAAAAATCTTGCTGATTTCCGCAGGAAAGCGCGTTTTGTTCAGATCACCAATGCAGGACTGAGAGAAAGTCACGTGCATGACGTCATAATAACCAAGGAGGCTCCCAACTACCGGCCTGAGTGGTAACACACTCACCCCACGACCAGGGAGACAGAGGAACAGCCATGCATGAAGAAAAAATATTAGTCCTTGATTTTGGCTCCCAATACACGCAGCTCATTGCCCGTCGCGTGCGGGATGGCAAAGTTTACTCGGAGATATTCCCGTTCAACGCTTCCATGGATAAGATCAGGGCCTTTAATCCAAAAGGCATTATCCTGTCAGGCGGGCCTTCCAGTGTTTACGACGAGGGGGCACCTGCGCCTGACCTGGAAGTTTTCAAATTAGGCATACCCGTTTTAGGCATATGCTACGGCATGCAGGTTATGGCCCACTATCTCGGCGGCAAGGTCGCCCGCTCGACAAAAAGAGAATACGGCCAGGCTGAGCTTATGGTCGACAATGACAAGGACTTTCTCTGGGGCATCTCTCAAGCAACAAATGTCTGGATGAGCCATGGAGACAAGATTGAATTGCTGCCTGAAGGGTTTTCGATCATCGGTCATACGGCTAATTCACCCGTTGCTGCCATGGCAGACACGAACAGGCACTTTTATGCGCTCCAGTTCCATCCTGAAGTAGTTCACACAGACGAAGGCATGCGCATACTCCAGAACTTTGTGAACACTATCTGTGCATGCAAGCCGATCTGGGAGATGTCGTCCTTCATTGAATGGTCTGTGGCTGACATACAGGCAAAGACAGAAGGCAAGAAGGTGATCTGTGCCTTGAGCGGCGGCGTGGATTCATCTGTTGTTGCGCTTCTGCTTAAGAAGGCGATCAATGACAGCCTCACCTGCATCTTTGTTGACAATGGCCTCCTCCGCAAAGGAGAGGCTGAAAAAGTGAAAAAGACCTTTGAGGGTCATTTCCATATCAAGCTTATCTATGTCGATGCAAAAAAACGCTTTCTCGAAAAGCTCAAGGGCATTACTGATCCTGAGAAGAAGAGAAAGATCATCGGCAACGAATTTATCGCCCTCTTCGAAGAGGAAGCAAAAAAGATAAAGGATGCCGAGTTTCTTGCGCAGGGCACACTCTATCCGGATGTCATTGAAAGCGTATCCTTTAAGGGCCCGTCTGCTGTGATCAAGAGCCACCATAATGTCGGCGGCCTTCCCGAGGTGATGAATCTGAAGCTTGTAGAACCGCTCAGGGAACTCTTCAAGGATGAGGTCCGTATAATGGGCGAAGAACTCGGCCTGCCTGAGGAGATCTGCTGGCGCCACCCCTTCCCCGGCCCTGGACTGGCCATACGCTGCATCGGTGACATAACCGAGGAAAAGCTTCATATCCTCAGAGAAGCTGATGCAATCGTGCTCGACGAGATCAAGGCTGCAGGGCTTTACCGCGAGATATGGCAGGCCTTTGCCGTGATCCTGCCGATCAAGAGCGTCGGCGTCATGGGAGATGAACGCACGTACGAAAGCGTTGTGGCTGTTCGCGCAGTCACCAGCGTTGACGGCATGACTGCCGACTGGGCAAAGATGCCCTATGAGGTTATGGGAAAGATATCGAATCGAATCATCAATGAAGTGAAAGGCGTCAACAGGGTAGTTCTTGACATAACCTCAAAGCCTCCCGGCACGATCGAGTGGGAGTAGAAATAGTAATAAGTAACAGGTGAAAGATGTTACCCTTCACGCATCACTCATAACCTATCACGTAATATTATGGACATAAAATCATATCTGAAAGATAAACAGGCACTTGTCGATACGTTCTTCAGGGCCTATTTTACAAAACAGAATCACCCCCCTGTTCTGCAGGAAGCAATGCTCTATTCCCTTTTCGCCGGCGGCAAGCGGATAAGGCCGATACTTGCACTCGCTGCATACGAGACCTGCGGTGGCAATCCCCGGGACATTGTTCCCTATGCATCGACGCTGGAGCTTATCCATACATATTCTCTGATCCATGATGACCTTCCTGCCATGGACAACGATGACCTGAGAAGGGGCAAGCCTACGAACCATAAGGTCTATGGAGAGGCAGTCGCCATTCTTGCCGGAGACGCGCTTCTTACTGAGGCGTTCAGTATCCTCTCGGATCCTTCCCTGTCGTCAGTTATTTCGGTCCCTCATCTTATGGGAGCGCTGAGGGAAATAGCCCTCGCCTCAGGGCTTGACGGCATGGTTGCCGGACAGGTTCAGGATATGCTTTCAGAAAATCGGGAGCCTGATGCTGAAACTCTTCAGTTCATTCATTCGCATAAGACCGGCGCATTGCTTCGCGCATCTGTCCGTATCGGCCCTATTCTCTACGGGAGCGATCAGGCTTCGCTTGATGCCCTGACAGCCTATGGAAACAGTATCGGCCTCGCCTTTCAGGTGATCGATGATATACTTGACATAGAGGGCGATACCGAGGAAATGGGCAAGACAGCAGGCGCTGACGAAAAAATCAACAAGATGACATACCCGCTTTTTTACGGAATGCAGAGGTCAAAAGAGATAGCCCGGAATCTTATTACAGAAGCTAAAGAGGCTCTCTCTCTCTTCTCATCTGAAGCTGATCCTCTGCGGGAAATTGCCGACTATCTTCTGACAAGGAGGAACTGATGGCGCTCGAAAAAGTATCTTCACCGGAAGACCTCAGAACTCTGAGCCATGAAGAGCTCAAGACATTGGCCGACGAACTCAGGACTCTGATCATAGAGACGGTTGCCCTGAATGGCGGGCACCTAGCATCAAACCTCGGCATCATAGAACTGACCATTGCTCTGCATCATGCCTTCAATTCACCTGTTGACAGAATCGTCTGGGATGTCGGACATCAGTCCTATGCCCACAAAATTCTGACCGGCAGAAGAGAACAGTTCTCTACACTCAGAACAGAGAAAGGCATGGCAGGCTTTCCAAAAATAGCCGAAAGCCCTCATGATGCCTTTGGCACAGGTCACAGCTCAACTTCGATATCCGCTGCGCTCGGACTGCTTGAGGCGCGCGACCAAAAGCACGAGCAATTCAAGGTCATAGCAGTAATCGGTGATGGGGCGCTCTCAGGCGGTATTGCCTTTGAGGGACTGAACAATGCAGGCCACAGTAAAAAAGACCTCATCGTCATCCTGAACGACAATGAGATGTCCATATCTCCGAATGTCGGCGCCCTGTCGGCATATATGAACAGGATCCTTACTGACGAGCGATATCGCAGATTCAAAAAAGGAACGATACACTTTCTTGAAGGCATACCCAAACTCGGGGACTCTGTTGCAAAAATAGCGCGAAAAACCGAGGAGACCCTGAAAGGCATGATCCTACCCGGCCTGCTCTTTGAGGAATTGGGATTTGATTACATCGGCCCGATTGACGGTCACAATACTGAGCTGCTTATCGAAACACTGAACAGGATAAAGTCCTCGACATCACCTACCCTTGTCCATGTGATCACAAAAAAAGGCAAGGGATACGAGTTCTCTGAAAACGACCCCTGTGTGTTCCATGGCGTCGGTCCCTTTGAAGTAGAGACAGGCTCACCACTCAGCTCGGGCTCAGTTACATACAGCGCTGCATTCGGTGCATGTCTTGCTGAGCTGGCTGAAAAAGATCCCAAGATAATAGCCATCTCTGCTGCCATGAAAGAGGGAACCGGCCTCGACTGCTTTGCAGAACGCTTCCCTGACCGCTTTTATGATGTAGGAATTGCGGAGCAGCATGCTGTAACCTTTGCCGCAGGCCTTGCTGCCGGAGGACTCAAACCTGTCGTTGCTGTATATTCCACGTTCCTGCAACGCGCATACGACCAGATTATCCATGACGTCTGTCTTCAGAACCTTCCGGTTGTCTTTGCCATAGACCGTGCTGGGCTTGTCGGGGAAGACGGTCCCACGCATCATGGCATCTTTGACATATCGTTCCTCAGACATATTCCGAACCTTACCTGCCTTGCGCCGAAGAACACTGAGGAACTGAAATTGATGTTTGCCTGGGCATTGAGCCATGCAGGCCCTGTAGCGATCCGTTATCCGCGCGGCAGAGCGCCGCAGTCAGGCATTCCTGCGTCTCCCCTTGCTGCGGGACGGGCAGAGCTGCTTCGCAGAGGTAAAGACTTGAGCATCATAGCGATCGGCAACACTGCCATCGCAGCGCTCAAGGCAGCAGAGCGTCTTAAAGAAGCAGGTATCGATGTTACCGTGATCAATGCCCGGTTCATTAAACCCCTTGACCATGGCATCATTCTGTCCATGGCTTCAAGCATACCCAGGATACTGACCGTAGAGGAAAATGCCCTTCAGGGCGGATTCGGCAGTGCAGTGATGGAATGCCTGAATGAAGCAAATATGTCGCATATAGCACTGAAAAGGCTCGGCATACCTGATTCCTTTATTGAGCAAGGCAGCATGAACAGTTTGAGAGCTGCCTGCGGCATTGACGAGGAAGGTATTTACCGGGCCAGCCTCTCCTTCATGAAAGAACCACTGAAGACAGGTGGGTAGTCTGTAGGTTTACACTCTGGAGTGTGTTTAGGTGGATACGTGGCAATGATCTTCCGGGATCTCAAGAAGTTCAGAGCTAATAGACTTAGGTCTAAACAACCTAATAAGCTACACAGATGAAACAGAAAGACAGATTAGACAAGGTCATGGTTGACCGGGCAATGGTGAAGAGCAGAGACCGGGCAAAGGCTCTTATTATGGCCGGCAGTGTGCTCGTTGACGGCAAACAGGAATCCAAAGCAGGCGCCCTCATTGACAGCGATGCAGTTGTTGCACTCATGGAAAAGGACATCCCTTTTGTCAGCAGAGGTGGCGTCAAGCTTGCAGGCGCTTTGGATTTCTTCATGATCGACCCTGCAGGAAAAACCGTGATGGATATTGGAAGCTCAACCGGCGGCTTTACTGACTGCGTATTGAAGAGGGGAGCGACCAAGGTCTATGCCATTGATGTCGGCTATGGCCAGCTTGACTGGACTCTCAGAAATGACCCTCGTGTCATTCTGCACGAAAAGACGAACATCCGGCATTTCGAATCTGACCGCATACCTGAACCGGTCGATCTTGTCGTTATCGATGTCTCTTTCATCTCTCTGACGCAGGTGCTGCCGAGAGTGCTCGATTTTCTGGCCAGTGAAGGTGATGTTCTGGCTCTGGTGAAACCCCAGTTTGAAGTTGGCAGGGCAATGGTCGAAAAAGGCGGTGTCATTCGGGACGAGACGAAAAGACGGTCTGCAGTGCAGAAAGTTTGCGAATTTTCAGAGGCATCAGGATTTATAGTCATGGGGGATTACGAGTCACCCCTCCCCGGACAGAAGGGCAACAGAGAATATTTTATTCATTTAAGGAGAAGAGATCGTGGATGAGCCAACAATTCTGATAGGACTCGACTTCTCAGTCGCATCCAGGGAAGTCATAGAAATTCTGATCGAGGCTGCAGATGACGCTGAAGTCTTTCAGGAGATTGCCAGGACGAACACGAACAGACCCGAAATTCTGCAGATGCTGTATGAACATCCGGATACTCCTGATGATGTCAGGAGCCTGGTATCCGGGACTCTCCATCTTCCTGCCAAAACCGCTTCAGAAGTGGCAAAGGTGGAGCGGCCAAAAGAGGTCCGCGTACAGAACATCCTCCAGAAAATTCAGACGCTCACGGTATCCCAAAGAGTCCAGCTTGCTATGAAGGGAAGCAGGGAAGTCCGCGGCATTCTGATCAAAGACACCAACAAATTGGTCATGCTCAGTGTGTTCGACAACCAGAAGATCACTGACACAGAGATTGAACTGATTGCCCGCTCCCGCTCGATCAATGAGGAAGCACTGCGAAGAATCTCAAAGAACAGGGAATGGCTCAAGTGCTATGCAGTGGTACATGCATTGGTAACAAACCCCAAGACACCTCCCGGTATCTCCGTGGGCTTGGTTGGCGACCTCAAGACCAAGGATCTGATCGTTCTGGAGAAGAACAAGAATGTGCCTGAAGTGATCCGGGGCGCAACGAAGCGGCTGCTTCAGGCAAGAAAGCCGAAATGAACCTGACATTTCCACGCCAAATAATCTGAACACATTACCTGCTTTCCTATGAAGCGATTAAGCGGCCGTCTCCGCAAGAGCCTTGCATTCAGGACGATTGCGCCCATTGTAATAATAGCGTTGCTTGCATGGATCAGTCTGTACATATTTGTTCTGCGCTCAGTATCCAAATTTGCCGATGATCAGATCCGCGAGTCATTTGTGGAGATGGCCCATGATATCTACCTGGTCTGTGACCGCAGCCTGAACGAACTCTATAAGACCGGCACCTATAATGAGGAGAACACCTTACGGATAAAGAAGGCTCTTGCACTCAACATGATCGGGGATTTTATGCGCCAGAACAAGCTCGCAGGTGTGGTAAAGCGTCAAGAGGATATTCTGTTTGCTGCAGAAGGCACCCATAAGAACCTCTCCGACGCTGCAGCAAAGATCAATGACCATAATGTTGTTGCTGCCTTTACTCTCGGCAGTCATGCATACTACGCCTACCACATCCGATTCGAGCCCTGGAAATGGGATATCACGCTGATCAAAGACTCTGCCGAGTATGCAGCCCTGCTGCGTAATGTCAAGATTGCATACAGCGTTACCGGCCTGATACTTACTGCCGTAACCCTGCTCTTCATCTACTCCCTCAGAAGAAACATCCGCTATCCCCTTAACAGCATCCTTGAACCGATCAGCAAAGGGAAGATGCCTGACTATAGAGGTATCACTGAATTTGAGCACCTGAGCAGCAGCATTAGAAATGCGATGGAACTCCGCGACAGGGAGACCCTCCTGCTGAATAATATCTATCATCTCGCAGCGGTGAAACGGGGGGAAAATTTCTTTGACGAAGTTGCCATGACGATCTCGCGTCTTTTCTCCCTCCATGCCTATCTGTCAAAGCTAAACCCTGACGGTAAAACTGAGCAGATCGTTTCTCTGTGTATCGATGGCTCTATCCGTAAGGGTTATGACATGCCCCTCAGGGGAACACCCGGTGAAGCCGTGCTTGAGAAGAAGCATATCGTCATCATCGAGGAAAGACTGCGCGAGCAGTTTCCTGACGTTAAACCCTTTGTTGAGGTCAATGCCGATTTTTTCATCGGCTTTGCAATCTTCAACAGCAAAGGTGAGGCAGTAGGTATCATTGGGGGCTTTGGCAAAGAACGTGAGGTTACCGAGTCAGACATCAAGGTTCTCCAGACCATAGGACAGATTGTCGCAGCTGAGTTCGAACGCATAGACGAGGAACGGGAAAAGGAGCATATCAGAGAACAGCTTTTTCAGGCCCATAAAATGGAGGCTATCGGCACCCTTGCCGGCGGCATCGCGCATGATTTCAATAATATGCTTCAGGGAATTCTGGGGCACGCATCACTGCTGAAGGCTGAGATAAAGCCCGGGACATCATTTTATGAATCAGCTGATACGATCGAACATATCGCGGATCGAGCTGCTCAGTTGACCAAGCAACTGCTTGGCTTCGCGAGAAAAGGCAAATATCTTATTGAGCCAATTTCCGTCAATGAAGTAATCGATGCAGTGCTGAAGATCATCTCAAAGACCTTTGACAGAAGCATAGAAATAGTAACAGAACTCGGCAGCGAAGAGATGACCATTGATGGAGACAGAAGTCAGATTGAACAAGTTATCCTGAACCTCTGCCTGAATGCCAGAGATGCCATGACTGAGGGAGGCACTCTCCGCATCGAAACACATCTAAAGAGCGATGCTTCAGATCTCATAGCCTCGGCAGAGGAACCTGCCCGGCAGGTTGTCATTAAGATAGCTGACACTGGGGCAGGCATTTCCGATAGAGTTAAAGAACATATGTTCGAGCCTTTTTTTACGACAAAGGAACTGGGCAAGGGAACCGGCATGGGTCTGGCCATGGTTTATGGCGTCGTTAAGAATCATGCCGGCACGATCAGTGTGGACACGACTCCGGGAAAGGGCACTGCATTCACGGTTACCTTTCCAGCGGCAGATACTGCTGTCAGTGCCATACAGGCAGTGCGGCCTGCACCCGCATCAGGCAGAGGGACGATCCTTATTGTTGACGATGAAGAATATATCAGGAGCATACTCCAGACCATGCTTGAGAAACTTGGATACCGCGTCATATCCGCGGTGAACGGCAAAGATGCGCTGGAGGTATATTCAAAGAACCGCGAGATCATTGACCTTGTAATCCTGGACCTTATCATGCCGGTTATGAACGGCAAAGACGCGTTCGATGGCCTTAGACAACTTAATGAAAAGGTAAAAGTCCTGATAGCCTCCGGCCATACTACTGCAGGAGATCCGGGCTTTCCGCTTCAGCAGGGTCTGCACGGCTTCATTCAGAAACCCTTCAGCATAAACAGTATCGCTGACAAAGTTAAGTCACTGCTTTCCAGTTGATCCGACCTTGCATTCATACGATGCTTCTATTGCATTTTCGCGATAAATGCCGTTTAATACAAAAAATAGATGAGGATATAACTACATGAACCATCGTTTTCGCATAACTAAAGCACATACCAGGATCACGCAGAAGTCAACGATTCAGAAGGCGATCGACTTCATACGGGAGACCGATCTCGAACCGCCGTATCTTCTCATGGACAAGGCAAAGGTTCGCCAGAAGGTCCATGCCATAGGCAAAAATATAAGAAATTCCGAGGTCTATTATGCGGTCAAGGCAAATCCTGATATCGAGACCCTGAGGCTCATCAACAGCCTCGGCATCGGCTTTGAGATAGCTTCAGAGGGCGAGATGAGCGTACTTGAGTCCATCGGCGTGACCAGTGACCGGATGATCACGAGCAATCCGATCAAGACCTTCCGCTTTCTCAGGATGGCTGCAGAGTCTGGCGTAGACTATTTCTCATATGACTCAGAGGCAGAAGTTCTCAAGATGCGGGAATACACCCCTGGAGCTAATGTCTATGTAAGGTTGACTGTCCCCAATGAAGGCAGCGAATGGCCACTTAGCAAAAAATTCGGTGTAGAGGTAGAGGAGGCAGAGGAGCTTCTTGTTCTGGCAAAAAAGAAGGGGCTTAACCCGGTCGGCATTACATTCCATGTGGGATCACAGTGTACAAACATGTATAACTGGAATTCTGCTCTTGATAAGGCAAAGGACCTCTGGGACAGGGCTGAAAAGGCCGGAATAAAACTTTCTCTCCTGAACATCGGCGGTGGATATCCGATACGGTATACCAAAGATGTTGTAGGCATTTCTGCGATAGAAAAGAATATCAACAAAGCGATCTACCAGAAATTTCCGAAAAAGACTCGAATTCTTATCGAGCCTGGAAGATCAGTGGTAGGTGATGCCGGCATATTCGTGACCAAGGTGATCGGGAAAACCAGCCGTGGAGACGAGGAATGGCTTTCGATTGATGTAGGTGTTTTCAACGGCCTGATGGAAAGTATCGGAGGCATTAAATACAGTTACGTGGTTGAGGGTTCAAGAGAGATCAAAAAGTGGACTCTCGCCGGCCCAAGTTGCGACAGTTTCGACGTAATAGAAAAGAACATCCTTCTTCCCGAGCCGGCCATCGGCAATTATATCCTGATCCTTTCGAGCGGTGCTTACACGATCTCGTACGCCTCTGAATTCAACGGTTTTTCCATACCAAAAACCATTCTCATCTGAAATCAGAGCTCTTTTCGACAGAAAGCCGGAGCGGCCTCTTTACGCCAATAAAGTCATTGAATTTAATGAATATTTCAATTTTTCTTGACACCGACATTATCTACCTGTTAGATTATTAGCACTCTAACTTGGAGAGTGCTAATGAGTCTTGATGAAAGAAGCGGACAGATATTACAAGCTGTTATTCAGCTCTATATCAGCTCGCCCGGACCGGTAGGATCGAGGGCAGTAACCAAGAAATTTCCCCTGGGGCTTTCGTCGGCAACCATACGGAACATCATGTCTGACCTTGAGGAGATGGGGTTTCTGCGCCAGCCGCATACCTCGGCAGGCCGTGTGCCAACAGATGTCGGATACCGGTTCTATGTAGATACGCTGCCAACCGGAAAATCTGATACAGATACGGAGCTTGTTTCTGAAATGAACAGAAAACTCGACCTGTTCAGGAAAGATGTAGATTCTTTTCTGGACAATGCATCGCGAATGCTCTCTGAGCTTTCGCACTACATAGGCATTTCTGTTGCGCCGAATGCCAACAGAACTATTCTCAGCAGAATTGAACTGGTGCCTTATCGGAAGAACCAGATTGCGGTTGTCCTGTTTGCTGATGAATCGATCATCAGGAGCAAGATCATTGCTGTAGATCAGGAAATGTCCCGGAGCGACCTGAACAGGCTGTCCGATTATATTAATGATAGGTTTTCGGGGTACTCTCTGGACGAGGTCAGAAAAGCCATAATCGAGGAGATATCGAACGAGCGGGTAATCTGCGACAGCCTCATAAGCGAGGCAACAAGAATCTGCAGAGATGTTTTGGCTATATCAGACAGCGACATTTTCATCTCGGGTCTGTCCGAAATGATCAATCTTCCGGACTTCTGTGATATCGGCAGGATACGCGGTCTTCTGAAGACTCTTGAGGACAAGAATATCATCCTCGGGCTTCTTGATAAGATCTCTGATGTAGACGGAACACAGGTCTTTATCGGCTCGGAAAACCCTCTCGACGAGATGAAACAGTTCAGCCTCGTAGCCTCAACGTACAAGGAAGGTAATCGGCCCATGGGCACCATCGGCATCATCGGGCCAACGCGGATGAACTACTCACAGGCAATAACACTGGTAGATACAACAGCCAGGTTCATAACACAAATACTCACATTCAACAGATAGGAAGGTGCATCTTGGGAGAAAAAGATCTGGATAAGGAAAACGAAGACTTCGGAGAGGACGACATAGAACTTGTCAGTGACAGTCCTGAAGAAGAAGAAACAGAGCAGCAGAAACCTGCAGCCAGTTCCGGGGCAGACGAAATAAACGGCAAGTATTTGAGGCTGTACGCTGACTTTGAGAATTACCGTAAGCGGGTCAACAAGGACAAAGAAGATCTCATACGATTCGGCAATGAGTCCCTGCTGTATGAACTCCTGCCTGCCATAGACAACCTTGAGCTTGCGATGAAGCACACCTCTGGAGAAGTAAACAGCGGGCTGGTCCAGGGCGTTGAAGTGACTCTTAAAGAATTACAGAGAACACTCGAGAAGTTTGGTCTCGTCCGCATCGAGGCAACGGGCAGGCCTTTTGACCCAACAGTCCATCATGCCATGTCCCAGATGGAGCGGGACGATATAGACGAAAAGATGATAGCAGAGGAGTTCAGGGCAGGATACCGGTACCGCGACAAAGTGCTCAGACCCACACTGGTAGCTGTTTCAGTGAAACCGCAGAAGAAGCAGAATGAAGATGCAGAGGCATCAGAAATAAATAAACCGAATTCCATAGAGGAGGAATAATACGATGGGAAAAGCAATAGGGATTGACCTGGGGACAACGAACTCATGCGTTGCTGTTGTACAGGGCGGAGAGGCCGTTGTCATACCGAACCAGGAAGGAACAAGAACAACGCCGTCAATCGTCGCGATCACGGACAAAGGGGAACGCCTTGTCGGTCAGATTGCAAAACGGCAGGCAATAACGAATCCGGAGAACACCATATTCTCGATCAAGAGACTCATGGGCAGAAAATACTCGGCACCCGAAGTTGACCACGCAAAGAAGAGGCTGCCCTATAAGATCGTAGAGGCGCCGAACAGCGATGCCCATGTCGAGATCTTCGGCAAGAAATACTCACCGCCCGAGATCTCGGCCATGATCCTTCAGAAGCTGAAGCAGGCAGCCGAAGATTATCTCGGTGAAAAAGTGACCGAAGCGGTCATCACGGTCCCGGCATATTTTGATGACAGCCAGAGACAGGCAACCAAAGATGCCGGCAGAATAGCCGGCTTGAACGTGCTCAGGATCATCAACGAACCAACAGCTGCTGCCCTTGCCTATGGCATGGACAAGAAGAAAGAAGAAAAAGTGGCAGTGTATGACCTTGGAGGCGGTACCTTTGACATCTCGATACTTGAGATCGGAGAAGGCGTCATTGAGGTGAAGTCCACGAACGGTGATACCTATCTCGGTGGTGATGACTTTGATATCAGGATCATCGACTGGATGATCGATGAATTTAAAAAGGACCAGGGAATTGATCTGAAAAATGATAAAATGGCCCTTCAGAGACTCAAGGAAGCTGCTGAGCGCGCAAAGATCGAACTTTCGACCGCTACAGAAACAGAGATCAACCTTCCCTTTGTCACGGCAGATGCGACCGGCCCCAAGCATCTTCTGCTGAAGATAAAACGCTCCGAGTTTGAACAGCTGGCTGCTGACCTTTTTGAGAACACCATCGGACCTTGCAAAAACGCTCTTTCCGATGCAGGCCTTACTGCAGGCAACATCGATGAAGTACTGCTCGTAGGCGGCCAGACACGGACGCCGAGGGTTCAGCAGACTGTCCAGGGCTTCTTTGGCAAAGAACCGAACAGGACTGTGAACCCTGACGAGGTCGTGGCTGTTGGCGCTGCCATACAGGCAGCTGTTCTGAAGGGAGATGTGAAAGAGGTTCTGCTGCTTGACGTTACCCCGCTTTCATTAGGCATCGAGACTCTCGGCGGCATCTTTACCAAGATCATCGAGAGGAACACAACGATTCCGACCAAGAAAAGTCAGGTGTTTTCGACAGCAACCGACAATCAGCCTGCGGTCACGATCAAGATCTGCCAGGGCGAACGTGAAATGGCTTCTGACAACAAGATGCTTGGCAACTTTGAGCTTATCGGCATTCCCCCTGCGCCGCGCGGTGTGCCCCAGGTCGAGGTCTCTTTTGACATCGATGCAAACGGTATACTCCATGTCTCGGCAAAGGACCTCGGCACGAACAAAGAGCAGTCGATCAGGATCACCGCCTCCAGTGGTCTCTCAGAGGATGAGATCAAGAAGATGGTCCGCGACGCAGACGAGCACGGTCAGGAGGATCACAAGAAGAAACAGATGGCCGAGGCCAGGAACAATGCGGATACGCTCTGCTATACGGTAGAAAAATCCCTGGGTGACTATGGAGATAAAGTCTCTGCTGATGAAAAGCGTGAGATAGAAGAGGCTCTCGAGCACTGCAAAAAGATCAAGGACGCAAGCTCTGATCCTGTTGAGATAAAATCAGCAACTGACAAACTCATGAGTATATCTCATAAACTTGCTGAACATCTGTATAAACAGACAGGCGCTGGAGCACAGCCTGGAGGAGCATCGACTGATCCAGGTCAGGGCGCAAAACCTGCAGAGGAAGAGGTTGTGGAGGCTGAATTCGAGGACGTGGATAAGGATAAGAAATAGCAAATTGACCTAATACTGCGGGGTTCAAGGGAACAGCACCTCATCAATAAGTGCTTGCACCCTTGGACCCTTTTTCATGTATACTTTGAGATAAAAATAACGAAGGAAATGCGGTGAAAGATTACTACGAATTGCTTGGTGTTACAAGGGAAGCCACGCCGGAAGAACTGAAGAAGTCCTACCGACAGCTTGCCATGAAATACCACCCGGACAGGAACGCTGGCGACAAGGTCTCAGAGGATAAGTTCAAAGAGATCAGCCACGCCTATTCTGTTCTTTCCGATCCTGATAAAAGAGCCCACTATGATCAATATGGAACTGCGGACGGTTTCGGCGCAGGTCAGGGGCCTTTCACCAATGGAGCCGGATTCGGTGATATGTTTGAGGATTTCTTCGGTGACTTTTTCGGCGGCAACTTTGGCGGACACCGTAAGCAACGTGCTACCAAAGGTAATGACCTCAGATATGATCTTGATATCACGCTGGAAGAGGCAGTCTTCGGCACGGAAAAGGTGATCACCTTTCCAAAACTTCAAAGATGTGGCGAATGCAGCGGATCTGGTTCAGAACCGGACAAACAGCCGGAAGTCTGCAGCGCCTGCAAGGGTTCAGGCCATATCAGATATCAGCAGGGTTTTTTCAGCGTCTCCAAGACCTGCGGCAAGTGCTACGGCACAGGCAAGATCATTGCGCACCCCTGCAAAAAATGCAGAGGACAGGGATCCATACAGGAGCAGAGGACCGTCAATCTCAAGATCCCGCCCGGTGTTGATGCGGGCTCGCGGCTCAAGATCGTCGGTGAGGGAGAACCGGGCATGTATAGTGGTCCCAACGGCGACCTGTATGTAATACTTGATATCCAGGAGCATCAAATATTCAAACGGGAAGGTACAGACCTTTTCTGTGATTTCCCTATTGCCTTCACCACAGCAGCACTCGGAGCAGAGATTGAAGTGCCGACGCTTGATGGATCTGCTAAGCTCAAGATCCCTGCAGGCACGCAGTCCGGAAAGATCTTCACGCTTAAAGGAAAAGGAGCGCCCAGAGTCGGCGGACACCAGAGGGGCAACCAGCTTATCAGGGTCTTCATAGAGGTTCCCAAAAAGCTCACGCAGAAACAGAAGGAGCTCCTTGAAGAATTTGCAGAACACAGTGTTGATGACAGCAATAAGAGTTTCAAGGACAAGCTGAAGGATCTATTCACTGGGGTCGAGAGCTGACGCCTCATCAGTTTATGCCGCTCTCCGTATGACCAGACTTTTTCTTGATAGTATCATGCCACAAGAGAGATATATCAATCTCACCGGAGAAAAGGCTCATTATTTATCTGTAGTCCTCAGGTGTAAAACCCATGACTCGCTCATCGTAACAGACAGCAGCGGTGCGGCTTATTCTGCGAAGATCTCTGTCATCACAAAAAAACAGACGACACTCGAGATCATGGGCCTCCTCAATCAGGATAACGAATCACCGCTAGATATCATACTTCTTCAGGGTCTGCTCAAGGGTGATAAAATGGATCTGGTTATCCAGAAGGCGACTGAACTCGGCGTGAAAGAGGTTGTGCCCATGGTCACCGAGAGGAGCCAGATAAGAGAGACCAGGAAACTTCAGCGCTGGCAGAAGATTGCAGGGGAGGCATCACGTCAATGCGGTAGAAACAAGATTCCGCTGATCCATGAGCCGGATACCTTTGAAACCGTAATTGCTTCCGAAGGATGTCAAAAAGGGATCATCTGCTGGGAAAAGGAAGGAGCACCCTTCTCAGCTGCATTGGAACTGTTCACAGGGGAAAGGCAGCTCGTCCTCTGCATCGGCCCTGAAGGCGGTTTTTCGGAAAAAGAGATAAGGGCTGCCGAAGATTGCAGTTTTACCGTTGCATCATTAGGCAGGCGTATCCTCCGCGCAGAAACAGCGTCCATAGCATCTATTGCAATAGTCCAGTATTCAATCGGAGATATCTGCAGGATCTCGTAAAGGCATTCCTTCCAATTCGTAGCAGGCACTATTTGCATCATATCGTGCCCTGCCTGTTTGAAATCGTTTTGTGCTAATATAAGCACTGAAAATATGTCACATGATCTCAGTTATAAACAATTTCTTGTCATAGATGATTTTGGCGAGTTCAGATCCTCGATCAGACGCATGCTTTGGAGCTTCAATGCCAAGGATATCGATGACGCAGCGCACGGTGAAGCAGCAATTGAGCTTATGTCAAACAAATCCTATGACGTTGTCCTCTGCGACTACAATCTTGGGTATAACCGTAAAGACGGTCAGCAGGTCTTTGAAGAGGCGAGGCACCGAAATCTCATAAAGTTCTCGACTGTCTTCATGATGATAACAGCAGAAAATAGTATGCAGATGGTCATGGGCGCAGTCGAATATCAGCCTGACGATTACCTCATAAAGCCCTTTTCGCGTGAAGTCCTCAGGACTCGCCTTGAGCGCGCCATTAAGCGGAAAAGCGACTTTGAGATCATTGAACATGCCATAGCAAACAAGGAATACCTCCGGGCCATCGCGCTCTGCGACCAATCTACACTGAAGATCCCAAAAAATATCTTTGAATATCTGAAGCTCAAGGGCGACCTCTGTATCACCATAGGAGACTACCCGAGTGCCAAATCCGTTTATGAAAAGGTTCTATCCATTCGTGATATCGCCTGGGCAAAGCTTGGCATGGGCAAAGTTCAATATTATACAGAGGACTATGCAGGGGCAGCAGAAACCTTCCGGGCACTGGTCGAAGAAAATGGCATGTATATCGAGGCATATGACTGGCTGTCCAAGTCGCTTGTAGCCAATCAGTCCCTTGAGGAGGCGCAGCAAGTACTGCTGACCGCAGCCGAACTTTCGCCGAAGTCGATCTTCCGCCACAAAACCATTGGGGATATTTCGTTTAAAATGAATGATCTTGACGCATCGGAAAAATCCTTTAAGAAAGCTATTGATCTTGGCCAGTATTCTTTTTTCAAGAGTCCATCCCACTACACGAGCCTCGCAAAAGTGCTCGTTGAAAAAAAGGCCCCAGAGGGAGCGCTTACCGTGCTGAAGGATATTCGCAAACAATTTAAGGGAAATGCAGATGCTTCCATGCAGGCGTCGGCCATGGAGGGCATCGTATTTAAGGATATGAACCGGCCAGATGAAGCCAGGAAAGCTATACAGGAAGCAATCCAGCTCATGGACGAATCGGCCGGAAGCATCTCTGAGGATATTGCTATAGACCTTGCAAGGGTATGCTTTGATCTAGGAGACAAGGCTACGGGCACAAGGCTTGTTCAGGAAGTGGTGAGGAATAACCATGAGGATGAAGAAGTCATTAAGAAGGTCCAGGACGTATTCAAGGATACCCAGATGGCTTCAGAGGGCGCAAAGATCGTTTCGAATGCCCAGCATGAGATTATCCAGACGAACAACCAGGGCGTTCGCCTTGTGGAAGATGGCAAACTTGAAGAGGCAATCGAATATTTTGAAAAAGCAGCAAACAGCCTGAAGGGCAATAAGATAGTCAATGCCAACGCTGCGCAGGCGCTGCTCATGTTCCTCCAGAAGAACGGCGGAGATGACCAGCTGCTTCAGCATGCCAGACTGTACATCGAGCGCGCGGGCAAGATCGATCCAACATATGACAAATACAAGAAACTCCTGGGCATGTATGAAAAACTCCTGGCAGGCAGACAGTGATGAATCCCGCTAAGAAAGAACCCGATTCAGAAAAGAAGGACATGCAGTTTCCTGCATTTCTGGCATCAATCGCCCATGATATGAAGAACTCTCTCGGTATGCTGATCAACACAACAGAAGAGATATTGGGCAACTGCTCAGGCAAGGACTGCCCTTCCAACCCGCTGCTCTCCAAACTCCAGTATGAGGCCAAGCGGGTGAACAACAACCTGATTCAGCTCCTTGCCCTCTATAAAATGGACAAAGACCAGTATACGCTCAGCATTGCCTATCACTCAGTAGCGGAATTTCTTGAGGATGCCGCGCTCCAGAACACGCCCCTTCTTGCATTCAAGGGCATAGCCATCGAAACGAACTGTTCAGACGATTTGACGTGGTTCTTTGACAGTGATCTAATTGCTGGGGTGATCAACAATGTAATGAACAACGCATACCGGTATGCGCATAACAGCGTAGCTATAACTGCAGGAGAAGAAGACGGATACCTTGTCATTCATATCAGAGATGATGGCGAAGGATATCCTGATCATATGCTCACGGAAGGCGCTGGTATGCCTCAGCATATTAACTTCTCCACAGGAAGCACCGGACTTGGGATCTATTTCGCCTCGATAGTGGCGAACATGCACAGGAACAAGAACAGAACAGGCTTTATCCGAACATCAAATTGCGACAGTAATGGAGGCGGCTGCTTTTCGATCTATCTGCCGTAGCAGCACAATAACCGTAATTCCTCTCAATCTCCGATGATTTTTCGTACCCGCTGGATCACAAGCGCCGCGTCCAGGGTCTTGATGATATAATCCTTTACGCCTATCTTTATGGCCTGAACAATGAAATCCTGTTCTCCCTCTGTGGTGAACATACATATCGGAATGCTGCTGGTACGGGGATTTGACTTGATAATTCTTGTTGCCTCAATTCCGGTCATCTTCGGCATGTTCACGTCCATGAGAATGATGTCCGGCATGGCTTCAAGAGCCTGCTTGATGCCTTCCATGCCGTCAACAGCCTGAAGCACTTCAAGTCCATTCTCGATGAAGGCAGCTCTGAAGCGGTCATGAACAGCAATAGCATCATCGACGATCAACACTTTCTTCTTTAGCGGCCCCTTCGGCTTCTTTTGATCATCCATGAATTTATTGAACATCACCTTGCTGATATCCTCTGCAGGCTTGTATGTCTGATGACTGACCTTTTCGGCACTCTCCCTCTGCTGCAGATAATCCAGAAGAGGTTTACGGGGCTCTATTTTCTCAAAGATCAGGTTGCAACGAGTGCTGCTCACAGCCTTCACAAAACATTTGATACCGCTCGTCCCGGTCCCGGGAAAAGTGAACACAGTCCCTTCAATGGTCATGCCGACCTGGAAATAGATTTCTGCCTTCGGTACTTCAAGGTCCAGATCCGTTTCACTGATAAAAAGGACCTTCACAAATTCAGAGAGCTGCTCCAGGCGTGGATCTCTGAAATCAACTCTCACAGGGGCATTGTCTGGCACTTTAACTTTCATAGATCCTCAAAATACCTTTTCCTCAACAAAGATTCTTATGGCTTCACGGTCCTCGTCCGAGATCGTCTCGAAGAATATTCCCATGCCCGGCATGGCTATGATCTTCCGCTCTACAGAACTGGGATGTGAAATAATGCCGCGTTCAAGATCATAACCGATGCTGTAGAGAACCCGTCCGACAGCCTTTATCGTTTTTTCCCTTCCCGGCAGCGAAAAATATGCCGTAATAAGTGCGCTTTTTGAAGGCGGGTTCAGTGATGCGATAAATGCTCCATTTTGGCTCAGATTCTGCACATTGCTCTGAAAGCATGAACCCCCGCAGTAATACTCCACATCGAAATTTACGCTGATCCTCGGAGATTTACGGATATTCTTGTATTGGAAAAGAACGCTGTTCACCCGTGAGACTATCTCTTCAGGACTCATATAGAGGTTGATATACCGGGAGGACGATGTTGAAA
The DNA here is from genome assembly GCA_964461065.1 of uncultured Nitrospiraceae bacterium. Lineage (GTDB taxonomy): Bacteria > Nitrospirota > Thermodesulfovibrionia > Thermodesulfovibrionales > UBA6898 > UBA6898. The sequence continues at coordinate 177,966 of CAYWRK010000001.1, forward strand.
AATCAACAATGTTCCTGGCTGAATCAATAAGAAGAAACCCGCGGGCAGACAGGATCAGAGAAAAAACACCCTCCTCCATGCTCTGGGCCACATCATTGTTCAGAATCACAAGATCATAGGGATCAAGCACAGATGCATCCTGGACAGTTGAGACATCGATCTTAGGGAAATCGACCTCAAAATCTGCCTCTGCAAGAATCTGTGCCAGAGTCTTGGCACAATAATCATCTGCAATCATCAGTCCCACGCGTCCGATTGCCATTATTTCCTCCCTTCCCCGCTGAGCTTGTTATTGAGCTTTCCGGCAAGGATTCCGGCAAGGATCGCACGATGCTGCCAACGCACCCGTTCGGCAACGGACCGCTCCAGATGCTCCTGATCTGCAAATTCCCGATAGTCAGTGCCCTTTGAAAAAAGGATATGGCCGCCCCTGAAGACGAGGGTTAAGACCTTTGCCTTTTCTATACCAAGATCTTCGGTCTGGACATGGAGCCGGATACCATCATGCACGATCTCCTCATTCATGCAGAGCTGAACTGTTGATCCCGTCTCTGCAGCTTTATACCGAAACTGCTCCTGAGGCTCTTTCGTTGCCACCTCCCCAGGTATCGAAGCCGGAATATTCTTTGCTGCAGTTCTAACCTCAATTACCGGCTCTTTCTCTGTCTCGACAGGAATCTCAGCAATGGTCTCCTCTTCATCTTCAATCTGCTCGACGTTCTCTGCCACCTCCTTACGGCTGGCGTGCAGCGTCATCTCCTCCTGCATCTTCAGTGTGATCTTTCTGATCGCATGGGATACTGCGGTATTGTCGTTCATCATGAGCGGCTGCATCCTGCGGACAGACTGCTCTATTTCCGTGCTGGCGCCGACCGTACCCAGGCAGGGGAGCTTGAGTCTGAGGAACTGATAGGCAAGACCGGCAAGCGCATTCGCTATCCTCTGCCCGTCCATCTCTGATGCCATATTAACGATAAGCCGATACCTGCTTTCCACCAGTGTCTTGATGATCTTCCAGGAAGCGGCCTCATCCACTGTCTTGATATGATCAACAAGCTCGACCATGCTCCTGGTCCCGCTGCCGTCCTCAAGTGCAGAGGCCACCTCGTTTCTCAGCCCCGGTTCGTCAGCAAAGAGCGAGAGCACCCTCCGGTGCAGTGCCATCTTCAGAAAAGTGTAAGCATTCTGAACCGAAGTTGGCATGGGAGTGGTCACGAGTATACCGATATCTGCCGCATTAAAGAAATCAAGGTTATTCAGCGTTGAACCGGCACCAATATCAATGAGTATGTAGTCGGCATCAAGATCAGCAATGGCACGCATCAGCTTCTGTTTCTGGGCATATTTCGGATTTGCCATCTCGATAAGATCAGAGGCCCCGCAAACGATAGAAAGATTCTTGTGACCAGTAGGAATAAGTACATCCGTAAATTTGGCGACATTCTTCTTCATAAAATCTGCGAGGGTGACCTCAGGATACGTGATACCAAAAAGAGTATGGATATTGGCTCCAGCAAGGTCCGCATCAATAAGAACAACTTTGTGGCCCTGCAGGGCAAGACTGAAGGAAAGGTTGGAAGACAGAACGCTCTTGCCGACGCCGCCCTTACCGCCACCTATGGCCCAGATATTTTTTTTTGCAAATTTCACGCTGCAGTCCAGTCCTCTTCTTCTTTCGGCCGCACAAAAGCGACCCGTTCAATCGGCACAACAATCCAACCTGACTCCGCCTCAAGGTGGATCTCGTATTCGTTCACCTCAACAAGCTTCCCCGTGTATAGAGCTTCTCCTGTTCCCACTTCAACGATCGTACCGATCAGGTCTATCATTGTCCGCTCCTCACCTGTTTCTGACTCCCTAAATTATGCACTATTTCGGCGCCGATTAAAAAGATGCCTGAGGAATAAAATATCCAGAGCAGGAACATGACAAAGGCGGTAAGCGGGCCGTAGATCTTTCCCATCTGGGCCACCTCGCTCACATACCAGCTAAACAGATGCTTGGCAACCTCGAGCATTCCTGTTGCGAAAAAAGCACCCGACAGTGCTGAAGAAATCCGCACCTTTGTCTTTGGCACCATCACGTATAGCAGGGTAATTGAGCAGAGAATCAGGAAAAAGGGAAGAACAAAACTGAGCAGAATCTTCGTTATTTTGCCGATTTTAATGCCGGTCAGGGTCGGGCCGAAAGACTTAAGAAGCGGCACGAGCGAGGCAACTGCAAAGGACGAGAAAAGCAGGGCAATAAGCAGCGTCACGACCATCAGGGAGACCAGCACAGAGTAGAATACATGCCTTTTCTTCCTTATTTTGAATATGGTATTAAGAGCAGTCTCCATAGAAGCAAAAACCTGATACGAGAGAACCCAGTAGAGAAGAAGGCTGAACTTGCCAAGTCCTCTGTATGAGATGATCTTTGTGAGATCATCCGTAATATCCTGAGTAACGGCCGGGAAAAATCCGGTCAGTTTGGCCAGAAAGAACTTGTAAAAATCGGGATACTGGCCAAGGAAATAACCAAATACCGTCACCAGAAAAAGACAGAGCGGAACAAGCGCCATCATGGTGAAATAGGACATGGAACCGGCAAGCATCAACCCGTTGTCTCTGAAAAAGTCGAGGAAGCTTCTGCCAATCAGCCTGACCATCATCACTGTTACGCTTCTCTCTTCTTCGGCCTCACATGGATCTTCAGGGGCGTTCCCCCGAAGCCAAAATACTCGCGAAGCTTCCTCTCGATATACCTGAGGTGAGAATCCATCACCGCGTTTCGGTAATTCGAGAAAATAACAAATGCCGGGGGCTCAATGCCCACCTGGGTCATGTAGTACATCTTTACGGTCTTTCCCTTATACATAGGGAGTGATATTTGAGCAATAATCTCACGGAAAAACCGGTTCAGTTCTCCGGTTGTAATTCGCTTCCGTCTTTCCTCAATGATAACATCAACCACCGGAAAGACCTTGGTGATCCTTTTTTTGGAGATGCCTGATATGGTGATCGCAGGCGCATATTCCGAGAACCAGACCTTCCGGTAAAGCTCAGGCAGAACATTCTTGAAGGTCTCCTCAGGATTGGTTACAAGGTCCCATTTATTCAGAAGGAATATGATTCCCTTATTGTAGTCTTTGACAATACCGGCTATCTTCTGGTCCTGCTCAGTAATGCCCACGCTCATGTCAATGACAACAAGGGCCACATCGCACCGTTCAATGCTCCTGACAGCCCGCACCATAGAGAACCGCTCAAGTGAGTAACCGATCTTGCCTTTTTTTCTGAGGCCTGCAGTGTCGATGATCATATACTTCTTTCCATGAAACGTGCAGGTGCTGTCAATGGAATCCATGGTAGTACCAGCCACCTCGCTCACAACCATCCGTTTCTTGCCCGTTAGGGCATTGACCAGCGTTGACTTGCCTACATTCGGCCTTCCCACAACAGCTATCTTCGGATATTCTGATTTCTCCTCGTGGTATTCCGGAAGCAGCGCGCTGAGTACGTCCATGAAATCGTCATATCCATAACCTGTGGCTGCAGATACGGGATAAAGATCATCCGCTCCTATAGCATAGAAATCATAGAGCCTGTCGTCACGGACCGGTGCGTCGATCTTGTTTACCAGCCAGACGACTTTCTTGCCCGATGTCCTGATGAGGCGTGCCAGTTCCATGTCAGCAGGGGTAAGTCCGTCCTTTCCGTCAAGGAGATGAATAATAATGTCGCCCTCTTCCATGGCGAAAAGAGCCTGCTCCTTTGCCTGAACAAAGATGTCCTCAGGAGGGTCAATATAGAACCCCCCGGTATCGACAAGCATATAATTCTTGCCCTCCCACTCAGCATCAAGGTAGTTCCGGTCACGTGTAACACCCGGAATATCCTCAACAATTGCAGAATGTGTTTCGGTCATTCGGTTAAAAAGGGTGGACTTCCCAACATTAGGCCTGCCAACAATAACAACAAGAGGTTTTCCCATAGATGTTCATTGTACACTAAAACAGCGAATAAGGTTCATAAAGATGGTTTATAGCACAGCTGAGCGTTTTCAAACAGACTGCGGAAAATGCACACATGCACATTAAAAAATAGGCATAAGTTCCTGATAATTGAGAGAATTTCCTCGCTTTATAAGGCACGTATCTTGCATCTAAATTAATGTATTTATGATCATCAAAACAAAAATAATTGCCATTATAGCACTAACCATTATCATAACGGTCGGCATCACGACCGCCATCGTGCTCAAGATGCAAAACTCCAAGATGATCGAGTCAAAGGTTGCTGACACCGTTTTTTTAGGCGATATCATTGAGAGGACTATTGCCCATGACATGAAACTGGGCAGCACTCAGGAAGTTCAAAAGATCCTTGAGAATATCGGCAAGAACAAGGAAGTCCTGCATATCAGGATCCTATCGCCGACCGGCACGATCCTGAAATCCACAAATACATCTGAAATTGGCTCCAAATCCCAGGACTATCTCAAAACCGCAATGCATGAACTTCACCAGAAACCGCTGATCCAGAATAACAACACGATCGATTACTTCAGAAACATCATGAACAGTCAGGAATGCTTTGGCTGTCATGACAGCAGGGAGACGATCAACGGCATCATTCAGATAAAGCTTGACGTGTCCAGGTCATTCTCGACCATGCTGTCCATCAAGAGAATGCTTGTCTTTTCGAACATCATTATCGTGCTTGTAATATCACTCGTTCTGAGCCTGATCTTTTCGCGGTTCGTTATGAAGCCGCTAAAAAATCTGCTCACTGCAATTCAGGAGGTAGAGGCAGGCAACTGGAACGCCGCGGTGCAGGGAATCACCAGCGACGAACTTGGCACGATCGGCACCGCCTTTAACAAAATGATCGATGAGATGAACAAGCTGTACAAGAAGAATCTCGCCAAAGAGCGAGAGATCTCCAAGATCAGGATGGATCTTGATCACAAAAATAAGGTGGAAGATCTGAACACCCAGCTTGAGTTCAGGCTAAAGGAACTCGAAACAGCGAACAGGGCCATCACTTCTCTCTCAAAGGAAATAAAGGGCAAGAATAAGGAACTCGAAAAGGTCGTTGAGCGGCTCAAGAAGATGAACGAAGTCGGCAGGATTCTGACCTCGATAGTCGAGACCGAGGAAGTAATGAAGATCATCACCAGGACAACTGCTGACCTCTTCAATACAGATCTGGCCATTCTTCATATACGAAACGCAAACAGGCCTCCGCTCATCATTCAGTACAGACGGGGATTTGGCACTGAAAGCATCGGTGATGTGCCTCTGGAATACCAGGCTTATTACGCTGAAATTATAACGCAGGGCAAGCCCATTCTGCTGCAGCAGGGCAACAGCCCATCGTCGAGGATCGGGGTACCGCTCAAGATGAAGGGAGAGATTATCGGCACCATGATCCTCCAGATGGAGAGGGAAGGCTCAGCCTTCACTGACGAGGACATGGAAATTCTGACCACTCTCTCCAACCAGGCCATTGTTTCGATGGAAAATGCCTGGCTCTATGAAAGTGTGAAACGGAACTATTTTGCGACTATCCAGTCTTTAGTCAATGCTCTTGAGGCAAGCGACCTCTATACCAAGGGCCATTCTGAAAGAGTAAAGCTCCTTGCCCTCGAACTCGGCAGATACATCGGCCTCGACTTTAAAGAGCTTGAGATCCTCGAGCACGCATCCATACTACACGACATCGGCAAGATCGGCATCGAAAGCTTCATTATTCAGAAGCAGGGTAAGCTTACATCAAAGGAATACGGCCTGATCAAATCGCATCCCCTTATAGGTGAGGAGATCCTGGGTCCGATCGATACCCTCGAAGGCGTTCGGCAGACGATCATTCAGCATCACGAACGGTATGACGGTAAGGGTTACCCATATGGACTACGGGGGGAAGAACTGCTGCTCAAGGCACGGATCCTGTCTGTTGTTGATACCTTTGATGCCATGATGTCAGAAAGGCCATATCGGAAAGCCCTCTCTCTCTTTCAGGTCAAGGAGGAACTTTTCCTCAATGCAGGAACGCAATTTGATCCCTATGTAGTGGAATCCTTTATCGAGCTGATGAATCTCAGGGGAGAGTCAGTGCTCGGCGCATCTGGGTACGCCAAGGTGCACAGCATATCGTAAGACCAAGTCGCATTCAAACGCTTACTGCGTTAGCTTCGTTGTCAGCTCCTCAGCATATCAAACAGTATGCCTTCGTCGATCCTCTGCGTAAAGCACCTACTTCTGGCTTGCCGCCTTGTTATCATTTTGGATACAACTTGGTAACAAGCTTTATTCTGCGCTGGTCTTCATCTCTGTCTTTTCAATACTCATCCCCCTCAGCAGTTTGATAAGCTTAAGATTATGATCATGCTTCATCACCGAGATCCTGAGATAGGTATCATTAAGCCCGTCAATATCTGAACCAAGTTCAACAGCAAGCCCTGCCCGGTCTGCCCTGAGAGCAATTTCAGAGGCCATGTCTGTCGTGAGAATAATTATGTTTGTATCTGTATCATAGAGAGCCTTTCCCGGCATTCTGCCAATTGCCCTCATTAAGAGCTGTTTCTCTTCTTTCATGAACTGGTCAGATAATCTTCTATATGACTTGTCCCTGAGTGCAGTGCGAGCTGCCTCCATGGCAGGAATGCCCGGATGGCTCTGCAGGTAGGGTCGAAGAATCTCAATCAGCTTTGGGGCGGCCACAGCAGAGGCAAGCTCAAGCCCAGGCAGACCAAAATAATACGCAGTTGTCCTCAGAACTATGATATTACTGTTGTTTGCTGCTTTCCTGATGCAGCCCTCCTCACCCGAAAACTCAATAAGCGATTCATCGATCACGATCACACAGTCTTTCCGGGAAAGAGCGTCAACAACTTCCGTCAATGAAGCGGCAGACAGAACCTTACCGCTTATCCTGTTCGGATTTGCGATAATAACAAGATCACAGTCTTCAGCCTTTTCAACAAGTTTGTTAAGTTCGGGAAAGGAGAATTTCTCTTCGCTGCCGGAGATGGACTCTACAACAGCACTCGATGCCAGGGCAGCATCGTGGTATATGTTCAGCGCCGGACCTACAACCAGTATTTTCCTAGGTCTGAGACTTCGGCAGATGACGAACAAGAGTTCTTTCAGGGAATTGGCAAAGAGGAGACTTTCTTTTACAGTTCCGTATTTCGAAAAGAACAACCGCTCAAGACGCGCCTGTGCCTCATCAGGCGGCGTATTGATGTCCTTGGCCGCTTTGCGGATGGCTGCCTTCACCTTCCGCGACGGCCCAAGGGGCGACGTTTCCAAAACATATTTTTTCATTCCCTATACCTCTGCATGTGTGACAAGATAGCTACTAAGCATTATACAAAATGTAACAGGGAGAAAAGGAGGAACAGCTAAGCGACCTCGAAGATAAACTCTATCTCAACCGGTGAATTCATCGGCAGGATATGCACACCCACAGCAGCACGTGCATGCAGGCCTGCATCACCGAACACCTCGAACAGAAGATCAGAAGCGCCGTTGATGACCTTTGGCTGGTCAGTAAAGTCATGTGCTGAAGCAACAAAACCAGTTATCTTAACACATCTCTTCATGGCATCAAGGCTGCCGATCGCAGATCTCAAAACAGCGATAGCATTGATCGCAGATCTGCGCGCAGCAACTGCAGCTTCATCAAGAGAAACTCTTTCCCCTACCCTGCCGGCATAAAGGAGCTTCCCGTTCTCGAGCGGCAGCATGCCGCTGATAAAGACAAGCTTGCCGGTCCTTACAAAAGGGACATACGAGCCGAGCGGCTTCGGCAGCTCAGGAAGCTCAATACCAAGTTGTTTAAGTTTTTCTTCAGGTGACATGATTACCTTTCAGGTGCATAAAAACTCATAAGCATTACGGGATGGCAGGCCGCAAAGTCTTTCGCAGCGATACCTTTATGGCCCTTGCAGCCCGCTCTTATAACCACAAGCATATATATCTCTGTCAGTGAACTCCCGCATTCCAAACAGCAGGCCTTTAATCAAATGTAATCGCCTTGAAAGGCTTTGAGGAATGTCTTTCCGTATCGCACCATACGAGTTAATACTTTGCATCCGCAAAACCGACCCAGCCGTCTGCTTCTATAAGCGCCCTGTCGAACTCTGCTATATGAAAGCCAATCGTTTCCGAGCCCTTGCCTGACGTGATGGTGAAGGTACCATGCTGAAAATCAAAGGCGATCTCTGCACTGCCGTCATTGTGGCTGAAGAGCTTATCGATCGTCTCCTCAGAAAGCTCAACAGCAAGCATGCCGCAATTGAACATATTCTGTCTGAATATCCTGGCAAAGCTCGATGCGATTACCACATTGATATCATTGACCTCAAATACCCAGGGAGCATGTTCCCGCGATGAACCGCACCCGAAGTTTCCCCTTGTCACAATAGCACCTGCATCAAGGGTCTGGCGCGACTGCGGATCAAATCCCTCAAGCTTCAGGTCCTCAAGCATATGAGGCTTTAATGCTTCCTTGGATATCTCGGTAAGATATTTGGCCGGTATGATCTCATCAGTGTTAATGTCAGACCTGTCTAAAAAGAGGACCTTGCCTCCGAATCTCTTCATTTCATTCTCTCCTTCGAATACTTTCTCGGATCAGAGATCCTGCCTTCAATTGCCGTCACTGCAGCCACTGCAGGGCTCATGAGATGCACCATGCCGCCCTTGCCCATCCTGCCGTTAAAATTCCGGTTCGTTGTTGACGCACAGACCTCGCCCGGCGCAAGCACGCCGCTGCTCATGCCCAGGCATGCGCCGCAGGTGGGATTGGTAACGCAGAATCCAGCGTCCATGAAAATCCTGATATAACCCAGCCTGTCAGCATCCCTGAAGACCTTTGGCGTGGCAGGAGAGACAATTCCCCGAACAGTCGGAGCAATGTTCTTCCCCTTCAGATACTGCGCTGCAACGCGAAGGTCTTCAAGCCTGCCGTTTGTGCAGGATCCGATATAAACCTGATCCACAGGCGTGCCAGCAACCTCTGAGATATTTTTCACCTCATCCGGCTTAAAGCCGACCGTCACCTGCGGCTCCATAGATGTCACATCAAGATCGATGACCTTTTCATATTTGCAGCCCTTATCAGACCACCATTTCTTAAAGGCAGAGAGCGCAGCCTCCTTGTCTGCGTATTCAGAAGAAATAAAAGGCCAGAGATAAGCGACCGTCACCTTGTCAGGCATGCAGATACCTGAGGTGCCGCCAGCCTCGATCGCCATATTGCAGAGCGTCATTCTGCTCTCCATGGACATCTTCTTCACCACACTGCCCTGAAATTCTATAACACAGTCTGTAGCGCCTTTGACCGTAAGTTCCTTAATGATACTCAGGATAACGTCCTTTGCGTACACCGCCTCAGGCAAAGTGCCGTTCACATTGATCCTGATCGTCTTAGGCTCACGGAATGCGCAGACACCTTTGAGGATGCCGACCTCAAGATCGGTCGTTCCTACACCCGCCGCAAAGGCGCCGAATGCTCCGTGCGTGCAGGTATGCGAATCTCCCATAATGACCGTGTACCCCGGCCGGATAAAGCCCTGCTCCGGGAAAAGCGCATGGCATACACCGTTCTTGCCGATATCGAAGAAGTCGCTTATCCTGTGCCGTCTGGCCCAGTCTCTCAGGATCTTGCCCTGTTGCGCAGTCTTCGTATCCTTAGCCGGAGTGACATGATCGATAACGACCTTTATCTTGTCAGGATCAAAGACCCTGTCCATGCCGCGCGCTACAAGATCGTTGATCGCAATCGGCGTCGTGATCTCGTGACACATCACAACATCAAGATCGAGCACCTTGGTGCCGGGAAATGGTTCATCCCTTAAATGGGATCTGAATATTTTTTCTGCCAAAGTCAATGCCATAGTATTTCCTTTCAGTATCTGCTTGAATATTTCAGTCTTGCTGCATTCTAAAATATCATACCTTGCTCACTTTTATAAAGAACCGTTGCTCTCATCCCCCTAACCATAACCCACGTTGAATATGCTAAACTTTTCCCATGAAAGATCCTGATTCCGTGCCTCAGTATCCAAGCACTGCAAGTATTTTTCTTGTATTCCTCAAGATCGGCACGTTTGCCTTCGGCGGCGTTTACTCCATGCTCTCTTTCTTTGAAAAAGAACTTGTCGAGAAGCGCAGATGGATCACGCACGACGATTACCTGGAAAGCGTTGCGATTGGTCAGATGACACCGGGTGCTCCGATCGTCAACACCGGCATCTGCATCGGGTACAGGCTAAGAAAACTGAGAGGTGCGCTGGCATCTACAGCAGGGCAGATACTTACCGGCACAATCGTAGCGATCCTGCTTGCGGTCTTTTATATGAAGACAAAGGAACATCCCCTCATCAGGCCGATCATGAAAGGGGTTGGAGCTGCAGTCGTTGGTCTGCTCCTTTCCATAGTTTTTAGCATGTCCAGGAAGACTCTCAAAGATTACAGATCGCTGCACGTTGCTGTTGCTGCTTTCTTTCTGCTCACCCTGTTCAAGGTCAATCCGATCATGATCATCCTGACAGCCGGTGCAGCAGGATACGTGCTATTCAGGAGGAAGCCATCATGAGTCTGTTAGCCTTCTGCTGGATTCTTTTTTATATCAACGCCCTGACTATTGGCGGAGGGTATGCCATGCTTCCGCTTCTGCAGCGTGAATTCGTGGAAAAGCACCACTGGCTCACCAACCAGGAATTCCTTGATGCCATTGCAGTCGGGCAGCTGTCTCCTGGCCCGCTGACAGTCATGAACGCATTTATCGGATTCAAGCTCCACGGCCTCACCGGCTCACTTTTGGCAGTTCTATGTTCCTATCTTCCGAGCCTAATAATCGTCACCCTGGCAGTGAAATACTATTACGCTTACAAGGAATCCGCAATTGTAGCTTCAAGTTTCACGGGCATAAAAAGTGCCGTCATAGGCCTGCTCGCTGCCGTTGCATTATCCCTCGGCACCACTTCGCTGGTTGATCAGGGCACTTTTGGCCTTGCATTGGCCAGCTTTGCACTGATCACCTTCACCAAAACCGATCCTTCATTTATTATCGTTGGTGCAGGCCTTATCGGCGCTCTTTTCTTCTGATCAGCCTGTTCTACATTTTGCCCCTTAACTGCTCATAGACTGCATGATTGGAGCTATTCTGTGATAAAATATGCGCATGAATAAATCTGCTCTTTTCAGGACATCCTCGAGTCTTGTTCTTGCCATCTTATTTCTTGTCGTTATGGCCTCTTCATGCAAGAGATCAGAAGAAAAGGTCGTTGCCATTAATCTAACGGAAAAGACGGAGACGCAGAGCGCCACAAAACCGTCCAATGGCGCTCCACTCAAAATTGCTATCGCGGCTGTCATCTCTCCCAAGGAAACAGCTGCGTATTATGATCAGATGATGCAGTATGTGAGCAGGAAGATGAGCAGACCAGTAGAAATTATCCAGAAAAAAACCTACCAGGAGGTGAACGACCTTCTGGAGAAGAGAGAGATCGCCATTGCCTTTGTTTGTGCTGGCCCTTACGTGAGCGGCAAAAAGAAGTTCGGCATGGAGCTCCTTGTGGCCCCTATGCTCTATGGAAAACCTTATTACCAGGCATATTTTATTGTACAGAAAGACAGCACCATAAATAACCTTGAAGACCTGAGAGGAAAGCGTTTTGCTTTCACTGATCCAAACTCTAATACCGGAACGCTCGTGCCTACCTATACACTTTCTGCAAAAGGAGAAAAGCCTGAATCTTTCTTTAAGAGCGTCATCTACACATACAGCCATGACAATTCTATCAGGGCTGTGTCCAAGGGTATTATTGAAGGCGCTTCGGTTGACGGGCTCATCTGGGATTTCTATAGCGACAAAAATCCTGATCTTGTAAAGAATACAAAGATCATCTATAAATCTCCGCTATACGGCATACCGCCTGTTGTGGTGCATCCTGATACGCCTGCTTCAACAAAACAGATGCTCAAGAAAATCTTTCTTGATATGCATACTGCCCCTGAAGGCAAAAAGATCCTTGATGAACTAAAGATCGAGAAGTTTATCATTCCTGAAGATGCTTCCTATGACTCGGTTCGCAAAATGCAGGACTGGCTTGATTCTCACAAATGAAGAACCTTTCCCTCAAAGCAAAGCTTTCTATCGCAATGACTATGTTCGTTCTTGTCTTTTCAATTGTCATAATGTTGTTCATCCAGCTCTATCTAAAGAATGTCTTTCTAAAAGAAAGCATTGAGGATGCAAAAGTTGTTGCGGCAACCATGGCAAGCCATATCGTAGATCCCCTGCTGATCAAAGATTTTGTCTCGATAGATGGTTATTTTGATGAGATGATGAAAGCTAATCGCGAGATTGCCTATATTTTCATCGAAAAGGACAGCACAATCCTCCTTCATACCTTCAAAGAGGGCTTTCCAAGGAGTCTTCTCAACCTCGGACATAATCAAAATACCATGGACCATGTCACAGTAAAGACAGGCCAGGCTATTATTCTTGATATTTCGGCCCCTGTGCATGGCGGGCGGGGAGGCACGCTCAGGGTCGGCATTGATGAGAGAATAGGTGAGGAGGCCATACAGAGGGCACTCACGACTATTATTGTTGTTACCGTAATACTCCTGTTCATAGCTTTGTCCATTGCCATACTCATTGCCAGGCGGCTGACAAATCCCCTTGCCTCGCTGACCGTTTCAGCCAGTGAAATAGCTGCCGGGAATTATTCTGGTACTGTTCCTAACATGGGATATGATGAGATCGGAAAGCTCGCCATTGCCTTCAATACCATGCTGCAGGCTGTCAGGCTTCGTGAGGACGAGCTCAAGTCCCTGAATACGGAGCTTGAGGCAGTCAATGTCAGTCTGCATGATTACATACAAAAACTCGATGAGGTCAGTCAGGAGCTTGTCAAATCTAAGCAGAATACTGCGGTCGTCGATACGGGACGGACCTTTCTTCATCACCTTCGCCAGCCGCTGACATATCTTATTATGGCAATAGAACTGCTTTCTGACGATCTTGCAGAAGGGAAAACAGTCACATACGCCTCTGCTGGAAGACAGATCGCTGCAGTAAAACATGCCGGAGAACAGCTTGCAGAGCTTCTGAAGAAATTCGAAGGTCTGCAGGGATACAAGGTCATTGATTACGATGATATGACAACCATCGTGGATATCGACGATCAACCCAAATAATTATGCTGATTGGAATCATTTCAGATACACACGATAATATGCCGGCGCTTCACAGCGCGGTCGAGATCCTGAACAAGAGAAATGTTGGCCACGTGATCCATGCAGGGGATTTCTGCTCTCCATTCACCTTCAGGGCGCTCAAGCACCTGAACTGCGAATTCACCGGTATCTACGGAAACAACGATGGTGAACGTCTGCTGCTGCAGAAGCTCTCGAACAGCCGTCTATTCACCCCGCCGCATATTCTTGAACTGGCAGGAAAGAAGATCGTGATCATGCATGAACATCATGTAGTGGATGCGCTTGCAGACAGCAATCATTTTGATCTTGTTGTGTACGGTCACACCCATACTCCTGACATTCGGCAACAGGGCAAAACACTCATTGTAAACCCCGGTGAATTAAGCGGCTGGCTCTATGGCAAATCGACCATAGCGATAGCAGACCTTTCCACGCTCACTGCTGAACTGATAGAACTGTAACCGGCCTGTTTCTCAAATTTCGAAAGCCTCGCCAGGGTTCGGCAGATGGGTTTGGAAAGAAAACCTCTTCTGGATGGTATCCTGCAGTGCAAGCGATGATTTCTCCTCACCGTGAACGATAAAGATCTCCGGTCTGTTCCTGAACTGTGCTACCCAATCAAGGAGTTCGCGTTGGTCTGCATGCGCCGAGAACCCTCCAAGAGTGTGTATACCCGCCCGGACAACGATATTTTCGCCAAGCACCTCGACGACCCTTGCTCCATCCACGATCTGGCGGCCAAGAGTTCCTTCTGCCTGGTAACCCACAAAGACAATACTGCTCTCTCTCCGCCAGAGGTTGTGCTTCAGATGATGCCTCACTCTGCCTCCTTCGCACATGCCCGAGCTCGAAATGATGATCGCCTCTTTCCTGATCTTGTTCAGCGCCATGGAGTCTTCCGGCTTCTTCGTAAAATGCAGCCTCAGGGCATCTCTGCTTTCAAGGGTAAAGAATTCCCTTCCCTCTTCATCAAAATACTCGGGATGAGCTGCATAGACCTTTGTGATACGCTCGCCAAGCGGGCTGTCGATATACACATTGATCCTGAAAAGCCTGTCCTGCTTTACGAGCTTGTTCAGAATAAAGAGCAGATCCTGTGTTCTGCCGAGAGCAAAGGACGGGATGATAACATTCCCTCCCTTCCTGAACGTTGTCTTGATCACATCCACCAGTTCTTCGATAGAAGCCTCCATGCTCTTATGGTTGCGGCTGCCATAGGTAGATTCGATCGTCAGATAGTCAGTCTCCTCAACAAAGACCGGGTCATTCACAATAGGATTGTTCTTCTTGCCGATATCCCCGGAAAATGAGATCTTCTTCTCATTCCCGTCCTCAGCATACCAGAGCTCAAGGGTCGAGGAGCCGAGAATATGCCCGGCATTCACAAAACGGTAACGAACTCCTTCGCAGAGCTGTTCTATCCTGTTGTAATGCTTTCGCTGAATAAGCGGCAGCACCATATCAACCTCCCGGGACAAATAAAGCGGTTCCTTGAGCTGCAATCCTGTCCTCATAGCCTTCCGATTGTGCCACTCTGTGTCAGACTCCTGGATATGCGCTGAATCACGGAGTATCAATTCGGCAATATCTGCAGTTGCTGATGTGGCAATGATCTTCCCCCTGAAACCTTCCTTTACGAGTCTCGGCACAAGGCCTATATGGTCAAGATGAGAATGAGTCAGAAAAAGGCAGTCGATATCAGCAGGGGCAAAAGAAAAGGGACGCCTGTTCACTGACTCAGCGTCATGACCCTGGTACATACCACACTCAACCAGTATCTTGAAATTCCTTCCCTGCAACAGATAGCATGAGCCTGTTACTGTCCGAACGCCGCCCAAAAACGTAAGTTTCAAAATAACACCTCGTTCACTTCCTTTGTTTGTATCCAGGGCATAATTGTCTTCCTCATTTAGGGATTTGGCACTGCTTTTCCCTGCTCATTTTAACAGAATTTCAGCAACAATGACCCCTCTTGCAATCAAGACCGTGCTTCCTTATAATGAATGCTCAATATGGGGGACGACAAGAAATACTGTTTATGCTGCGGGGACCAGGTACCTTTCAATACCTTCAAAAGAAATGAAAGACGTGAGATCACATGCGCGTACTGCGGCTTCACTCTTGATATTCAGAACCTCTGGGAATCAAAAAAAAAGGAGCCGGCACAGAAGCAGCCTGCACCGCCTGAAAGCTATGCACTGGTTACCGACGATTCGCACTACACACGCAAGATCATCGAAGATTTGCTTAGGGCCAGGCATTTCTCTTCCCACGTTATGGCCTTCCAGAACGGACTTGAACTTATATCAGCGTACTCGAAGCTCCAGAACGAGAAGAAGCAGATCGATATAGCGATCATTGACCTGAACATGCCGGTCATGGACGGTCTCACCGCAGCCCGGCTCATGCGCTCCCTTGAATCGCAAAACAATACAAAGAAGACGCCGATCATGTTCTTCTCCGCAGAGAAGGCAGATGAAAACCTCAGAAAACAGATGGAGAATCTGGACCCTGCCAATTATGTAAACAAAGGTTCTGACCCTGACCCTGACAAACTGGTATCAAGGGTGGAATCCCTCATCGGTTACCTGATGGAGAAGTACAAACAGAAGAAGTAGCTGCGTCCACATTCCCTTGATGTACTTCTTGACTTCAACGATATTTTTCTCAAGCATGGCAACATCAGTTATCGAACAATCCAGGAAGGGGTAAAAGACAGGTCATTATTACTTCAGCAGTCTTGATAATAAGTGCTATGCGTAGCATAATAGCACCATGCTAAAGATGCGGCTATTTCCTGTTTTTATATACCTCTGTCTGATACCAGTCCCGGCCGCTGCCGGATCAGCTCCGGTCTTTTCTGATCAGGACCTGGAGCGGTACCGCAAACCTTCTGAACATATAACACAGCCAGTGGAGCAGCCTTTTCCTGCAGCGGGCAACCGAGACCAAGGCAAAATAAAAGACGAGCAGATGGCCCTGCGGAAGATCGAGGTCCCCTATACTGCCTATGAGGGAAGTTCGCTCAGAGTAATCATTCCTGTTCAATTAAACGGGTCAGTCACTGCAAGAATGGCGCTGGATACCGGCTCTCCTGGCATGATCATATTCGACCGGCTTGCCAACAAACTCGGCCTTTTTGAAAAAGATGACGGCAAGCTCCTGACCTATTCGGCTGGCATAGGCGGTAATGCACCCTCCATACTCACCATTGTTGACAGCGTTCAGGTCGGCAGAGCCGAGGACAGATTTATTCCGACGTCTATCGTTGCTTCTCTCTCTGACTCTTTCGACGGACTTATCGGCATGGACTTCATGGCAAACTATGCAGTCAGAATCGACACAGCCCGGCGCGTGGTTGTTTTCGAAGAGCTCCCTGACAGAGAAAATATGCCAGGAGGCCATGATGAGATGTGGTGGAGAAGCAATTTCAGACATTTTGCCTCAAGGCGCGCTGAGTGGAAACAGTTCATGGCTTCCCTGAATGCACAAAAAATGGACCGGAGCAATTTCGACAAAATGAAGCACTTTGCAGACAAACAGTACCGGGAGGCGGACAGGCTGTTTACAAAGCTGAACAACTATGCAGTCACTAACTCGGTCCCCATGCACTGGCGGCAATACTGATAATGGATGAAACAGCGAAGAAGAGAATTCTGAAGATTCTTCTGGCGCAGAATTTGATTACCAAAAAGCAGGCCGAAGAGGTATGGGCAAAGGAAGAAGTTTTCAGGTCACGCCTCATCAAGGCTAAGGGCGTAATACGAAAACCGCTCCGGCTCATGCAGCAAGAGATATCGCTTATTGATATCATTGATTCCCTGCAGCTGAAGCTGCCGGACGACAGCACTGCATGCCTGACAGAAGAGCTGATCATGAAAGCGATTGCACAGAGCCTCAATCTTCCCTATCTGAAGATCGACCCTTTGAAGCTCGACTCGGACACCGTCACAAAGATCATTTCCAAACCCTATGCACTCAAGCACCAGATTGTTACCTTAAACCTTTCCGGCACGATTCTTACCCTTGCAACCTCGAACCCCTTTGACAGGGAGGGCGTAGACGGGATCAAGCAGCTGAAGGGTTTTGATATTAAGATCATGGTCTCCACAAAATCAGATATCATGAAGATCATCACTGAGTTTTACGGATTTAAGTATTCCATTTCAGCTGCTCAGAACGAACTTTCGTCCGGTGCTGACATTGGCAACCTTGAACAGTATGTAAAACTGAAGTCGATTTCCGAGATGGGTGCTACGGACCAGCATGTCATTAATGCCGTCGAATATCTCCTGCACTATGCTTATGCACAACGCGCATCTGACATACATATAGAACCGAAACGCGAATTCAGCAGCATACGCTTCAGAATTGACGGCATGCTTCATGCTATCCACCGAATGCCCAAACCAGTACATGCTGCTTTCGTTTCACGCATCAAGACCCTTGCACGCATGGATATAGCGGAAAAACGAAGACCCCAGGACGGCAGGATAAAAACATCGCAGGACGGCAAGGAAGTCGAACTCCGTGTCTCTACACTTCCTGTTTCGTTTGGAGAAAAGGTGGTCATAAGGATCTTTGACCCGACCATTCTTATGCAGAATATCGAGAGCCTCGGATTCCTTGACCGTGAAATAGCCCTCTTCAAATCTTTTATTGCATCCCCGTATGGCCTGATTCTTGTAACCGGCCCTACGGGAAGCGGCAAAACAACAACGCTCTATTCTGCATTAAGATTACTGTCAACACCGGATGTGAATATTACTACTATAGAAGATCCTGTTGAGATGATCTATGAGGACTTTAACCAGACATCGGTCCAGCCCTTGATCGGCATAACCTTTGCCAGCAGCCTCAGGACACTCCTCAGGCAGGATCCCGACATTATCATGGTAGGAGAAATCCGGGACATGGAAGCTGCTGAAAACGCGATTCAGGCAGCGCTTACGGGCCACCTGGTCATGTCAACGCTCCATACGAATGATGCTCCCAGCAGCATCACGCGGCTCCTTGATATCGGCGTCCCTTCTTTTCTGATCAATACCACGCTGATTGGCGTTATAGCACAGCGACTGGTGAGAAAGGTCTGTCCGCATTGTGCCGAATGGTATCACCTTTCAGAGGATGAATGCACAATTCTCGGCATAGCCCGTGAAAAAGCTAAAACTATCAAAGTATCGATCGGTGCAGGATGTCCCCAGTGCAGGGGCACGGGCTACTTGGGAAGAACTGCAGTCTTTGAGATCATGGAGATTACTGATAAAGTCAGGGCTGCCATTGAAGAGCGGACAACACCGACCAAACTGAAGAAGATTGCGCAGACCGAAGGGTTCACCACACTGAGAGAAAATGCGATCAGAATACTGCTGAAAGGAATTACAACCGTGGATGAAGTTGTTCGTGTAAGCGGCATTGCGTCATCAGGAGAGACAGCCTGACTCTGGGTGACGCAAGATATTTCATTGCTCCGGACTGCGTGAGTAACAGCTCATCTTCTCCCTGGATTACGTTAATCCGTTGCCCGGATAACCATGATAGTTCTTGTGTCTGTGCCCTCTGAGCCCTCGTCTGCGTGACATCCTTTCTTGACGTTGCTCCGCACAAATCATTATAATCCATAACATTTTCAAAAGAGGTTATCGTGGAAGATACTAATGAACTGATAGAACAACGCATCAAGAAAGTTGGAGAGCTGAAAGAGCTTGGCATCAAGCCGTATGGAGATGCTTACGAGGCTGATAATCATGCAGCAGACTTGATGGCAACATACGGTTCTACGCCAAAGGAGAGTCTGGAGGCTGAAAAGATCTCCTGTTCTTTGGCAGGCAGAATCGTGGCCATGAGGGACTTTGGCAAGGCAGCCTTTGCACATATCCAGGATGCAACGGGTAAGATCCAAATCTATTTCAAGAAGGACCTGCTTGGCGAAAGTTATAAACTGCTCAAGAAACTTGATCTCGGCGACATTATCGGGATTAGAGGATCTCTCTTCAGAACAAGAACCGATGAACTGACCGTTGAAGTGGAGTCGGTCACGCTTCTCACCAAGTCGATCAGACCCCTGCCCGAAAAATGGCATGGCCTCAAGGATATCGAGATACGGTATAGGCAGAGGTACATTGATCTTATTGTAAACCCCGAAGTGAGAGAAAACTTTGCGAAGCGGGGCAAGATCATCAAAGGGGTAAGAGATTTCCTCGAATCAAAGGGGTTTATTGAAGTAGAGACTCCCATGATGCATCAGATACCGGGCGGAGCAACAGCTCGTCCGTTCAAAACACACCATAATGCCCTGGACATTGACCTGTATCTCAGGATCGCTCCTGAACTCTATTTAAAGAGACTGCTGGTCGGCGGATATGAACGCGTGTATGAGCTGAACAAGAACTTCAGGAACGAAGGCATCTCTACGCGCCACAACCCTGAATTCTCGATGCTTGAATTCTACATTGCGTACAAGGATTACCATTATCTTATGTCCCTGACCGAGGAGCTTTTTGCCGAGGTTGCCATGAAAGCCATCGGCACTCTCAAAATGCCATATGGTGACGAAATGATAGATCTCACGCCGCCCTGGCCCCGCTTACCAATGCTTGAGGCGCTGGAAAAAGCAGGAGTTCCAACCGAAGTTTTCAGTGATCAGGAGAAAGCAAAGCAGTGGGGCAGAGCAAATAAGATCGATATTCCAAACGGCTCTTCCATGGGCAAGATTCTCGATGAAATATTCAAAGAAAAGGTCGAACCGGGGCTGATTCAGCCGACGTTTATCATTGATCATCCTGTGGAACTTTCGCCCCTGGCTAAAAGAAAGTTCGATAATCCGGGGCTTGTTGAACGCTTTGAGCTCTTCATCTGCGGCCGGGAGATCGCTAATGCCTTCTCTGAACTGAATGATCCCTTTGACCAGAGGGGTCGGTTTGAGGAGCAGGTTGCGGCCAAACAGGCAGGCGATGATGAGGCACATGAAATGGATGAGGACTTCATAAGGGCCCTTGAATACGGCATGCCACCTGCGGCAGGTGAAGGCATAGGCATTGACCGGCTCGTCATGCTTCTTACAAACTCACAATCGATCCGAGACGTAATCCTCTTCCCGCAGCTCAAGCCTGAACAATAAGTCCAAACGGATGAAACTGCCCTACCAGATATTCATCGCCTTCAGATATCTCAAATCAAAAAAGAAGCACAGAGGGGTATCGGTTAATACAGCAATCTCGATCGGGGGCGTTGCTGTTGGCGTGATGGCGCTCCTTGTCGTTCTTTCCGTCATGTCCGGGTTTCATCAGGACCTGCAGAAGAAGATCCTTGGAGCAAATGCCCACATTATCATCAGGGATTTCAGGGGTTCGATAACTGACCCTTCCCAGATAACGGAAAAACTGACCTCCAACAAGGAGGTCCTCTCTTATGCACCGTTTGTGATCGGCCAGGTCATGGTCTCTTTCAATAACAGGGCTCATGGAGTCTATATACGCGGTATCGAACCTGAGACAGAAGCAAAAACCACTGAGATCCTTTCGCACATCAAGCAGGGCGATTTCAGAAAACTCTCTGATGATAAGGAAATTCCCGGCATCATTATCGGCAAGGAGCTTGCCTCGAATCTTGGTGTCATGCTTCATGACAAGATCAATGTGGTCTCTCCCGTGGGTGAGATCGGCCCCATGGGCATGCTGCCCAAGATTAAACAGTTCCAGGTCGTGGCCATTTTTGAGATCGGTATGTTCGAATATGATGCAAATCTGGTACTCACTGCCATGAAACCTGCCCAGGAATTCTTTGGCTTCAAAGGGAGTATTTCAGGGATCGAACTCAAACTGAAAGATATTTATAGAGCGCCTGAAGTGAAGAAACAGATCCAGGAGAGTCTCGGGGTACGCTTTATCGTGCTCGACTGGATGCAGATGAACAAGAACCTTTTCTCTGCACTCAAACTAGAGAAATTTGCGATGTTCGTGATTCTTGTCCTGATCATTCTTGTTGCCTCCTTCAACATTATCAGCAATCTGATCATGAACGTCATAGAAAAAAGCCGGGAAATTGCAATACTGAAGGCCATCGGCGCGACCAATAAGAGCATCATGACCATCTTTATGCTCCAGGGTCTTTTCATCGGCCTTATCGGCACATTCGCGGGTATGACCGGAGGATATCTGCTCGGTGTTATCCTGAATAAATACCAGCTCATAAAACTACCTGCTGATGTCTATTATCTCAGCCACCTTCCAGTAAAGATGAGCCTTTTTGACTTTGGCGTGGTCTCGCTCTCAGCGATCATTATCAGCTTCGTCGCGACACTCTATCCTGCATGGCAGGCTGCAAAGTTGAACCCTGTGGAGCCCTTGCGCTATGAGTGAACTCATAGCAGCTGTTGATATCCAGAAGTCTTTCAGGACAGATGCCGGGGAACTGCATGTGCTGAAGAACATAAACCTTTCCATCCAGGCAGGTGAGATGGTCAGCATTACCGGAGCATCAGGAGCCGGCAAAAGCACGCTCATGCATATTCTCGGCGCTCTCGACAGGCCTACCACGGGCAAAATCCTCTTCAGGGGAACCGACGTTTTTTCGATGGATGAGTCGTCGCTCGCACTGTTCAGGAACAGGAGCATCGGTTTTGTCTTTCAGTTTCATCACCTGCTGCCCGAATTCAATGCACTCGAGAACACGATGCTGCCGGGCCTTATCAGCAATAAACCCTATGCAGATGTTCAGAAAAAAGCAGAAGATCTTTTAGACGACCTCGGCCTTTCCCGCAGACTGCAGCACCGCCCCGGGGAGCTTTCAGGCGGTGAGCAGCAGCGAGTAGCCGTTGCGCGCGCACTCATGCAGGACTCAGGCCTTGTCCTTGCCGACGAACCTACCGGCAACCTCGACACCGCAACAGGCAACAGCCTGTTTGAGCTTTTTCTCGAGCTGAACAAGAACAAGAACATCACCTTCGTCATCGTCACTCACAACGTAAGCCTGTCTGACCGCTGCCACAGGGTCCTCCGCATGGCAGACGGTATGTTCGTCTGATCTGATTGACTCATTTTCTCCATTCTGTTTAACTAAAAGATAGGACTAATAATAAACGTTAAAGGGAGCTCAGGCATGCATATATCCTGAGAAAATGACCATGACGAAAATTGTATCACTCTTCTTTACGCTTATACTTTTTTTCGCCTTCACAGTGCTGTCTTTTGGGGCAGATATAAAACCTGTCGAGGTAAAAAAGAATGATAAATGCCCTGTCTGCGGCATGTTCGTGGCAAAGTACACGCACTGGGTGGCAGAGGTCATTTTCAAAGATGGGACCTATGCGGTCTTTGACGGCCCAAAAGATATGTTCAAGTATTATCTTAACCTGCAGAAATATGCGCCATCAAAGAATTTGGCTGATATTACGGCCATCTTTGTCACAGAGTATTATCTCACGAAGCTCCTGGATGCAAGAAAACTGTTTTTTGTTATCGGCAGTGATGTATATGGCCCTATGGGGGATGAGTTCATCCCGCTTTCATCCGAGGCAGACGCCCGGGAATTTATGAGAGACCATAAGGGCACCAGGATCTTCAAATTCCAGGAAGTAACTAACGAGCTTCTGCACTGACAGCATGCGGTTCCTCATCATATCAATCCTATTCATATCGCTCCTGCTTCAGCTGACAGCCTGCAGCAGCCAGCCACGACTCTATCAGGAGGTGCAGGCAAAGGACAACAGGATCGTCATTATGCTTGACGAAGTGAGTGACAAAAAAGCGCATTATTATACTTACAGGAAATCAGGAAAGCGCATAAACTTTTTTGTACGCACAGATGGAAAGGGGACAGTATCCGCATACTTTGATGCCTGCTTCACCTGCTACAAAAAGAAAAAAGGATACCGTCAGGAGGGTTCTGACCTCATCTGCATTGAATGCAGTATGAAATTCGGCCTTGCTGAGGAGAAATGGGAAGAAAAAGATGGGTGCAATCCGATCTATTTAAAGAGCGTTATCGAAAACAACAGCCTGGTCATCGATACAGCAGTTATTGAGAAGGGAGCAAAACTTTTCTAATTATGCGACTTCAGTAAGGATGCCGCGAGTCATCCTGAGCTGCCTTGAGGCCATGCCTGCCAGCTCACTATTATGCGTAATAAAAATAAAGGTGGTTATCTGTTCCCTGTTTAATTTCCTGAAGAGCTCCATGATGTCTGCCTCTGTCTCTTCATCCAGGTCTCCTGTAGGTTCGTCAGCAAGAATGATGGGAGGGTTGTACATCAGAGCCCGGGCAATGGCAACACGGCGTTGCTGACCTCCTGAGAGCTGTGAAGGGTAGGACGATGCCTTATCACCAATGCCGACGAGATTGAGATATTCCTCAGCCTTCTTAACAGCATTCAGATCCTTCCTTTGACT
Organism: uncultured Nitrospiraceae bacterium; assembly: GCA_964461065.1. GTDB lineage: Bacteria > Nitrospirota > Thermodesulfovibrionia > Thermodesulfovibrionales > UBA6898 > UBA6898. The sequence continues at coordinate 201,573 of CAYWRK010000001.1, forward strand.
GAAGAGACCTGGCAGAAGAACATTTTCCGTTGACGTGAGCATCGGAAGAAGACTTGCGAACTGGAACATGAAACCGATATTCTCATTCCGGTATGCGGAAAGATCATTATCATCAAGGCTGCAGATATCCTGACCATTGTACAGCACCTTTCCTGATGTCGGTTTCATGATGCCGCCGACGATCGATATGAGCGTAGTCTTTCCAGAACCTGAATGGCCTACGATCGAAACAAACTCACCCTTTTCAATGCGCAGGGATACATCGGTAACCGCAGGAATATCCTGTCCCCCCACGGCATAAATCTTTGTCAGTCCTGAAACTTCGATCTGGGCCATAATCTATTCCTTCTTGATCGCCATAAGCGGTTCCATCTTCTTGATCTTCTGAATTGGAGAAAGGGCTCCAACAATACATACGGCATTGCCAATGATAAAACCGATGCAGGCAATAAGGATTCGATTCATAACAGGAAGATGCATGGGCAGGCTTTTCATGATCGAAAAGCTCTTGGCAAGAACTATCGAAAGTGCCGTTCCCCCTATAATACCAATGATGCTGCCTATACTGCCGACGATCAGGACTTCCGTCAGAAACACGGTAACAATATGCGACTCCCGCGCTCCTACTGCCCTCATAATACCAACCTCTCGCGCACGTTCATTGGCAATGGCAGAGAAGATCGCCCAGGTCAGAAAACCTGACAATAAAGAAATAAGGATCATCGTGAAGATAAAGATCTGATTAATATCCCGAAGCGTAGTGATAATGCTCTTGCCAATATCTTTCCGTGCCATGGTGTCAAGCTCCACAAAGGCATCCTCTATCTCACCTGCCACCTTATAGGAATCGAGCCCCTTCTTAACCTTAATAAATACAATCGAAATCTGGCCAGGTTTCAGATCAGCCTGTCCCTTGACCAGGATATCTTCCATGTTCTCGTCATTGATAAACATAGCAGTATCTAGTCCGGTACCGGTCTTGTCGAGAACGCCGACCATCTTGAAGATATTGCCGAAAAGAACTTTGTCAACATCAACAAGTCCAACCCTGATATTGAATGCAGACTCGTTGCCGACGAGGGCCTCGCCCTTCTGCAGCTTTCTTCCGAATTTCTGGCTCAGCCATGGTTTGACAACAAAATCAGTATCCTGATTAAAGGCAACAACAACGGTCTCCGGTACATCGCAGCATTTTCCGTTCATGGTAGTAAGGTATGTCTGATAGGTCATCTGATCAATACCCTTGATCGTCTTCAGCTTCTCGATCACTCCCTTGTCCATATAAAAAGACTTTGCTTTGTTTTCAAGGAGCACATCCTCTGCTGCCCCACGGGAACCTGCAGGAACAACAAGAATATCAGCACCCAGTCGCTCTGAGGCAAGCCTGATGCTCGAAGAGACCCTACTGACAAAGGAAAGCGCAAATACCAGGGCAGAGACAAGGATAGCTATGGCAGCGATCAAGATAGCCGTACGGAGTGGCTTTCTCTTAAGGTTCCGCAGGGCAAAGGAGGAAATCGTAAATTCGGTCTGCATAATGTATATATTATATCGGATTAACGATAATCTTGCTATGCGGCCGAAGCCGCATAGCAAGATTAATAAGGAAGGATACTATACGTTATTTCTTGAAGTTAGCGTCGATACCGCAGAGCACAGCGCTCTTGTCGCCCATGCCCATGCCTTTGTGACAGGCCTGGCAGGTTGAGGCTGACTTGCCGATGATCTTCTTTGCATCTACATCATAAAGCTGAATCGTTCCGTCAGTAATGGTCTTACCTGCAATCGGCTTACCGTCTACATCGCAGCCTTCTGTTGAAGTTCTGAGAGTCAGAATCGCATACTTACCATCAGGTGTCGGGATAGCATCGTGATTCTGTCCTGCAGTGGACATCTTCTCATCAACCATCTTCAGATCCTTTGCATCAAGGAGCCAGAATCTGTCAGCTGCTGACTGGAATATCAGTTTGTCGTCTTTGCTGAAATACTGTCTGAAGGTGATGGTCTTGCCCGGCTCACCCTTATGCGTAGCCTTTGCAAGAACCTTCCACTCGCCCTTCTCCATAGCAGGCAGATCAACCAACACGAAATCTATCGCACCGTTTGCCTTGCCGTCATCACCCTTCATAGTGACGGTGATCAGGAATTTCTTGAAGTCATTTGAGTTAACGCCATGAACAAATACGTATGAACCTGCCTTGTAGCCCAGTCCGTCAACAAAAACTCTCTTCTTGTGATCCATGGTCTTCTTGTCAAAGACATCAACATAGCCCTCATTGCCCATGAATACCGGCAGATAGTTAGCCTTTGACTGGCCAGATGCGCAATATACAGGAGGCTTTTCGCCTGGGGATCTCTTATCTGCATCAAGGGCAACGTCCTTGATCACCTTGCCGGTCTTCAGATCAGATTTGCCAACATGCTGCTTCTTGTTCGCATCAAGCACATAGGTTGACCAGAACATGGTGTTTGAATCTTCAGAGTCGATCCTTGCATCATGGGTCGGATGTGATGTCTTATCGCCGATAACCACACGATCAAGATTTGAGACTTTGATCGGATCGTCAGCATTGTTAGGATCCACCGTAACATCAGCCTGTGTAAAATGTCCTCCCATGCCGGCAACATAAACCGTTGCCGAATAGGTCTTCTTCGCTGCTGTAGCAATAGATACCTTTGTATCAACAGCAGTAAAGGCAAGGTAACCACCTACCACTAACGTCAAAATCATAGCTACAAACAATACTTTCTTCATAGTTTCTCCCCGTTATATCTGGTTTATACGTCTGAGACAAAAACATTGCCAAAGATTACACCAAACAATCATCTTAAATTCTGCGGGCTCACCACCTTTCGTCACAATATTAGAGATATATATAATCTCATGTTAGTCTTACATTAGCATCTCATTCAGACAGTTATCAACTTGAATTTCTAACTTTAGAAGACCTATGTCATTGATTTATCATGAAAAATAAACAATATCACATGATCATGAAGAATTGTGAAAAGCAATGAGAACTCAAAGGTGTGGAAAGCCCCTCAATAAGGGATAACAGAATCGAAATAAACAAGCTCTCTGGCAATAGCTTCATTGTCCATTACGTCAAATGATTTGTCAGAGCCATTGGAAACAATGGGCGTGCCAAGCTCATTCAGCATTGCAAGATTTGCAGCAATTCCCCGGTCATTACCATCGAGTTTACAGTCCATAAGATAGACATGCACCTCGTCGTCTTCCAGTAACAGGCCTATTGCCATGCGCAGGGCCTCTGCGTGCCTATCCCTCACAAGCACTGCTATTTTTTTTGCCATAGAGGATACACAGGAAGAATTCCTACAGTCTGTCCGGTCAGGCTGCTGTTGCAGAAAATAGCAAAAACAATCGAGATCATAGGGCTCTATTGACGATAAAAAAGACGGCGGCTGCCCTTCTCTGACTGGAACTGAACAAAGGCCTTTGCGAACCTGCCATTCTGCACTGCACCGCCCGGCTTAGTCGAAATAACATCAGATCCTTCAAAATTCTGCAGAAGGTCGATCATCTTGTCGAGGGACTCCTGGTGCAGCAGCTCTATGGCATCACGATCAGGCATGGACGTGACCAGCCTCCTGTCAATAAAATCACCGATCTTCTGCTGATTCATAAACGAAAAGAAGACCATACCCTTGAAGATCCTCTTATTCGTCTTAAATGAAAAGAGGAAGCGCTCAAGCGAGTTTTCGAGGAAGTGGTCATTGCGCACCTGGGTTTTTCTGTCGATCAGCATAGCCTGAAACCAGTATTTTTTGTCGATGATACTGTCTGCCTTCATCTCAAGGAGAGTATGACCAATATTCTTCTTATCCACAGTATAGGAATTGTGGGCAACAGTATCCGATGCGAGATGGCAGAGGTATCCGTACACAAATGCCTTCTGCTGTGACGTCTTTGCAGCCTTGAGAAGATCAAAGCCCACGTCCCAGTTGTGAGAACTCTTGCTGTCAGGAAGATACTTTTTCCCGATAATAATATCTGCCATGATATTTCCGTAGAGAAAGTCCTTTCGGTATCTCCTCATAAGCTCAAGAACGCCGGCGGGAATCAGGGCACCAAAAGAGAACAACTCATTGCCAAGATAGATGTGGGTCAATGGCCCCCAGGCAGACGCAAAGGTCGGAACAAGAAGAAAGAATATAATCCAGAAAAGCTTGGATAGTTTCATTGCACCCTCTCGATCAGATTTAGTAAAAGTCGCACTCCGATGCCCGATGCACCCTTTGGTACGTAAGGCCGGTCCTTTTCCACCCACGCAGTCCCTGCGATATCAATATGCACCCAGGGAGACTGTCCTGCAAATTCATAAAGAAAATATGCGGAAGCCATAAGTGAGCCTGTTCTGTTGCCGATATTCCTGATATCAGCGATATCGCTCTTGAGATATTCTTTGTACTCATCAAAAAGAGGAAGTTCCCATACCCGCTCATAGGTCTCCTCGCCGGCCTTCCTGAGCTCATCCAGAAGCTTTCTGTCATTACCCATCATTGCAGCGACCTCGCCGCCAAAGGCAATTGCACATGCGCCGGTAAGCGTAGCAATATCGATGATTGCCCTGGGCTTGAATCGCTTTGCATACTCGATAGCGTCAGCAACTGCCAACCTTCCCTCTGCGTCAGTGTTCGCGATCTCAACAGTCTTCCCGCTGATCGACCTGACAACATCACCAGGCTTTACAGCATTGCCTCCCGGCAGATTCTCCGTGGCAGGAAGCAGGCATATGAGATGCACAGGCAGTTTGAGTTCCGCAGCAGCCTTAATGACGCCGAGAACCGCCGCGCCTCCTGCCATATCGTATTTCATCTTTTCCATGCCGTCAGAAGGCTTCAGCGAAAGACCTCCACTGTCAAAGGTGATAGACTTGCCGATCAATACAACTGGAGGCTTTCTGCTGCCCCGATATTCTGCCACGATGAATTTCGGTAGTTCCCTTGATCCGTGAGATACGGCCAAAAATGCTCCCATACCGATCTTTTGAATATCCTTTTTTTCAAGGACTTTGACGGAGAGCTTCTTTTGCTTCAGGGAACAGGCTGCATCTGCAAGATCAGTTGGTGTCATATCATTGGCAGGAGCATTCACCAGGTCTTTTGCAAAGGCAGCAGCAGCCGCAATCACCTCTGTTTTTCGGATGCTGAGGGAAAGATCCTTTGAAGGCTTTGAGATCAGGACGAACGAATCTATCGTTTTGCCATGATTATCGGTCTTGTATTTCTTATACGTATAAAGACCAAGAAGCGCTCCCTCGATAAAATGTACAGGAGATTGCTGAAGGTGACCAAAGACCAGCGTAGAGAGAGCAGTTTTCTTCATCTCCATGTCGCGAAGACAGGAAAGGGCTTTGCCTCCTGCCTGCCGAATCTTTTCTGCGGTCACTACTTCTTTCTTGCCCAGTCCAAGAAATAATATTCTTTCAGGCTTGACATCTTCAGGCGCAGGCACAAGCAGGACTTCATTAAGGCTGCCCTTGAAATTCTTTTTTCTGATCTTCTCGATGAGCCTTCTGACCGAAGGTTTAAGACTGGCATAGGGATTTTGGCTGCCCTCAACAAAGGGAAGGATCAAGACATCACAGTTACAGTCCGCTTCCTTTATATTCTTTGCTGCGATATGCATGTATAAATAACCCCGCTTGTATCTTGCTTTTATTTACTTCTTTAGTCTAACCAATCAACCACTAATTATCCACAAAAGATATCATTAAATATTTTTCATATTTGCGATTGACAGGCTCAAGATCTTTCAGCAATTATCTATTATGAAAAGCATAGCAACTTCTTCTCCCTTCTCGATAAAAAGCATTCAGAAGATCTTCGGTTTGCCCTTTACCGATGGCAATGAGGTAACCCTTGTCTGGAAAGACAGGGAGTCCTTTCAAGGCATATTTGATGCCGTCCGGGAAGCAACAGAGCTTATATGCCTGCAGTTCTATATCTTTCGCAATGATGAAACAGGCACGGAGCTGGCCGATATTCTCAAGAACAAGGCAAAAGAAGGGGTCATTGTCTGCCTTATTTACGATCATTTCGGCTCACTCTGCACACCAGAGTCTTTCTGGAAGGAACTGAGGCAGGCAGGCGTTCATATACGCGCTTCCAGGCCTTTTGCCTGGACCACACCTTTTCTCTATATGCAGAGAGACCACAGAAAACTCATCATTATCGACAGCGAAAAAGCCTTTACCGGCGGACTTAACATTGCCAATGAATATCGCGGATACTACAGGCTGAGGAAAGGGAAAGGATGGCGCGATACAGGAATATTTCTCAAAGGTCCAATTGTCAATAAGCTGTTAGACGAGTTCAGGAAAAGCTGGGAGATATGGAAGGGAAACCCGATTGAGCCACGTCTGGATGTTGTGATGCCCGAACAGGGCGTGCCGGTGCTGCCTATCTTTGCAAGTTCAGCAAAGGGCAGAAGAAAAATGCGCAGGATTCTTTATTACAGCATCAACAGCGCGCAAAAGAGCATTTACCTGACCACTGCCTACTTCACGCCGAGTAGGCGCATGGTGCATATCCTTGAAGCCGCTGTCTCACGGGGAGTTGACGTGAAACTGCTTTTGCCGGGAGTCTCCGATATATCTGCAGCGCACTTTGCCGCACGGGCCTTCTTCTCCAGACTTCTGAAGGCAGGCATAGAGATCTACACCTATAATGGCGTGATCCTCCATGCAAAGACCTCTGTTTTTGATGAAATCTGGTCAATAATCGGCTCTGCGAATCTCGATTTCCGGTCATTACGCCGAAATGATGAGGGGAATGTCGGGATCATGGACAGCGCCTTTGGTAAAAAGATGACCGGTATTTTCTACGATGACATGGCGCGCTCAGAGAAAATAGACCTTCAAGAGTGGCATAAGCGTCCCGTTCATGAAAAGCTCAGGGAATATTTCTTTGCTCTCTTCAGAAGAAGATTGTAGAGAAGGCTGATCAAGGCTTATACATAAAGAATCCCAGAAATAGGATATTTGCTGCAAAGTGGAAAATAACAGAAGGCAGAATATTAGAGGTCTGCATGTATAAATACCCCATCACCAATGATGGGAAAAAAGTCATCAGAGAATACCAGTCACCATTGAATATCCATTGCGGTAAATGGATAATGGCAAATAGAATGCTCGTCAAGAAAACCCCCCTCATGTTATTTCCGAGACTTTCCTGAAGAAAACCTCGGAAATAAACCTCCTCAGAGAAGCAAACTCCAAGGAGCTGATAAAAAAGAACCTGCAGCGGTAGCGCTTGAAAGCGGTTGCCGACCGCGATCACAATAAACCAGAAGGGAAGCAGGATAAGTGCCGATAGTAAGACGCCAAGAATGCTATCACGCATACTAAATTTGATATTGATGCTTCCCGCCACACGATAAGGAACCGCAACAAGAAAAAACGGAAGCAGGTATCTAAACACGCCAAAAGAAAAGGCATGATATACAGTGACCATGGAAACAAGAATCAGGTATGTATATAATGCCTCTCTCTTTTTAGCGATGAGCAGGCTTTTCAGTTTATTACTTCTTTTTTCGCCTCATTATCACCACGACAATCAGTGGTATCAGCATAACTGCGATATTACCGGCTGTTGAGGCAGCGTTCTGCCGCGGGCCTATTGAACAGCCTCCTCCATCACCACTCGTCTGAACCGGAACAACCGGCTCAACCGCAAGGGTTGTCGTTGACGCTTCATTGGACATCAGGGGAGACTCTCCAATGTTATTGAATGCCCTAACACGATAGGTATAGGTTGTTGTGGGCTGAAGGCCCGCATCAGTGAAGGAGGCATTGCCTGAACTGTTGGGGCCGACTGGTCCGATCTGAATAAAAGGTCCTCCCGATGTTGATCTCTCGATTCGGTAGCCGTCCTCTCCTGTTGCATTATCAGACCATGAAAGCGTTATCGTCGTGGGAGATTTTGAAATTGCTGTAAGAGCAGTTGGCGAGAGCAGTGATGAGAGCGCCCGGTATGCATTGACTCGCCCGCCCGTCATTATCCATCCCTGGAGTGTCGGCAACACGTCGACATACCGAAGAACCGTTGCCCGTATCTGCGCCTGGGTAAAGTTCGTATAGTAACTGTAGAGCAACCCGGTTATTCCCGATACCTGGGGGACAGCCATAGAGGTGCCTTCACAGAAATCGTACCCCGGATAAGGAGAACCCGAGCACATACTAAATGACGTGCCCTGGGGAATCGTACTCAGAATATAAACACCAGGGGCAGCAACATGAACAGAATTCAGTCCAAAATTACTAAACGTTGCCCTCCTGTCATTTTGATCCGTTGCGGCCACGGAAATGATATTAGGGAGTGAATAACTTGCAGGATATTCAGGCGTATGGTCATTGTTGTCACCTAAGCCGTCACTGCCACCGTTGCCCGCTGCAGCAATCAAAAGAGCCCCCGAAGTATTCGCAGCATTTATCGCATCGAACTCGGCAGCGGAATAGTCGCTTCCACCGTAACTGGCATTTATGATTCTCACTCCTTTTGCTACTGCATATTGAATGGCAGCAATTGAATCTGATACAGTTCCTTCACCGTGAGAATCAAGAATCTTCAGCGGCATAATTTTAACGTTCCAGAGCACACCACTCACCCCAACCCCATTATTGCCGGTTGCGCCGATTATGCCGGAAACATGAGTACCATGACCATTATCATCCATTGGGTCATTGCTATTACTTACAAAATTCCATCCTCTCCAATCATCTATCTTTCCATTGCCGTCATCGTCAACAGAATTATTGAAAATCTCAACAGGGTTTGTGTATATATTGCCAACGAGATCTACATGATTATAATCTATACCGGTATCTACAACTGCAATCACGGCGCTGGTTGTCCTGCTTATGTCCCAAGCATCTGCAACCCTCGCATCTGCACCCAACGTGCCGCTTGCAAAGGCACCGGTATTCCTTAATGCCCACTGCTGCCCAAAATAAAGATCACTCGGCATAGTAGTAGCAGATCGTCTTATGTAATTTGGTTCCGCATACTCGACATCAGGCTGTGACATATAATTAACAACAGCATCCCTGACAGAAAGGCCTTTGGGAAGCTTCACATGCTCAAGATTCGGAATAAGTCTGTATGATCTCATCGACGATGCACCAAGTGACTGATGCGCCCTTACTGAGGATGCTGACAGGACCCCCGTCTTGAACTTGACAAGCAATTCTCCTTCCCTATATCTTCCACTTTCCATTTTTGCGAGAACAGACTGGACCGTAATCTTCGCGCCACTCACCTCTTTTGATGTATCCGGAGAAATGCTTGCAGTCTTGTCACTTCCGCAGGAAGCCACAAACAGAACCAACAATAAACAGATAAGCTTCTTCATAATTAACCTTCCCTCCATAATATAGATTTAACTTAGATCCGGTTTAGTATCAGATTCAAAAAACACTGCAATATCAACAAAGAAAGAGATAGCTACAAGCTTGAAATTCTAAAAAAAAGTATAGTTGATATCGCCGGGTGAGTCAAGATAAATTAGTCTGAGTGTCAAGCCAAAGTAGTCTATATAAATAGGATATTTCAGGACAATATCAACACAGCAAAAACGAGCGCTATCATATCGCACTTCAGAAATAAAAACTCGGTCAACCCTTTGAATTAACAAAAGATTGACCGAGCTCTGTGTGGTCGGGGCGACAAGATTTGAACTTGCGACCACTCGCACCCCAAGCGAGTGCGCTACCAGGCTGCGCTACGCCCCGTTTACTTGATGCTGTCTGCGATCTGTTTCAGCCGCTTCTTGAAAAAAGCTATGGTTTCGGCAGGGTTCTTCATGATTGCCGGCTTTGCTTCCTGTGCAGGCTTTATCTCTGCAGGGGTCTGTACACCGTCTTCAAACCTCTTCCTTACTCCCTCGATCGTGTACCGTTCCTGATAGAGCATTTTTTTCACCATCAGGACAACTTCGAGATCCTTTTTCACATACACCCGCTGACCTGACTTGTTTTTGCGGGGATTCAGAAACGGGAACTCTGTCTGCCAATATCTTAATACGTACGATTCAACGCCAGTTATTTTACTAACCTCCCCGATCTTATAAAAGAGTTTGTCAGGAACTGCCAGTTGTTGAGGTTTTATCCTCTCACTCGCGTGCTTATGCATCTATCTTCTCTATCTCTTCCTTCAGCTGGTTGCTGACTCTGAAGGTGATAACTCTCCTCGGTGTAATTTCGAGCTCCTCTCCAGTCTTGGGATTACGGCCTCTCCTGGACATCTTTTTGCGCACATGAAAGGTGCCGAAACCTGACATCTTTATAGACTCTCCCTCCGAGAAAGTCTGTTTCATGGTATCAAAAAGGATTTCGACAATGTCCTGCGCCTCTTTCTTGGACAAGCCTACCTTCTCGAAAATCGCATCCACAAGATCAGCCTTTGTCATTACACGTCTCCCAGTGAGGAATTTTCTTAATTATATTAAGGAGATAGATCATTGTCAAGAAGATTTTAGTTTAATTTCAGGACGTTATAAAAAAATATCAATATTTTTCCGTAGATTCTCGAACGAAATGACGGGATTTATAGCCTTTTCTATGGCTGTCAGCAGTCCAAATAGATATGCTATTATACACTTTTACGATCAAAGGAGGCTGAGATGTCATACAAGGATTTAAGAGATTACATAAAAGTTATTGAAAACAAAGGACTTCTCCATAGAGTTACTGCCAAAGTTGACCCGCTGCTCGAAATATCAGAGATAACAGACCGCATGTGCAAGTCACCAGACGGAGGCAAGGCACTCTTCTTTGAAAACGTAAACGGCTCTGCGTACCCTGTTGTGACAAATATTTTCGGTTCTTTTGAGCGCATGAGCCTCGCACTCGAAGTGAATCATCTTGATGATGTCGGAAAAAGGATTGAGGAACTTCTGCACCAGTCACCGCCTAAAACACTGATGGAGAAACTCGCGATGCTTCCCAAGCTCTTTGAGCTCTCCAAATATCTTCCGAAAACTATTAAGCATGCCCCTTGTCAGGAAGTGATCGAAAAAGACAATCCTGATCTTTCAAAATTTCCTGTGCTCAAGACATGGCCGGGCGACGGACAGCCGACAGATGAAGGCAGATTCATTACCTTTCCCATGGTATTTACGAAAGACCCTGAGACAGGCAGGCCGAACTGCGGCATGTACCGCATTCATATTTACGACAAGACCACAACAGGCATGCACTGGCATATTCATAAGGACGGAGCTCGGCACTATGATAAATACAAAAAGCTGAACCAAAGAATGCCGGCTGCGATTGCGGTTGGCGGCGACCCTGCGGTGATATATTCTGCAAGCGCTCCCCTGCCGGAGTCCATTGACGAAATGCTGTTTGCGGGATTTCTGCGGAAGGAGCCGGTCGAGATGGTCAAGTGCATCACGTCAGATATCGAGGTTCCGGCAAACAGTGAACTGGTTATAGAGGGATATATCGAACCAGGTGAACAGCGCATTGAAGGTCCTTTTGGCGACCACACGGGCTTCTACTCATCAGCTGATAATTATCCTGTGTTCCATGCAACCTGCATCACACATAGGAAAGATATGATCTATCCTGCCACGGTTGTGGGCAAGCCTCCCATGGAGGATTGTTACATGGGCAAGGCAACAGAGAGAATATTCCTGCCGCTCATGAAACTCGATTCACCCGAGATCAGGGACATCAATCTACCGATGGAAGGCGTCTTCCATAATTTTGTTCTTGTCTCTATAAAGAAGAGCTATCCCGGCCATGCAAAGAAGATCATCAACGGTCTCTGGGGCAAAGGCCAGATGATGTTTGCTAAGCTGATCATCGTAGTTGATGAGGACGTTGACGTTCAGGATCTTTCTTACACTGCTTGGCGTGTGCTGAACAATGTTGACTGGAGACGGGATGTGGTTATCTCAGAAGGCCCGCTTGACGACCTTGACCATGCAGCCAATTTCCCGCGCTACGGCGCGAAGATGGGTATTGATGCGACACGGAAAACACGCGAGGAAGGCATGACACGCGACTGGCCTGATGAGATCTGGATGTCGGATGAGATCAAAAAGCTTGTGGACAGCAGATGGAAGGAATACGGCTTCTGACTAACACCCTCTGAAAAGCGGCTTCTTCTTTTTCAGAAAGGCGTTCGTGCCTTCTTTGAAATCGTCTGTTGCAGCGACGAGCCCGAAGTAATCCGTGCCAAGGCGGGCAGATTCATCGAGAGACATATCTAATCCACGGTGCACTGCTTCCCAGGTCATCCTGACTGCAAACGGAGCCTGATTCAGAATCTCCTTCAAGAGTGCCTCTGCTTCTTTCATAAGATTTTTTGGTTCAACAACCCTGTTCACCAATCCCATACCCAACGCCTCTTCAGCACTGACCATCTTGCCCGTAAGAAGCATCTCTGCAGCACGCCCTTTTCCTATAAGCCGCGGAAGGCGAGTTGTTCCTCCCCAGCCTGCAACTGCGCCGATGCGCACCTCTGGATGGCCAAGCTTTGCGGTATTGACAGCAACGCGAAGGGTGCAGGCCTCAGCCAGTTCAAGGCCGCCGCCAAGGGCATATCCGTTGATAGCCGCGATTACAGGCTTTCCAAGATTTTCGATACGGGAATAGGTCTCTACGGCGATCTGGGCGCGGCGTCTCACTTCGAGGGGGGAAGCAGAACTAAAAAATCCTATATCAGCTCCGGCAGAAAAGGCCCTGTCTCCTGCACCCGTGATAATAACGCCGCGGACCGAGTCGTCATCGCTCAACGAATCAAGGAGATTCCCAAGTCTAACGAGCATCTCCTTGTTGATAGTATTGAGGACTTCAGGCCTGTTGAGAGTAAGGCAGGCAATTCCGTTCCTTTTTCTTAGAAGAACCGAAATCTTCTTCATGCTATTCTTTCTTTGGGAAAATACTCGGATACAGCTTTTCAGCGCAGGGAGGACAGATACCGTGGCTGAACTCAGCCTCTGAATGCTCGCTGATATATCCCTCGATCTGCTGCCAGTAGCCCTTGTCATCACGAATCTTCTTGCAGCTGCTGCAGATAGGGAGCAGTCCCTGCAGGACCCTCACCTTTACAAGGGCATCCTGCAGTTCAACAATAAGCTGCTCTTTTTCATTGCTGATCCGCTTACGTTCAATGGAGTAACGAATGGCCTTGGTGAGAAGCCCGCCGCTAATCTGTCCTTTGACCAGATAATCCTGGGCCCCCTCCTGAAGCGCCTGCATGCCGACCTTTTCATCAGACAATCCTGTAAGCACGATGAGGGGAAGATTTTTAAACTTCTCGCAGAGACTCCTGACCGTCTGAAGACCATGGCTATCGGGCAGACCGAGATCTGCAAGGACAATATCAAAGCCTCCGGCTGCCAATTTTTCTGCGGCTGCGGAAAGTCTGCCGGTCTGCTTGATAAGAACATCCTGAGCAGTTTCCGATAGCATTTCCCTGATCAGATACGCATCACCTTCGTCATCCTCTATAAGCAGGAGGTGTATCATTTCATTCATACGCAGCGTTGTCTCCAAACTCTCTAAAATGTCATGACTTAGACGGCATCTTCACGATAGTGAACCAGAACGATTCAATGGATTTGACAACCTCGACAAATTCTGCGAATCCGACCGGCTTTGTAATATAACAATTCGCACCGAGGTCATAGGATTTTACAATGTCGCTCTCAGCCTCGGACGTGGTAAGAATAACAACCGGGATACTGCGAAGATTCGCATCAGCCTTTATCTCCTTCAGCGTCTCCCTGCCATCTTTTCGCGGCATATTGAGATCGAGCAGGATAATGTCCGGACGGGACGCATCCTGATAAGGAGGCTCCTTCCTGAGATACTGCAAGGCCTTTATGCCATCATCCACGGTATTGAGCTGGATCAGCATTTTTGCAGATTCCAACCCCTCCCGGGTGAGAGCAACATCACCAGCATCGTCTTCAACAAGCAGTATATCTATCTGATTTTGTTCGTTCATATTCCTTCTCCCAACGCTATAGTATGCCCTTTTAGCCCTTGTATTATAGGTGTTCTATAGATATTCTGACAATAGCCAGATCAAACTGCTTTGCAATAATCCCATGAACTTGTTACGTCTGCCGTTCGGATGACATTGACGCCGGAATGGTAAAGAAGAAGGTTGAACCCCTGCCTGGTGCTGACTCCACCCAAATTTTTCCTCTATGTCTCTCGACGATCTTTTTGCAGACAGCGAGCCCTATACCCGTGCCGGTGTATTCAGTCTTTGCATGCAGACGCTGAAAAAGAACAAAGATCCGGTCATAGAACTCCTGCGCTATCCCTATCCCGTTGTCCGTGATCGAAAACTGCCAATCTTGACCCTTCAGCTCAGCAGATATCTCCACCCTGGGCTGATCCTCTCCGTGATACTTGATCGCATTACCGATAAGATTCTGAAATAACTGGGCCATCTGCGTCTGGTCCGCGATAACCACCGGCAAAGTGCCGCAGCTTATCGCCGCATTATTTTCCCGTATCGACAGATCAAGGTCCTGCAGCACTTTGCTGAGCACAAGATTGCAGTCTGTCTTCGTAAATTCTCTGCCTTGGGTCATCACTCGTGAAAAAGTCAACAGATCGTTGATCAGCCGCTGCATGCGCCTGGCACCATCCACGATAAACTCCATGAAAGTGTCTGCCTTTTCATCAAGAAGTTTGCCACGGTACCGGCTCGAGAGCAGCTCGGTAAAGCTTGCAATCTTGCGCAACGGTTCTTGCAGGTCATGGGATGCAACGTACGCAAACTGTTCGAGTTCCTTGTTGCTGCGTTCCAGTGCCGTAGCATATCGGGCAAGCTCCCGCTCAGCCTCCTGCCGCTCAACTATCTGCCACACAGCATCCATGATGATCGTCAGCTCCTTCACATCATCCTCAGTATAGTCAGTCTCCTTGTTGGCCACAGCCACCACTGCTACGATCCTGTCCTCCCGGAAGACCGGGACAGTGAGATACTTCAGGAGCGGCACATGTCCCTCAGGATAGCCTTTTTTCAGACTATGCGATGCCGGGAAATCATTCAGCATGATAGGTTTCCGCTGCCGCACAGCCTCTCCCCAGATACCTGTTTTGCCAAGCTCATAGCAGGTCTTTTTCTCCATGACCAGGCACTGCGTCATGACATCCTTTGACCAGCTGTTCAGCGTAAATTCCTGTTTCTGTTCGTCGTAGAAATATATGTATCCTATTCTGCTTCTGCTGAGACGTATCACCTCATGCAGGGTGAAATCCAGCATCTCCTGTATGTCTTTGGAACGAAACTGGGCTATGTCAAGCAGCACCTTCAGCCGTGCCTCATCGTGCAGCAGCTTCCGCTCGGCCTCCATCCGTTCCTGAACCTCCAAGATGAGACTGCGGTTCACCTCAAAAAGCTCGGCAGTACGGTCCTTGACCTTCTGATCCAGAAAAGCATTTGCTGCTGTCAGGTCATCCGTCATTTTATTGAAATACTGCTGAAGCTCTCCGATCTCATCACCAGAGGTGACCTCTGCACGCAGTAGAAGGTCTCCCTCGCTAATCTTCCCGGCAACTGAGGAGAGCTGCACTATCGGCTTGACGACTTTGCCGCTGACCAGGAATGCCACAAGAACCACAAGAATTGCTGTAACAACGACAAGAGAGATAAACAGGTATCTCATCTGCTCAAGCGGGTTAAAAACCTCAGCACGGTCCATCTTTACGACGAGCCCCCAATCGGTCTCTTTTATGTGTCGTGTTGCAGCAAAGACATGTTCACCGCGATAATCGAGCTCATCCTCCAGAACGCTCTCCTGTTTCAGGAGAGCCTGCACAATCGGCTTCGCTGCCTTGCCCCACGGCACAGTTCTTTTCAGCGCAGCATCCCGATCAAAGCGGAGAGGAGTGATGTAGAGGACATTACCATCCTTATTTTTACGGGCAAGGAGCGCTTCGCCTGTTTTGCCGAGACCGGTATAATCGCGCGTAAGGGCAGTTATCGCGTCAGGGGACGATTCGATCACTAGAACACCCAGGCGGCGGCCCTGATATTCCACAGGACAGGCAAGATTCATAACGACCTCACCTGTGTTGCTGAAGGCAAAGCTGTCAAGGTAGTAACCATGAGAACCGCTAACAAAGAATTCTTCTTTTGAAAAGTCTTTGTCATGCAGAGCACTATCAGTAGAGGCAACAACTCTGCCGTTCATGCTGAGTATCGAGATGATCTTGATCTCGTCTATTGCTGCCTTTGCTCCAGCCAAAGCAGAAATAGCTATGTCCTGCTGTGCTTTTTCGCCGGTCTCATAAAAGCGCTCGATCGCAACAAGGGCAGGGACCCTGCTTCTGACAAGATCAAGCCTTTCCTTCAGTCTGAGAATGCCGTCCTCTACCCTGTGTTCCTGGATATGCGCTATGGCCTCGAGCTCCCTCAGGATATGTTCCGTAAGTGTCTTCTCTGCAATGCTATAGGCAATTAATAGGGCAATAAGAAGCGGTATCACTGCGATAGAAACCACGATCAAAAGGGTCTTTGGAAATATCTTCATCTTCATAAAGGAGCTATTCAGTCAAACTTCCCCTCATATATTTATGGAGCAAAAAACACGATGCTATCAACGATCAAGTCACCTCTGTCCTCCTCTTATCAAAGAATCCCAAAGGCCTGCAGGACTCTTTGATAAAGTGGGTGAGGGGCGATCTTATTCCTTCCGCCTGTCGCAGATTTATTAGCGAATGACTCCTATAATACCGTAACGCTGCTTGCCTGCGGGCCCTTAGCGCCCATCTCTTCGGCAAAACGGACCTTCATGCCGATCTTGAGTTTTTCAAAGCCTTTGTTCAGCACACTATTCTCATGAAAATATACCTCTGTGCCATCCAGCTTGCTGAGAAAACCGTATCCCTTATCAAGGAACAGCGATGCTATCTTTCCCTGTGGCGTCTCCTCATGATGTTTCACTTCCCTGCGCTGCTGGGCCATGAATTCCTCGATCTTGCGTTTTGCGGCATTGAATGAATCCCTGATGGCTACGTACAGATCCTCATTCGGTTCACGCTTTATTACTATTTCTGCTCCCGGAACCTTAAGGTCTATATTGACGTTGTATAGTTTACCGTCGTGCGAATGACGATGCGGGGATTCAACGACAACTCTGCATTTCATGATCTGGTCGCAGAAGTTTTCGAGCTTCTCGACCTTTTCCGTGATTTCCGACTTGATGGCATCGGTGAGCTCAAAGTTGCGCGCCGTAAGCTGTAATGAAAGCTTCATAACTGCCCTCCAAAATATATATTTACTGTGCTTCTGACTTCATATTATCAGCCGGTGCAGAGCATGTCAACGATGTTGACAACAATGTTTGGACTAACAGGAGTTACAGTCAATTATGTATTATTGCTTTATCTGATTTATTCCAGGAGAACGCAAAAAAGCAGATCGGTTCATGGTAAAATTATCTCATGAGAAAGAAAATTCTTATTGTGGACAATCTGGAAGGTATGCTCGAACGCGAAAAGACAATCCTCAACAGAGTCAGCTTCGAGTTATTTGCAGCATCAACTGGGCATAAAGCCCTTTCAATGCATAGAGAGCATCAGGTTGATCTCATGGTCATATCTCTTGATCTACCTGACATGAGCGGAGACAAACTCTGTGCATCGATACGAAAAGATGCAGATCTCAGACAGGTATCTATCATTATGACCTGCAACAATGATCCTGACTGTCTTGAACGTGCCACGCGATGCGGAGCCAATGCCCATATCACGAAGCCATTCCATTCCGGTCAGCTTACAGAAAAAGTGACAAAACTCCTTGCCATACCCCAGAGGCAGAGCTATCGCGTCCTCCTGAGGATATCCATCAAAGGCAGCCTTGACAATGAACCGTTCTTCTGTTCGTCCCGTGATATCAGCTCCACCGGTATGATGATCGAAACAGACAAGCCGCTCACCAAAGGCGATCTGCTGACCTGTTCATTCTTTCTGCCTGGCTTTGGAAAAATAGCCGCTGACGGTGAGATCATGCGGACAGACAATAGTGCTGATGTACCACGCTATGGTATCCGATTCCGCTATCTCGACCCTGATTTCAAGAATAGCATCGATTCTTTTGTTGCCAATCGGACAGCAAATAAGATCTGACATGTCTTCGGACGAGGAGATCTTCGAAACAGTCGATACCGAAGGTCGCGTAACCGGTCATGGTACTCGCTCTGACCTGCATAACAACCCATCCCTTATTCACCGCGTAGTCCATGTGATGGTCTTTAACCGTCAGGGAGACCTCCTTCTTCAAAAGCGTTCGACGAACAAAGATATAGCGCCGGGCAGATGGGACACCTCGGTCGGAGGGCATGTCAATCCTGGAGAGACTGTTATTGATGCTGCAGTTCGGGAGATGAAGGAAGAAATCGGCATCTCCGAACCAGGCCTCCGGTTTCTGTACCGCTATATATTCAGGAATCACCGCGAGTCAGAGCTGGTAAGCACCTTCTCATGCATCTGCGATGGAAAGGTGCATTTCAATACCGATGAAATCGACGAGGTAAGATTCTGGAATTTAACCAGCATTAGAGATCAGATAGGGAAAGGAATCTTCAGCAGTCACTTTGAGATGGAATTCAGCCGCTATTTACAACAGATCGAAAAGAAGGGATAAGGTTTGTCCTATACTTTGAGCATCTCCGGATTCGTGTGCGGGATGAAAAGTGCCCCCTGGAGCACGTTCAGGAGATCAGCATCCTCGCTCATCTCCCGGTAGGTTATCAGGGACTGAATCTCTTCAACCTCAGCCAGCAAAGAGCTGTCAATAAGAATCATGGAAGCGCCCTTTAGTGAAGAGTTACCTAACATTACGATCTTGTCCCTCTGGATGTCAGGAAGCATGCCGATATTAACAGCGCTCTCTATATTTATACCGCAACCAAATGCACCGGACACATAGATCTTTCCAATATCCGCGATCCTCATGCCGACAAGCCTCAGAAACACATAAAGAAAGGCGAACATGGCGGCCTTGGAGCGAAGAAAGTTCTGCAGCTCGTGCTCAGTAAAAAGCAGCTCTCTGTCGGGTGAGCTATAAACCAGATATGCAGGAATCCCGTCTTTCATCACCACACCCTTTTCCTGCGTGCTGAATTTGCCGGCCTGATCAATAATTTTTGTTGCATAGAGCTCAGAAACAAGATCTATAAGCCCTGATCCACAGATACCTTCTGGTGTTCCGCTGCCGATGACCGTCAGTTTAGGTTCTTTGGTTTTACGATCAATCACAACGCTGCTGATCGTACCCTTCTCAGCTTTTTTCCCGATATCAGCAACACCGCCTTCAAGAGCAGGGCCTGCAGCTCCGGCTCCTACCATTATCCAGTGCCTGCAGCCCAGCGTGATCTCCACATTCGTACCCACATCCATGAACAGGACAGGGTCTTCCTGTTCGAGCATTTCCGTGCATATCATGCCGCTGATGATATCACCGCCAACATAACTTCCCGCATTCGGAAGAACATAAACAATTCCAGCCGGATTAATTGATAAGCCGATCTCATCCGCTGCGCAGAATACAGCGCCGCTCAATGCAGGCGTATTGGGAGCAACAGGGATGTTCCTGACATTGAGACCAAGGAAGAAATGGGACATAATAGTGTTTCCGGCAACAGTCATTACATAAACATCATCTGCCCGAACACCATTTTTTCTGCAGATATCCAGGACAAGGCTGTTCACACCATCTCTCAGTAACGTTGTAAGATTTTCGCCCTTGCCAATCATTGCCAGCTGTGCACGGGAGAGTACATCTGTTCCGAAATGAATCTGCGGGTTCTCTCTTTCAGAAACATCAAGTCTTTTCCTTGTTTCAAGCTCAAAGAGCGCGCACTCAAGGGTTGTGGTTCCGATATCCAGAGCAATGCCGTATATTTTGCGGCTGTTAATATCCAGAACTCTGAACCCATGTTCATCATGACCTATTACTGCAGTTACAGAAAAATTTTGTTTTCTCAATGCATCAGGAAGTCTTCTAAGCAGATCAAGAGAGAGAGAGACCGGGGAAAGTCCTAATCTCTTGAGAGTCTCTTTCAAACGCTCTGCATCAGCAAGCCTATCCTCGGATGAGGGATGCGCAAGTTCCAGATCAAGAGTAAATGCAAGCGGCCTATGACTCATACATTACCGCTCCCATATCAGAGACATCATATCCTCCCAGCCTTTCAACAGATGACCTGAACTCCATATTATTTCTGATAATATCGAGCAGAGCCGCTATCTGCGGCATCTGAATAAAGTCCATGGGGATCGCAAGGTCGTAGCGCTCCTTTGCAACTGGTATGAACTCCAGCCCCAAGGCATTCGCCGCAGCAAGTATGCCTATGCCTGTGTCAGCAATCCCTGTGAGGACTGCAGATGCCACTCCCATATGCGTATATTCCTCACGGTCATAACCCTTTATGAGCCCGGGTGATATGCCTTTTTCTCTCAGATGTTTGTCGGTCAGCAGTCGCGTGCCGGAACCTCCCTGCCGGTTGATAAAGCATACGTCGTCCCGCAAAAGATCTTCGATATTCTTGATACGCTTTGGATTGCCCTTGATTACCATGAATCCCTGTTCCCGATACACGAGATTGATGAGGAGCATTTTTCTGTCCTTCAGCAGTCTCTGCATAAACGAAACATTATATTCGCCGGTTGTCTCGTCAAGCAGGTGGGTTCCGGCAATATGCGCTTCGCCTTTTTTCAGAGCTATAATGCCACCCATGGAGCCAACATGCGCAGAAGAAAGTGAATATTTCGGATACGTTCTTCTGAGCTGATTCGAAAGCAGGTCAAGGGCATTGTCGTGGCTGCCTATACATACGATGGTATTCTCTATTTCGTCCTTTCCCCGCAGCATCTCAACATCAACCTCACTCCCGGCGCCGCACCCTTCTGACATGGCAGGTATCCTCACAAAGCCATCCGCCCGCACCAGAGACATAAGCACACCGGCACCCCTGCTTACCGGCGTAGCAATGATCTTCTCATTGACCCGGCCGAGTTTCACACGCAGAAACTCCTCCTGGCCGAGCGAAGAGGCAACCTGCCGCGACAGCTGCGCCTTCATCACCTCTGCTGGAGGCGCTTCTATCCCCTGCAAGGCATGGATGAGCGCTTTGCCAAACAGATCGAATGTTATATACGCTGAAACTGGATACCCCGGTATGCCGAGCACGGGTCTGTCCATAACCCAACCGAGAATGACCGGCTTGCCAGGCTTAATGTTAACGCCGTGCAGCAGAACCTTTCCAAGTGCTGCTATGGCCTTTGCCGTATAGTCTTCAGAGCCTGCTGACGAACCTGCATTGATCACAATGACATCATACAGTTCACATGCCTTTCTGACTGTTTCTGCGATCTGCTCAACATTGTCCGGAACAGGACTGAAGCGAACTGGTTTTCCACCCCATTGCTCAACCAGCGATGAAAGTATACGCGAATTAAATTCAATAATGCTGCCCTTTTCAAGCGGCTGCCCCGGTTCAATCAGTTCTGTGCCGGTCGGAATTATTGCAACCCTCGGCCGTCTCCTCACTTTTATTTCCGTGTGGCCGCCGGACAGCATGGCTCCGATATCAACAGGCCGTATCCTGTGGCTTTCGGTAAGGATAAGCTCGGTGCTTACTATATCTTCCCCGATTACCCTGACATGCTGCCAGGGAGTCACCGGCTTGCTGATCTCGATAACATCCCGACCGCCCTTTTCGTTACGGTTCACGTCTTCGATCATGATAACCGCATTAAAACTCTCAGGAACAGGGTCTCCGGTATCAACATATATCGCCTTTTCCGGAATGACAAGGCTAATCGGCTCAGATTCGGTCGCTCCGAATGTGTCGGTGAATCGGACAGCAAATCCATCCATAGCAGAAGAATGATAAGAAGGAGAGGATATACGGGCAAAGACCGCTTCAGCAGTCAGCCTTCCGAGCGTTTCATGCACAGGTAATGATTCAGCAGGCAGCGGAGCGGTTATATGTTCAGACAGAGTTTCCTGCCATATCTGCAAAGCCCTTTCAAGCGGCGTATTCTCTATATAAATACCCTTTTTCACAAGCCTCCCCTTCCCTAAAAAATCACATAATTTATAAATGCATGTAATTATTAACTATTAATGGGATTACATCAACGAACGATAAAACGGAGAAATGCCGAGCGATCTATTCTTTTATGTCATCAAGTTCAGCAGACTCTGCAGTGACCGTTCGGTTCCTGCCGAGCTGCTTTGCACGGTACATGGCAAAGTCAGAGCAGCGTATCAGTCTGTCTTCATTTTCGGCCTTGGCATCAGGCATTCCAGAAATGCCTATACTTACAGATATCATCCGATCAATCCCGGTAAAATCATGTTTCTCTATTGCCAGGCGCATGCGTTCAGCAACAATCGTGGCATTAACCTTATCCGTGTTCGGAAGGACCACCATAAACTCCTCGCCTCCGTACCGGGCAGCAGTATCAATATCCCTGATGCTCTTCAGAAGTATGCCTGAAACTTCTTTTAACACAGCGTCACCTGCATCATGACCAAAAGTATCATTGATCTTTTTGAAATAATCGATATCAAGCATCACCAGAGAGAACGGTGTGCCATACCGTTTCGCCCGCTCATACTCGCTGGTTAATACATCGTGGAAGCGTCGCCGGTTATACAGGCCCGTGAGCGCATCAGTTATCGCCATATAATTGACCTTGTCCAACAGGTCTTCGAGCTGTTTGTTCTTGAGTTTCAGTTCATCCTGCAGCGCCTTTGTCCGGAGTGATGCGTAGATGCGGGCATTAAGCTCCAGTTCATTGTACGGTTTGGGCAGATAGTCGTCAGCACCGATCTGCAGGCCTGAGATCTTGTCAGAGAGTTCCTTCTTGACCGTAAGCATGATGATCGGAATACCTTTAGTGCCCTCATCGAGCTTCAGCCAGCGGCAGACCTCATAGCCATCCATGCCTGGCAGCATGACATCAAGAACTATGATATCAGGCTTTTCTGATTTGACCAGCTTGATGGCGTTTATCCCATCCTCTGCCCAAAGAATCTCATATCCAGCCTTCCTGAGTATCTCTTTTGTGGCTGAGGCCTGAATAGGATCATCTTCAACAAGCAATACCTTTGCTTTTGCCAACTATATCCTCCCCTTAATCATGTTAAGCATAACAATTGGAAATCAAGATATACAAGGTTTTTTTGAGCCCGCACGGGGCTCATGAACACCTTCAAAGGCTGCTTGCAATAATGCGTTGACTCTCATCTGAAACAAGATGGCAGTATATGTGCAGCCCCTTTCTGTTGGTCTTTGCCTCAGCACTTATTTTGGCAGCATTGCAGATTCGGCGCAGAATGTCGAATTTTCTGCCGTAATAAAGCCAGGGCAGGAGATCGCTGATTTCCGCTTTCATGAACGGCTGAAGTTCTGTTTCTGCTGCGCCGGACTTCTTCAGCAGACGCAGGACATCAAACAGCAGAGGCTTTGCAGATGACCAGAGTGCGACTCTGAGGAGGTTCTCCCAATCCACGGCAATATGCAGGCGGTCAGCCCCCTTTTCAGCAGCAGAAAGAATTGATGCAAGGAGATCTGTTCCGCTCATGATATAGCGTTCGTCCTGAAAAGAATAGAGTTCCTTATGAGCCCTTGCCGAAAGCTCATTAGGGGAGATTACCACCTCCCTGATATCGTTCATGCGGGATGGTTCTGTCACCATTTCGTTCTGCTGAGTTCCTTCAGTTTATCATCGGGCCAGTCTGCTGTTATTTCATTTACGTTTCAGCAGAGCAACAGCCTCTATATGAAAAGTGTTCGGGAAAAAATCGATCATCTGCACGGACTGAACATCATAGATATCTTTCAGTTTCTTCAGGTCCCTGGCCAACGTAGAGGGATTGCATGATATATAGACGATCGTATCAGACGGCATTTCTATCACTTTCTTGATGACTTCTGATGTCAGTCCAGGCCGGGGAGGATCAAGGATTATCGTATCGAACTTCTTTTGAATACGGTATTTCTCTGCAGATGATTTCACGAACTTGCAGTTCTTCAGACCATTACGTTTCAGGTTCCTTATTCCGTCCTCAACAGCAAAGGGATTCTCCTCTACGAGAACAACCTCTTCTGCATATTGGGCAAGGGGCAGCGAAAAGTTACCGGCTCCGGCATAAAGGTCAAGCACCTTTTTGCCTTCCAGTGGAGCGCTCAGACGGACAATTAACTCAGCGACTTTCAGATTAAGGCTCCAGTGCGCCTGAAAAAAAGTCCATGGAGAGACCGTATACTGCAGCCCATTCAAATCGAACATTACTGTTCCAGAACCTTCTACAAGGGTATCGTTAAAGGCAATGGTCGATATCCCAATTTCCCTGAATGCTTCGCTCCACGCAAAATCTGCAGAATCGCCTTTAAGCAGCGCTGCCGCAGAATCCCCAACCGATAGGTGAATCTCTTTGAGACCGGATGCAAGGGCTTTTTCTTTGATCCGCTGAAGCAGTTCGTTGATACGGTCATTCATAAGCGGGCAGGTCTCAAAGAGCACCACATCTCTTGAAGACTCTCTAAAGAAGCCTATAGTGCCCTCCTTCGAGATCTTGAACTGGGCCCTGTGACGGTAATGCCATTGTGCATCAGTCAATGATGGCGAAAGCTCCACCTCGATGCGGCCAAGTCGTGTCAGGGAATCAACAAGGACCTCTTCCTTCATGGCCACCTGTTTTTCATACGAGATGAACTGAAGATGACACCCTCCGCAGATCCCGAAGACCGGACATTTTGGTTCGACTCTGAACTCAGAGGGCTCGATTACCTGGGTGACCGTGGCAAGCATATAGTCTCGTTTCTTTTCGTCAATATTCACTTCAACGAGCTCGCCAGGAACAGCTCCCTTGATCAGGATGATCTTCTCATCCCGCGCTATGGTATATCCGCCGTATGCGGGCAGTGATGGTCGTACAATCAATGGTATTATTCCTTTCCCGAGAGTTTCTTGATCGTGGCTTTCATCTCGGTAAGATCAGCAGACTTGACGAGATATGCCTCTGATGCCCAGACCGAAAAATCATCACGGTAATCATACGCTGTTGACATAATAATCGGCATTCTCGGTTTTCTCTCTTTCATCTGCCTGAGCAGTTTGATGCCATCAATATCAGGGAGATGAATATCAAGCGTCACCAGATCAAAGTCTTCAGCCTCAAACTTTGCCAGTCCTTCCTTGCCTGTTCCCGCAGTAACGATCTCATACCCCTCTTCCTCAAGTTCCTCCTGGTAGAGCCTGAGGATGCTCAGGTCGTCATCAACAATAAGAATTTTCATGCTTGTGCCTCCTTTATAGGTATATAGACTCTAAAAACCGTACCCTGATTAATTTCGCTCTCGACTTCTATCCTTCCATTATGCTCCTGTATGATCTTGTGAGTGATAGCCAGACCAAGGCCGGTGCCTGCAGCTTTTGTGGTGAAAAATGGATTAAAAATGGAGTTCATCTCGGCCGCAGGAATGCCCTTGCCCGTGTCACGTATCTCAAGGACAACGTCATTACCGTCAGCATAGGTCTTGACTGTTATCGTACCCGTGCCCTGAAGAGCCTGCATTGCATTCGTAATGATGTTCACGATAGCTTCCCTTGTCCTGTCCGGATCAACAAAGACATCAGGCACAGGCTGATATTCCTTATGCAGACTAATCCCGCGTTCGCTGATATCAGACTGCATAAGCCTTACAATATCCTCAACAACATCATTCATATTCACCTGTTCGCGGGCAAGCCGCACCTCTTTGACAAAACCGAGAATCTCTCTGAGAATGCTTTCAAGCCGGGACACTTCCTTTACGATGATCCCGGCATACTCTTTAAGATTTCCGTCAAGCTTTTTTTCAAGACGCTTCGCAAATCCTCCGACAGAAACCAGCGGATTTCTGATCTCATGGGCAACCCTGGCAGCAACTTCACCCAGTGCCGCCATTTTTTCTGACATGCCAACTTTTTGCTGAAGCTGCTTCAGTTCGGAGATATCACGAACAACGTGGACAGACCCGATGAATTCACCTGTGGTATCAAAGATAGGAGAACTTGAGGTGAGGAACGTACCGCCCAGATGAGGATCCTCAAGCTCTTCAACATAGGCCTTCTTCGTATTAACAGTCTTGTGATGAGGGCACTTTACAAAGGGTTCCTCTGTTCCATGGAACAGCTCATAACATTTTTTGCCAAGAATCTGGTCAGCAGGAAGACCAAGCCTCTTCATGACTGCCCTATTGATCCTCTTAACAACATAGTCGCTGCTGTTAAAATAGACCATATCAGACATGGATTCAAAGATATTTTCGAGCTGTTGTTCGGCCATGGTCATCTGTTCATAGAGGCGCGCGCTCTCAATGGCTGATGCTATCTGGTTCGAAAAACTGGCAAGGAACTGCATGTCCTCTTCGGTAACGGCTTTACGGTTAAAATAATTGTCGACCCATATCAGGCCGATGACCTTGTCGCGGGAAATAAGCGGGACCACAGCATATGCCTGCGTTCCAAGCTGCTGAATGAGAACGGCATCGGAAAGGGCTTCTCCTTTTACATCACTCACATTAAAGGAGATTCTTTCCTTAACCGACCGTGTCAATATCGTATGCTCCTCGAGCGATATCTCAATGCCGACAGTCAGGCGTTCAAGAAAAGAGTCACTGCGTGTCGGGCCTGCAGCAATGTCCTTCATGATGTCATCAAGACTCTTATGCTTGATGGAAAGATCATCCCATATCTTCCAGGCCTCCTCCGGCGTTGCCGGACCAACGCCCATAACGCCCTTAAGCACGTTCTTCTCGTCATCAACAAGAAAAAGAATCGCTCTGTTGAAGCCCATACCGTCGCTCATGGTCACCGCAGTCAGGACCATTCTGAGAAGCTTGTCAAGTTCCAGCGTGCTTCTCATGGCAGTAGAGATGAAGAAAAGTCTCGACATCTCCTGATTTCGCCGGATCAGTTCCTTCTCAACGCGCTTTCTTTCCGAAATATCCCTTGAAATACCGCAGATACCGATAACCTCACCTGCGGCATCCTTGATCGGCGAAAGAGTCAGACTAACCTCGATCACGGCCCCGTCCTTTCGCTGCCTGAGTGTTTCGATGTCCTTGAGTACTTCTCCCTGCTTCAGCTTTTCGATGTGGTCTTTTTCTTTCTCAACCATAAAGTCAGGCACAAACGGAAGAAACTTTCCTGTCACTTCCTGCGCTGCAAAGCCGAAGGTCCTTTCGGCGCCAATATTCCATGACGTTACAAGTCCCCCAAGATCGCTCGTAACAATTGCATCAGCAGAGTTGTCAATAATACTCTCGAGATATTCCTTCGTCTGGATCACTTCACGGTACAGGCTCAGCGTCTCCTCCTGATACAGGATCCTCTCGGTGATGTCCATAATAAATACCACACATTCGGCGATTTCACCTGCTTCGTTCAGTATGGGATATGCAGTAAGTTCTGCGTAATTGACATTTCTGGACTGAGTGATGGTATTGATCTCGCCTGTCTCAAACGTGGCCTTTGCAGCGCAGTGCGGACAGATGCCTATTTTATCGTGGAAGATAATCTGACTGTCTTTTCCGACAAGGTCGTCACCGGAAAGCCCGATCCACTCTTCAACAAATTTATTTGCCGAGGTGACCATGAAATTCCTGTCCAGCGTTATGATTCCTCCCTGCACACTGTCGAAAAGTATATTGAGCCGCTTTTTCTCTTCAAGCACCTGTTTCTGTCTGCTTATTTCGCTCTCATAAATCCTCGCCTTTTCTATGGCAATGGATGATATTGAGGCAAAGCCTTCTACCGTATTCAGGTCATCAGCAGTAAAGGGGATCGGCCCTCCATTGCTGTCCAATTTGTCATAGAGACTGAGCGTGCCGATCACGGTACTGCCAACTCTCAGGGGAACGCATATGGCTGTTTTGATATCGATACCTGGCGCCTTCATATTCACCGATATATTTTTTGCATCTTCAACAAGCATAGCCTCATTATGTTCTGCTACCCATCCGGCAATGCCTTCTCCGAGGGCTAATTCCAGCTGCGGCTCAAGTTCCTTCTGAAGACCGTAGGAAGACTTGATCTTCAGCTTTCCGCCGTCTAACAGGCGAATGATACAGCCACGAGAGAAAACAAGACGGGACATCTCCTCTGTGATCTTTCTCAAGAGCTGTTCAGAATCAAGAAGTGACGTTACAGCCCTGCTGATGTCAAAGAGCACAGTCATCTTTAAGATCTGGGTTCTTGCCGCATCGTAGAGCTCAGCATTCCGCATAACAGACCCGATCGTCAGGGAGACAATCTTGAGCATGCTGATCTCGTCATTGGAGAAGCTATAATCTTTTTGGTTCATAACGACAAGCAGCCCTATGCAGCGCTCATCCCGTGTTATAGGAATAACAAGCCCGCTCTCATTCATCTCAGGAAGACTGTTCTCTGTTATGAGTTCGGCAATGGATGTAATACTGAACTGCTCATAGGAGGCAAGTATCTGCTGCACCAGGCGATTGTCCAACGAGATACGAAGCGCATGAACTCCATCAGCGGGATCATTGGACGCCTCACAATAAAAAGCCTTCTGATCAGGATTGATCAAATAAATAGAACAGGTGCCATAGTTAAGCTTCCGGGCTAACATCTGCGCCATCTGGACAAAAGCGGTCTTTCTTTCAAGCGTAACGCCTGCTACGCGTGCGATATCCAGGAGCAGCTCTGTTTCGTTCAGCTTACGCCCCAGCTTGGTACTCGATGCTTCGAGGTCAGACACCATATCGTCAAACCGTGCAGCAACAACGCCGAACTCATCAGAACGGTCCATCCTGATCCTGTAGGATAGATCCCCGGCGCTGATCTTTGCCGTTGCCTTGAGCAGTTCACTGAAAGGAGCTGAAATAGCCCTGCGAATACTGATGATTAGGACAAAAGCGATGATTGAGACAAGTCCGATCAGGCTGAAATGATAGGTTATCATCCTCCTCTTGGTCTTCTCTCCATTACGAGCAACGTCAACAACTGCTTTTACCGAGGCTTCCTGCAGCATATCGATCGCGGAGACTATTTCGAGGGTAATGGTTTCCATTTTGCGAAGCAGGACAGCAACTTCACGGTCTCCCACCGGCTCGCGATTATCCATAATAATTATCGCAAAGCCGAGAACTTCATAGAATTTTTCCGAAAGCTTTGCTATCTCTTCCTTATGCTCGGCCTGAACGCCGAGTGTCCCAAAGTTCTTGTAAACTTCAGCGAGTCGATTCGCAAACTGCCTTTTATACCTTGCCTCTCCGGTCAAACCCCAATCCCGCACATCTTCGACAAAATCAGCGATATTGCGTTCCAGATCGCTGATCACTTTGCTTTCTGAGCTCAAAGCACTCAACGTGCCCATATGTCTGCTCAGATTCTCGAAGATCAGGATCGTCCCGAAACCGAGAATGGCGATCGCAACAAGAAAAACAGAGAGCATGATTGTAATTCTGGTCTTTAGTGTCATGTATGCCGTTTTTCCCCTGCAATACGGTAAAGGTCAAGATACTCAGTTGCAGCTTTCTCCCACGAAACATTCTTCTCCATCGCCTGGCAGATCAACTTCGCCATCTTCTTCCTGTCAGAATAAACGCAGAAGGCTCTTTTGGCTGCCTCAAGCAGTGCACGCGACGCATATTCCTCAAAAAGAAATCCTGTTCCCCTGCCAGTCAGATGAGCATAGTCATCAATGGTGTCTGCAAGACCGCCGGTCTTTCGGGCAATCGGAATTGCACCGTATTTCATTGCTATGAGCTGACCAATACCGCAGGGCTCATAGCGCGACGGCATGAGAAAGAAATCAGACCCGGCATAGATAAGATGCGCAAGAGGTTCTTCAAAGCCGATATGCAGATAGACCTTGCCCTTATGCTCTTCAGCCTTTGCGGTGAGAGCAGCCTGATAGAGCTCTTCTCCCCTGCCGAGCACCAGAAGATTCGCTCCCAGCCTGACCAGTTCATCAATAGCCTGAAGAACTATGTCCAGTCCCTTCTGAAAAGATAGTCTGGACACGATACTTACAACAGGGGCCTTCTTATCATTAAAACCGGCTCGCATGATCAATTGTTCTCTGCAGACAGCCTTGCCCTTCAAATCCTCTGCGCTGTATCGCGAAGGGAGGAAGGCATCCTGCTGAGGGTTCCATTCCTGGGTATCAATGCCATTGATGATGCCGTAGAGATCTTTTTTTCTCTTGAGCAGGAGACCGTCCATGCTGCATCCATTCTCAGGCTCAAGGATCTCGCGGCTGTAAGTCTCGCTGACCGTATTGAGCAGATCGGCGTACAGAAGCCCCGCCTTCATAAGACTGAGTGTGCCGTAGAACTCCAGCCGCTCAGGCACAAAATAGTCCCACCCCAGGCCGGTAAAGGCCAGAGTGCCTGCCTCATAATTGCCCTGATATGCAAGGTTATGTACAGTGAAAAGTGTTGCGGTTTTATTGAACTGCCGGTGATGACGGTAAAGGGATTTGACATACAGCGGTATCAGACCGGTCTGCCAGTCATTGCAGTGAATAATGTCCGGATGTATATCCAGAGCAATACATGCTTCGAGAACTGCGCGACAGAAGAAGATGAACCTGACAGCATTATCCCCATACTCACCAGCGGCAGTCCCGTATAATTCTGCTCTGTCGAAAAGCTGATTGCACTCGATAAAATATGCCTCAGGTATCTTACTCTTTCCTGCGGTGTAGATAGTGCCTTCGAGGGCAAAATTGCCCATGGGCACCCTGATCGTTTTTCCGGTCTTCTGAAGACTGAACTTCCCCCTGATCGACGCATACAGGGGAAGAATAAGCGACGCCTTATGCTTTCTCTTGCGGAACTCTTTGACAAGCGCACCCGTTACATCAGCAAGCCCTCCTGTCTTTGCATAGGGCACTGCCTCAGAACAGGCGATCAGAATATTCAAATCTTTGCCTCGCGCATAAACTTGGCAGACTCCTCAGGAGGCGTGGGATTGATATAAAAACCTGACCCCCATTCAAAGCCCGCAATCTTGGTAAGCTTCGGCACCAGTTCAATATGCCAGTGGTAATAGTCATTAACCTCATCATAGAACGGTGATGTATGAATAACGAAATTATAGGGAGGCGAATCCAGGATCCTGTCCATCTGGCGCAGGATGCGCTGGAGGATCTCTGCCAGATCGCTATAGTTCTTGTCAGCCGGACTGAACGTCGACTCATGCCGTTTCGGCAGGATCCATGTTTCAAATGGTGCACGGGGAGCAAAGGGAGCGAGCGCCACATATTTCGCATTCTCGTAGATAACACGTTTGCCGTCAGCAAGCTCCTGACTGATAACATCGCAGAATATACACCGCTCCTTGAACTCATAGTGCTGACGCGCGGCATCAAGCTCTTCCTTTACCAGCTTCGGCACAATCGGCAGGGCGATGAGCTGCGTATGCGTATGCTCAAGAGATGCTCCGGCAACCTCTCCCTCATTCTTAAAAACCAGTCCGTATTTGAACCGCTGGTCCTTCTTCAGATCAGAGAGCCTCATAAAAGCAGCCCAGAGCACGTCCTCCACCGCCTTCTGCGACATGGTCGCAAGGGAGTGGCTGTGGTCAGGCGATTCAACGATAACCTCATGGGCTCCGACACCGTTCATTTTGTCGAAAATACCCTCTCCTGACTTGTTCAAGTCTCCATAGATCTGGAGTGCGGGAAATTTGTTCGGCATAACACGCAAGGTCCAGTCAGGGCTGTTGGCAGGAGAACCGGGCGGCCTGAAGGCCATGATCTCAGGCGGTGTCGTATATTCATTGCCCGGGCAGAAAGGACAG
Organism: uncultured Nitrospiraceae bacterium; assembly: GCA_964461065.1. Lineage (GTDB taxonomy): Bacteria > Nitrospirota > Thermodesulfovibrionia > Thermodesulfovibrionales > UBA6898 > UBA6898. The sequence continues at coordinate 233,399 of CAYWRK010000001.1, forward strand.
AACCCACCCTTCTTTCTTTGTGATGCAGAAAGAAAATCTGTTGGCCTTTTCCCCCGCTCGATCGATATGATAACCCACCTTCCTACGATGGGATCTTTTCTCAGTTCAGGCATATATCCTCCGTTAATTGCAAAGAAAGAAGAAAACAGACAATCATCCCCCATTGCATGCTTTTTGATTGCGATTATTATATCATGGGGCCAAATGAAAGAGACATTCCGTCAGAGGCCGCTCAACGCCCCCTTCGGTTCAGGATTGTTCTGTTAACGGAAAGTGCAACGGACATAAGGCAAAATCTGCAAATGTTGGGGAATGGCACAATTCAATTTCTCGCGAAATACAAAGCAACAGCCAAGAAGGCTAATAGATGAAACGACAAAGCAGATTGAAGGATGAGCGACTTGCCAGCCCTTTCAGCAGTTCAGGCAGTCTTCCCTCCAGAGGCAGTCCTCCTGAGTACAGTGCCCTGATACGGCTGTCCCAAAACAGTCGAAGTTGCCTTCAGCTCTCTGGATAGCCCTGACGATCTCGTCCTTCTTCATCTTGCCGGCTTTGATATCATGATTCTTAGCCCTGTCTTTAACCTCTTTCAGCGTCATACTTACCACCTTTCCTATTAGTTATATTTATCAGACTTGCTCTTATTAAACATTAGGGGAAAATGAACAGAAAAGCAACAAGAAAAAATGCAAAGAGAATTACTGGACGATCTTGAGGCTGATGTCTGCAGCGATCACGGAATGGGTCAAAGCACCAATGGATATCATATCAACACCAGTTTCGGCTATCTCACGGACATTTTCGAGGGTAACATTTCCTGATGCCTCAAGCGCCACCCGGCCATTGACGATCTTCACTGCTTCGGTCATGTCTGCTATCGACATATTATCAAGCATAATGATGTCAGCCTTTGCCTCAAGCGCATCCTCAAGGTCCTTAAAGTTCTCGACCTCCACTTCGATCCTGGCAAGGTGATGCCCTGCCTTCGCAAGACTGACCGCTTCTTTTATGCCACCGACTGCTTCAATGTGATTGTCCTTGATCAAAATGCCGTCAAAAAGGCCGAAGCGATGGTTAACCCCGCCGCCCATGCGGACAGCATACTTTTCCATGAACCGGTGGCAGGGGGTCGTCTTTCTGGTGTCAAGGATCTTCGCGCTGGTTCCGGCAACTGCATCAACAAACTGGGCTGTCAGGGTCGCTATACCGGACAGGTGCTGAAGGATGTTCAGGCTCGTCCGCTCACCGGCGAGGAGCAATCTCGTTTTCCCTGCAACTTCGCCTAACACATCGCCCCTGCGGACCTTGGCTCCCTCTGCAAGAAATGTTTTGAACGATACGGTCTTGTCCAGAAGAAGAAATACTTCCCTGCTGAACGGGAAGCCAGCAAGAACAAAGTTTCCCTTTGCGATGAAGAGGGCACGGGCTTCGCTCTCTTCAGGAATTATCAGCGAGGACGTTATGTCGCCATGGCCGATATCCTCTTCGATCGCATGCCTCAGAAGCTGGGTAATGCTTGCCGGCATATCCATCATGCCCCTGCTCCCTTAAGATCAAGCATTTTCTGCAGATTTTCCTTAACGCGGTCCATCTTTCTCAGGCAGTCGTCGTACTTTTCTTTTTCTTTGGCAACGATCTCTTTCGGTGCCCTGCGTACAAAGTCTTCATTATTCAGTTTTTTGCTGAGGAAACTCGAGGTCTCTTCGAGCTTTTCCATCTCTTTATTGATCCGTTCTATCTCGAGATCAAGATCAAGCAATCCCTCCAGAGGAACATATACCTCGACGTGAGTCCTGACTGCTACAGAGGAACCCTTCGGTTTTTTGACATCCGCACCAATCTTTTCTATGTCAGCACGGCTGAGTTTCTTCACGAAAAGGATGTTCTCTGCAAGAACATCCTTTGCATGGTCAGTATGGGTTTTTATTACTGCCTTAAGCTCGATTGAAGGTGATATATTAAGCTCACCCCTGATCGTCCTGATTGCGGTGACCGTCTCCATGATAACTTCCATCTGACCCTCTGCAGAAACATCCCTGGGTATCGCTCTGGGATAGGATGACTTTACGATGCTCTCGCCTTCGTGAGGCATGGTCTGCCAGATCTCTTCCGTAACAAAGGGCATGAAGGGATGGAGCAGCCTGAGTGTGCTTTCCAGAACATAAAGGAGACTCTCTTTCACCGCCTCTTTGCCTTCATCTTCGCCATAGAGCACAGGCTTAACCATTTCGATATACCAGTCGCAGAGTTCGTGCCAGACAAACGAGTACATGCTGCCTGCTGCATCATTGAACCGGTATTCTTCAAGCGCCTTGTGCACGTCATCAGACGCAGCAGAAAGCCTGGACACGATCCATCTGCTGCCCAGATCCAGACGCTTCATATCAGGAGCTGCCAACAGTCTGCTGCCTTCTGCATTAGCAAGGATAAAGCGCGAGGCATTCCAGAGCTTGTTCACAAAGTGGCGATATCCCTCTACCCTCTCCTCGGAGAACTTTACGTCACGGCCCTGGGCTGCAAAAACTGTAAGTGTAAACCTGAATGCATCTGTGCCGTATTTGTCCATCATCACCAGCGGATCGATAACATTGCCCTTTGACTTGGACATCTTCTGGCCGCTTGCATCTCTGACAAGCGCATGAATATAAACATCTTTGAATGGGACCTCTTTCATGAAATGAATGCCCATCATCATCATGCGAGCCACCCAGAAGAAGATGATATCAAAGCCTGTGACCAGCACAGCGGTCGGATAGTATTTCTTTACTTCAGGCGTGGCATCAGGCCATCCCAGGGTTGAGAAGGGCCAGAGCGCTGAGGAGAACCATGTATCCAAAACATCGGCATCCTGCCTCAGCTTGATATTACCGCACTTATGGCATTGCTCAGGCTCTTTGCGGCTGACCATCACCTCGCCGCAATCACAATACCAGGCCGGAATCCTGTGACCCCACCAGATCTGCCGCGATATGCACCAGTCCTTGATATTCTCCATCCAGGCAAAATAGGTGTTCTCCCAGGATTTAGGCACAAAATTCGTCTTGCCGGTGCGGACCGCAGCCATTGCCTCTTCCGCAAGAGGCCCAACTTTCACGTACCACTGGAGCGCAGGAAGCGGCTCGATCACTGTTTTGCAGCGATAGCACTGACTGATGGCATGGGTATAGGTGTCCTGCTTTTCGATCAGACCCATTTCCTGGAGATCATTAACGACTGCCTTTCTGCAGGTATACCGATCCATGCCAGCATACTTCTTGCCCGCATCAACAGTCATTGATCCGTCAAGGGCTATGACCGTGATAAAAGGAAGCACCGGAGACTGCCGTTTTGCTGTGGCCTCGTCATTGAAGTCATGTGAAGGCGTCACCTTCACGGCGCCTGTTCCAAAGGCCGGATCAACAGAAGTATCTGCAATAATCGGTATTTTCCTGTTAGTGAGCGGAAGGTCTATGGTCTTGCCGATAATATGCAGGTACCGCTCATCCTCCGGGTTCACCGCAACTGCGGTATCTCCAAGCATGGTCTCAGGCCGCGTGGTAGCAACAATGATATGGCCGCTTTTATCAGTAAAGGGATATTTGATATGTGTGAGTTTTCCGTCCACATCCTCGTGCTCCACCTCGATATCAGAAAGCGCGGTATGACATCTCGGGCACCAGTTGATCAGGCGATGGTCGCGGTAGATAAGCCCCTGCTCATAAAGCGTGACGAACACTTCGATAACTGCCTTTGAAAGGCCCTCATCAAGCGTGAAGCGTTCCCTCGACCAGTCGCAGGACGAACCGAGCCGTTTGAGCTGGTTAATGATCCTGCCGCCGTATTCACCCTTCCATGTCCAGACGCGCTCGATGAATGCATCCCTGCCAAGCTGATGGCGGTCGATCTTCTCTGAAGCTATCTGGCGTTCAACAACATTCTGGGTGGCTATTCCGGCATGGTCCATACCAGGCACCCAAAGCACGTTGTACCCGCTCATTCTCTTCCAGCGGATGAGTATATCCTGAAGAGTAGCATTCAGAGCATGGCCCATATGAAGGGTTCCCGTCACATTGGGAGGCGGGATAACGATCGTAAATGGCTCACCTGACGAATTCGGTTCAGCAGTGAACAGGTTCCTGCTTATCCAGAACTCGTACCATTTCTTCTCTGATATTTCGGGGTTATAATTTTTTTCTAATTCTGTCATAGCAAAGAAAAACGGGGATTCGGTCTTGCCGCTTCCCCGCCCTATTCCTCATAAATGCTGAGGCTAAAATTCAGACTTGATCTTCTCGATCTCTTTCGAGATCATCGTACTCGCAAGATCAGGCACCGTCTCCCAGATAACCTTCTCCACTTGAGCGGTAAGAGAGGCAATCGACCCCTGGAGAACCTCCTTCAGAAGCTTCTCGGCAAGCTCCGGAGCTATTTCCCATAGGACCTTTTCAACAGACTCCTTCATTGCCGGTGTCAGCGATGCAAGGATGACGTCCTTTAGATCAAGCGATGACAGAAAAGCGGTCACGCTTGTATTCACAGTCTTTTCAAAGACAGCCAGCATCTCTTCCCTCGAAGGCACAATAACTTCCGGCATCACAAATTCGCGGACCATCTGAGATGGCGCCTCCGCAATAACAGCAGCGGGTGCAGCAATGACAGGGGCCTCTTCAATTACAGGAATTACGGTCTCCTCAGCAATAGCGAAGGTCTCTTCCAAGCCCTCAATCTCTGCCTCAACTGTCGGCTCTGCGCTTATCTCTTCCGAGATTTCCGGAACCTCTTCCATAGACCAGAGATCATCCTCAACATCTGCAACACTCACTGCTTCTTCATCTTCTTCTGCGAGAGCAAATATTTCTTCTCCTGTCTCTGCATCGGTCTCTTCAGCTGAAATGACATCTTCCTCACCAGCAGTGCTCATGGTCAGGACAGAATTTATCTTGCTAATCAGCTCCTGGGATTCAAACGGCTTGATAACGGAATCGTCCGCACGGATCTGGGCTGCAAGTTCTTCATCAATGGGCTCAAATGCTCCGGCAAGGAGAATGACAGGGATATGCGCAGTCGCAGGGTTCTTCTTTATCTTGTCGCAAAGCTGATATCCATTCACTTTGGGCATCTCTATATCAGCAAGCACAATATCAGGTTTGAAGCCTTCGAGGAGATTCAGTGCGTCCTCACCATTACTCACGGACCTAATCTCAAAATCTTCCTCGGCGAGGACAAGTTCCACAACCTTCTGTATGGTTATACTGTCATCCGCGAGTAATAGCTTGCGAGCCATTCTTCACCTCTATTAAAGTATTTTGACAAATTTTAGTGCTAAGTGCTGAAATTGTCAAGACTTTTTATCATTTTAAGGCTGTCAGGAACGAGGCTGAACCAACGGTTCAGCAGGAAGAAACACCTCAACCGCCACCACCAAAACCACCCGATGGCATTGAATGCGAGTGACCACTTCCGGATCCCGAGGAACAACAGAATGAAGACATTCTCTTCTTCACATTATCTGAACCGCATTGAGGACACTTTGTCTCATTTTTCCCGCAGCTTATGCTCTGCAGAACAGAAAATCTCTCGCTGCATTTCATGCAGTCATATTCATAAATAGGCATTATTCCTCCTGATGAATGAAAAGCTTTTTTATATATTCATATTATAATTATGTCACCTATAAGTCAATTTCACGCAATATTCTTTAATAAAAGGGGTTTACATAAGAACAGCTGCTGATATAATGAGGGTATGAAAGAAGCCCTGATTTACGAAAAGCTGGACAAGAAAGATGTAAAATGTCATCTCTGCGCCCATAACTGCCTCATTCATGATGACAGGAGAGGGTTATGCGCTGCCAGGGAAAATCAGAATGGCACGCTCTACAGTCTTGTGTACGGCAAGGTCATCTCCATGAACATCGACCCAATTGAAAAGAAACCGCTTTTTCACTTCCTGCCTAGCAGCACATCTCTTTCAATAGCAACCGTAGGCTGCAATTTCAGATGCAAGCACTGCCAGAACTATGAAATATCACAATATCCCCATGAGGAGAAGTTCACCATACCGGGCAGGGAAGTGACACCAGAAGAAATTGTGAACAGTGCGATCGGACAGGGCTGCAGAAGCATCTCATACACATACACTGAGCCAACGATATTCTTTGAGTTTGCGTACGATTGCGCTCAATTGGCGCGCTTGAAAGGCATCAGGAATGTCTTTGTATCGAACGGATACACAGGGCCTGACGCAACAAGGATTATCGCACCCTTCCTGGATGCAAACAACATTGACCTGAAGGGCAGTGATGCTTTTTACCGGAATATTTGCGGGGCAAGGCTCCAGCCCGTTCAGGATACTATCAGGCTCATGAAGAAACTTGGCGTATGGGTCGAGGTGACGACACTCATCATTCCAGACCTCAATGATTCTGAAAAAGATCTCACCGACATTGCTGAGTTCATTGCATCTGTTGATCCGGGCATACCCTGGCATGTGAGCCAGTTCCATCCAACATATAAGCTGATGGATAAACCGAGGACACCTGTTGCTACACTTCGCAAGGCAAGGGAGATTGGCAATAAAGCTGGCCTGAAGTATGTGTATGAGGGGAATGTTCCCGGTGAAGGTGGAGAGAATACGTACTGCCCATCATGCAGGAAACTGCTGATCAAGCGTTTCGGTTACAGCATTCTGGAAAACACTCTCAAAGGCAATAGCTGTTCTTCATGCAATACGCCTATTGAAGGCTTCTGGGGAGGTGAAGCGACATAATTACCGCATCTTCGACAGGCAGCGTATAATAGGCCTTTCTTGCCGAGATAATCCGGAACCCCGCCTTCTCATACATCCTCAGAGCAGCCTCGTTTGATATCCTCACCTCAAGAAAGATCGTCAGGCAGCCCTCTTTTTTGAGCAGATCGATCATATGTTGAACCAGGTGCAATGCCATGCCCTGTTTCCTGTGGTCAGGATGAACGGTCACATTCAGGATATGGCCTTCATCAAGCAGATAGTTTGCGCAGATGTACCCAACGATCTTTTCTCCGATAACAGCGGCCTTTGGCAGCGAGCGGAGCTTGAAGATCTCGTTCATGAAAAGTATCTCTGACCATGGTGTGGTAAAAGACACCTTTTCAATTGCCAGAACTTCCGGAACATCCTCTGGCCTAAGGTCACGGATCAGGACATCTTTTACCGATTTTGCGACCACTTCACCTCTGCTTCTGACTTCCTTATATAAAATGGCTCTGCAGCCGATGCAACGGTAAATTCACTTCGAAGCGCTTTTTCAAGACCGAGCATTGCCACATTAGCAGGGGACGGCACCATTGTTTCCCGAGGTGCAAACATTGCCCGTTCGCCCAGCAGCGCAAGGAGCCTCTCATGGTAAACGATAGCCCCCTCGCCTGCAAGAACAACAGGACTCTCAACATCTCTGAACAGGTCTTCAGGAGCAGCAGAAACCTCATCAAGCAGCTTAACGAAACCTCTCTCCCACTGAAAAACTGCAGCATAAACCTCGCCCCTGCGCGCATCAAGCATGACACAGACAGGATGTTTGGAAAATGGGAAATTTCGTGCAAAGGCCTCAAGCGTCGGAACCATCACAAGCGGTTTGCCAGTTGCCCAGCAGAGTCCCTTAGCTGTGCTGAGACCGATCCGCAGTCCGGTGAATGATCCGGGACCAGAGGCAACTGCAAAGACATCAATATCGCCAAGCGCCATTCCTGAATGCCTCAGCAGCTCATCAATAGTCGCCATCAGCCGTTCAGAGTGTGTGGACTTCACATTCAGCCTCGTCTCTGCAATAAGCCCCTTCTCGTCGGCAATAGCAACGCCGCCAAGCATGGTTGATGTTTCAATAGCAAGGATTTTCATGTCTGTATTATAAATGAATCGTAACTATTCAGGTTATTTAGTCTCCAGCCTATAAGGCAAAAAAGTTGCCCATTAAGCTGATCACTTTTCATCGCTAACAGACTAAACACCTATCCCCCACAAGGGGGGACAAGCAGACTATCTGCCTGCAGTGCGGCCCTTTTTCAGGTAGGTTGCTGCAAAGCAGGCCGCAGCCAAAATACAGATGAGACCTGAAATAGAAACTGCATGCGGTGTCCCGAGATAGTCGGCAGCGACTCCCATGATCGCATTGCCGATCGGGACCGTGCCGAGAAAGACCAGTGAATAGAGGGACATGACCCGGCCCCTCAGTTCATCCGGAACCGTTATCTGAATAAAGCTGTTTGCAACAGCAAGGTAGCTCACCATGCCCCAGCCTGCTGCCATAATGATCAGCAGCGAAAGCCAGAATATGTCAGACAGGGAAAAGAGAAGAAGTGCAACAGAAAACGTAAGTGCTGCAAAAGACATAAAGCGTGTTTTGTCTTTCATATCTTTGCGCGCTGCAATAAGCAGGGCTGCTGTCAGAGCACCGATACCTGATGCACCGACAAGAAATCCGAGTCCCTTTGCCCCTGCATGGAAGACCTCCGCGGCAAAGATCGGAAGAAGGCTGATGTAAGGCAGCCCAATGACGCTGAACACAGCGATCAGCAGAAACACATGCTTCATCTCCGAGTTGGCTCTGATAAAGACAAGTCCCTTGTGAAAATCCCTGAGCATGCCCTCAGATCGTCCTCTTATCTCTCCCCTGGTCTCGATGCGGTAAAGTGCAATGATCACCGCAACAAAGCTCAGGGCATTCAGATAGAAGCATGCCGGGATGCCTAGATAGGCTATGGCAATACCTGCGATCACAGGACCGATTATGCGCGCACCGTTAAAGGCGGCAGAGTTAAGGGCGATTGCATTGGTGATATGGCCCTTCCCTACCATCTCTGCAAGAAAAGACTGGCGCACCGGAATATCCAGGGCATTGATCGTACCCAGAAAAGCAGCCAAGGCTGCAACATGCCAAACCGTCACAATCCCCCTGCTTGCAAGAAAACCGAGAATGACCGCAGGTATGATCGAAAGCGCCTGCGTAATCAAAAGCAGATTGCGTTTGGGATACCGGTCTGCGATCAGGCCTCCGAAGAGCGTAAAGAGGAGTATCGGCAGGGCGTTGGCTGCTGCAACCATGCCAAGATGGAGAGGTGACTTTGTGAGGCTGTACACCAGCCAGCCCTGAGCAACAGTCTGCATCCAGCTCCCGGAGAGGGATATAATCTGTCCGAACCAGAAGAGCCTGAAGTCCCTGAATGTGAAGGCTGAGAATCTGCCGGAATCTTCCATAGTCTACTTTTTAGTCACAATTAATGACGCCGCGCAATTGACAGAAGCGTTGAGGAAAGTCTGCCTGTCCTCCTCCGAGGATCCGCTAAGGCGGACAACCCTTATGACCATACCAGAACCAGCCACTTTTTTTTCGGGGCTCACGAGGTAACTTCTACGTTTACGTGATCTCAGATTAAATCCTGTTGTCATTGCTGAGTTTCCCCAGCGTTTCTGTCTGTTGCAATGCAACAATACGATTTATTCTGTGACACGGGTATTGAAAAAACGCCTGAAGAGAAACGCGCCGCAGAATAAAAAGACATTTACCATCACAATCGTAGCGCCTGCAGGCAGATTAAGGGCAAAGGAGATAAAGATGCCGGCAACAAGAGACAGGAGCGAGGAGATTGATGCTATGATGATCGCATTCCTGAATCCCCGGGCATTCTGAAAAGCGGTCACTGCAGGTATGACCAGCAGTGCAGAGGTTAGCATGATACCGACAACTTTCATGGTAAGAACAACCGTAACTGCAGTAAGCACCATCAGAACTGCGTTTATCCGGTCAACCGGTATGCCTGATGCCCGCGCAAAATCCTCATCAAAGGTGATCGAAAATATCTCATCAAAAAAGAAATAGATTGCGGTGAGAACAGTAAGGGAGATGACCACTGCTGCACCAACCTCAAGCGTGCTGATCGAGAGGATGTTACCAAAGAGATAACTGAACAGGTCTACATTGAACCCTCCGGAAATACTGGCAAGCAGTATGCCGATCGCAATACCGATTGACGAGACAACAGCAATAGCAGCATCGCCAAATACCCGCGCCTTTTCCATCATCTTAAGTATGCCGAAGGAGCTCAGCACAACGATCGGCAATGAAACTGCAAGGGGATAGAAGTTCAGTGCCATGGCAAGAGCAACACCGCCAAAGGTGACATGCGAAAGACCGTCACCGATCATCGAGAGTCTCCGGAGTACAAGGATCACGCCAAGCACTGCGCAGAGAACGGATATCAGGGACCCGGCGATAAGTGCCCGCTGGATAAATCCGTAGTCTAAGAATTCAATAAAATTCATCTACATCCTTGTCGTCAATGTTTATGACAGATAATATGCTGCGAAGCAGAGCCAAAGAAGTTCGCCATATTTTCTGACTCACAGAACTCATCAAATCCGCCGAAGAAGACAACTTTTTTGTCCAGATACATCAGCTTTGTTGCGTACTGGCCAACCCCGCCAATATCATGAGTGACGAGAACGATCGTGACTTTCTTTTTCTCATTCAGTTCATGGAGCAGCTCAAAAAAACTTTCCCTTACTTCAGGGTCAAGCGCGCTTGTTGGCTCGTCGAGAATAAGAAAATCCGGCTCGTTCACAAGTGCTCTGGCAATAAAAACCCTCTGCTGCTGGCCGCCAGAAAGCTCTCCTATAAGGCGGCTTCTGAGCCCTTTCAGATCGAAAAGCTCGATAACCTTCTCGATCTCTTCCCCAACTGCCTTTTTCCCTGCCCTTCTGTTCGCTATCATTCCCTGGGAGATTACCTCATTGACCGTTGTAGGAAAGCGGGGATTGAAAAACTCCATTCTCTGGGGCAGGTACCCGATCCTCTCCCTGAATCTCATAGCCGGCGGCGCTTCATCGAAAAGAGAAATATCTCCCTGGGAAGATTTGATAAGACCGAGCATACATTTTATCAGCGTTGACTTGCCTGACCCATTCGGGCCAACAAGCCCGATGTAGTCTCCCTGCATGATGTTGAAATTCACGCCTGCCAGCACCTGCCGCTGGTCAAACTCAACACATAGGTCTTTGGCCTTGACAATACTTACTGGCATTGAAGACCTGTCCTCAGATTATCGAGATTCCTTTCCATCAGCTCGATAAAGGATCTGCTGGCTATGAACTCTTCTTTCGAAATATTGTGGGCACCATGAAGCTTGAGCAGTGCTGCACCCGTTTCCTTGGCGATTGTATCGGCAATCCTCGGACTCAAGAGCTCCTCATAAAAGAGGTGTGTCAGACCTTCCTTGCGAAGCGCAGTGCTGATATCGGCAAGGTTTTTAGCAGTCGGTTCAGCATCAGGAGAAAACCCGTACGCTGCTCTGTATCGCAGTTGGTATCGATTGGCAAGGTAACCGAAGGTATAGTGACCTCCGCTAACAAATACCTTTTTCCGGCAATGCGAAAGTCCCTTTTGATATGCTTTATCCAGGGCTTTGAGCCGCGACTTGTACGCTTCTGCATTATTTCTATAAACATCCTTGTTTGCCGGATCTCTCGTGATGAGTGCAGTTGCAATCGTGTCAACCATCTTCTCGGCGTTGCTGAAGTCAAGCCATATATGCGGGTCTGCACCGTGTCCCTCGTGCTCATTACCTGCTCCGTGCTTCCCTGACTTCCTTTCTTCTGAGCCGTCAGTGCTGCCTTCAATAAATCTGACACCATGGCTTGCATCAACAACAGAAAGCCCTTTCGCCTCTGTTCCCTTCAACAGTTTCTCTGCCCAGGGCTCCATGAATCTGTTCGTATAAATAAAGATGTCAGCGCGATTAAGCGTCACAATATCAGCAGGCTTCGGCTCAAAGGTGTGGGGTTCTGCACCAGGAGGAAGCAGAAGCTTGACCTCTGCACGATCCCCTGCTATATTTCTGGCGAAATCATAAAGCGGAAACAGGGTGGCAACGACAATGAGCTTTCCTGCGTGGTCTTTGCTTTGAGAATCCTTGGACTTGGCGCATGCAGGTGACAAAGTGACAGACAGCAGAAGCATCAACAAAAGGATTGCCCTGGACTTATTCCAATTGATCATCAAGATGTCACTTCTGTCACTCCGACTTGTTCGGAGTCCTTCTTTCCGGAAAGATTCCGGATACCCAACAGTAGGCCGGACGGAGCCGCCAAACATCGGGCACAAGCAAGCCGGAATGACACCAGAAAGAACATTCTCAAAAAAAACATTCCAATATGGCCCAAATATTAGACATGCGCTGGAACCTGGGCAGTCAGACATGTACTGCAGAGCCCGTTAATCTGGAGTATATGCGACAGAACTTTGCCCTTCATGCCTTTGACCACAAGTGTTTCAATTTCCTTTTCCGCGCAGAAATGAAGGTCCTCAACCTTGCTGCAGGAAACGCAGATAAAGTGATGGTGATGCTCTTCATTCCTGCAGAGGTAATAGTAGAGCTTTCGATCAGGATGGAGAACGCGGGATATGATGTTGCCTTCATAAAGTTCGTCGAGGATACGGTACACGGTAGGAAGGCCAATACTTTTGAACCTCTTCTGCATCTTCTTCCAGATCGCTTCAGGGCTCAGGTATACCTTTTCGTCATCAAGGACCTCTAATATGGCAATCCTTTTCGGCGTTGATTTAAGACTGAGGCTTTTCAATAATGGCTGAAAATCAGGTTTCATGACTCCTCTTTGTAAATAGAAACAGTTTCTATTTATCACGATCTGGAAAGAGGAAGTCAAGAAGATAAGTCTATGCCGCCGCAGAGTCTTGAATTCATCGTGGAGTGAAGACAGAATATGCACTCTGGCAAGAACATAACAAACATTTACTCAGTCAGCGCAGCATGCCAGGCAAATATAATCACGTTGTGATGAATTACGACAAATCAACTCAGTTTGCCATGGGTCAAAACACACGATTGACGGACCCAGTGAGGCAGGTTAGTATATAACAGTGAAACAGGCATTGATAAAATGGATCATGAATACGATAGCGATTATGCTGGCGGTCAAGTTTGTGCCGGGCATTTTCTATTCCGGCAAGTGGTGGGGCATCCTGCTTGTCGGACTGCTCTTTGGCCTGGTCAATACCTTTATCCGGCCCCTTGTTAAGTTCTTTACCTTCCCGCTGCTCATTCTTTCGCTTGGCATCTTTACCTTTATTATCAATGCGATGATGCTCAGTGTCACCTCGTGGCTTTCAGATCAAATGGCGCTTGGGTTTCATGTAGAGGGCTTCAAGGCAGCCTTCTGGGGAGCTCTGGTTATCAGCATTGTGAGCATGATCCTCGGTTGCCTCATGCCGTCGAAAAAGGAAAAAGCGTAAATCTGTCCCGAGACAAACCACTCGTGAGCCGATCTCTAAACCTGAGAGCGCTTCTGTCTGCTCCTGCTTTTTCTGACCTTCTGCTTCCCGCCGGACTGCGAGGCGCGTTTAACCCTTGGAGCGTCATAGTCCGAGCTGGTTATATAGACGACGGGCTCTTCAAGGTGGTTGATCACGCGCGCACCAAGCGCCATCAGATTAGCAGTCTCGCTCCAGAGCAATCCTCGAGCCGGCTCGCCCAGCAGGGCTACAATAAGCGTACCGCTGCCGCAGTCCCCTGCACTGACAAAGCAGTGCCGCGCATCTCTGGTGTACCCGGTCTTGCCCAGTATAAGGTCCTGATCAGACCAGAGCAGATGGTTCGTATTACTGATCTTCTTTGTCCTGCCATCGATAGTCGATATTTCAGCGACACGCGTTCCGAGGATCTCCTGCAGCAGGGGATACGTGAGCGCCTCCCGCATGATTTGAGCCAGTTCCAAAGCCGTTGTATACTGGCCGGGACCCGGGAGACCGTTTGGATTAATGAACCGGGTATTGTACAGGCCGAGCGAGGCTGCCTTCCTGTTCATCAGCTCTACAAAACCCTCTTCCGAGCCGGACACAGCCTCGGCTAGTGCAACGGAAGCATCATTCGCTGATCTGATCAATGCAGCATGGAGCAACGCTTTGATCGTTAAGGTAAAGCCAGGCCGGAGTCCGATCTTCGTGGGCGGTGCAGCCGCTGCCCGCTCGCTCACGGTGACAATATCATCAGGGTGCATTCTGTCGAGCACCACCAGCGCAGTCATCAGTTTAGTCGTACTGGCTGGGAAAAGCCTGAGATCGGAATTTTTTGCGAACAGCACCTTTCTGGTCTCTGCTTCCATGACGACCGCTGCCCTTGCCTTAATCTCTTCTCCAAAAGCAGCGGAAACATCAATCGATAAGCAGACAATTAGCTGCAAAAGGGCTAGAATTACTGATACGGTTATTTTCTTCATCATATAATGCTTGGCAAGCATCGCCTGCTGCTATAAATCAGTGCGAATGTCTTTCCTCCGGGATCATGCTCAATAATCTAATATCTCTTTTTGTCTTTCTTGACGCTTTTCACGTCGTAATCTTTTCTGGAGAACTCTTTCTTGGGATATTCTTTCTTTGGATACTCTTTTCTGCCGCTTCTGCCATCAAACTCTTTCCCGGAAAATTCTTTTCTTGCATTCGCCGGTTTGATCTGCACCCTTTTCCCCATAACCATCATATCGTCAAGGGCATGGATCACCATGTCTGCAAGGTCTGCCGGCACTTCAACAAAGGTGAACGAGTCGTGCAGTTCGATCTTGCCGATCCTGCTTCCCGGTATTCTCGCACCAGAGGCAATTGCCTTCACAATCTCGGAAACCGTGATATTGTCCTTTCTGCCGATAGTCATAAAGAGACGTGCAATGTTGCCGCGCTGCTCAGGAGCTGCAGATTCGTTGACATGCGCAACCTTGGGCTCGCCGTACGCAATGCAGAGCACTGCTGCTGCGATCTCGGCCACACTGTATTCAGCAGCAGCCAGCACTTCAACCATCTTAAGATAGCCTTCATGTTTCTTCTCACTGATCATTGAGGCAATCTCTTTGGCAATGCTCTTTTCTTTTGCCTTAAGCACCTCTTTTGATGTAGGCAGACTCTTCTTGTCAATCGTGGTCTTGGCTGTCCTCTCGATTAATTTCAGATGGCGGTATTCCCTCGGCGAGACGAGCGTTATGGCAATGCCTGACTTGCCTGCCCTGCCGGTCCGGCCTATTCTGTGGATATAACTTTCAGGATTCTGGGGAATGCTGTAGTTGATCACATGAGTGACATTCTTGATATCAAGACCACGTGCTGCAACATCAGTAGCCACCAGGATATCGAGCTTTCCCTTCTTGAACTTCTCCATCACCTCATCCCTGTGCGTCTGCGTAAAATCGCCATGCAGCGGGCTGGCATTGTAACCCATCTGCTGCAGCTTCATGGCCACCTCATCAACATCTCTTTTGGTATGGCAGAAAACGATCGCAAGCTGCGGATCCTCAACATCAATGAGCCGGGTCAGCGCATTGAGCTTGTCAGCGTCCCGAACCTCATAAAAGACCTGTTTGATCTCAGGCACAACAACATCCTTTGGGTTGATCCTGATCTTCTCGGGTGTCCGCATGAATTTCTTTGTGATATTCAGTATCGGCAATGGCATGGTTGCAGAAAAAAGAAGCGTCTGGCGCTCTGCAGGCGTTGTCTTGAGTATCATCTCGATATCTTCGATAAATCCCATATCGAGCATCTCATCCGCCTCGTCAAGCACAACGATCCTGATGTCCGATAGGGAGAGCGTTTTCCTCTGAATATGGTCAAGGATTCTGCCCGGTGTGCCCACAACGACATCAACACCTGCTCTCAGTGCCCTGATCTGGATATCTATGGATTTTCCGCCGTACACAGGAAAGGCATGAATCTTCTTTCCGATGCCGATCTTGTTCATCTCCTGGGCTACCTGTACGGCAAGTTCACGCGTAGGTTCAACAATGATGGCAAACGGTTTTTTACCCTTCTTTGCCATTTCTACAATAGGTATACCAAAGGCTGCGGTCTTTCCTGTGCCGGTCTGCGCCTGACCGATAACATCCTTGCCCTCCATAATAAGAGGGATCGCTGCAACCTGTATGGGAGTAGGCTCCTCATAGCCTATCTCCGAAACCGTGCGTAATGTCTCTTTGCTGATAGAAAAATCTTCAAATTTCATGGTCTGTATCCTTCCTTATATCGCTACTGCAGTGTTCATAATTTCAGCTTCGCAAATGATACTGGGTTCACACTCAACTCCTGTGCTTTAATCCCAAAATGAAGATGGGGTCCTGTTGATCTTCCTGTTGAACCGACAAAGCCGATGACATCGCCTTTTGAAACGCTCTCTCCTAACTTTCTGTTAAAACCCGACAGATGCATATACACGGAATAAACTCCCATGCCGTGATCCAGCAGAAGGGTATTTCCGCCAAAGAACAGTTCCTCAGCAAGTACAACCTTGCCACTGTTCGAAGCCAAAACCTCTTCGCCTTCTCTCCCTCTGATATCTATGCCGCCGTGAATGCTCTCCTTCGTCTTATTAATGATCCGCTTTGCGCCATACTCTGTCGAGATCTCATTCCCCAGAGGCATGGTGAAGCTGCCCTGCCACACCTTTTCTGATTCCTGAGTCCAGAAGGACTTAAGAAGTTTGTCCTCTCTTTCAGCTCGACCACTGTCTTCCTGACTCAGCGTTACTTTTCCGGGCGGCAGCGCAAGCTGTATCATTGGGAAAATATGGTGACGTATAGTTATCGGCCGACGCATCTTCTTTGCGCCGACCGTTATCTCTACCCTGCGTCTTCCCGCGCCTGTTTTCGAATCAGTTGCGCCTATCGCAAGAAAACAGCCGTCTCCGCAGGAAGTAACGGGAAGCATCCTGCTGCTGAATGCTATCTCCGGCAGCGTCATTCCTTTAACTCCTGATACCCTTACCAAGAATGCATCACCTGGCATGATTGCGGACGGTTCTATTTGAACCTCAAATGCGTAAGCAGATGAAACACCGGATGACACTGCCCATAAGGAAGCAAAAGAAAAGAGTACTATAATCAGGCAATCTCTCATCTCAACTGGTAAGTGCAAATCCTTCATAGTGGCCTTCCTGGTGGCTGTATGCATAGCTTCGCACAGACTCCATTAGGCTCAGCATCTCTTCCCGTGTCTCTGCCTTAAATGCCCGATCTTTCAACTGTCTTACCTCATGAAGTCCTTTCACATACCAGGCAAACAGCTTGCGAAAAAGGATCACACCCCTGTTGTCGCCATAGAAGTCACAGTTAAGATTCAGGTGACGGAGCATAGTATCTGTCAGCTCATCCAGATTGGGCCGCTCAGGGATGATACCTTTTTCAAGATATGCCATGGTGTCCCTGAATATCCATGGATTGCCGAGAGAGCCGCGGGCAATGGCAACAGCATCGCATCCTGTCTCATCGAACATCTTCTTTATAAGCTGAGGAGAAAGCGCGTCACCGCTTGCAATAACAGGGATCGAAACCGCTTCTTTCACCTGCCTGATGATATTATAATCTACTCTGCCGCTGTATCCCTGTTCCCTGGTCCTTCCATGGAGGGTCAGCCCGCTGATACCTGCATCCTCAGCATAACGGGCAACTTCACAGGCATTGACCGATGTGCTGCTCCAGCCGGCCCTGATCTTCACCGTAACAGGCAGATCAGCATGCTTCACCATGGCCTCAAGTAGGGTCTGCACCTTTTTCGGATTCTTCAGCAGACTTGCACCCTTTCCTTTTTTTACCACCTTATCGACCGGACAGGCTGCATTCAGATCCAGGATCTCAAAACCCCGCGGTAAAACCTTATCCATTGCTTTAAGGAGAGTTTCCGGCTCATGGCCCAGCAACTGTGCGCCCAGAGGAATGTCATCTTCGCAGGAGCTGAGCATTCGGCCCGACTTGCCTGACTGATGAACGATCGAACGGGCTGATATCATCTCGAGAAATGCGAATTCGCATCCAAGGGAGCGGGTAATAAGCCGGAACGGAAGGTCAGTTATCCCTGCCATGGGAGCAAGAAGCAGGCGGGACTTAAGCGTTATAGCGCCATTTTTTAACACGTGTTGTATTCTAACTGACAGACGGCACTCCTGTCGATGTAAATACCCTCATGAAACTTTTCTTTTTGCGCAGAGTTGAATTAATTACAGAGTGTGATACTCTAAAAGAAATTCTTGAGGAGGCATAATATGAACAGAAAAGCTTTGATCTCGTTCTTCGTAGTACCCCTGCTGCTTATCATGACTGGAATAAGCATGGCACGCGTAAATGTCGATGTCAATATTGGCTTGCCACCCGTTTTTGCCTTTTCCGAGCCGCCTGAGCTGGTCGTAATTCCGAACACGTATGTCTATTACCCGCCCGGAGTGGATGTTGACATAGTTTTTTATAGCGGGTACTGGTACCGGCCATACAACGGATATTGGTTCAGGGGTTCAGGGTATAATGGCCCCTGGCACCGCATCGGCCGGGATCGCGTGCCTCGGTACATACTTAATCTGCCACCCGATTACCGGAGCACCTATCGTGGCAACCCGCTCATTCCATACCGCCATGTACATGACAACTGGAGACACTGGGAAAAAGATCGCTATTGGCACAAAAGAGATTGGAGACACGAGCGGAATGAATGGCAGCAGGAGCGCCGCGAAGACAGACGTGAACGCCGCGAAGACAGACGCGATCGCCGCGAAGACAGACGTGAACACCGCGAAGACAGACGCGATCGTCGTTAGCAAATAAAGCACGGAGTGATAACAAACAGCTGGCAGGCCGCGAATTAGTGGTCTGCCAGCTTCGTTCTCATAAATTCAATCAAAATATCCATTCGCTGTTTCAGTTTTTCGAACCCCTTAAACGTCAGTGACTGCGGCCCGTCAGAAAGCGCATGTTCCGGGTCAGGATGGACCTCAACCATGATGCCATGAGAACCGACAACTGCAGCTGCAAGCGACAGGGGGCTAACAAGGCTCCTCTTCCCGGTTGCGTGGCTTGGATCAAAGATCACCGGCAGATGACAACTTTCCGCAACAAGCGGGATGACAGAAAGATCCGAGGTATTTCTCGTGGCAGTTTCAAAGGTCCTGATGCCGCGCTCACAGAGTATAACGTCAGGGTTGCCTTCAAGGAGTATGTATTCAGCAGAAGCAAGCCATTCTTCAATCGTCGCAGACAATCCCCTCTTGAGGATAACCGGGTTTCGTGTTCTTCCCACTTCACGAAGCAGATCGAAGTTCTGCATATTGCGCGCACCGATCTGGAGGATATCAGCCTTTGAGGCGGTCATCTCTACCTGTTCCGGGCTCATAACCTCAGTTGCCACAAGAATGCCGACTTCCTTTCTGACTTCATCAAGAATCTCTATGCCCACCTCACGCAGTCCCTGGAAGCTATGCGGGCTTGTACGGGGCTTGTACGCACCTCCACGCAGCACAGGAACTCCGAGTTTCTTGAGATATTTTGCAGTCTTGAATATCTGCTCCCTGCTTTCTATGGCACAGGGGCCAGCGATAAACAGGAATGGCGACCTCCCGCCGACCTTCACATCCTTCGATAGTTTGACAACAGAGTCTGAAGGATGGAAATCCCTGCTCACCAGCTTATACGGCTTTGTCACGTGGATGATCTCCAGTATGCCCTTGAGCGCCCTGATCGGGCCGTCATCGATCCACGACTGGTTACCGATGATGCCGATGGCTGTGCGTTCAGCGCCGGGTATGGCAACCGGCTTAAGCCCCATGTTCCTGATAGTGCTCTTAACCTTCTCTATGTCTTTGTCAGCTGCGGAATGATGCATTACTATAAGCATGATTGAATCTCCTTCCGATCTTCTTCTATTCGTCACTGCCCAGGTGGATAGTCTGCCAGTTATCAGGTTACTAATGTCTGTACATATCCGGCTATTGCCGACTAAGATGAACCTTTCTTCATGAACAGTCCTAAGCCTGAACACCTAACAGACGAACAGCCTAAACAACCTGTTTACTTGCATCTATTCTATGGAAGGTTGTTCTAAATATCAATGAGCCTTCTGATTCCTGTGTTATAATTCCGTAATGTCAATGAAGCGTTTTTCACTATTTATTGCACTTATTGCCTGTATCTGCTTCGACTCCTCGCAGGGAATTGCAACCGCCTCTGAGCGGGAGACAGAGCTTTTCAATAAGGGGTATGAATACCTCTTCTCCTACAAACCGGATAAGGCAGCAGAAACATTCAGAGTATTTCTTCAGGAATTTCCGGAAAGCTCAGCACGGGATGCTGCCATGTTCTGGCTCGGCAAGACCCTCATCAGCATGAAATCGTATGCTGAGGCTGAACAGACCTTCCAGGCCATACAAAAGGAATTTCCTGAGAGCCCCTTTATGGTCTTCATTACTATCGAAATGGAAGAGATTGTAAAGCTCCGATCAGCCGGAATGAATAAAGAAAGCAAAGAACCATCTGTGCCGCAGAAAGATAGTGTTCCTAAAGAAGTGAAAGATGAGAAAAAATCAGGAGAGGCAAACAGAAGGCTGACTCAGCTTCAGGCTGAAAAGGAAACAGCTGAGATGCTTCTTGAAGAGGAACGCAAGACAAACCGGGAGCGAATGCTCAGAATCACTGACCTGGAATCAAGTGGAGCACTTCTAAAAAAGCAAAATGCTGAGCTTGAAGCTCAGGTACAGAGACTGGTGGCTATTGAATTAAACCTGAAAGAGGCAAAGGACGAAAAAGACCGCCTCAGAGACCAGATAGCAAGACTCTCTGCAGAGAAAACCCCCTCATCAGGAAAGGACGCAGTTACTACAAAGGCAACGCAGACCCATGAGCAGAACGCTGCTGTCGAGGGAGGAGAACCATTACGCTTCAGGCTCGCACAAATGGAGTTGCTCAGCGACGAACAGGGGAAAGAACTTGCTAAGGCCAGGAAAGACCAGGAAAGACTGGAAATACTGGTCCAGGAGGAAAAGAAATTAACATCAGACCTCAGAACTGATCTCGCCCGATTGAGAGAGAATGAGAAAAGCAATAACACTGCATCATCAGGAAAGGACGCTGAAAAACTGATTGCGGAGATCAATGTATTCAAAGCGCAGGTGACCGAACTCCAGACTGAGAATAAGAATCTTGATAACAAGGTTGAAGAGATGGCACTTCAGGCCGACCAAAGAATCCGGGATATGAGAATCCTGAACGCTTATCTTTCCAAACTGATGTTCCAGAAAAAAGAGGCCCCGAAACCTCAAATGGATGCAAAGGTTGCAGAAGAACGGGACAGGCTCAAAGCAACGCTTGAAGAGGAAAAGAGACGTTCCGCAGAACTGAGTGGTCAACTTGCAAACATCAAAGAGCAGGCAGCTCATGCAGAAATACAGCAGGAAAGACCATCTACCCTTCAGTTCGCTCCTGATGCGCTTGTCAGAATCGGCAGCAGAGATTATACTCTTTCGCAGATTATTGATTATCAGATTGTTGCTTCACTCATGCTGAAGAACATAGGCGTAAAAAATATTGCCTGGAGAACCGGAAATCCGCTCAATGATTTTATATCTGAAGAGCTGCTGTTCATGGAAGCAAAGAGAAGCAATCTGCCGGTTGACACAGCAAGACAGAAGGAGATGATAGAAAAATACAAACTTGGGACCGCAGAGACTGCCTATCTTGAGAAGGTCATGACCATAGCCAGATACATAGATACGCAATACACTGACATCGCACAGGACAAATGGATAGAACTCATATCGGTTGACTACAAACCCGGTGATGCTGCGTCAAAAACTGTTCTGGCTACTGATATACAGAAGGCCGCTCGGGGGGGTATGTCATTTCAAGAGATTGTAAAAATGCATCCCGAGGGCGTCAAATTTTTTCGCCTCAGCATCAAGGAGTTCAGCACAAAGTACAAGGACAAGAGCCAGATCATTCAAAAACTCAACTTTCTCAATGAAGAAACGGTGGTTATGTGGTCTGAGCTTGGCTATATGCTGATCAAACCGGTCTCAACCCGAATTCCGTTCAACCCCTTTGAGGAGCTTGCACCAGAGAAAAAAGAGAGACTCACTACATTCCTGAAGCAATGGCTTTCTGAACACACAAAATAGACACAAATCAAGAGATTATCCTTCTTGAACTTAGCTGCCACAGATCTTCTCTGAGAAAGAATATCTCCCAGAGCCTCAGAGTATGCTATTTCAGGCCGGCAGCCTCGATCTTTCCGACATCATTCCTGGCCTTGGCCAGTTTGCCGAAATACTTCTTTACTTTCAGAAGGTTACCCGCCTTAACCGCCTTGAAGAGATCGCCCTCGAGTTCTGCTACTTCAAGCCGCTCATAATAGTCCATCATCTCTTTCAAATGCGCCAGCACGATCATACCGGTGATCATAGGGTGGTTATTCGTGACATTTGCGTCCTTGAACCTCATGCCATGCTCAAGTTCTACTTCAAGCCCCCTGCGAAATTCCTCAAGAGGTATAGGCATCTTCTCTGTGTTTACCCTGGAGAGTATGATCCTGGCATCCTTGGCCGTGACTTTGTCGTCTTTGATCTTTGTCCAGTCAGAAATCTTCAACTCTTTGCAGACCCTTCTTACTTCATCTGTCGTGATGTATTGCGGCAGTTTCATGTTTATACTCCTCCTGTTTGCTATCATTATTGTTTCCGTTTTAGTCTTTGAACTTTGCAACCGTGCGATTATAGGTATGCTCGAGGTCCTTAAGCATTGAATCAAGCTCATTCCTTGCTTTCTCCCACTTCTCCTCACCCGACTCTTTCAGGTCCTTAAGCTTGTTCTTTGCAGATTCGCTCTTTTTTTTGAGATCGTCAGTCGCCCTGGAGATCTTCTCTTTAGCCTTATTGCTCTTTTTCTCTGCCCTTGCATAAAGCCGCTTCAATTGACCTTCAAAACGGTGAAGCTTTTCCTCGGCCTTCTTTTGGTACTGCTCCTTCTTCTGATGCGTGTATGATCCCGCGGTCTTTGTCTCGTCCCTGGCATCTGTCTTTACCTCTGACGAGGATGCAGCCTGCTTCTTCTTTTCTGCTGCCTGGTTTTGACCAAAAACCGGGACAGAGATAAAACCGATTACCATGACCATTGCAACGATACATATCGATTGTCTCACCTGCATCTCCTTGCTCTTCGTCTACTCAGTATTTTACCAGTTCATTGCTGATTGTGCGATTCCTATTTTCAGTCCGTGAAGGAAAGTCTGTTATAATTATTCTGCATAACCATGAACGCAATAGAACTGTACAAAAAACTCCCGAAAAAGAACTGCGGTAAGTGCAGCCTAAAGGCCTGCATGCCGTTTGCACTTTCTGTTATCAAGGGCGATGCAAACCTGTCAGAATGTCCCCTGCTGACCGAAGACCAGCTCAGTGATCTGAAGGGTTCCATAACCCACGCAGACTGGCAGGAGGAGCTGATCCAGTCCCTGCGCCATAAGATGAAGGATGCCGACCTTGCTGCCACTGCCAGGGATCTTGGCGGTGACTATCGCGACGGCAGGCTTTTCATGCACTGCCTCGGCCGGGCATTCGAGATATTACCCGGCGGCGAAATACGTTCGCACGGCCATATCACGCCCTGGATCAAGATCCTCCTGCTTCACTATATCAACACTCATGGGAAGGCTGAGCTTTCCGGGAAATGGGTCTCTTTCAGCGAACTCAGAAGCGGTATGGTAAAGGCATCGTCTTTCCTGCGCGAAGCTGAGGACCCCATAAAAGAGCTGTTGGAGAGCAGTCCTGAGAAGGTATCGACAGCCCTCGTTAGACTCGGGGCAAAACAGTCGGGTGATTTTCCAACGCCAAATGCCTGGATCCTTTTTCTTCTGCCCAAAGTGCCGGTCGTGATCCTGTACTGGCCTGAAGAGGACGAGTTCCCTGCAAAGGTGCAGATACTGTTTGATCAGACTGCGGACAAATTCCTTGATGTGGAATCACTTATGTTTCTGCTCGAAGGCCTCGTAAAAAATATAGAGCGCATCCTTTCCCTTGACAACCCTGCATGACTGACATAAAATTCCTTCTTCGGAAGAACCGGCCAAAACCATGACAGAGAAAAAAAGAACAGGGATCTATTCCACCATTCAGGCGCTCCAGCTCTCCTTTTATTCAAGAGAACTGTACCAGGACATTGCAAGAAACTGGAAGGGACTCTGCCTTCCCTATCTCTTTTTTGTTCTTATGATCTTCTGGATACCTGAGATCATGAACATGCACCGCAACATATCTGACTTCATTGCCGACGAAGGACCAAAATATGTTGAGCAGATCCCGGTGATAACCATTGCAAAGGGAGAGGTTTCGATAAAAGAGGAGATGCCTTACACGATCTTTGACAAGAAGAATAAGACACCTTTTGCGATCATAGATACAACAGGAAAGACAACGTCACTGGACAATTCAACTGCGCATGTGCTCGTAACAAAGAATATGCTCATTGTTCGAAAAGACGAAAAAGAGGTCCGCTCCCTGCCCCTTACTGACATCGGTGACGTGATTATAACGAAGCAACTTATCTATACCTGGCTCGAGATATTCAACAATCTCGTTATTGCCGTGCTCTTCCCTCTCATGCTGCTCATGTCGTATGGCTTCCATATCATACAGGTGATCCTTCTGTCATTTCTGGGCGGGAATCTTGCCAAGTCCTTTAATGTTAATCTCGATTTCAGGGCATTGATGCGCCTCTCTGCCGTAGCATTCACCCCGCCGCTGCTCCTTGAGGCAGTGCATGCGATCCTCGATATTGCATACCCCTATAGCTCGCTCTTCTCTTTCCTTATTGCAGCAGGGTACCTGTACTATGCGATTGGTTCCAACTCAGAGAAGATGCTCAATCCGATCAGCAAAAAGTCCTGAACACTTCCCTCAATTCCGCGAATACCATACCTTCAGAATAAGCACCAGCCAGGGCAGACTGTGCAGAAACAGATCGAACCAGTCAAGCGGCCTGACCAGTCTGCCGCGAAATAGCATGACCAGCTTTTCAAAGAGATGCGGCGGCCAGTATGGCGCAAGGCCAAGTGTCAGACAGAGAAAAATGACTGCAGCCCAGGGAAGTTTATCAAGCAGACTCGTCACAGGACAAGCTCTCGTTCACTTCTTATCGAGGCTAAATCTTCCTGGTCCTATAAAGAGCAGACCGATGAACATAATGCCGTTCTCAATGGCATGAGACGCAACCTGCAGGCCATCGCCCTTGCCAAGATGCATGGAAGCTGCCACTGCCATGGTGATCGCAAGAAAGATGCAGGCAGGCCTGAAAAAAAGACCGGTAATCAGCAGGAGGGCACCGCCGAACTCTGAAGCTGCAGCCATGAACCCCCAGAAGACCGGTATCGCACTCACGCCGACAAACTGCATGGCGTTGCCGAGCTTTACCCACTTCTCAGGACCGCCCATGATCTTCGGAAACCCGTGATACAGATACATGATGCCGATGCCGACCCGGAGAAGCAAAAGTCCAAAATCAGTGTATTTTGCCAGAAATGTCAGCTTCATAAAGAGGCCTCCTTGGTGCGGTATTTAATCCAGTTTAGCACACAAACTGCAACGAAATAACAGTTCCCTGGCCTTCTGGTCAGCGTGAAGCAGGAAGAGGAATGAACCGTGTGAGGATGGCCGCAGTGACCAACACTATGATCAGTCCATTAAGGGCTGTAAAAAGACCGAAGCTGTCTGCCACAAATCCGGTGATCATCACTCCCATGCCCCCAATGCCGAGGGCAAAACCGATCATGATGCCTGATGCCATGCCGATATGTTTGTGCATGATCTCGTGCATCATCACCATCGTAACAGAGAACGAGGCCATCACCGTAAAACCGAAGCAGAGAAGAAATGCCATTGCAGCAGGACCGGTCGTCTGGAGAAAGACATACAGCAAGGGCGCTGCCAGCAGAAGCGAAGCAAGAGTAACCTGTTTTCTGCCGAACCGGTCAGAAAGAGTTCCGCCAATGAACTGTCCGGCAACGCCGGCAAGAAGCATGACCGAAAGCAGAGAGTTGGATCTCAGCACTGAACTTCCTGACTGGACAAAATAACTCGGCAGATAACTCAGGACCGAGAAATAGACCCAAGACCGCAGGACAGCAACCATGATCAGTATAACCGCAGGCCGGAGATCGCTTAAATGGAAAGGATGCATCTCTCGAATGCTTCCTGCACCCAGACCAGAGGATAGCTTCCAGATAAGAGCTCCCATCAGGATACCAGGAATAGCCATATAGAACATGCCGCCTTGCCCCAGAGATGACGTGAGCGCACCTACCAGCAGAGGACTGATAGCAAAGCCGATATTCCCGCCTATGATAAAAACAGACATGACTCTGCCCTTGGCCCCTGTTGCGAGGCCAGAGACAGCAGATAATGCATGCGGATGGAACATGGCAGGACCAATACCCGCCAGGGTTGCAAGGATCAGCAGCATGGCATAACTTTTCGCCATGCCCATTAACCCGACAAAGATTCCTGCCCAGATCAATCCCAGCGCACTGACCCAACGCGCGCGGTATCTGTCAATCGCATATCCAAGTAACGGCTGTGAAACAGATGATGTGAGGGTAAAAAAAGTCACCAGCAATCCTGCTGAAGCATACGACAGGCCGGAACTCGCTATAAGCACCGGCAGGAATGGCGGCAGCGCATTCATATAGATGTCATCCACAATATGCCCGGCAGTATAGGTGGCAAGAATGCTGCGGTCTGAAAGCTGCTGCCCCATCTACTGTTTTCTCAGGCGTGCAGACCGGGTGAAGATATTGGCATGCGCAGCTTCGACGCTGAATCCGAGGGCTTGAAAAAGTGAAATGGTCGCATCCATGTCTCTGCTGTTCACTTCGACTGAAGGTTCATAAAGCGAAAGAACACCTCCGCGCTTTATGGTCAGGGCAATAATCGCAGCCGCCTCTTCCTGACGTGCTATTTCATGAAAACTGTAATAGAGGAGACAGACATCTGCCATATCCTGCGCCAGGTCAGCAGAGGCGATATCCTTGAGCACTATCTCGACCGCATCGCCGAATCTCTGCACCCTTTTCCTGAGTTTTCTGACCATGCCCTGCTGGAGTTCAACTGCGATCACCTTCTTCGCCCGCTCTGCAATCGCCTCAGTGAAAAAACCATTGCCCGCGCCAATCTCAAGCACAATTGATTCCCTGGTTATGCAGGATTCTTCAAGCACCTTATTCCTGTCTGTGAATGCCTTTCTCACCGGGTTATAGAGGATAAAGGAAAACCATGAAGGACAGACAAAGGCCATTAGATCATCTCCTTATGCAATGATAAAACATCATGGGTTGAGGTCCTTCAGAAGACGGCTGAACTCATCAGAGCTGTCGAGAAGTTTGCCTGCCGCAGCCCTGATCCGGTCAACCGTTTCGGGCTGCAGATGAAAGCTGGTAGGCAGGTCCTGAAAATAGTCCTTCTCAGCCTCACTCTTCAGCATGTCAAAGCTGATAACAATAGTGTAAAAATCAACCTCAGGCGACTTTTCCGGATCAGTCCGCGTCGGGGAACATCGCTCCCGGAGAAGCTCTTCGCAATCCCTGCGGGACTGGGCATCCTTCCTGAACTGCTCAACAGACTGCCTGAGCCGGTCGATCGTCTCAAAGGAAAAGTTCTCCATCGGCACGGTCGCAACATTCAGCAGTACGTCCGCAAGGGACGGCCGGTTCTCGCTTCTGTCTATTTTCGTATCAGGATCATTCCTTGCGTCCACAACAATAAAGACGGCCTTGCGGATCTTCTGCAGGTTGATCATTCTTAGGATACTCCAAGGACTGTCAGTCGAGGTCAGGGCATGGAGCAGACCGCGAAGCCCTATATTATCGGCGATTCCTCCATCAAGGAGATGAATATAGGGACGTCTGCGGATATTCTGATACGAGCGGGCATTCGTTGCGAGGTTATATCTCCGGTCTGTGAAGTCTCTGTCCTCAAGTGCCTGACTGATCCATGCAGGCTCCTTAAACCCGCAGTCTCCTGCATAACTCTTCAGGGTTATGGGGCTCAGGAGAAAAGGGAATGCAGATGATGCAGCCACAGCCCTGGAAAGAGGCAGGGCAGAAAGGTTTGAGCATATAAGATCGAACTGGTCCTGCGTAAACTCAAACCGGCTGCCCAGCGACATGTCAGTCGCATTAATGATAATAAACGGCCGGGTCCTTTTTTTGAGAAGATCGCCAAAGGTCTTCTGTCCGAAAATATGCTGATCATAATACTCTGATGCCAGGTCTATCCGATCATACGCAGGAGACATGAGATTAAAAAGAGTTACCGGGGACAGAAGCTTTTTTGAAAGCTCGAATTCAATATTCTTCTTCAGGAACTTCTCTTCAAAATCACTGAAGATCCCGTCGCCGTACAGTGCATAATAGGCAGCCGTAAAGCTGCCGCCTGAAACGCCTGAGATGACATCAATCTCGTCAAGAAGTCTCTGCTTTCTGCCCTCCCAGGAGATCTCAATATCACGCAGTTTTTCGAGCAGACCGTAGGACAGCGCAGCTGCCCGCGTGCCTCCGCCGGAAAAAGCAAGCACCACGAACAGGCTGTCAGAGTTGTCAGGGGAAGAGAGGTTTCTGATGCGGTACCCGGCATCTTTGTCGAATGTTTCGAGCTTTGCATTGAAAGGATAATGGACACAGCCAAAAGAAAAAAGCAGGATCACAAATACAAGAGCCCGACTATATTTCATCAAAAACGATCTCCATCGGTTTTACCGGCGTGGTGCGCCTGACTCTTTTCTTAACACTTTCCGGCCGGTAATTCACGGGTTCGCCCAAATCAAACGTATGCGTTCCGGTTTCAATGCAGATGACCGAGTTGGTCATGCCGCCCTCCTCGCCATCGATAACTACTCTGCGTGAATGGGGATAAATTACGATCAGATATTCCATGGGGTGACACGGACAGATTGCATATGCATGATCTGTTAAGAATAAATTCTTTCTATG
Source organism: uncultured Nitrospiraceae bacterium (assembly GCA_964461065.1). Classification (GTDB taxonomy): domain Bacteria; phylum Nitrospirota; class Thermodesulfovibrionia; order Thermodesulfovibrionales; family UBA6898; genus UBA6898. The sequence continues at coordinate 262,194 of CAYWRK010000001.1, forward strand.
GCAAATGCAACATCACTAAAGAGACGTACGTTGAACCCTGCTGCAGAGGCGAACTATTGTATACAGAGCAGATCTTTGGTCATCATGACCATCTCATCGTCTGCGCTTTCTATGGCATCACAGACCCTGGCCATGTTAATGATAAGGTCGCTTTTCTTGACCGGCAGTTTCTTGTCAGCAACCACACAGACCAACTTCATCAGACCTATGCTGAAAGCCTTGCCATCGCTCTTCTTGAAAGACATTGTCTCCTGCTTCTTCATGTCATCTTTTGAATAATAGTCGGCAATACGTTTTCTGAAAAGCGTTGCGGCCTGCTCCATCAGCTTGGGCATGTCACGGCAGTCGCAGATGACGATGAAATCATGCGTGCTCAGTGTGCCGGCAAAGCCGTTCTTGCGGGTCTCTGCTGAGGTCTTCAGGATGGCAGCTGCCCACTGGATGATATCCGCATGTCTGTTCGGGCCGTATTTGATCAGGTATGACTGGATGTTCGAGATCCTGACATAGGCAACCGAGTAGCTGCCCATCTTGGGATAGATCTCCTCCAGCTTTCTGAGGATTGCTGATTTATCAGGCAGGCCGGTCAGATAATCAGGCCAGAGATACGGATTGTTCTGCCGCTTGCGAAGATCTGTTATATATTTTTTTGCCTCTGTAAGCCCCATCATTCACCTCCGAAACAGTCGTAATACTCTTTTATATACAACATCTTCTCAGGCAGGTTGTCAACTTGAAGTTTTATTTATCAGGTTGACTGACAGACCCCAAAACAGTTGGCTTTTCAGTGATCTTGTTTCAGTGGAGTTTCATGCCATGCTCAGTGCAATATTCTTTCGAGCATCTGTTTCAACACTTCAAGACGATACGGTTTCGCAAGGGCACCGCTGTACCCATATAAGGAATAATCGTTCATGATCGGGTCAGTGGCATATCCGCTCGACACGATCGCTTTTATCTTGGGATCGATCTGCCGAATTCGAATAAATGCTTCCTGTCCGCCCATGCCCCCGGGTATCGCAAGATCCAGGATCACTGCCGCATACGGATCACCGGCATTCATTGCGGATGCATAGGCGTTGATCGCCTCATCGCCGTTTGTAACAGCCTCCACCCGGTATCCGATATACGCCAGATAATCGACCGCAATCTTATAAACAGCAGCCTCGTCATCCATGAGAAGAATCCGTGGGCCGATCTTCACGGTATCTTTGCTCGTGGTTGCTGCCTCTGCAGCAGTGACAGCTGCCGGCAGATAGATATGAAAAACAGCACCCTTGCCAGTTTCTGACTCTACCTGTATCGCACCGTTATGCTTTCTGATGATCGCTTCACTGACTGTCAGCCCAAGACCCATACCTTTCTCAGCACCCCGTTGTTTTGTAGAAAAATAGGGATCAAAGATCCTCGGCAGGATATCCGGGGCTATACCGCAGCCCTGGTCCCTGACAGAGATCTTGATATACATTCCGGGAGCTAACCGGGGAACACTCTGGGACTGGAGACTCTCATTTGACGCGCTGACCAGCAGCACCCCTTCTGAGGGCATGGCATCCAGTGCATTGAGCGCGATGTTCCCTATCACCTGACGAAGCTGGGCTGAGTCTGCATGAATACTGAGGAGATCATCCGGCAGATCAAAGAGTGTTCGAATATTGGATCCGTTCGTGATAACTGAAACTGCCTCTCTGATAAGCTGACCGGGCTGAATCGTCTTGCGGGTTGAAGTGCCGCCGGTCGAGAATGCTATGAGCTGATTAGTGAGATTGATAGCAGCATTGTATGCCAGTTCGGCATTCTTGAGAAAGGGGAAGGCCTTGCTCGTAGCCGGTGTATAGATCTTTGCCATATCTATGTTGCCCAAAAGCCCCTGAAGGAGATTATTGAAATCATGGGCAATGCCTCCGGCAAGAATACCAAGTGATTCGAGGTTCCTTGCCTTTATGATCTCCGCTTCCATATTCTTGCGCTCAGTAATGTCTTCAATCAGCCATATCGCGCCATCTTCCAGATTAGTGCAATTTACTGCCTGGCCAACGAGACTGCACCAGAAAAAGGAACCGTTTTTCTTCTTCATCTGCAGTTCACGGGTATAAATCCCGCACCGGGAAAGGGCCGTGTATCCCTTTTCCCCTGTTTCGATGTAGCTTTCCCGGTCAGGATAAAACATCTCCGTATCCTTGCCTGCCACTTCGTCGGTGGCATAGCCGAACATATCAGCAAGACTTTTATTCGCCCAGATGATCTTTCTGTTCTTGAGAAACAATACTCCTACACCCAGGTTATCAAGGATGATCTTCTGCTCATTTACCACTCGTTTAAGATTATCTTCGGCATTCTTCCGTTCGGTTATATCACGGTTGCTGGCGCGCATCCCTCGAAAAGCGCCATCTGCTCCATAGATCGGCTGGCAGATGTGATGTATCCAGCGAAGATCATTGCTTCGGGCAATGATCCTGAACTCTATTTCTTCGTGTCCCCGACCTTCTTCAAGGTCCACACGACGGTGTCGATGCTGCTCATAAATAAATGCATCTTCAGAAAAAACGATTCGATTCATCAAATCCGGATCAGCCATAAACTCAGACGAACTGTAACCTGTGATGCGCTGACACGAAGGAGACATGTACACGATTCGATTCTGCGCGCTGATCCAGTATTCCCAATCATAGGTAAAGTCAGCCACCGTATGATATCGATCCTCTGCCTCTCTCAGCTGCGCATCGGCCAGGCCTTTATAAAGAGCAATCTCAATCGTGCTCATGAGGGAGTTCACATTGCAGGGTTTGGGCAGATAGCCAAAGGGATCAGCTGTCTTGGCGCGCTCGATGGTCTCGATATCCGAGTGGGCGGTCAGAAAGACAACCGGGATAGCATGGACCTTTCGTATTTGATCTGCGGCCTGTATGCCGTTCATGGGGCCGGCAAGGGTGATATCCATAAGGATCAGATCCGGCAGCAGTTCAGCTGCCAGGCGTATTGCATCCTCACCAGTGGCTGCGAGCGCTGCAACCTCATACCCGAGTTGTACAAGTTCGGACGCAAGGTCCTTGGCTGTCACCGCCTCATCCTCTACCACTAATATCCGTTTCTTATCCATATTGTTCTCCATTCCCTATGACCATTACGAATTATAAATTACGAATTAGAGTCTGTGTATAAACTACTCAATTCACTAAAAATGCTGTCATTCTCGCAAGCGTAGCGCGTCGGGAATCCTTCTGTAAAGCCATCGGAAAGATTCCGGACAGGCCGGAATGACAAACTAACAGCAAAGAACCCGACTCTTTAAACAGACACTCATTAATAATTGACACCAACATCTATAATTCATAATACCTGATTATCTCTTATTGTTCAGCCATTCGTAATTCATAATTATTAATTCGTAATTGAATTATCCCCGGGGAAGGTTATCTTGAACATCGTTCCCTCTTCCTTCATAAGCTCGATCGTTCCACGAATCTGTGAGGTCAGAACATTGACCAACTGCAGACCAAGCGATGCAGTGTTGCGGAAGTCCAAAGTCTCAGGGAAACCGACCCCATTGTCAGAAACGGTCAGGACATTGTTCCCTTCGCTATTTTTAATAATGCCAACCTTGATCGTCCCTTTTCTCTTCTCAGGAAATGCATATTTCAGGCAGTTCGAGACCAGCTCATTTACTATCAGGCCGCAGGGGATGCCGATATTCACATCAAGGGCCATTGGTTCCATCTCCACCGATAATACGACATCATGCCGTTTGTATGTGTCTGCGATTCCAGCAACAAGACTCGTCAGATACTCCTTAAAGTCAATATGGGCCAGATCTGTTGAGCGGTAAAGCTTTTCGTGGATGAGCGCCATCGAATGCACCCTGTTTCTGGTTTCCTCGAACATGGCACGGACTTCCTTTTCTGGAATGCCTTTTGCCTGAAGGTTCAGCAGGCTGTAGATCACCTGCATGTTGTTCTTCACACGATGATGGATCTCCTTCAGCAAAACCTCTTTTTCCTTAAGGGAGCGTTTTATCTCTTCCTCTGCCAGCTTGCGCTCGGTGATGTCACGCGCTGTCGCATAGGTTATGCCTTCTTCCTTGTTAAATATCGCTCGCCACGACATCCATTTAAAAGAACCGTCCTTGCAGGCATAGCGGTTCTCGAAGTTGAGTGAAAAGCCTATTTGCTGCTGCCTTGCCATTTCATCGAGAGTCGGCTGCTTGTCATCAGGATGGATAAAATCCACGAATGGCTTGTCCACCAGTTCTTCCGCTGAATAGCCGAGCAGTTCAGAACAGGCCGGATTTGTCTTCAGGAAGGCACCATTAGGGTCGGCGATGACCATGATGTCAGCGGAAGTCTGGAAAAATCTGAAAAACTGCTCCCGTTCCATGTCAGCCTGTTTGTATTCGGATATGTCCGCATGCGTGCCAATAAGCCTGAGGGGTTTGCCCTGAGAGTCAAAGGAGATGACCTGACCTATGGAGCGGAGCCACTTCCACTCACCGGTTTTTGTTTTTCGGCGATACTCCATCGAACGCGTTAGACCGGTCTTGAGGCACTCGTTGAATTTCTTGAGAACAGCGTCGCGGTCTTCCGGATGCAAGGCATTGATCCATGTCTGCAGGCTTGAATCGAACTCCGCAGGGTCATAACCGATCATCCAGGGGTATTCGGGACTGACTGTGACCGCACCTGTCGGTATGTCCAGATCGAACCAGCCTTGCTGAGATGAGGACAGAGCAAGCCTGAGCCGTTCTTCATTCAACCGAATGGTCTCCTCCACCCTCTGGAGCTCCTCGGTCCGTTCTTCCACCCGCTGCTCCAGTGATTCGTTGATCTGCCTGACCTCATAGAACTGCTCTGTTAGTGAATCAGCCATCACCCTGAAGTTGTTGATCAGGTGAGCTGTCTCTTTAATGCCGCTTTCCGGCCAGTCTGTCACCTTTAAAGTCGACGCCAGCCTGGCTGGCAGTTCATGGGTAAGCGTACGGAGCTGCTCTATGGCACCAACTATCTTACGGCTTAATAATTCAGCCAGCACCAACGCTCCAAGCAAGATCACGAACAGCAGGGTCAGTCTGCCGGTGTATTTGTCGTAGAGCGTTTTCTGAAAGGGCGCCACTGGTTGCTCCAATATCAGTTTCCATTCTGCCAGATCGCCAATTGCAGCTTCCGCGAAATAGAAGGATCTCTGCCACGACTCAGTGAGCGAGGTGTTCGGGGGCAGCGTCGGCATCCATTGGCTGATATGCTGGTCAAGCCGGTTGAGCGTGCCTTTTGCGCGTGCAAAGGGTGTCAAAACTTTTTGATCAGTGCGGTTGGTCATGATGACATTGCCGTTGCTGTCCAGCAGGGAGTATAGCGAGGCGTTAAATTCCGAGTTCTTATCGAGATGCTCCTTTATCTGCTCCAGGCTCAGTGAACCAATAGCGTAGCCACCGTATTCTCCCTGCATCACAACCGGTGCCAACACTAATACTCTGGGCAAAGGGATGCCGACTCTGCTCATGGCTATATCCGAGAGCATTGGTTTGAGTGTCTGCTTGAGCTGCGCAATATAGGGGCGATCAGCGTAGTTCTTGCCGATATTGCTCTTGCCCAGTTCGTCAACAAGCGGGTAGAATGCGGTAGTGATGGCGTTTCTGTCCATCAGTCCAACCAATCGAAAATTCAGATCCGACTTCTTTGCATATTCCACGTATGGTTGCATCTGCTGCGGGGATCTCGTTGCAGCCATCTCTGCCAAATTGATAATGGCAGATTTCCTGTTTTTTACCCAGGTTTCCAATCGCAGCTCCAGACTGTGAATGTCATGCATCAAAGTTGACCGAATTTGCCGATCGGTTTCGCTAAAATCGGCTCTGCTGCCGGTCACAAGCATGATCATCGTGGGAAGAAGCACGAAAAGTGCCAGAAAATTGTAAACAAGCTCTCTGTACGACGTGAGCGACGAGCGCGACCGCAGAGAGAGTCCGGTGAAGATCAGCCGCGCGACCAGTGCATTGGTTATGCCGTTGATGGCCTGTTTAACCATGATAATAAAGGTATTGCTGAGAGCAAGATGCATGGCCAGTTGATAGAACAGATAGCAGAGCGGCATGCCGATAATAAGCCAGTAGAGAGCATCCGCCAACACCATCCCCATCTTGCGGTGCTTCATCAGATAGCCGACAACAGCCACTTCGGCGGTCATGATGATAATGGCATAGGGATTGTTCCAGAGGATGTACGTATAGCTGGAGATAATTGCTGCCGCAAGAATGCCCCTGCCAAATCCGCAATATTGCAATGCCAGCATGGCAAAGATGCTGCCGAAGATAAAGTCTATTTTTGGGAAAAGCGGGAACTTGAAATAGTTGCCTGCCAGACCGGCCGCAATCAGGGCCAGAAGGAGCGGCAGCGTCTGCTTCAGTTGTTCTGCTATTATGTCTTTACTCAACGTTCTCATTCATCTTTCCTCTATACAGCCTTCAGTTGTTTGTCATTCCGGCTCGTCCGGAATCTTTCCTCTAACATCTTCATACAGATCCTTCAAGAACGGATTCATCTGCCTGATAAGTTCTATCTTCTCGTTTCGGCTCAAATTCTTGATTTGTTTTTCACGTATTATCGCGATCCGGCTATCTCTGCAAAGCTCATAATAAACGAGCTTATGCAGAAAATACTTGGCCGTAAAACAATTAGGATTGATGTTGTTCTTATGTTCGTAAATCCTGCGAATAAGATCATTTGTTACTCCCACATATAAAGTAGGCCTTGCATTGGCCATAATATAGATTGCAAAAGTCTTCTCCATCATATAGTCATTTTACAGAAGGATTCCGGACAAGCCGGAATGACATCCACACAAAAGCGTCCAAGCCCCATCATAGTTCCTAATTGCCTTTCACCGAGTCCAGCACACTCCTCACCTTCTTCAGAAGATCTTTCGGAGTAATCGGCTTGTAAACTATAGTTGCCCCGTCTTCGAGAGACGCCTTATTCTGAACAATATCCGGGGAATAACCGCTTGCAAAGATCGTTTTTATATCTGGCCGTATCTTCCTGATCTCATCATATGCCTCTTTCCCGTTCTTCTTCGGCATGATCAGGTCAAAAAGCAGAAGATGGATACGATCTTTATGCTCTTCGTATTTATTCACCGCATCCTCACCATCAACAGCAGTAATAACCGCATAGCCAAATTCCTTCAGCACTGCCTCGGTCATAGTCCTTACAGACTCGTTGTCCTCTGCAAGGAGGATCGTTTCTGTGCCTCCCATAGGCCGTTCCTCAACAACCGTAACCTTCTCCT
>CAYWRK010000002.1:0-266219 GCA_964461065.1 uncultured Nitrospiraceae bacterium
ATTCATGTCTGCGATAATCTCGGAAGATTCGGCGATCTCTGTGCTGATGTTTTTTGATCTGTTTTGAAAATGCCACTTTCCCCACGGGCGAGGGGCAGAAAGTTCCCGCCACTGATTCTCTATGGCCGCTTATGTTACAATGAGATTTATTTATAGATACAATGTTGCTGTCTGAAAATATCATTACTTATTTTTTTGTTAATAAATAAATCAGGAGGCAGGCGATGGGCAATTACGAGGAGCTATTCAGGAAGAGCATTGATGACCCCGAAGGTTTCTGGGGTGAGGCAGCCGAGGGGATTACCTGGTATAAAAAATGGGACAAGGTTCTGGACGATTCGAGTATGCCTTTTTATCGTTGGTTTACTGGTGGACAGATGAACACCTGCTATAACGCTGTTGACCGACATGTTGAAGGCGGCCGTGCTGAGCAGACTGCAATTATTTATGACAGCCCGGTAACAGGTTCTCTGCAGAAGTTCACGTATCGCCAACTTCTTGAACAGGTTTCACGTTTTGCCGGTGTACTGAAAGGCCGCGGCGTTAATAAGGGTGATACGGTTATCATCTATATGCCGATGATCCCTCAGGCTTTATTTGCGATGCTTGCATGCGCAAGACTCGGCGCAGTCCATTCAGTTGTTTTCGGAGGTTTTGCCCCGCATGAACTTGCGATCAGAATTGACGATTCAAAGCCAAAAGTAGTTATTACTGCTTCGGGCGCAAAGGAAGGCGCCAAGCTGATCGAATACAAACCCCTGCTGGATAGGGCTATTGAGGAGGCAGATCACAAGCCTCCAACTTGCATCATCTTCCAGCGCGATTTTGTTAAGTCTGCGCTTATTGAGGGACGCGACTACGATTGGGAGGCGCTCGTTTCGAAGGCAGAGCCTGTCGGCTGCACGCCGGTGAATGCTACAGATCCTCTCTATATTCTCTACACATCAGGAACGACCGGAAAGCCGAAGGGTATTGTCCGTGACAATGGTGGACATGCAGTTGCCCTGAATTGGTCCATGGAGAACATCTATGGCGTGAAGGCTGGCGAAGTTTACTGGGCAGCTTCTGACGTGGGCTGGGTGGTAGGCCATTCCTATATTGTTTACGCCCCTCTTATCAAAGGCTGCACAACGATCGTGTATGAGGGAAAACCGATTGGAACGCCGGATGCCGGCGCATTCTGGCGGGTAATTTCTGAACATGGTGTAAGGGTTCTTTTTACAGCTCCGACCGCATTTCGTGCGATCAAAAAGGAAGATCCCAATGGCGAGTTCATAAAGAAATACGACCTTTCCGGGTTCAGGACTCTTTTTCTGGCTGGTGAGCGGCTCGATTCTGACACGTATCACTGGGCACATGACCTGCTCGGCAAGCCGGTAATAGATCATTGGTGGCAGACCGAATCAGGCTGGCCTATAACGGCAAATTGTTTAGGGATAGAGGAGTTTCCGGTTAAGCCGGGATCGTCAACAAAGCCGGTGCCGGGTTTTAACGTCAAAGTAGTTGATCCTCAGGGCAAGGAACTCGGCCCCAAGCAGGAGGGTTTGGTGGTAGTGAAGCTGCCTCTGCCGCCTGGGACACTTCCGACTCTCTGGAATGCTGATGAACGATTCCTTGAGTCATACCTGAAGCCGTTTCCCGGGTATTACTTCACTGCTGACGGAGGCAACATTGATGAGGATGGCTATGTTTATGTCATGGGCCGTGTTGATGATGTTATCAATGTTGCGGGCCATCGTCTCTCGACCGGCGAGATGGAAGAGGTTGTCTCAACGCATAAGGATGTTGCCGAATGTGCAGTCATCGGGGTGCATGATTCCCTGAAAGGACAGGTGCCAATCGGTCTTGTGGTTCTGAAGGCCGGAGCGAACCGGCCGGACGAAGAAATGAAAAAAGAGTTGTCTCAACTGGTGCGCAATACCATTGGAGCTATCGCCTGCTATAAGGAGACGGCTGTTGTGAAGCGTCTTCCGAAGACCCGTTCCGGCAAGATACTCAGGGGAACCATGAGAAAGATCGCAGACAGCGAGAAATATTCGATGCCTTCGACTATTGATGATCCGGCTGCGCTGAACGAGATTGAGGATGCGCTCAAGACAATAGGCTTTGCCAAAAAATAGTAACACCATGCAAAGATGATAAAAACGCGGCCTGCGGGCCGCGTTTTTTATTTAAAGGTGAGCGATCATGATGGAGGGAGTCATACTTGGATATTTCGAACTGATCTGGCTGGATGGCTGCCGACGCATGCTCATTCTTTGACAGGTTATATCAACGAGTATAAAATAATTTCATGATGATCAGGAAATTTGTATGTATCTTCTGCCTAACCCTGACATTTATAACTTACCAAGCTTGGGCACAACAGAACACGGTTCCTGAAAACTCCAACCTTACACCCAGAAATAAACCTTTAAAGACCATCATTGTTGATGACTACCAACCCTATACTTTTGTAAATGATAAGGGTGTGGCTGAAGGATTCAGTGTGGATATTGTCCTGGCTGTTGCGCGTGAAATGGGTGTCGATGTTGATATTCGAGCAGACTCCTGGGGGCAAGCCATGACCGAACTGGAACAGGGAACCATAGACCTGCTTCCGATGATGGCATATTCAGTTGACCGCGATAAGAAATTTGATTTCTCCATGCCCCACACTGTCGCATACGACGCGATTTTTCTCAAAAAAGGAAGCTCTGGTATCAGTTCACTTAAGGATCTCTCCGGCAAAACGGTCATCGTTATGAATAAAGATTCAGCGCATGGCTATCTTCTTTCGAGCGGACTATCGAAAACCATGAGACTCCTTCTGGTTGACTCGTTGTCGGAAGCCTTGAAGCAGCTTGCTGCCGGCAAAGGCGATGTTGCCATCATGCCTAAACTGGTCGGTCTTGTCACGCTCCAAAAATTGGGCATGACCGACATTATCACTTCTTCGGCGATCATTAATGAGTATGACCGATCTTTCAGTTTTGCCGTCAAAGAAGGCAATCAGGCATTGCTGAATCGGCTCAATGCCGGTCTGCGCATCATAAATGCCTCAGGGCTGTATGACGAGATCTACAATAAATGGTTCGCTCATTTGGAGGATGCGCATATTCATATGAAAACAGTGCTGAAATACTCTCTTGTGATTCTGCTGATATGGCTTGGTTTTATTGCATGGAGTCTGGTCTTGAAACGGCAGGTGATCATCAGAACAAGGCATCTTGAGTCGGAAATCATGGAGAGGAAAAAGGCAGAGGAATCTTTGAGTGACAAAACGCAGCGACTTCAACTGGCAACCGAATCAGCCAGCCTCGGAGTCTGGGACTGGGATATCATCAACAATAAAATGACCTGGGACGAGCGGATGCTTGAGCTCTATGGACTCACCTGGAAGACATTCCCGGGCGGCATTGAGGCATGGCAGAATGGACTTCATCCTGAAGACCGTGCTGCGACCATTGAAGAATGCCAGGCTGCATTAAGAGGCGAAAAAGAGTGGGATACCACCATCAGAGTGTTGCAGCCAGACGGAACGCAGAAATACATAAAGGCAAATGGTGTTGTTTTATGGAATTCTGAGAGAGTCCCCATTCGTATGCTTGGGGTAAACGCTGACGTCACCGAATATATGCAGGCGTCGGCAAGGTTGAAGGCAAGCGAACAAAGATATAGGGCTCTCTTTGATTCGACCCTGGATGGAATCTATCGAGTCAATGCTGATGGCATCTTTACAGAGATGAACGCTGCTGGTGCGAGAATCTTCGGTCATGAGCTGCCTCACGAGATGCTAGGCAGGTACGCCATTGAATACTGGAGAGACCCCAGGGACAGAGACATATACCTTGAAGAATTGAAGAAAAAGAGATCCGTGAGCGCTTACCCAATGAAGGTCAGGAAAGTGAACGGGGAATTCAGAGACCTTGAAGCCACAACCAGAATAATCGAAGATGGGTACGGAAATTTTGATGGAATCGAAGGGATACTGAGGGATGTAACCGAGCGCGAGCGGATGCAAGAGGAACTGATGAAGGGTAATGAACGATACGCCCTTACTCTTCAAGCGTTGAACGATGGTCTCTGGGACTGGAATGTACTGAATGGCGATGCGTTTTTCAGTCCCAATTATTATGCGTTGCTCGGATATGCTGACAACGAATTCCTGGCCAATTATGCTTCATGGCGGATGCTGGTCCATCCGGAGGACCTCGAACAGGTTGAGGAAGATCTGCAGATGAGCGTTAGAAGCGGAAAGGGCTTTACCATTGACCTCCGGATGAAGGCGAAGTCCGGTGGATGGAAATGGGTTTCTACCCGTGGGAAGGTTGTTGAATGGGATGGGGAGGGAAAGGCATTGCGCCTGCTTGGAACCTTGAGTGACATCACCGAACGGAAACAGGCTGAAGTGGCTCTGACAGAAAAAAACATGGAGATCGAGCGGTTTACATACACTGCATCCCACGACCTCAGAAGCCCGCTCGTGACCGTCAAGGCATTCCTCGGATTTTTGAAGGACGACCTCAAGAAGAACGATCAGGACAAGGTTGCAAAGGACATTGAGTTCATGACCACGGCAGCCAACAAAATGGGAATGTTGCTTGACGAGCTTCTGGAGATGTCCCGCGTAGGCCGTGTGGTGAATGATCCGGTCAGAGTCACATTTTACGAACTGGTAAATGAAGCCACATCTGTTGGAGTCGGACGCATAGTTCAGGAGAAGGTTGATCTACAGATAGGGGAGTGCGATATAGTTTTCTTTGGCGACCGGCCGCGGCTTTCCGAGATATGGCAGAACCTGATCGAGAATGCGGTCAAATACATGGGTGATCAGAAAATGCCGCGTGTAGAGATCGGTGCAGAGGGCGAAGGGACGGATACAGTCTTTTTTGTCCGTGACAATGGCATGGGTATTGATCCGCGCTTTAAGGACAGGGTGTTCGAATTATTCGACAAACTCGACCCGAAAAGCGAAGGCTCCGGCCTTGGCCTGGCGCTGGTGAAGCGGATCGTGGAAATTTATCGGGGCAGGATCTGGGTTGAATCGGATGGCGAGGGGAAGGGAAGCTGCTTTAAGTTTACGCTGCCGGAGGCGATGAAGGGCAGGTAGGAATTATGAATTACGAATTGGGAAGTACAAAAGGCAATTGAGGATTGTGAACTATGCAGGAGATCAGATTACATGAATAAAACGATCCTGCCGATCATGCGGAAAATACTCTGGGAGCTCCTCCTTGTCCTGGCGGTCATGGTTGTGGCTGTTCTGCTCAGAAAGTATTTTCTGGATGCGCTGGGAACGCGCATCGTCTATGTGACCTTTTACCCCGCCGTTGTGGTAGCAGCGTTTTTCGGCGGATGGCGCGCAGGGCTCCTTTCGGCCGGCACGACCTGCCTTATCGCGTTGTATGCGTGGCCGCTGATGGCCGCCCAGCCTTTCATCAAGGACTATGGCGACCGGCTGGGGATGCTCGCCTTTCTGTTCAACTGCGTGATGATCGTGGCTGTGGCTGAAACGGCTCGCCGCGCACGGGTGCGGGCCATCGCGGCAAAAGAGGAGGCCGAGCTGGCCAATCACTCCAAGAGCGTATTCCTGGCCAACATGAGCCATGAACTGCGTACTCCGCTGAACGCCGTGCTTGGATACTCTGAACTGATGAACAAGGGGGCGGCAACGGAGGAGCAGAGGCAGTATTTGGGAATCATCAAGCGCAGTGGCGAACATCTGTTAAATCTGATCAATAACGTTTTGGATATTTCCAAGATCGAGGCCGGCCGGGTGGACCTGGAAATGAGCAATACCGACCTGTATCAGCTGATTCGAGAGGTGCTGTCGATGATGCATGCGCGGGCCGTGGAAAAAGGCTTGCAGCTCATGGTTGAGCAGTCTTCGGACCTTCCTCGGTATATCATTGCGGACCAGGGCAAACTGCGACAGGTGCTGATCAACCTTATCGGGAATGCCATAAAATTCACCAAGAGCGGCAACGTGGTTGTACGGGCCAGCTTTGCGAAGATCGAAGACGTGTCGGATAAAGTAAGGCTTCGCATTGATGTGGAGGATTCCGGGCCGGGAATCGGCAGCTATGACAGGGAGCGAATATTTCTGCCCTTTGTTCAAATCGGCGACCGGGCGGCATGTGCTGAAGGCACGGGGCTGGGCCTGGCGATCAGCAAACAATATGTAGAAATGATGAACGGGCGGATCGGCGTCGAAAGCGAAGTTGGAAAGGGGTCATGCTTTCACTGCGAGTTCCCGGTGGGTGTTCTTGTCAATAAGGACAGCATCGCAGATTTGTCGCGTGGGCGCATCACCGGCCTTGCCAAAGGTACTCCCCTGTATCGTCTGCTCATTGTGGAAGACAATCAGGAAAACCGCATATTGCTTCGCAAGCTGCTCGAACCCTTTGGCTTTGACCTGCGCGAGGCGGCAAACGGACAGGAAGCTATCGCCATGTTTGAACAGTGGCACCCTCACTTGATCTGGATGGATATTCGCATGCCCGTGATGGACGGCAAAGAAGCCACACAGCGCATCAGGGCGACGGCGGCGGGCGCCGGCATCAAGGTCATTGCTCTCACTGCCCATGCCCTGGACGAAGAGCGGAGGGAAATCCTGGCGGTTGGCTGCGATGAAGTTCTCCGCAAGCCCTACCGGGAGACGGAGATATTCGATGTTCTGTCCCGGCATCTCGGGATAGAATATGCCTACGAGGTTGAACAGGCGGCAGCAACAGATGCTGTTCTTACGCTGCAACCGGAACAACTGGTATCGCTGCCGGGCACTATGCTGAAGCGGTTGTATAAAGCGGTGGTCGAACTGGATACCACCCGGACGCTTGAGCTGATCGGGGAGATCAGTGCACTCGATGCCGGGGTGGGGAATGCTTTGGAAAATTGTGCGAAAAGATTGGAGTATGAGGCGTTGCTGAAGCTGTTGGAGAGCGCAGGCGTTGGGAATGCGAACGTTTCTGACGGAGGATCTGATGAACGTTCCTAAGGAGGAATCTGCCGGCCGGCACGATATCCTTGTTGTCGATGATACTCGTGAAAGCCTGCAGCTGCTGACGCGCATCCTACTCGACCACGGTTATCATGCGCGCCCTGCGTTAAGTGGCAAGCTCGCGCTCCGTTCCGTGGCAGCAAAAAAACCGGACCTGATCCTGCTCGATGTAAAGATGCCGGACATGGACGGTTTCGAGGTTTGCCGGCGTTTGAAAGCTGATGAGCGCTATTGCGATATCCCGGTGATATTCGTTACTACGTTGAGCGATACCGAGGATAAGATTAAAGCATTTGAGGCAGGTGCAGTTGAATACATTACCAAGCCCTATATAGCAGAAGAGGTGCTTGCGCGGGTCAGGGTCCATGTGCGTCTGCGTGACTTGACCGTAAATCTGGCGCAGCTGGTCCAGGCGCGGACCGTGGAATTAGCGGTCGCGAATGTCCAGCTTCAAGAGGAGCTCACTTGTCGGAAGAAGACGGAGGATACACTACGGGAAAAAGAAGCGCTCTTGAACACCGTAATTCAAACCATGCCGATCGGCGTGTGGCTGGCTGATGCCGCAGGAAAACTCGTCATGGGCAATGCCGCAGGGCAAAAGATATGGGGGGGTGCCCGCTATGTCGGAAAAGAACACTATGGCGAATACAAAGGATGGTGGACTGACACCGGGAGGCGCATAGAGCCTGAAGAGTGGTCATTGGCTCGTGCCATAAGCCGGGGAGAGAGCTCGCTCGATGAAATGATCGATATAGAATGTTTCGACGGATCGCGCAAAACGATCCTTAATTCAGCGTTGCCGATCAAAGACGCGGATCAGCGGATCACCGGCGCCATTGTGGTTAATCAGGACATCACCGGCTTTAGGAGCAAAGAACTTGAATATGTCACGCTTATTCAAACGTCTCTCGATGGCTATTGGGTAAATGACAAAGAAGGAATGATACTTCATGTCAATCGGGCGCTTTGCGAGATGCTCGGCTACTCGCAAAACGAATTGCTCACCATGAGTGTTATGGATATCGAAGCGGTTGAAACGCCGGATGAGACCGCCGCCCACGTCCGCAAGGTCATGGAAACCGGACGTGACCGCTTTATTACCCGGCATCGGTGCAAAGACGGCAGTCTCATAGACGTCGAAATCAGCTCGCAGTACATAACATCGCTCGGTGAGCGGTTCTATGTTTTTGCGCGCGATATCACCGCACTCAAACAGAGAGAGTCTCTCATTACGGCACGCCTCCGGATCAGCGAATATGCCTCGAACCACACGCTTGCTGAACTGCTCACAAGGACCCTGGATGAGGCAGAGGTCCTGACCGACAGCGGCATTGGATTCTTCCACTTCCTGGAGGCAGACCAGCAAACCCTTTCACTGCTGGCATGGTCGACCAATACGCTGCAGCACCTGTGCAAAGCAGAGGGAGTGGGACTGCATTATCCATTGGAAAAAGCCGGAGTATGGGCGGATTGCATCCATCAGGGAAGGACGATCATTCACAATGACTACGGCGGCCTGCCGCATAAAAAAGGTCTTCCCCCGGGCCATGCGGCTGTGGTGCGTGAGATGGTGGTACCGATCAAAAGAGGAGGCAAAATCGTCGCGATCCTTGGGGTAGGCAACAAGAAGACCGACTATCTGCCGAGTGATGCCGCCATGATCCAGCAGCTTGCCGATATTGCCTGGGACATTAATGCGAGCAAAGTAATGGAGCAGCAGATCCAAAGAAGCGAAGAACAGTTCCGTATCCTCGCAAATTTGGCGCCGATCGGTATCTATTTGTCAGATCCGAAGGGCAATTGCGATTACGTCAATCAACGCTGGTGCGAGATGGCAGGAATGGATCTACCGGACGCGCTTGGACTGGGCTGGGTCAACGGACTGCACCCGGACGATCGAGAGCTGATCTTTAATAATTGGCAGCAGATGGTAGAGTCAAACGGCACCTGGGGATTGGAGTATCGCTTCCAAAAACCTGACGGCACGGTCACGTTGGTTTATGGGTTGGCTACACCAGTTTGTGATTCAACGGGCAAGATAGTTCAGTATGTCGGAACCAACATGGACATCACCGACCGCAAGCGGGCAGAGGAACTGATTCAGCGTTCTCTTGAAGAAAAGACCGTGATGCTGAAGGAGATCCACCATCGGGTCAAGAACAACATGCAGGTGATCACCAGCCTGCTGAACCTCCAGGCGCGCGAGATAACCGATGACGCGGTCCGAGCCCTGTTCGAGGAGAGCAGGGGCAGGATCAGTTCGATGGCGCTGATCCACGAGAGGCTCTACCGTTCCGAGGACTTGGCGCATATCGATTTCAGGGAATATCTGCAAAGCCTGACAACCGACATATCCCATACCTTCGGCACTCCCGGAGTCACGATAACGGTGGGGATGGAGAGTGTGGCTCTAAATGTGAATGTGGGTATCCCCTGCGGTCTGATTGTGAACGAGTTAGTCTCGAATAGTCTGAAACATGCCTTTCCTGATGGCCGAAAAGGGACAATACGGGTCGGAATCACCAGAGCAGGCGAGGACAGCAATATCCTTGTAGTTTCAGATGATGGTATAGGTTTTCCGGCAAGTATTGATTTTCGTAATACCACTTCACTCGGGCTTAAGCTGGTAAATGTGCTGATCGGGCAGATTCATGGGACAGTAGAGATGAGCGTAGATGGCGGCACGAAGTTCAGCATAACTTTTCCTGGGGGGGGGGTAAAAGCAAATTAATAATTACGAGTTAGAAATTACGAATTGCGGAATTGGAGTGAATTGTGCAATGTGGCATGGTTTGTCTTAAAGAAGGATTCCCGACAAGCGGGAATGACAGAACTCTTGTCAGTCCTTATGTTGTCATTCCGGCTTGCCCGGAATCTCTCTTCAAAATCACCCCTAATCCCTCTTTGCGAAAGAGGGGAATAAATGACCGTGGTGAACGAAATGTCTAAGAAACAGATTCTGATCGTGGAAGATGAAGCGGTTACAGCCATGGATCTGCAGACACGTCTTATCCAGTTGGGATACGATGCGCCTGCCGTTGTAACCAGCGGTGCAGAGGCAATACGTGTGGCGATGGAACTACAGCCTGACCTGGTCTTGATGGACATTACGCTCGATGGGCAGATGAATGGCATCGAGGCGGCCCAGGCGCTCTGGAAGTCTGATAACATTCCTGTTGTATTTCTTACTGCTCACGACGATATCCTCACGATTAAAAGTGCACTGATTTCCCAGCCATACGGTTATATAACAAAACCCTGCAGCATGGGCAATCTCCAGAGCACCATAGAGACTGCTCTTTATAAGCATGAGATGGATGCACGCTTGCGCGATGCTTCTGAAGCTCTGACTAGGAAGAATGCAGAATTGGAGCGGCTAACATACACCGTGTCGCACGATTTAAAAAGCCCGCTCATCACCTTCAAAACCTATCTTGGCCATCTGAAGCAGGACCTGGTCAAAGTGGATGCTGAACGTATCAGGCAGGATATAGAATTCATGGAGACAGCTGCCGACAAGATGCAGGTGCTGCTTGGAGGGATTCTGGAGCTGTCACGCCTGGGTAGGGTAGAGAATACCGTGGTCAGTGTCACCTTTCGCGAACTGGTGGATAACGCTCTATCCTCGGTGGCCGGGCAGATTGAGCAGACAAAAATTGATGTTCATGTGGACGAGGTAGAGGCTGCTTTGCTCGGCGATCGGCTGAGGTTGGCAGAGATCTGGCAGAACCTGATTGATAACGCGATTAAATACATGGGTGATCAAAAGACACCTTGCATAGAAATAGGCGCTGAAGACAATGGAACGGAGACAATATTTTTTGTGCGCGACAACGGCATTGGTATTGATCCGCGTCACAAAGACCTTGTCTTCGGCCTATTCGAGAAGCTCGACCCAAAAAGTGAGGGCTCTGGGCTTGGGTTGGCATTAGTAAGGAGGATCGTGGAGCTTTATAATGGAGACATCTGGCTCGAATCGGAGGGCGTGGGGAAGGGATGTTGTTTTAAATTTACGCTGCCGGGGGCGGTAAAGAAATAGCTGTCAGCAATCAGCTGTCAGCTGTTAGCTAAAAAAAACATAATTTTGCTGAAAGCTAAAGGCTGAGAGCTGAAAGGAGAAATACCATGCAAGGCGAACCTATTGTTATATTACTTGTGGAGGACGATGCTGGCCATGCGGAGATCGTACGGCGGAACTTTGCAAAATCGCGCATTGCCAACCGACTGATGCATGTGGAGGACGGCCAGGCAGCGCTGGACTATCTGTTCCGGCGCAACGATTTCACCGATCCTGACAAATCTCCGAGACCCGGCATTATGCTGCTTGACCTGCGACTGCCTAAAGTGGATGGACTGGAAGTTCTGAAAACCGTAAAAGCGGACACTGATCTCAGCACTATACCTGTGGTGATCCTTACCACGTCAGCAGCTGAAAAAGATGTGGCAATGGCCTATGAGAACCGCGCAAACAGCTATCTGGTCAAGCCGGTTAACTTTTTGCATTTCACGGACATGATGGAATCTCTGGGTTATTACTGGCTGGCATGGAACCAGCGGCCCTATTAACGGATAGAGGAGAAAAATGATTCCTGCGCTGTTTCGGATTATTATTGTCGAAGATGATGCGGCCCACGCCGAGGCTATCAAACGCGTCTTGATTGATACCGGCATTAAGGTGGATATTGATCAGGCCGGGTCAATCGAGGAATATCAGAAATATCTGTCGGTGGTGCTGCCCGATATCGCACTGATAGATCTGAACTTACCTGATGGAAATGCGCTCGAGTTATTGACAGCGCCCCCTGAAGCAGGTCTCTTCCCCATTTTGGTTATGACCGGTCTGGGAGATGAACTAACCGCAGTAGAGGCCATGAAGTCCGGTGCTATTGACTACGTAGTAAAATCGCCTGTAACGTTTTCAGAGATTCCCCGTATTCTTGTGCGTGCACTGCGCCAATGGCGGCTGATCAGTGAACGCAAGAACGCTGAGAAGGTTCTTCTGGAAAGTGAGAGAAGATATCGGCGATTGGTCGAAAATGTCGGAAAGGAGTATTTCTTTTATCTTCATGGCACAGACGGTGTCTTTACGTATCTGAGCCCCTCCATAACTCCTATTCTGGGGTATTCACAAAAAGACTTTATGTCTCACTATGCAGAGTATTTGACGGATAATCCCATAAATAAAAAGGTCATACGTTATACCGAATTAGCGATACAAGGCTGCCAACAGAAACCCTATGAGCTTGAGATCTATCATAAGGAAGGAAGCCGACGCATGCTTGAAGTGAGCGAAATGCCGATCCTTGACGAGCAGGGCAGTGTTGTAGCGGTGGAAGGAATCGCGAAGGATATTACCGAACGCAAGCGGATCACTGACGCTCTGAAGGAGAGTGAGCAGAACTATCGCACCCTTGCGGACTCGGGCCAGGCTCTGATCTGGGGAGCGGGAACTGACAAGCTCTGTAACTATTTTAATCAGACCTGGCTGAAATTCACCGGCAGGACAATTGAGCAGGAGATGGGCAATGGCTGGACAGAGGGAGTTCATCCGGATGACCTGCAGCGGTGTGTTGATGTGTATGTGAAAGCCTTTGATCAGCGAGAAGCTTTCAGCATGGAATACCGTCTGCGTGGACATGACGGTTCTTACTACTGGATTCAGGATGACGGCTGTCCTCGGTATGATCATGAGGGGAATTTCATCGGCTATATCGGGTATTGCCTGGACATATCTGCTCGTAAGCGTGCTGAAGACGAGGTGAGGCATTCCCAGACTATGCTGATTCAGGCCAATAAAATGTCTTCTCTTGGTCTTCTTGTCTCGGGAGTTGCACATGAAGTGAGCAATCCCAATAAGTTTATAAAATTAAATAGTTCGTTTCTTGCCGGGGCGTGGAAGGATATTCAGGAAATCCTGGATAGACATAATCAGACGGATGACTCATTTCATATTGCCGGCCTGCCGTATGAAGAGATGAAGGTTGCAATTCCAAAGCTGCTTTCCGGTATTTCGGACGGCTCGCAGCGGATTAACAACATTGTGGAGAGGCTTCGTGAATTCTCCCGGGAGGATCGCTCCAGTTCTGACGGTATTGTAGATATCAATGAATCCGTTAGAAGGTCACTGCAGCTTATGGATAACTATATACAGAAACATACCAACAACTTTTCAACGAAATTTGGGGAGTCGCTTCCTCTGGTCAGCGGCAGCTCGCAGCAGATCGAGCAGGTTGTGATCAATCTTGTCCAGAATGCACTGCAGGCGCTTAAGGATCGGAGTGGTGCGATAACTGTCAGAACAGAACATGATGCAGAAAATCGCCAGGTGATCGTAGAAGTTCTGGACACGGGCATCGGAATACCTGAAGAAGTCGTAAAACGCGTTACAGAACCTTTTTTTACAACAAAATTCAATTCTGGCGGTACCGGGCTGGGACTCTCAATCTCGCTATCGATCATAAAAGATCATCATGGGCTGCTAGAGTTTCGGTCAGAAGAGGGCAAAGGCACAACAGTCAGAATAGTCCTACCTGAGAGAGCAAAGGCAGAACAGTGAATAGCCAGCCGACAGTATTGCTTGTGGATGACGAAGAAAAGATTCTCTATATATTAGAGCTCCTGATCAGGTCTGCCGGCATAGCTCAGGTTATCACGCTTGCTGACAGCAGAAAAGTGATGCCTTTACTAAAAAAGCAGGATGTGTCGGTCATTGTGCTCGATCTTGCCATGCCTTTTATCAACGGCAGGGAATTGTTAGTAAAAATCACGCAGGAATATCCCGGGATTCCGGTAATCATCATGACCGGTGAAGGGCAGTTAAAGACTGCAGTTCAATGTATAAAGAATGGGGCCTTTGATTATCTGGTCAAGCCTGAAGATGAAGAACATATTCTTGCCACTATTCAGAAGGCGCTTGAGGTCCGTGCGCTTAAGGCTGAAGTGCTGGCACTGAAAGAGCAGTTGTTTTCGAGCAAGCTCGAATGCCCGGAAGTCTATGCAGATATCATTACCGAAAGCAGAGAGATGAAAAAGCTATTTCAGTATTTGGAGTCAATTGCTGCCTCGACCCAGCCTGTCTTGATCACGGGTGAGACGGGCGTTGGCAAGGAACTTTTTGCTCTTGCCGTTCATAAGCTCAGCAATCGCAGCGGACAATATATTGCGGTCAATGTTGCCGGTCTTGACGATACAGCCTTTTCTGATACCCTTTTCGGCCATGCCAAGGGCGCTTATACCGGGGCTGATACCCGTCGTGAGGGCATGATTGTCAGGGCCTCAGAGGGCACTCTTTTCCTTGATGAGATCGGCGATCTCAAGGATTCACTGCAGGTGAAAATCCTCAGGCTTCTGCAGGATCAGTCCTATTATCCTCTGGGTTCTGACGTGCCTGTTCGGAGCAGGGCCCGCGTTGTAGTAGCTACGAATCACGACCTTGCAGAGGAAATGACCAGTGGCAGGTTTCGAAAAGATCTTTATTACCGGTTACGCTTTCACCACGTTCACATCCCGCCGCTCAGGGAGAGGAAGGCTGATATACCGCTGCTGCTCGACTATTTTGTCCAGGAAGCTGCAGCGTCTCTTGGGAAAAAACCGCCTCCAATACCGATCGAGATGTATCCCCTACTCAAGTCCTACCATTTCCCCGGCAATGTTCGTGAGCTTAAGGCCATGGTGTATGATGCGGTTGCTCAGCATGTAGGAGGCGCTCTTTCGCTCTCCTGTTTTCGACAGCTGATTCGGCTGGGAGCCTTGGATAGCGGTAAATCTGCTTCCGTAATGTCAGGTGAGACCTTCGCAGAACTAAACCTTCATGCTCGGTTGCCTACGTTTAAGGAAGCTGAGGAATACCTGACAAAAGAAGCTCTTCTGCGTGCAAAGGGAAATCAGGGCATTGCTGCAGCCATGTTAGGTGTGAATCGCAGTGCATTTAACAAGCGCCTTCAGAAGAAGAAAAAGTAAGAAGTCCATAAAAACCCCCTGAGAAAATATTCACCCTGAGAAAATATTCACACCTTAGGGATATCGCATCTATTATCATGATTTTCATTCTCTCAGAATGATTAACCACTTGATTTAATAGGTAAATATTATTCTATCTCTTGGTTTATAGTATTTTGGAGCCATACTTTTAACATCTCTCCCTGTCACGGTGTGCAACTTAGTTCTTAACCCTTCCCATCTGACAGACATCAATTAACTCACTAAATTAATGAGAAATATTTAATAAATAACCCTTGGTATCGATAATGCAATAGGAACAATATGCCTAAACATATTCTTATCGTAGACGATGAGCCAGCCTTCAGATTTTCAGTTGGTTTAGCCTTACGCCAGGTTGGTTATATTACCAGTGAGGCAGAGGACGGATTCGAAGCTCTCTCGATGATCTGCAGCAAAGATAGTCGTTTTGCCGCTTTTGATGCTATTTTGCTGGATCTCCAGATGCCGGGAATGACTGGGTTGGAACTGATTGACGAAGTGAAGGCACGTGGGATCGAAATGCCGCCGATTATTGTTATCTCAGGATATGCTGATGAGCAGACGGTTGTTGATCTCGAGAGGAAGGGTCATAACGTGCTTCTCCATAAACAGTTTGAGCCGAAGGAAATGGTAAAGATGATTGAGCTGGTGTTGTGCGTATGAATATCTCGTTGAGGCCAGCTATTGATATGAGGATGTTCCTGTTGTCATTAGCTTGTCTAATTCCGGTTTTGCTTGCTGCCTGCCTGTTGGACGGCAGCTTGAGAGCGATTGTTCTTATTATCACAACGCTTACATCTTCCGCTGTAATTGCAGCGGTTTCTGCAAAAGGGATGCAGGCAGCGACAAAAGAACAGGAAGAAACGGCTCGAAAGATGTTCGATGATATGGGTCACAGCAGGAAAGAACTGATGCAGGGGCTTGTATCTCGAACACAGATTATTCCGGTATTAAATAACCAGCTCAAGGATGTTATTGACCAGACCGGGCAGGCAGCGCTTGAGATCGGAGACGGGTTTTCTGACATCGTGGCACGGGTGCGCAGCCAGGCTCAGCAGGCATCAGAGGCGGTGAGTGTTTTTTCCGGAGACGGCAACAACGAAAATATCATTCAGATCAGCGATGTGGCATTTTCTGAAGTCACCTCACGATTAAAAGATCTTGGAGGCATGGCGCTTCAGACCTTAAGCGGGATCAAGACGATCCTGAAGGAAGCAGCTTCAATAAGGAACATTGTAGATGAGATCGACTATATCGCAGACCAGACCAATCTTCTTGCCCTGAATGCGGCAATTGAGGCAGCGCGGGCTGGGGAGCATGGCAGAGGTTTTTCTGTTGTGGCTGACGAGGTGAGGAAGCTCTCGCAAAAGTCCGCAGCCGCAGCTGAGCAGATCAGAACGCTCGTTGTAGCGGTCGAGCAGGATATGGGCAGCATGTATTCCGAAACGGAAAAGAACTCCAAAGCGACACATGCCCTTTCAGTAGAGGCTGAGAGTGTTGTGAAGGACACCCTTGGCAAGATTAATACGATGATGCAGGGCGCAGGCAATCAACTCAGGAGCATCACGCTCGAGACTGATTCTTTGGCAAAGGATATTGGCAATATCCTTGTCTCCATGCAGTTTCAGGATATTACAAGGCAGAGGATAGAACATGTTATCGAACCTCTTGAACAGTTCAAAAAAGAGGTTGAGGAGATCTGCTGGGACATACAAAGTCTTCAGGGTGAGCAGCGTGGCACCGAATGGCTCGAAAAGATGTACACCATGGAGTCTGAGCGGAAAGTACTAAAGACAACGCTTGAGGCAAGTGTTGTTGCCGTAACCGATAAAGTGTCTGTATCTGACGATACAGACAACGTGACGCTTTTCTGAAACTGGAGGGATGTAATATGGGTAAGAATATTTTGATCGTTGACGACTCGGCTTCGATGCGGCAGCTGGTCTCATTTTCACTGAAAGACGCCGGCTATGAGGTAACGGCTGCAGTGCACGGAAAGGACGCGCTCGAAAAGACAAATAATGGCACAAAGTTCGAGATGGTGATCACGGATCTTAATATGCCGGAGATGGACGGGATAGAGCTGATAAAACAGCTCCGTATGAAGCCTGCGTACAAGTTTACACCTGTCGTTATGCTCACCACAGAGTCGCAGGACTCCAAAAAGCAGGAGGGCAGGAGCGCAGGCGCCACAGGCTGGATTGTGAAGCCGTTCACTCCTGACCAGCTCATCGGTGTTGTGAAAAAGTTAGTTAAATAATGCTTAATGTTGAATGTTTGATGCTTAATTATGGAAGTTAGTCATTTATTAAACATTAAGCATTAAATAAAGAGAAATTTTTAATTATGAATTTTGAATGTTTAATGATTGAAGAACTCATCAATTAAACATTAAGCATTAGCAATTAAGAATTATTACTTGCGGAGGGAAAAAACATGGAATATAAATTTATTCAACAGGGAAAAGAAGGCGAACTCTCACTTTTAGGCAGTGTCACGATAGATCAAGCCAATGACCTGAAGGTCGCACTGCTGGATGCGCTCTCAAGCAGTGACAGCGTAATGGTAGATCTAAGCAAGGCTGATTCTATCGACCTGGCATGTATGCAGTTGCTCTGCTCAGCGCATCACACGGCAGGCACCATGGGGAAGTCGTTTTCTATAGACGCAAACAGGCCTGACGGGGTGGTACGCTCAGTCAGCGCAGCAGGATATATGCGCCATACCGGTTGTAAATACGATGCAGCAAGGACCTGCGTCTGGATCGATCAGACATGGAAAGAGGTGGCAGCATGAGCGTAAAACAGAATTGCTGGGAATTCAAGAAGTGCGGCCGCGCCATCAAGAGCGGCGAAATCTGTCCGGCTGCAAGCGAGATCAGGCTGGACGAAATTCACGGTGGGCAGAACGGCGGCAGGGCCTGCTGGGTAATAGCAGGAACATTCTGCGGCGGTGTGGTTGCCGGCACATTTGCCAGGAAGTTTGACACTTGTGAAAAGTGCGAATTTTATCAATCTGTCAAAAAAGAGGAAAATTCTAAGTTTATCCTTTCTTCCACCCTCATCTCCATTATGAGGGTACCCTCATGAGCATCGATCAGGCCAAGGAGACCTATCGGGAAGAGGCGTCAGAGCTGCTTACAGAACTTGAGGCATCGCTTCTGGAGCTTGAAGAGGTTCCTGATGACATGGACCTTATCGGTAGAGTGTTCCGCGCCATGCATACCATTAAGGGCTCAGGAGCAATGTTCGGTTTTGACGAGATCGCCAAGTTTACCCATGAAGTCGAGACCGTGTTCGATCAGGTCCGCAACGGAAAACTTCCGGTCACCAAGGAGTTGATCAGCCTAACCCTTGAAGCCAGAGACCAGATTCGAGTCATGTTAGACAGTGCAGGCTCTGCGGATGTGATAAAATCTGGAAAGATCATTGCCGGACTGAGGGCCCTGCGTGCAGGGGAGACTCCTGCAGCAGCGGCAGCAGAGCCAAAAAAGGCAGTTGCTCAGGCTGCAGCGGCTGACTGTCCGATGATCACGTACCGGATACGGTTTCAGCCAGAACCAGATCTTTTTAAGAGCGGCACGGATCCGGTTAATCTCCTGGATGAACTCAGACAGCTTGGTCATCATCGTATCGTTGCCCACACCTTAGAGATACCGCTGCTTGGTGATATAGATCCTGAATCCTGCTATACGTCATGGGACATCATCCTCACCACAGATCGCGGTAAAGAGGCGATAAGAGATGTGTTTATCTTTGTCGAAGACATGGCAAAGATCGTGATAACAGTTATTGATGACGGCGGCACAATTGATGAAGAAGATCATTACAAAAAATTGGGCGAAATACTGATCGAAAAAGGTGATCTGACCGCCGATGCATTATCGCAGGTACTCGGCTCCCAGAAGCGCATTGGTGAGATGCTGGTGGATGCCGGCGTGGTGGATCACGGCCAGATCGAGGCAGCACTGGCAGAGCAGCAGCACCTTAAGGAGATCAGGGAGAAAAGAGAGAAAGTTGACTCAACGTCCAGCATTCGTGTTTCGTCTGAAAAGCTCGACAGCCTTGTGAACCTTGTTGGGGAACTGGTGACGGTCCAGGCACGGTTGAGCCAGACTGCAGCAGGCAAGAATGAAGCTGAACTGCTCGCCATATCCGAAGAAGTCGAACGCCTCACCTGGGAGCTTCGTGATCAGACCATGGATATCAGGATGCTGCCGATCGGCACCACCTTCAGCAAGTTCAAGCGGTTGGTCAGAGACCTCTCAAAAGACCTTGGTAAAGAGATCGAGCTGACCACAACCGGTGCAGAGACAGAATTAGACAAGACAGTTATCGAAAAACTGAACGATCCGCTGGTGCATCTGATCAGAAACTGCATTGACCATGGCATAGAGCTTCCGGCTGATCGTGAAAAGAATGGCAAGCCGCGTGCCGGCAGCGTGCATCTGTCTGCAATGCATTCCGGCGCCCATGTGCTGATCGAGATAG
Organism: uncultured Nitrospiraceae bacterium; assembly: GCA_964461065.1. Taxonomy (GTDB): domain Bacteria; phylum Nitrospirota; class Thermodesulfovibrionia; order Thermodesulfovibrionales; family UBA6898; genus UBA6898. The sequence goes on from CAYWRK010000002.1 coordinate 19,453, forward strand.
CAGATGACGGCAAAGGGCTTGATGCTGAAGCAATCCGCGCCAAGGGGATAGAGAAGGGGCTGATATCTCATGATGCAGTACTCACAGACAAAGAGCTCTATGCACTGATCCTTGCCCCGGGATTTTCGACAGCGAAGACCGTGACGAACGTCTCAGGCAGGGGCGTGGGCATGGATGTGGTGAAGCGTGCTATTGACGAACTGAGGGGGACGATTGATATCACCAGCTGGCAGGGCCAGGGCTCGACCATAACCCTCAAACTGCCGCTTACGCTTGCGATTATTGATGGCCTTCTTGTAAAGGTGGGTGAAAACTTCTTTGTGATCAGCCTGTCGTCTGTCGAGGAATGCGTTGAGCTGACACAGAAGGATGTGGAGGCAGCACATGGCAAGCATATGGCTAATGTGCGTGGTCAGATCGTGCCCTACATTCGGCTTAGGGATGAGTTTGCGATCAACGATGACAGACCTTCTATTGAACAGATCGTTATTACCGGCAACGAGTCCGGCAGAGTTGGGTTTGTGGTGGACCAGGTTATTGGTGAGCACCAGACTGTACTGAAATCATTGGGCAGTTTCTATAAACAGGTAGAAGGTATATCAGGTGCAACCATATTAGGCGACGGAACAGTAGCCCTGATTCTTGATGTTAATAAGTTATATCAGAGAATTGAACAGAAGGAGGTGCTCAGCTGAACAGTTATGAGTGGCAGATTTCTGATTAAGACAGATCATCGAGAGGTTCAGTATTAATCCTGAATGTAGCTACAGAGATGTTTACAGATTGAATGCAATGTTAGCAAACCATAAAGTTGTAAATAAAAACTAAACAGCAGTAAAAAGGAGGACAGTATGCAATGGTTTCAGAATCTTAAGGTATCAGTAAAGTTGTTGTCAGGGTTTATTTTAGTTGCAGTATTAGCAGGAGCCATCGGTACGATTGGTAGTATTAACATCAAGAAAATCGATGATGCGGACACGCTGATGTACGAACGGGTTGTTGTGCCCTTAGATCAGATTGCTGATGTTTCGATATCGTTTCAACGTATGCGTGTCAATGCCCGCGATATCATAACAGCGACAAAAGATGAGGATATCCAGAAATTCGCAAGCCGTATAACGGAACTGCGCGGTCAGGTGGATAAGGCTGCAACAGAATTCGAAAAGACAATAATCAACGAAGATACAAAGAAGATGTTCGCAGAATTTGTCGCAACCAGAAAAGTTTACGGTCCCCTGCTGGACAAGGTAGTGGCCTTGGCAAAGGAAAACAAAGATGCCGAGGCATTAGCAATTCTTCAGGGTGAGGCAGGAAAGGCATCGCGTGAAGAGCAAAATGCTATAGAAAAATTGCTTGAAGCTAAGACCAAGCAGGGAAAGTTGGTATCCGAAAGCAACACAGTCCTGGCCAATGGAGCAGTACGCTTAATGATAATATTGAGTGTTGTCGGTTTTGTCCTTGCCGTAGTCATTGGTTTTCTGCTTGCGCGCTCGATCAGCTTACCTCTGAAGAAGGGTGTTGATTTTGCGATAGCAGTATCACAGGGCGACCTGAATCAGACCATAGATATCAAGCGCAAGGATGAGGTAGGGCAGTTGGCAGATGCCATGAACAGCATGGTAGAGAAGTTGAAGAATGTTGTAGCTGACGTCAAGAGCGCAGCAGACAACGTGGCAGCCGGCAGCCAGGAGTTGAGTTCCAGTTCTGAGGAGATGTCACAGGGAGCGACAGAGCAGGCATCCTCGATAGAGGAAGTTTCCTCGTCCATGGAGCAGATGTCTTCCAACATCAAGCAGAATGCGGACAATGCCCAACAGACTGAAAAGATTGCTCAGAAGTCGGCTAATGACGCAAAAGAGGGCGGAGTTGCTGTTGCAGAGACCGTAACTGCAATGAAAGAGATAGCAGGTAAGATATCCATTATCGAAGAGATAGCGCGTCAGACTAATCTTCTGGCCTTAAACGCAGCGATCGAGGCCGCACGAGCAGGCGAGCATGGCAAGGGTTTTGCAGTTGTGGCATCTGAAGTGAGGAAACTTGCAGAACGCAGTCAGTCAGCAGCAGGCGAAATTAGCCAGTTATCAACGTCAAGCGTGCAGATAGCCGAGATGGCCGGCTCTATGTTGACGAAACTTGTTCCTGATATACAGAGGACAGCAGAACTGGTGCAGGAGATAAACGGAGCCTCCAACGAGCAGAACAGCGGAGCAGAGCAGATCAACAAAGCGATCCAGCAGCTCGACCAGGTCATCCAGCAGAACGCAAGTTCATCAGAAGAGATGGCCTCCACCTCAGAAGAGCTGGCCTCGCAGGCAGAACAGCTGCAGCACTCTATCAGCTTCTTTAAGGTTGATGACAATGGCAGCAGGCAGAGTTTCTCCCGGACAGCAAAATCGGTACAGAACCTTAATAAAACAAAGGTTGCTCATATCGAGAAACGGTCAGCAAAGGCTGCTATAACTCATGCAGCACCCACAAGAAAGGCAACCGGAGTAGCCCTTGATCTTGGCGGCAGCGATCATTCTGATGATGAGTTTGAGAAATTCTGAGACGACAATGCTTAATGTTTAATGCTTAATGTTTAATGCTGAATGGTTAATGAAGGAATATTTCCATAATTAAGCATTCAAAATTCAACATTCAAAATTAATTAAGGAGGAATTATGAGTGTTATAGGAATAACAGAAACAACACAGTATCTGACCTTCAAGCTCGATGAAGAGATCTTTGCCCTGGACATTGCTAAGGTCAGAGAAGTGCTGGATTTTACGACCGTGACAAAGGTGCCGCAGACGCCTGATTTCATGAGGGGTGTGATAAACCTCAGGGGCAGCGTTGTGCCGGTGGTGGATCTCAGGCTTAAGTTCGGCATGACCGTGACAGAAAAGACGGTCAACACCTGCATCATCATTGTTGAAGTTGTGCTGGGCAACGAGACCACTATATTGGGAGCCTTGGCCGACTCAGTTCAGGAGGTGCTTGATCTTGAGCCACAGCAGATAGAGCCAGCACCGAAGATCGGCACACGACTGAAGACCGACTTTATCAAAGGGATGGGCAAGAAAGAGGATCATTTCATCATGATTCTGAATATCGACAAGGTCTTCTCAGCCGATGAGCTTGCAGCATTCCAGGGTGAAGGCGTGAGTGCGTAGAGATACAGTAATAAAGCAATCAGCTATCAGCAGTCAGTGGTCAGCTTAATACCTGATAGCTGATTGCAGACAGGTGAAAATGGATAACACGGAACCCATACCAACAACACTGGTCAAGATGCCTGATAAGGTATTCAGCAGGCTGAGTGAGTTCATTTATGGTGAGTGCGGCATCAAGATGCCTCCGGCCAAAAAGACCATGCTCGAAGCCCGCCTGCAGAAACGTCTGCGCCAGCATCAACTGAGATCTTTTGAGGCGTACTGTGACTTTCTCTTCAGCCACGCAGGCATGGAGGAAGAACTGGTTCATATGATCGATGTGGTAACAACCAACAAGACCGATTTCTTCAGGGAACCGGCCCATTTCACCCATCTGGAGCAGAAGGTGCTTCCTGAGTTTATGTGTGAGCAGCGTGGCGGTATCATCCGACGTCTTTCAGTCTGGAGCGCCGGCTGTTCCACCGGTGAGGAACCATACACCCTTGCCATGGTATTGAGCGAGTTCGGCCGGAAAAATGCCGGGTTCCAGTTTGTGATCCTGGCAACCGACATATCCTCGCGGGTGCTCGAAAAGGCAAAAAATGCAGTGTATGAGGAAGATAAGATTCAGCCTGTTCCTCCTGAGATGAAGAAGCAATATCTTCTCAGAGGCAAGGACAGAAGCCTACGGCTGGTGAAGATAGTCCCGGAACTCAGGCAGTTAGTAAAGTTCAGGCGATTGAATTTTATGGATGGCGATTTTGGAATGCGGGAACCCATGGACATTATATTTTGCCGCAATGTGGTCATCTACTTTGACCGTCCGACCCAGGAGAGGCTGCTCCAGAGATTCTGTACACACCTGAGACCAGGCGGTTATGTCTTCATGGGCCATTCAGAGACCTTAAGCGGACTTGATGTGCCGCTGGTACAGATTGCCCCGACTGTGTACAGGAAGGCAAGGTAATGAAGAGAGGACCGGATCTCCATACCTTTTATCTGAAGCCAGGAGAAATGCATTTTGCTGACGAACCGACTGCAGTCACGACTGTCCTTGGTTCCTGTCTCTCGATTACCATGTTTGTCCCGCGCACTGAAGTCGGGGCAATATGTCATGGTCTGTTGCCTAACTGTAGTGGCAAAAACAGCTGTGTAGGCGATTGTGCTGATGGATTCAGATTTGTGGATTGCTCTATCAAGAGAATGGTTCGCATCTTCGAAAAACTGAACGTAAGGAAAGCGGAAATTGAGGTGAAGATATTTGGTGGTGCTGATATGTTTGATGTTGGCAAGACGCGCAAGCACCTGACCGTTGGCAGGCAAAATATCAATAGCGCCCGTCAATTGGTGAAATCCCATGGCCTGAAGGTTGCGGCATCAGACATCGGTGGGGTAACCGGTCGAAAGATTATCTTTCTTACCCATACCGGTGAGGTATTTCTGAAACGCATCAGAAAATCGGACTTCCCGATCGTCTCGAATGAAAGAAAAGCTAAACGGAAGCCTTTGTGAATCATTATGACTGAACGCGGCATGACAATATGACAAAGAAAATACGTGTACTGATCGTAGATGACTCTGCGGTAGTGCGCCAGACGTTATCTGAGATACTCTCCTCAGATCCCGGTATCGAGATCATGGCAACAGCAGGCGATCCGTTTATTGCATCCGAGCGGATGCGCGATGAGATCCCTGACGTCATCACCCTTGATGTCGAGATGCCCCGCATGGACGGCCTCACCTTTTTGCAGAAACTGATGAGCCAGCATCCCATCCCTGTCGTCATGTGCTCAAGCCTGACAGAACAGGGCTCAGAAACAGCACTCAGGGCAATGGAATACGGAGCTATAGAAATCATTCAGAAGCCCCGGATGGGCACCAAGCAGTTTATCGAAGAATCGCGCCTGCGTATCTGCGATGCGGTCAAGGCTGCAGCGCTGGCCCGTGTCAGGCCCATATCAAAGACCCCCATGAAAGTAACGCCCAAGCTCAGCGCTGACGCAGTCATCGAAAAGGCGACCTCAAAATCCATGATCCAGACCACCGAAAAAGTGGTAGTAGTCGGAGCATCCACCGGCGGCACAGAAGCACTCAGGGTGTTTCTTGAATCCTTCCCTGCAGACAGCCCCGGCATCGTAATCGTACAGCATATGCCTGAACACTTTACCACAGCCTTTTCAAAGCGACTCGATTCACTCTGCCAGATCACGGTAAAAGAGGCTGAGGACAATGACACGATCATTCGGGGGAGGGCACTCATAGCACCCGGCAATTTTCATATGCTTCTGAAGCGCAGTGGTGCCCGGTATTACGTTGAGATAAAGGAAGGCCCTCTTGTAAGCCGTCACCGGCCATCCGTTGATGTGCTCTTCAGATCTGCAGCGCGGTATGCAGGGAAAAATGCCGTGGGTGTGATCATGACCGGCATGGGGGATGACGGCGCAAAGGGAATGCGTGAGATGAAGGATGCAGGTGCATATACCATTGCACAGGATGAGGCCACTTCCGTGGTATTCGGCATGCCGAAAGAGGCGATCAAGGCAGGCGGTGTTGATAAGATATTGCCGCTCGACAGAATCTGTTATGAAGTGATTCGGAAAGCTGAAATGTGAGCGGAGGAGGCGCAAAGATGCATGAAGGATCAATAAACATTATTGTTGTCGATGATGATGCCGCTCATGTTGATGCTATTTTGCGTGCATTTAATACAACCGATAAATTCATAATCAGGGTTGCTGAAACACTTAACCATTACAAGCAGCTTGTTAAAGAACATGCGCCTGATCTTGCCCTGGTAGATCTTAATCTGCCGGATGGAAGCGCTGTCGACGTCTTGGTTGCTCCGCTTGACGAGGGCTTTTTCCCTATTTTAGTCATGACCAGCTGCGGTAGTGAGCAAATTGTGGTTCAGGCGCTAAAATGCGGGGCATTGGATTATGTTGTGAAATCACCAGAGGCTTTTGCCGATATGCCGCGTATTGCAGAACGGGCACTGAGGGAATGGGCCTTGATAAGATCACGTAAAATGGCAGAAGCGGCTTTACATGAGAGCGAGGTCAGATACCGCCGTATTGTTGAGACAATATCCGACTATATCTTTACCGTGAAGATACAGAATGGGTATCCGATTGAAACGACACATGGGGAAGGGTGCATTGCCATTACGGGATATTCAGTCGATGAGTTCGCTGCAGATCCCTGGCTCTGGCGGCGTATGGTCCTGGATGAGGATGCCCCATCTGTCTTAAATCAACTTGAAAATATTATGCAGGGTAAATCCACGGCCTCTGTCGAACATCGCATTCTTCGGAAGGATAATACCGTGCGGTGGGTGCGCAGTACCCTGGTTCCTTTTATCAGTCCAGCAGGGGATCTTTTAAGCTATGACGGCATTATTCAGGATATTACCGAGCAGAAGAACCTTGAATTGCAGCTCAGGCATTCGCAGAAGCTGGAAGGGATAGGACAGTTGGCCGGCGGCATAGCCCACGATTTTAACAACTTTCTTACTGCGATCATTGGTTATTCAACCATGCTGCTGATGAAAATGCCGGAACCGTCGCCTCTCAGAGAGTATGCAGAGCAGATTATTGATGCCGCTGATCGCGCTTCCAACCTTACCAAAAGTCTCCTGTTATTCAGCAGAAAAGATATGCTCGAAACAAGAGTGCACAATCTCAATACTGTTATTGCCGGGACTGTCAAACTGCTCGAACGGCTCCTGAGCGATAGCATAAAGCTCAGCGTGAATTACGCAAAAGAGGATATTATTGTCATGGCTGATGCCGGTCAAATAGGCCAGGTTATCTTTAATCTGGTTACGAATGCCAGGGATGCCATGCCAAAAGACGGCAATATTGTTATCTCTACGAAGATCATACATTCTGGTCAGTCTGTCAGTGAAAATGGTTCTGTAAAGCCAGCTGGCAAGTATGCGGTTATAGCTGTTTCGGACTCCGGAAGGGGGATTGATGAATCGATTAAGGACAAGATCTTCGAACCCTTCTTCACAACCAAGGAGATTGGAAAAGGGACAGGGCTCGGTCTTTCAATTATTTACGGCATAGTTCGTCAGCATAATGGCTATATTGATGTTGACAGCAAACAGGGTCAAGGTACTACGTTTAAAATATACATCCCTTTGGCTGCTGATGGCGTGCAGATGAGTCTGGATCTTGCGGTGACAGAATCCTCAAGCCGTGGAACGGAGACCATACTGATTGCAGAGGACAACAGAGTAGTGCGCACTATGCTGAGTGGCTTTCTCAGCGGCCATGGATATCACGTTCTTGAGGCCAAGGATGGAGATGAGGCTTTAGGTGTCTATGAAAGATATGCTGAGAAGATTGGGCTTGTCTTGGCCGACGTGATAATGCCTACCAGGAATGGGTGGGATGTATGCCATGAGATCAGGCGTCGGGCTCCTGGGATAAAGATACTTATGATGTCTGGCTATAGCGTAGACTTTGTCAGAAAGATGAGCGGCTATGATGATCAGTCGTCCTTTATCGCAAAGCCGATCATACCCAAGGATCTCTTCAGAAAAATCAGGGCTGTGCTCGATTCGAAATGAGTGCTGAGAACGATCGTGATCTTATAGAAAAAAGGGCTACGATCTCGCGTATACCCTTTGATTTTAATGGAGACAGGAAAGGGAGACGAACCTTCGACCTGTTGATTACTAATTAAACTTAACCTATTATGGGTTCTGTCAACGCAAATAGTTACGCTTGCCATTGATACACTGACTATCTTTTGTGAAAGAGAACAATGCGGTTGGTATTTGTACCGTCGGTATTATTGCTGACTCCCCAGATATTTGAGGTCTTGGTAAATTCCTGCTGATTAATGACGATCCCTTCGCAGGTGAACCCTGCATTGATGCCAAGCGGTACCACATATTCATCTAATCGTATCGTTCCTTTTCGCACTTCACCGACTTCAAAGGCGACCCATCCGTCCTTCTTAGTGATCCGATACAGTTCATGAAAGACTTTGCCCATGATATCCGACCATTCTGTTACTGTTTTGGCTGTTGCTATTCCTGAGGATATGTTTACGTCATTTAAGGAATTAAACCAGCATCTGAGCCAGTTGTCTTTTGAATACGTAACAATGTCAAGGAAGGGCGGCGATGTCACAGTTAACTGAACGGTTTTAGATTTTATCTCAGGTGTTTTGCCAGCATCATTCGTCAGAAATATGGCTGTCTTTCCTGCTATCCTAAGCAAGCTCTTCTGTTCCCCTGTTAGATTCTTCAGCAGGCTTTTCGTTTTTTTCAGGATGATCTTTTTTACATCTCTATATTCCGGTGTCTGCTGACGTTTTTTATTGATCCTGATCTGTTCATTCTGCGTGATCGCCTGATTTGGCGGGAACGTGTATACAGAGAAAAAGCCTGATGAGTGGCCGGTCAGGCGATTCGTGGCAACCATGCGGATCCATCGGTCGATATGGTCTTCCCTGTTGCTCTGTTGGCGATCCTGAAGGTAATGCCTGAGAGAGAGGATTTCTCGCAGTGTATCCGAATGATAGAACATGGACAGGTCGATGTCATGCTTGATCCGTTTTTTGAACGCGATCTGATCCAGACGATTCTCAACATCCTCAAGAAGGGGAATAATGAAACGGGGCATTGCCAGTATCTGATTGAGTGGGTTGATGTCATTCGAGATGATCCTGCGTGAGAGAAGTCCTGCCTCGATGACGGTAGTGCCCCGCCCGCTAAAGGGATCATAGACCGTATCATCTTCCGCGGTAAGAAGCTTTATGAAAAAGGCCGGTAATTGCGGCTTGAAGCATGCCCTATATGAAATCTCATGTATAGAGGATGCCTGCCGCTGTTTTGCAGTCCAGAATTCATTGCTATATTGCGGTATCTGAAGCCCATGAAGAGAAACGGTTTGGACTATTGTCGACGACTCATGCTGGTGAATATCTGAACCCGACTTACTGGTGAATTGGCTCAAATATGTTGAGACAGTTTCTGTTTTGCTTTTCGTGTGAATCATGCGGTCAGTCCTAACGTACGGAGATAACTGGCGGAGAGGGGGGGATTCGAACCCCCGATGGAGTTGCCCCCATAACGATTTTCGAGACCGCCGCCTTCAACCGCTCAGCCACCTCTCCGAAGTAAATATTTTACCGTAAACGTATTTGCAATTGAAACCGAGGTGAGAACATGGACATGGTCAGAGCTCTCTTGTTGTCCGGATACCTCGGTAATAATGAGGAAATGTAATGCTAATGGAATGCCTGTTCTTTTACCTGAATAATCTTTAGCGGTATTGAGCTGACAAGCTCCCTGTCAAGATAATGTTCTATCCAGTAGGTGCCAGCCGCAGTGAATTCAATATTCAGATGCAAGGAAACATCCCGGTGTTTGTGATGGGCATCGCTCATGGTAATGCGGGAGACAGTTTCCCTGAGCGTCGTCTTCCTGTCAGGGGACAGGAGTCTTGTCATTACTTCATACTCCCCCTTGCCGTCAGTCCATTCTGACATCAGCGCAAGCCTTGGGTGAAGAACCGGAAAGCTAATCGCATAGATGTTTTCAAAAAGGCCCATGAGGCTGATCTTTCCTCCCTGTTCCTGCCTGACATCGTCGCAGACAATTGTGTAACTGAGCGATGGTTTCATGGAATCTGTCATCGGGGCCCCTTTGTGCTAGAGATGATGCTTCTGTTACTTATTTTACAGTTAGCCTGAAAAAACAACAAGAAGCCGCAGATGCATAGGCCTTTATCCTATGATTGGAGTGGCAGCTCTGCAGATTGTTTTCAGAAATCTGGTATTAGGCTCTGGACAAACGGTAAAATATATCTATGATTATTGATGCGCGATCAGGAGAATTGGTTGATGCCCTTAAGCGGCTGAAAGAGCTTTTCCCTATTCATGACAATGAAGCTGATCCACTTGAAGTTCTTGTCAGGGACAAGAAAGATGCCGGCGAGATAAGGGCCTTTGCCTCCCTGTCCGGCTTCAAGACCTCTCTCTATCATGAGGGTGGTTATTACAGAGTCATTGTCAAGGGTGCATCTTGCGGTTGCAGTAGGTAGGCCAATGAGCGCTCTGCTTCAGAAGAATGGGTCCACCGTAGTGCTCGGCGCTGGACTGACCGGTCTATCTGCCGGCGTTATTCTTGCACGGGCAGGATTTGAGGTCAAGGTGATCGAAGCCGATACGATAGTCGGCGGCCTCTCAAGAACCATACATCACAACGGCTTCAGATTTGATCTGGGCGGCCACAGATTTTTTTCGACCGACGAGAGGTTGAATCAGTTTGTTCAAGATCTGATGCAGGATGAACTGATAACGGTCTCCCGATCGAGCAAGATTTTCTTGCGCAATAAATTTCTCGACTATCCTCTCAAACCTGCAAATGCTTTTTTCGGTCTCGGCATATTGACTAGTCTGAGTATCCTTGCTGATTTCGGTATCGAAAAGTGCAGACGTTTGATCAAGAAAAGAAAGAACGTTTCCCTCGAGGACTGGGTAATTGATAACTTCGGGCGCACTATGTTCGATATATATTTCAAGGTTTATAGTGAAAAGGTTTGGGGTATAGATTGCAACCGGATTAGTGCTGAATGGGTAGATAGACGCATTAACGGCCTTTCGCTTGCGAAGGCCCTGAAAAATGCCTTCTTCAGGGTTACCGGCAAGAAGATACCAACCCTTGTGGATGAGTTCTTCTATCCCAAGCTTGGCATTGGCAGAATATCAGACAGACTCAAGGAAGAGATAGATGTTTGTAATGACGTCATGCTTGAAACCACAGTCGAGGCTATTCATCACGACCATGGCGAAATCACCGGCATTGTTGTACGACATCAGGAACATACGGATGTGATAACCGTCAAACAGGTCATATCGAGTCTGCCCCTGACACAGGTTATCAATATGCTCAGCCCTGCTCCGCCGCAGCATATCATAGACGCAGCAGCTAAGCTCAGGTTTCGGGATCTTGTTGTCGTTGCCCTTATGATCGACAAGAGGCAGGTAACTGACCAGACGTGGATTTATATACCGGAAGAAAAGATTCCGTTTGGCAGAATTCATGAACCCACGAACTGGTCTGATCTGATGGCGCCTGAGGGAAAAACCCTGCTGGTGATCGAATATTTCAGCTTTAAGGGTGACAGGATATGGTGCGATTCGGATGAGCACCTTTTTGAGTTAACGGTCGGGCATCTCGAAAAGCTTGGCTTTATTAAAAACAGTGATGTAATGGACAGCATGATTGTTCGTGTTCCGAATGCATACCCGCTTTTTGAAGTCGGATACCATGAACTCTGCGATGACCTCTATGCTTATCTCGGGCAGTTTAAAAATCTTCATATAGCCGGAAGGACAGGCATGTTCCGTTACTACAACATGGACCATGCAATAGAGTCGGGCATCAGAGCTGCAGAGACCCTTATCAGTAAGGGAAGGGCTTCATCCGTGACAGTGCATGAGGATATTCTATTGACGGGTTGCGAAGGATGAGATGCGCGCTGGTCATACCTTCCTGGATTCCTGAGGACATTTTTTCCTCAGAGACTGCGGCATCCCAGATCAACTACTGGCAGCCCCTTGGAACTCTCTATGTGGCTGCCGTGCTGAGACAGGCTGGCCATGAGGTCATCTTTGTTAATGGTGCATTTACACGGCATGAGCAGTTGCTGAAAGATATTCGGGCATTCAACCCTGGGTTTATCGGAATCTATGCGACTACTTTCGGCTGGGACAAGGCAAAGAAGACAGCGGCAGATATCAGAGAAATGTTCAATGATGTTTTTATCTGCGCGGGCGGCCCGTATCCGATTGCTCTGCAGGAGAAGTGCCTTGTGGAATCAGACCATCTCTTTGATGCGATAGTCACGGGAGAGGGTGAGCTGACCTGCCTTGAGATAATTGAGAGGATTGAATCCGGCATGGGACTTCAAGGTGTTGCCGGCGTCGCATATCGTGAAAAAGGAGAGGTCGTCAAGAACGCGCCCCGGCCGCTCATGACAGATCTTAACATATTGCCATTCCCTGCTCGTGATCTTCTTGGCGATTCAATGCTCTATATTCCCCCGCCTGCTACGTACAAGAGAAAACCGGTTGCCGTGCTGATGACCTCACGCGGCTGCAATAGGAAATGCATCTATTGCTTCCAGATAGATCGTCACAGAGAGCGGGGTATCCGCTTTCGTAGTGTTGACAGTGTAATGAAAGAGATCGAGCATTGTCTTGCCCTTGGATATAAAGAGATCAAGTTTATCGATGACACGCTCGCTGCTGACTATGACAGGGCCATGCAGATCGCGCAGGAGATAAAGCGTCGAAAACTCAACTTTACCTGGTTCGCTTCAGCCTGCGTGAACCAGGTGGATAAGCCGCTGCTTCAGGCTTTCAGAGATGCGGGTTGCTGGGCTATTCTCTTTGGCGCAGAGAGCGGGGTGCAGAAGAACCTGAACACCGTCAGAAAAGGCACGACGCTTGATCAGATACGCAAGGCAGTAAAGGCTGCACAGGAGGTCGGTATCAGGGTGAGTACGCCCTTCATGTTCGGCATTCCGGGGGAGACGTTTGAGGAGGGGCTCCAGACCATTGAATTTGCTCTTGACCTGAATCCTGACATTGCCAACTTCCATGCCATAACGCCCTTTCCCGGCACTGAACTCTATGACAACCTTGCTCAGTATGGTACGATCTCGGACGAGCTTTCAGACTTCACCTATCAGGGGGCAGCTTTCATCCCCTTTACAATGACCAGGGAAGAGATCCTTCAACTCCGCCAGCTTGCATTTAAACGATTTTATTCGCGTCCGTCATTTCTGTTTAAGAGACTGCTTGAATTGAGAAGTCCTCATGAGCTCATGATCGCGCTAAAAAGTCTCAGAAGCCTCTTTCATCTCTGGACAAAAGGCGGTTTGTTTGAAAAGAAGAAGCGCGATGCCGCTGCTGCATAGCTTTATCTACCTTGAATTGCAAATAAGGGTTCCTGGATCTTTTCTCCTCTGCAGACCGGGCATCTGCCAGGTTTTTTGAGTCGCTCCCTTTTCTTAAATACAAAGCCGCATTTTGTGCATTCAGCAGGTATGACCGTAAGATGATGGCCGGTCTTATGTGTTGAACGCCCGATATGTTCAAGGTGTTCGTATACATCCTTCTCCGAGATATGGACCTCAGCCGATATCTCCTTTGCAGAGACCGTCCGGTCAATCAGGAGCGACAAAATCTCCCTCCTGATTGTCTCGTGCCGTTCAGCAGGGACAAAGGGTTCCTTAGGGGTCTGTTTTTTTACCACGTATTCTTATGAATGCGCGACTGATTGTACCGGTCAGGCCGGGGAGGCTTCTGCTCTGCGGGATGGCCGATAGGTATCAGGGCAAAGGGTATCACCTGCTCTGGGATGTTGAGAAGTTTTCGAAGCCCTTTGACTCGTTCATCCCTCGGGAATATACCGAGCCATACGCCTCCCAAACCGAGTGCATGGATTGACAGGAGAAGGTTCTCTGTTGCTGCAGCACAATCCTGCACCCAGTACCCTGCATGCTTTTCGAGCGACAAATCTCCGCAGACAAGAATTGCTATCGGAGCTTCTCTGCACATAAGGGAATGGGGGTGCAGAGCTGGAATCTGGTCCAAGAGGTTCCTGTCATCTATAACCACAAAATGCCAGGGCTGTTGATTGCCCGCTGATGGTGCGCTCATGGCGGCCTCAAGAATTTCCTGTAATGACTGCTCAGAGATAGTTTCTTTTGTATACTTGCGGATGCTTCTCCGTGAAAAAACTGCTTCCATTGCCTTCATAGTATTCCTCCAGAGAATGATTAATAATCTGCAATCAGTATAGCAAATGAGCAGTCCGTTTGACTTAAGGGCACATGGAAATAGACTGCTCATAATTGGTATGCTTAAACAATGCGAAAAGAACTGATTATTAATAGGAAGCGGCTGGTCAGCACCTTTATCGACCTGATTACTATCAACTCACCTTCTTTTGATGAGGACCTGCTCGGCAGCTATCTTGAGGAGCAATTCAGACGACTTGGTTTCAATATAGCGAGACAGCGTTATGATTTAACTGCCTTCAAGCCTCTGCTTGGGAAGGAGGGGAAAAAAAGATCATTTAATCTCATTGCGCGCAAGAAGGGATCGTTAAGTAATGTTAAATCTCTTATGCTGAGCGGCCATATGGATACGATCGAGCCGACAGTGGGCATCAGGTATGCCATAAAGAGCAAGGTCATCAGGTCTATTGGCGAAACGGTGCTCGGTGCTGATGACAAAAGCGCCATTGCTCAGATCCTTGAAGCAATAACTGTTTTGCAAGAGAGGAATATTCCGCATGGGGATATAGAGGTGGTTATCACCTCTGCAGAAGAGAGGGGACTCTGCGGGGCCAAGAATCTTGATTTCAAAAAGATCAAAAGCAGGCATGCCCTTGTGCTCGATTCCGGCGGTCCGGTCGGGAAGATCGTGGTGGCAGCCCCAACACATATTACCTATGAGATGCGTGTTACAGGGAGACCTGCGCATGCGGGCATCGAGCCTGAAAAAGGCATCAGTGCTATCAGGGTCGCTGCAGAGATCATTGCCGCAGTCCCTGACGGAAGAATTGATACTGTAACAACTGCCAATATTGGCATAATCAGTGGCGGCACTGCAACGAATGTAGTACCAAGAGAGGTTGTGATCAATGGTGAGGTGAGGAGTCACGCTCCTGCCACACTGCGAGCGATCAGCAAGTCGATCTTTGGCACGGCCACGGTCATTGCCAGGAAAAGAGATGCGAAGGTCGATATCAAGGCTCATGAAGAATACAAGGCATTCAGGATAAAAGAGCGGGAACCTTTTCTTGCATATATGGATGCTATTTTTCTAAAGGCAGGCATCAAGCCGCAGCATACGGTGACCGGCGGCGGGTCAGATGCCAATATATTTAACCAGCACGACATTGTTACGCTTAACCTTTCTACGGGAATGCAGAAGGTCCATTCCCATGATGAATTCATCCATATCGATGATCTTGTTAACGGAAGTCTCGTTGTTGCCCACGCCATCCAGGATTTTGCAGCTTTTAGGTAAATAGTCTAAAGGTTTTTAGGTTGTCAGGCTATCGACTAATCTGCTAACAGACTAAACAACCTGAGTAGTTATAACACGAGGAGATAATTATGATAAAAAAACATGATAAAGAGCCACATGGCAAAAATATTGTCTGGAACCTGAAACATCTTTTCCTGAGCGATGATGATCCGCGGATTGAGGAGCAGAAGAAGCTGATCGAGAAAAAGAGTTATGCATTTATCAACAAGTGGAAAGGGCGCAAGGATTATCTGAAAGATCCTGCGGTGCTTAAAGAGGCTCTTGATGAATATGAGCTCTGGATGCGGCACTATGGCTTAGATGGCAATCCTGGTTACTATTTCTGGCTCAGAAACCAGACCGACAGAAATAATCCTGAGTTGAAGGCACAGCTCAACAAGATCGATGAATTCAGCAAGAAGATCGGCAATGATATTCAGTTCTTCCATTTAAGGATTGCAAAGATTCCGCGGTCTCTGCAGAAGAGATTCCTGGCGTATGAAGGTCTCAGAAAATATTCCCATTATCTTGACCGCATTTTTGCTGAGTCCCAATATATGCTGTCCGAGCCTGAAGAGAAGATCATGAACCTCAAGGCGACAACATCTTACGGCAACTGGGTGAGAATGACGTCTGATTTTCTCTCTCGTGAGGAGCGAAAGGTCCTGCTTGAAGATGGAAGTCATGCAGTAAAACCTCTGCCTGATATTTCGAGCCTCACGAGGAGCAGTATCAGGAAGGTTCGGGACACTGCGGCAAAGGCATTCAATGACATCATGAACAAGAATG
The DNA here is from genome assembly GCA_964461065.1 of uncultured Nitrospiraceae bacterium. GTDB lineage: Bacteria > Nitrospirota > Thermodesulfovibrionia > Thermodesulfovibrionales > UBA6898 > UBA6898. The sequence goes on from CAYWRK010000002.1 coordinate 35,439, forward strand.
TCGATATCGCAGAGATCGAGATCAACTCTATCCTGGCGAACAAGAAGGTTGACGACGAACTGAGGGGTGTTGCCCGTCCTGACCTGCTGCGTCATATCAGCGATGACATGGAGAGTGAGACTGTGGATACGCTGATTCAGGCTGTTTCTGAGCGGTTTGATATCCCCCGCCGCTTTTATGAACTGAAGGCTGAACTCCTTGGTGTAAAGACCATGAAGTATCATGAGAGGAATATCGAATACGGCTCGATAGAGACGAAATATCCTTACGACAGATCAGTGAGGCTGACAGGCAAGGTCTTCGCCGACCTTGACAGGAAGTTCTCTGATATTTTTAACGGGTTTGTCGCAAATGGGCAGTTCGACGTATATCCCAGAAAGGGCAAGGGTGGCGGCGCTTTCTGCGTGCATCATCTCATATCCCAGCCGACTTACATCCTGCTGAACCACACAGGGAAGCTCTCTGACGTGCTGACGCTTGCCCATGAGCTTGGCCACGGCATCAACAATGAACTGATCCGGGAGAAGCATCATGCACTGAACTTTGGAACGCCTACATCCACGGCTGAGGTTGCCAGCACCTTTATGGAAGATTTTGTATTAAAGGAGATACTGCGGCAGGCTGATGACGAACTCAGACTGAGCATCATGATGATGAAGCTCAATGATGAGGTCTCCACGATCTGCAGGCAGGTTGCATGCTATCAATTCGAGCAGGAACTTCATGGCTGTTTCAGAGAGAAGGGCTATCTGTCCAAGAAGGAGATTGGCAAGCTCTTTCAGAAGCATATGGCAGCCTATATGGGGACGGCTGTTGAGCAGTCTGAAGGATCCGAGAACTGGTGGGTGTACTGGAGTCATATTCGCCAGTTCTTCTATGTTTATTCCTACGCGGGCGGACTTCTTATCTCAAAGTCTCTGCAGAACTCTGTGCGGAAAGACAGGAAGTTTATCGAAAAAGTGAAGGAATTCCTTTCGGCTGGCCTGTCAGACAGCCCAAAGAACATATTCATGAAGTTGGGTATTGATATAACAGACCGCAGGTTCTGGGATAACGGGCTTGATGAGATTGAGAATCTGCTTCAGGAGACAAGGGAATTGGCAGTGAAACTGAAGAAGATCAAGCGAAAGAAATAGCAGTTCTTATTTGTTAGTGCTATTTCAGAATGAAATGGAAACCGACAACAGCGCGAAAATCTTTGGTGGTCTCCTTGTTTGGATCTTGCCGGCTCGGAGCGCTGCAATCAATATACGTGCTGAGACCATCACCGACAGTGATGCTCTGTTCACGTGAGGCGATCCCTTCTTTTGCTGTTTTATCTTCAGAAAGAGCCTTTTTCATCATAAGCCCGGTTGGCTTAAGGTCAATGGCAGAAACAAGGTCTTTCTTTGGATCATAGGCCATTGCCCGGGATGAGAGCAGCGGAGATAGGGACGTAAAAAGCACAGCTAATAAACAAAGTATAAAGGTAAGCCTTTTCACGATTGTTTCATTTTATCAGATGGCGGGCAGAATTACCGTTAAAATTCGTTCATTTTTCTCTGTTTTTCTGTTTTTTCGTAGAAAAAGGAATGGAATTGCGATGCAATACCTCTCAAAATGGTTTAATAAAATGCTGAACGGACTCGATAATAAAAGAATAATTGCACGGGAGCCATGAGATGTGTGAATTCTGTACAAAGCACAGCGAAGGAAAGATCTGGTATAAGAATGCTGCAAATTATGCGGAAGATCTTCTGTCTGACCTCAAGAGGCGCAACTATATTGAGACCTTCTTAAGCTCTGCATTCAAGGAAGGTTTTCAGACGCTCGGAAGGCTGGAAACCATCTATCAGAAAAAGGGTCGTCTTCCTGAAGCGGTGAGAATTGGACTTGTTAACAAAGCAAAGCAGGAGCATTTTGGCCAGGTGCTTCCGATTGAAGAGATAAGCGAACTGGTCAGGAGTGCAAAGACTGTTGTACGTATGCCCTGTGCCTGCCGCTGGGATATTGAGAAGAAAGAAGTCCGCTGCTGCTATGCGATCAGCTATGGTCCTGAGCCCTGGTATAACGCCATCGACATGAGCTACTTTGGCTCAGCCTCAGATCAGGGACTGGAATCCCTGAGCGCAGACATTGCAGTGCAGCAGATGGAGGCCATGGAAACGCAGGGCGCGATACATACTATCTGGACCATGATGACCCCTTTCATTGGAGCTATCTGCAACTGTTCTGCTGAAGGGTGTCTTGCCATGACAACCTTGTCAAAGATTCATGTTGAGACCATGGCGAGGGCTGAGTATGCGGCGAGGGTCGACGAAACGTTATGTAATGGCTGCGGACTCTGCGATACGGTCTGCCATTTTGACGCTATCGATAGTATTACCATACGCGGAAAATCGGTAAGCCGTATTGATCCAATGAAGTGCTTTGGCTGCGGAATATGCAGAAAGGCATGCAGCGTAAATGCTATTTCATTAGTATTGAGGTAGCGGAGAAAGATTCTGGCTTATTTCCAGAATCGCTTCTTCTTCAGGATCTGGAAAAGGTTGTTATAGTCATCTGTCCAGACGCGCATCTTCGGATTCGATTTAAGCGCGACTGCTGCCTTATCGATCTCTGGGGATGTCAGCGGCTGTGCAGTCATCAAAACCCAGTCTGATGAATAGATCTCCTCTACATCATCTTCTGCGCTGCTTATCAAGACAGCATATTTACCAAGAGTGGTGCCGAGTTTGTCGACAACGGGTTCCAGATCAAGATGGGCATTGGAAATGTGCAGTGCAAGGATTCCGTCTGACTTGAGGTGGCGGAAATAGAGTTCGATTGCCTGTGTGGTGAGCAGATGAGCAGGGATCGAGTCACCTGAGAATGCATCTACCACGAGCAGATCATACTGCTGGTCTTTCTCCTGCTCAAGGGAAAGTCGTGCATCCCCCAGAATGATCTCTGTCTTGCCCCGGCAATCGGCCAAATAGGTGAACTCTTCACGGGCGAGCTTCTCGACAAGGGGATTGATCTCATACATGCGGAACAGGTCGCCAGGCTCGGCATAGGCCGCCAGTGAACCCGCGCCGAGTCCGACAACACCCACACGCATGGACGGTTTTCTGAGATGCTTAATTGCCATGCCGACGCCCGAGACCGGAGCATAATAGGCGATGGGATCGCGCCGCCACTCCGGATCTACGAACTGAACACCGTGGGTGATCGCACCATGGACAAGTCTTCTTGTCTCGATCTCCTCGCCTTTGTCATATTCATTCACACGCAGCATGCCGTAAAAATTTCTGACCATGGCACGTGCTGTCTGCTGATACGAGTATATATAGTATCCACAAGAAAGCATGACGCCGATAACAAGAAGACTGCCGACCAGATTGTACCAGCGCCTACGGACGTGAACTACAAAAAGCAGCAGCGCACTGATCGCCAGAGAAGCAGGCAGTTCATAATATCCAGAAAAAAGGGTGGGAGCAGCAAGGCCGACAATAAGCCCTCCCAGCGCACCGCCGGCCGAAAGCATGATATAGAACGATGTAAGAAAACGGGGATGAGGTTTGCGCTTTACGAGTTCTCCATGACAGAACATACAGCAGGAAAAAAGGCCGGCTGAGAATGCGAGGATAACCAGGGTCAGGCTTGCCCTGGCATTCCAGTTGACCAGACCATACGACATTACGGCGAGGGCTATGGTCATAATCCAGAGATATGCGTTTCTCCTGTAGAGGTTCTCATAGTCAAAGCAGAGTATAAAACTGAGAAGGTAAAGAGTTAAAGGCAGAATCCAGAGAAACGGGATTGAGGTGACATTCTGCGTGAGATGATTGGTCACTGCAAGCAGCATGATCGAGGCGCAGGCTGCAAAGACCAGCCAGAGGATCTTTTCCATGAATGACGGCGGCTGACATTCAGGATGATCCGTTGTTGCCTGTTCGTTGATCGGGCAGTTATCATCAGCAGTTACGTGCCTGCTTATCCAAGCGGTGGCGATAGCGATTATTACAAATATCGCATAGGCTGAAGACCATCCGGTTGACTGCTGCCTGATCGTTACATTCGGCTCGACAAGAAACGGATAGGCAAGCAGGCCGAGGAGTGAAGCCAGATTGGACAGGGCGAAGAGGCGATAGGGCAGTGCAGTCTTGTATTTTCTGCTGTACCATGCCTGCAGCAGCGGGCTTGTGGTCGAGAGCAGAAAATAGGGAAGTCCAACGGAAACCGTGAGCAGTCCCAGTATACGCAGGATTGGGGCGTCACTGCCCGTTGGCTTCCAGCTGATCGCCGGCACAACAGGCAAGAGCAGAAGGCTTGCGCAGAGCAGAACCGCATGGGTCAGCATCTGAACTCTTGGCTTGAGATAACGCACGATCAGGTGGGCATAGATATAGCCCGCTAACAACCAGGTCTGAAAAAAGAGCATACAGGTGATCCAGACTGCGGCAGATCCACCGAACCAGGGGAGGATCATCTTTGCGATCATAGGCTGTATCTGAAAAAGCAGAAAAGCGCCAATGAATATTGTTCCGGCATAAATAAGCATGACAACTATATTATACGAAGTCTCTGATAAACACTAACAGCATTGGCTTCCTGGTCCGTTTCATGCCAGTGTCTGCACACTCACTGCAATTCTTCTTCTCTGCAATCTGTTTGAAATGTTCCTGCCGCGTCTCTATGAAGGAGCTGCCGCGAGTGATGCTGAGATGAATTGCCCGGATAGAGGGTTATCGGTCTAAAATATCGCGGATTTTATTGAGGAGGTCAATAGGTGAAAGAGGCTTCATGATGAAATCAACTTGAGAATCAAGTATCTCCTTCTTATTAAGAATGTCTGCCGTATATCCGCTCGCAAACAATGCCCTGATATCAGGCTTGAGTAATTTTATGGCGTCGAACGCCTCCTTGCCATTTTTGCCGGGCATCATCATGTCAAGTATCACGAGTCGGATAATATCCCTATTGGCCCTGAACTTATCTACGGCATCATTGCCGTCTTCGGCAAGTATGACCGTGTAACCGAACTCACCCAATACTGTGCTGGCAAGCTTTCGGAGCGTTTCATCATCTTCAGCAACGAGTATGGTCTCGCTGCCGCCCTTGGGCAATTTATTCATCAGCCGTAACGCTCTCCATGGAATTATTAACTCACAATTAAGAAGATAGTATTGTTTGCAACTTATTCATTTTACTGCTCCATGTCGCATAATCTCAAGGAAATTGATAATTTCGTCAAAAAAAAGAACCCCCTGGATATCCAGGGGGTTCCGGGTTATGTAATTGAGCTGAAAAGGTCTTTAGAACAATCCACTCACCTTTCCGGTGTCAGTATCAACGTCAATTCTCCTGAATGCGGGGTTGGATGCTGTTCCGGGCATCAGCGTGATGGTGCCGGCGCAGGGGCAGAGGAACTTTGCGCCGGAGTATATTAGAATATCCCTGATCGGCAGGGTCCAGCCCTTTGGCACGCCTTTTAGTGTGGGATCGTGTGAAAGGCTCAGGTGGGATTTGACCATCATCGTAGCGTAGTCAGCATATTGTGGATCGTCTTCAAGCATCTTGGCCTTTGCCTCAGCCTCAGCTGTCCAGGATACGCCATCAGCTCCATACACTTCCTTTGCAATAGTCGCTACACGGTCGCGCAGCTTCATTTCAAGAGGATAGAGGAATCTGAAATCATTATCTTCTTTGCAGGCATCCATTACAGCATCGGCAAGTTCAAGGGCACCATCGCCGCCTTTGAGCCAGTGCTGGGACTCTGCACAGCGCGCTCCTGCAGCCTCTGCAGCCCTCTTGACAACTGCAACTTCGGCATCCGTATCAGTGTAAAAACGGTTCACGCAGACGACCGGATTGATACCGGATTTACGGATCACATTGATCATATGGACCATATTGGCGCAGCCTTTTTCGACTAATCCAATATTTTCCTTTGTGTAATCATCGGGCAGAGCCTTGCCCGGAACTACCTTGGGGCCTCCGCCATGCATCTTCAGGGCGCGAATAGTAGCGGTGAGTACCGAAACATTGGGCTTAAGGTTTCCGATGCGCGCTTTGACGTTCCAGAATTTCTCAAAGCCGATATCGGCAGCAAAGCCGGATTCGGTCACATGATAGTCGAACATCTTCAGCCCCACGCGGTCAGCGATGATCGAGGACTGACCCACAGCAATATTGGCAAAGGGTCCGGCATGCACCAGGCAGGGATTGTATTCTGCAGTGCACATAAGGGTTGGGTTGATGGTATTGCGCATGAAAGCTGCCATGGCGTTGCCGACTTCCAGATCGCCCGTGGTGACCGGCTTACCGCTCTTATCAAAGGCAACTGTGATGTTGTTCAGCCGCTTCTTCAGGTCTGCGAGGTCGTTGGCTATTGCGAGGATGGCCATGCATTCAGAGCCGACTGCGATGCCGAACTTGGACTGCATCATGTATCCGTCTGTCCTGCCGCCCATGCCGATGATGATATTGCGAAGGCTTTGAGCGCAGAAGTCCATGATCCATCCCATTTCGACCCGTGTGGGATCAATATCGAGACGTCTCATCTTGGTGAGGCGGGCAAGCTGCTCGTCGTTATAGTTGCGTTCATGCTGCATTCTGGAGGTCATCGCTACCATAGCCAGATTGTGGGCATTCATGATGTCATTGATGTCACCGGTCAGTCCAAGAGAAAACTCGGTCATCGGAATCAGCAACGAGTTGCCGCCGCCTGCTGCCGTGCCCTTCACATTCATAGTCGGTCCGCCGGACGGCTGACGCAGTGCACCGCCTACGTTCATGCCCCTTTTTCCGAGACCTTCCATCAGACCGCATGAGGTCGTGCTTTTGCCCTCTCCCAGAGGGGTAGGCGTGATAGCTGTTACTTCAATGTATTTGCCGTCAGGGTTACTTTTAAGACGGTTAAAGATCTTAAGAAAGTCTAATTTGGCCAGGCGACCCATGGGCAGCAACTCATCTTTCTGTAGTCCAAGTTTTTCGCGCCACTCCTCCGGGGATGGCATGTTCTTTTCCGCTTCTTCGGATATCTGCCAGTCAGCTAACTTCGTTGCATCATACGGCATAAAAACCTCCTTGAGATGATTTAATTGCTATAACATGCATGCCTGTCTTAAGAAACAGGCATGAAGAAACACAATATTCTTCAGTAGTTGCGTTCAGTTGCGAGATTATAGCAGTATTGTCCGGCAATCTTCAATATAAATAAAGCTCATGAGCTCATAAGTCAATCAACTCATGGATTTTCTGAAAAAGCATAGTATATAGTAAGAGTTTAGGAGGCAGACATGACCAATAATAAAATCGTGTATTCCCTGGTTTTTCTTTTTGTTCTTTTTGCGCAGGCGCAGGCAACATATCTCCTTGACCGTGTTGTGGCCGTTGTGAACCAGGAAGTTATTACGTGGAGCGAACTGTACCGATCCATGGAAATAGACGCTGCTGGTGCAGTGAAGGCTCTGCCTGAAGAGGAAAGAAAGAAGGTCTTTAGGGAAAACGAAGCTCTTTTTCTCGAGACGCTTATTGCTTCAAAGCTCCAGGTTCAAGAGGCGGTTAGCAGCAGACTTAAGGTCTCTGATGACGAATTGATGGCGACTATTGATGGCATAAAAAAGAAATACGGTATGACTGATGCCCAGTTTCAGGATAATCTCAAAACCGAGGGGTATACCCTTGAGGAGTACAGAAGGCGACTTACTGACCAGATCCTGCAGAGCAAGATCGTGAATCTACAGATACGGAGCAAGATTCTCATAACCGATGCTGATGTCGATAAATTTCTGAAGGAGAATAAGGATTTCAGCGGAAGTACTGGGGCGTATCATATTCGTCAGATCTTTTTCAAAAAACCGAAAGTTCCAGCAGAAAGAAGCGGGGCAGAGGAAAAGGCGCAGGCTGTCTATGCAAGGGCCAAACAGGGAGAAGACTTCGCGGAACTGGCTCGCCAGCATTCCGAGGATGCCACCAGAAGCACGGGTGGAGATCTTGGGTTTATCGAAAAGGATAATTTGGCAAAGGATTTTACTGTCGCTCTTTCTTCCATGCAGCCGGGAGATGTAAGCAGCCCCTTTTGGAGTGAGAGAGGTCTGCATATACTCAGGCTTGAAGAGATAGCCGCTCCCAAGTCTTCTGCTGCAATTAAAGAGGAAGCGAGAGTCGCCCTCCAGGAGAAGCTTTTTAATGAAAAGTATAAGACTTGGCTCAAGTCCTTGCGTGAGAAGTCTTTTATCGACATTCGACTCTAATTGTCTGAAATGTCTTTGTGTAAGCACTATTTGATATCGGAGGGGTTATGGAGCTGCTAAGCATCGGCGTTCTCGCATCAGGGAGAGGGTCGAATTTTCAATCTATTGTCGATGCTATTGAGGCCGGCAAACTTAAGGCAAAAATCGTTCTTCTGATTACTGATAACCCCAATGCCTTTGCCGTTGAGCGTGCCAGGAAACACGGCATTGAGCCTCTGATCATGGTTCCGAACCAGTATGGAACGAGGAATGAATATTACAAGGCAGTAGTTCAGGAACTGAGGATCAGAGAAATCGGGCTGGTCGTGCTTGCCGGATTCATGAGGATCATAGGCAAGCCGCTTATCGAGGCATTCAGGGACAGGATCATGAATATCCATCCTGCTCTTCTGCCCTCATTTCCCGGACTGCATGGACAGAAACAGGCTCAGGACTACGGTGTAAGAATATCAGGGTGTACTGTTCATTTTGTTGACGAAGGTATGGACACAGGGCCGATTATCATCCAGGGAGCGGTCCCTGTTTCTTTCGAGGATACTGAGGACTCCCTTTCTGAGCGCATACTTAAGCTGGAGCACAAGATATTCCCTGAGGCGATCAGACTTTTTTCCGAAGGCAGACTTGAGGTCATAGGCCGGAAGGTAAGGATCGCTGGCGCTGCTCCGGACAAGAATTCCCTCGTATTTCCCCCGCTTGACTGACAGTAACGAAGACACCGACATCACCCTCATGGGGCTGATCAGCAAGGGCGACGCAAAGGCCTTTGAGCTTCTCGTTGCCCGGCATCAGCATGCTGTGTATAATCTTGCCCTGCGATTTCTGCATGATCCTGATGAGGCTGAAGACATAGCGCAGGATACCTTTATCCGCATCTATAAGGCAGCAGCAACCTACACCCCTGATGCCAAGTTCACCACCTGGCTTTATACGATTGTCAGGAACCTCTGCTTCAATGTCCTCAGGACCAGGAGACAGGCCGTGATCGTCTCCGTTGATGATGAATCTCTTCCAGAGCTGCCTGCGAAGAACGAGGACCCGGTGGAACGCATCAGCAGGGAGAAGGTCAGTGAAAGGGTGATGCATGCAGTGAAGAAGCTTCCTGCGAATATGAGACTGGCTGTGATCCTGAGCAAGTATCACGGTATATCGTATGAAGAGATTGCGGGCATCATGGGCTGCTCTGTGACTGCTATCAAGCTCAGAGTGCACCGGGCAAAGTCCATTCTTGCGAAAGAGCTAGCAGATCTTAGAGATGAAACCAGGATCAATTAGCCGTGTTTAACAAACAGGAGAAAAGATATGGACTGTAAGGAAATTCAGGATAATCTGTCAGCATACATGGATCTAGAGCTTGAGAATGTCGAAGCCGAAGGTATCAAGGTTCATCTTGGCGTCTGCACGCAATGCAGGGCTGAGCATGACGAACTGCTCAAGGGTTGGCAGGCCCTTGATGCGTGGGATGACAGTGCTCCGTCCGACAGATTGCGAAGAAAGATCCTTGAGTCTGTACGACCGCAGAGGAAAGTGAGAACCCTGCAAGCAGTGTTGTCCATTGCTGCTGGCCTGCTTCTTGTCTTTGGTGTTAGCGTCTACCATGCAGGGCAGAAGGGCAAAACAGCGCAGGGTCTTGCCAGGAGTCAGTCCCCTGTTCAGGTAGTTGTTGGGGATATCAGTGAGGATGAGATCATTGCAAACCTGCTCATTCTCCAGGAGGATGATTTTTTTGAAAAGATTGATGAACTCGTTAAAATAGACGATCTGCCCTTTGCCGAAGAGCCATTCAAAGGCATGAAGGAGCCTGAAAGAAGTTCCCTGGATGTAGTCCTTTCATGAAAAGAAGAGTATTGACGCTGGTCTCTGCGCTGCTTCTGGCGATGTCGTGTGGCGTTGCTGTTGCAGACGAAGACCCTCATGAGAGTAATAGAAAGCGCTGGCAATCCATGCCTCCCGAGCAGAAGAAGCAGGTAATTGAGAACTACAGGGCATGGAAATCAAGGTCACCGGAAAACAGAGAAAGGATTCAGCGCAACTTCGATACTTACCGGGAACTTACCCCTCAGGAAAGGCAGAAACTGAGAGACCGGTATCGGACATACCGAAATCTTGAAGCGGGCGGAAGGGAAAGACTGAGGGAACGACTGCATAGAGTTGCCCCTCAATCTGCGAGAAACAGTCAGGATATGACAAGAAGATTCAGGAGCATGCAGGACATTCCGCCCGAGGAGAGAATGAGGCGCCTTGAGCGCTCACGGCTCTGGAGAGAACTAAGCAAAGAAGAAAGAGAGGCTTATAGAAAATTTATATTTCCCGGCAAGTAAGACGTATTATATTAAGTATAACTTTATGTTATTGGGGTTGATACATTGAGAATTTCGGCAGGTGAGTTTAAGGGAAGGAAGATCGGTTCAAAGAAGCTCTTTGTCAAAAGGGGAGGGAAGGACGACCTCAGACCGACGCCAGCCAAGGTGCGCGAGGCTATTTATGATATCCTGCGAAGCGAGATCTGGGGCTCATCCTTTCTTGACCTCTACGCAGGGACCGGCACAATGGGCATAGAAGCGCTGTCGCGCGGAGCTCAGAATGTTGTTTTTGTTGAATCTGTACGTCCCAGGGCAAAGGCGATCAGTGACCTGATCGATAAGTTCAATCAGACGTCAAAGGCATCTGTTCATTGCGAGCAGGTTGAAATGTTTCTTCAGAGGGCTTCGATGACCGGAGAGACGTATGACATTATTTTTGCAGACCCTCCGTATGCCTCATCTGAAATAGAGAAAATACTTCCTTTGATCAGCAAATATGGTATTTTAAATGCGCAGGGCGTGTTGCTTTGTGAGCATGCAGCGAAGGTGGTTTTACCAGAAGTTGCAGGCAGCCTTAAGCTCAGGAAGCAATACCGGTACGGCGATACAAGACTTGCCCTTTACAGGAAAGAACAATGATCAACAGATTAGGCATATATCCAGGCACCTTTGACCCTTTCACTAACGGTCATTTTGATCTCGTGAAGAGGGGGCTGAGGATATTCGATCATCTTATTGTGGGTGTTGCTCCGAATCCAAAGAAGAACCCATTGTTCAGCATCGAGGAACGTCTCAACCTGATCCGTGAAACCGTCAAGAGTTATAAGCGGGTAAGCGTGGAGATGTTCGACGGCCTTCTTGTGGATTACGTGACAGGGAGAAAAGGGGTTGCTATCATCAGGGGGCTTCGCGCAGTATCGGATTTTGAATACGAACTGCAGATGGCTCTTATGAACAGACGTCTTTCTTCTGACATTGAGACGGTCTTTATGATGCCGAGTGAGGAATACTCTTATCTTACTGCTACGATTGTTAAGGAGATGTCGTCTCTGGGCGGTTCAGTGCGCGGTCTGGTTCCTTCCCATGTCGAAAAGGCTTTAAAAAAGAGATTCCGGAAACCGTAACGCTGCTTCATGCCACAGATCTATATCCTTGCTGCCATATTCCTCTGGAGTTCCCTTGGTGTCTTCTTCAGGCTTGCTGATCTGTCAGTGCATGTTTTTCTCTTCTATTCGTTAGTGATAGCTGTTACGGTACAGTCGCTTATCGCATGGAAACAGGGGTACATCAAAGAAATAACAGACAGGAGGCAGCTTGTCCCGCCTGTACTGCTCGGTCTGGTCGGCCTCGTCAACAGTCTCGCTTTTTTCTATGCATTCAAAAAGACGACCATATCCAATGCCGTGCTTACTCACTATACCGCACCCATTATCGTTGCCTTTCTCGCTGCAATGTTTCTGAAGGAAAAGATAACGAAGATGCTCGTTGGTGCTATCGTTATTTCGTCCATAGGCCTCTGGATGATGCTCGATGGGCTCTCGATTCAGCAAGGTCATCTGATAGGAATATTGGCGGGCCTTGCTTCGGGCGCTGCATATGCTGTAATAATCATCATTGCACGAATGTATGCCGCGGCGTACCGGCCGTTTATGATTACATATATCGTAAATATCACGATCGTGGTGTGTCTGGCACCCTTTGTCCGTGAATTTCCCATTCACGCACTCTGGAGCTTTCTTGTTATGGGTCTGGTGCATTCGATCATTGCACCGATCCTGTATTACCGCGGGCTCCAGGAAGTTTCCGCAGGCAGGGCAGCGGTGCTTGGTTATCTGGAACCGGTATGCGCAATATTGCTTGGTATGATCTTTCTCCGAGAAATGCCCGGTCAGAATTCGCTGCTCGGCGGGGCGCTCATACTTTTTTCCGGATATATGACGATCAGGGCAGGGGCATAATACTAAGGAGTTTAAAAATGAAGATATTTAATGATAAATCCCTCCTATCCTCCCTTTGCCAAAGGGAGGTGTCATACCCCTCTTTGGCAAAGAGGGGTGAGGGGAGATTTTTGAAGTGTGTCAGATTACCTATGAATTCATTAATGACATGAAGATCTGTGAATTGTTTGCGAGCATTCAGGGCGAGTCGACATATGCAGGAACTCCCTGCACATTCATCCGGTTGAGCGGATGCAATCTCAGATGTTCATACTGTGATACGACGTATTCCTATGAAGAGGGCGCCGAGCAATCCATAGAGGAGATTCTTGAAAGGGTGAGAGATGCCGGGCTGAACCTTGTGGAGATTACCGGCGGTGAGCCGCTGCTGCAGCATGATGAGGTGGTGGATCTTACGAAGAGGCTGCTGGATGCAGGCTACAAGGTGCTTATCGAGACGAACGGCAGCGTGAGTATCGGTTCTCTGGACAAGCGCGCGATTGTTATCATGGACATAAAAACGCCTTCAAGCGCTATGAGCGAAAAAAATGATCTCGCCAATTTGCCTAGCCTGAAACCCAATGATGAGATCAAGTTCGTAATCAGCAACAGAAGCGACTACGAGTGGTCAAAGAAAATGGTACTATCACACGATCTTTCGAAACGCTGTACAGTCCTTTTTTCTCCGGCAGCCGGCAGTATCATTCCGCGGGAGCTTGCAGGCTGGATCCTTCAGGACAAGCTCGATGTGCGGCTCAACATGCAACTACATAAGATTATCTACAATCTTGACGAACGCGGGGTCTGATACTATTTAGCGTTTATGTTGTCATTCCCGCAAGCGGAGCGCGTCGGGAATCCTTCCGAAAACAAAGAAAGATTCCGGACAAGCCGGAATGACAAAGGTGCCTCTTGATTGTGAAGTGGCATAAGCAGGTTGTTCTAAATATCCCGGTGGATGACATGCTGGTCCAGATTTTTCCTGGTCATGAACCTGGATATTTCCTCAGCAATAGCGGGTGAACGGTGTCTTCCGCCAGTACAGCCAAAGGCGATCGAGACGTATGACTTGCCTTCCCGGATATAGTGAGGAATGAGAAAGCCCAGAAGATCCTTAATTTTTTTCATGAACTGTTTTGTGACCGGCTGAGAAAAGACAAAATCAGATACCTTTTTATCTTTGCCGGTTAGTTCCCTGAGACCCGGGACAAAATGAGGGTTTGGAAGGAACCGCACATCAAAGAGCAGGTCAATGTTCTGCGGAATACCGTATTTAAAACCAAAGGATATGACGCTGACTGCAAGATCTTTATGTCCGGTTCTGGGAGCATAGAGAGACGCTACGAGTTTGCGCAGCTCATGCGGTGAGATAGCCGATGTGTCGATCACTCGGTCCGCATTCGCCTTGAGCCCTGACAGGACCTTTTTTTCTGCCCTGATTGCCTCTTCGATATTGCCTCCCAGCGGGTGGGGTCTTCTCGTTTCTTTGAATCTCCTGACAAGCACCTCAGATTCTGCCTCAAGATACAGGATCTGGAACGGGAACTTCTTCCTGAGCAAGCCCACTGCCGCATCGATATCTCCAAGAAATTCTTTTTCGCGGATGTCGATCCCTATAGCAATATGGCTTGAACCGCTCTGTCGGGAGATCTTATCTATCAAAGAGCTGATCAGCGATACCGGAATATTGTCAACGCAATAGAATCCGGCGTCTTCAACGGCACGAAGTGCAACAGTCTTTCCTGATCCGGAAAGACCGCTCACGATAAGGATTCGTGACGCCCGGCTGCTTTTCTTCGCAGCCGGAGTCGATGCTAAATCTGCCTTTACTTTGGTCGCCATGAACAGCCCGCTACTGCGGCTCGATTAGCCCGAAATTGCCATCTTTTCTGCGGTAAATGACATTGATCAAATTGCTCTTATCGTTCATAAAGACGAAAAAATCCTTATCGAGAAGCTCCATCTGCATGGCTGCTTCGTCTGGGTTCATGGGCTTCAGATCAAAGCGTTTATTTTTTATTATCTTGCCGCCTTCCTGTGCTGCCGGCTCTCTATCTGCTGTTTCGGACTGCTTTGCAGCACCCTTTCGATAAGAGCTGTGTTTCTCCTTGTATTTCTTTACCTGGCGGTCAAGTTTTTCCGACACCTCATCGATCGAAGAATAGATCTCGCCGGTTACGCTCTCTGCCTGAATAAGCACGCCGTTCGTTTTAAGCAGAACCTCAGCTTTATGCCTGTATTTTTCTACGCTGAGCGTTACAATAGCGTCTGCGCCGTCCGGAAGAAATTTCTCGAACTTTCTGATCTTCTCCTCCGAATAGTTTTTGAGCGCTGGTGTTACTTCAAGATGTCTGCCGTTTACAATGATGTTCATGATGATCTCCTTTCTTTGGGGTAGGCAGCGCAGGGCGCCTATCTTCTTCTCTGGCTCTGCGGGGGAATCTTCAGTTCCTCCCGGTATTTTGCTATGGTCCTTCGTGCGATGGTTATATTCTGACTCTTAAAAATGTCCACGATCTTCATGTCGCTGAGCGGGCTGGAGGCTGTCTCTTCCTGTACAATCTTCCTGATCATATCTTTTACTGAAGTAGAGGAAAGCTCTCCGCTTTCGCTCGGTATTGCATTGCTGAAGAAATATTTGAATCCGTAGATGCCGCGTGGACATGAGAGATACTTGGTCGACGTGACTCTGCTGACCGTGCTCTCGTGGAGGGTAAGTTCGGTTGCGATATCTTTAAGATTAAGCGGCCGCAGATGGCTGACGCCTGATTCAAAGAATTCGCTCTGGTAGTTCAGGATGCATTCCGTAACACGGTAGATCGTCTTATTCCTGTGGTCCAGACTCTTAATCAGATCTTTCGCAGCTCGGAGCTTTTCCTCCAGGAAATGACGCTCCTCCTTGGGTACAAGATTTTTTTGCTGGAGCAGTCGCAGGTAATAACTGTTTATTCTGAGCTTCGGCATGCCTTCGTCGTTCAGCACAATCTGATATTTCCCATCTGTTTTGAAGATGTACACATCCGGCGTAATGTAGTTCGTCGCATCTGCAGAGAAGTGTCGTGCAGGCTTCGGGTCAAGCCCTTCAATGATCTTGACTGCTGCCATGACCTCATCAAGCGTCACATTACATATCTTTGCAACTTGCTGATATTTCTTTTTGCTGATCAATTCCAGGTGGCAGAGTATCAGAGATTCAACGAGCGTACCTAACAGGTTGAGCGGTCTGAGCTGTAGTTGCAGGCATTCCTTGAGGTCACGGGCAGCAATGCCGGGTGGATCAAAGCTCTGAACCAGCATAAGAGCCTCTTCAACGATTTCAGGAGTTGCCTGTGCTGTCTCCTGGAGTTCGTCGGTCGAGACCATGAGATAACCCTTATCATCTATATTGCCGATGATAAGTTCGGCAACTCTTCTGACGTCATCATCATCTCTGGAGTGACGAAGCTGCACAATGAGGTGATCGTAGAGGTCCGGGGCAGTGCTTAGAAAGAATTCGAAGGACGGCTGAGTTACTGTGCCAGGAGTAAAATACCCGAGGTCTCTGCCATCAGAACGGCGTTCGTCAAAATAATCATCAGTGGTGAAACTGGAAAGGCCATCAAGGGGCAGTTCAGAATCGTCCCGGTCGTCATCTGTCTGTTCTAGAGAATCTTTTTCCTCAGGGGAAAGTTCATCAATCGAGATATTGTCAATTGATTCCTCGAGAAAGGGATTTTCCGTCAGTTCCACGGTAAGGGTCTGTGAAAGTTCAAGCTGGGGCATCTGGAGGAGCTTGATCGCCATCTGGAGCTGGGGGGTAAGAACCAGCTTCTGGCTGAGCTTGAGCTCAAGCCGGTTTTGAAGGGCCATTAGAGTCTGAATTCCTCGCCGAGATAAGCCTCTTTCACCTTGGGCGTTGCCACCAGTTTTTCCGGTGTGCCTTCTTCCAGGATCTCACCGTCGCTGATGATATATGCCCTGTCCGTGATCGAGAGTGTATCCCTGACATTGTGATCTGTAATAATGATGCCGAGGCCTTTTGACCTGAGATAGATCATCATCTTCTTCAATTCTATGATCGCAAGCGGGTCAATGCCGGCAAAAGGCTCGTCAAAAAGAATAAATGTCGGTTTTGTTGCAAGGGCTCGTGCTATCTCGGTTCTCCTTCTTTCGCCACCTGACAGTTTATACCCGTCTCTTTTCGAGAATTCAGTGAGGTTGAACTCACGGAGAAGACTCTTGAGTTCGGTCTCGATCTCATCCCTGCTCAGGCCTTTGATCTCAAGAACAGCCCTGAGATTATCCTCGACTGTAAGTTTTCTGAAGATTGATGCTTCCTGCGGCAGATAACTGATGCCTCGTCTGGCCCTCTGATACATAGGGAGGTTACTGATGTCCTGACTGTCAAGAAGTATCCGTCCTCCTTCTGGCCTGACAAGACCGAGAATGCTGTAAAAGGTGGTAGTCTTGCCCGCACCGTTAGGTCCCAGAAGGCCGACAATCTCAGAGGTGGAAACATAAAGATCGATATTCTTTAGAACCGCCTTCTTTCCGTATTTCTTTTGAAGTCCCTTAACCTCAAGAAGATGCATTATTTGTCCTGTTTGCTCTTCATGATGACCTTGCTGCTGCCCTCAACAAAGGAGCGGTCACCATCGATAAAGTATGTTATCTTTGTCCCGGAAACGATATTCTGTCCGTCAAAGGCACGCGGACTCCCTGTAAACACGATCCTCTCCGGAGAATCGGTGTAGTATGTTGCTTCCTGTGATGTCAGCACCTTGTCTTCTTTTTGAACCCTGACATTTCCCCTGGATTCGATCTTGGTTATGTCTCCTCCCGGATCTGAGTAGTGGACCAGCATCCAGTCTGCGTGCATGGTCATGTCAGTTGTTTTCGCGACCACCTGTCTTTCAAAGAGGGCAGTGTGGGCCAGATTGTCAGCGGTAAGTGTCTCTGAAGTTACCGTCACCGGACCCCTTAGCCTGGGTTTTGAACTTTCGGATGTTCTGGTGCTCTCGGCTGCTTTGGTCAGAGGAGCAGGCATTCGATTCTCTGCAGATGCAATCCCAAGACAGAATACCAGAAACGAAAGACTAACGGTTAAAGGTAGCTTTGACATCCTTCAGTATCCTCACTTTGTGATTGTTATTTTCTGCCTGCATGCCTTTACCTTCAACTGCGAATGTTTTGCCATCGATTCTTACATCGCCTGCAGTATCGATATATCCCTTCTTGCCATCAATACGAGCACTGCTTGTTGTAAGAATATAATTATCGCTACTGGCATGCAGGATTCCTTCAATAGATATCTGTCCCGATTCCATGTCGTATACACCCTTGTCAGTCGAGACGGTTAATCCTTGCCTTGCAAGTTTCATCTCGACACCGCTCAAGAGCGCATATTTTCCGTCACTGGTCATGTCTGCTCTTTTTGCCATCAGTATCCAGTTGGCAGCTCCGTCCTTCCTGCTTATGATCTTCAGCCCCTCAAAAAATGAATCCCCATTGAACTGAGCATCGAGTTTGGCTCCTTTTTCTCCCCCTATGAGATAAAAAAAGGCAAATGCGGTGAAGATAATGATGACTATAATGAACCTGTTACTCATGAAAAAAGTTTATCACAAGGCTGGTCAATAGTAAAGGCAAAAAGTATGCCAAAACGTCAAGTTGAATGGCTTAGGAGGGCACTTCTCATAATTTCGATAGGGGCAACTCTGCCCGTCCATAGCTCAAAGGCAAAAGCTCCCTGCCAAAGCAGCATGCCGGCTCCGCTCAAGGTTTTGCATCCTCTTGCCTCTGCCTGACTCAGAAGGGGCGTTTTGTGGTAGATCAGGTCACAGACAATAACAGTGGGCTCCAGCGAATCGGGATCGAGCGGCAATTGATCGCTTTCCTTGAGTCCGAGCGGCGTCGCATTGATAATGATGTCGAACCCTCCTATATTCCGGAGATCTGCGGATACTACCACCTTTCTCCCTGTTGACGAAAGATCAGCAGCAAGTGCCTCTGCTTTTTCCCTGCTCCTGTTGTAGATCGCCAGGATTTCTGCTTCTTTGTTCAGATGGAAGCCTACAGCACGTGAAGAGCCGCCAGCTCCGACGATCAGGACCTTTTTGCCAGCTGCACTAACCCCGAACTCTTTGAGGGACCGCACAAAACCTTTGCCATCGGTGTTATATCCAGTCAATTTTCCTTCGCGGTTGACGATCGTATTTACGGCGCCAATAGCAACTGCTTCTGCGTCCAGGGCATCAAGAAACGGCATCACGGTCTTCTTATGTGGAATGGTCAAGTTTGCGCCGAGAAGGCCGAGCGCACGAATTGACTCGACAGCCTGCTTCAGGGTATCAGGATGGACCGAGAAAGGGAGGTAACAGCAATCCAATCCGAGATGGTCAAATGCTGCATTGTGCATAACAGGAGAGAGCGTATGCTCGACCGGGTAACCGAAAAGAGCTGCCATCCGTGTTTTGCCGGAAATTCGCACGTTATTCGATTCCTGCCAGCGTGTCGACAAAGCCCTGGGGTGTGCCATCTGTAATTACAATCCGTAAGCCGGTTGCTTCCTGCAGATCCTGAAGCGAGACATTATCAAGGAAGAGGGTGTCACCCTCCCGGAGAACAACATCAGGAACAACCAGAACCTGGTAGTTGTCTGTGTTGTCATGTAGTGCCGAAATCACATCTCTGCCGGTGAGCAGGCCTGTGACGGTAACTGTTTCGCCGAAGAAGGTATTCTTTACCGAAATCACATCCACAGGCAGATGTTCCTTTTCTGACAGCCGAGCTATGAATTTCTTCAGGTATGGATAAAAGGATGTTCCGGTAAAGGTCAGCACTCTGTTCTTACTGCTGATCGTTTTTGGGATCTTCAGTCTGCGGGCCTGACTGATAAAAAGCGGCACCATGCCCACACCGTTTTCGAGCTGGGGCAGTTCACCGTATTCCTGCACTGAGGGAAAGGGGGTCTCTGCCTTGATATACATTTCATCTGCGCAGTACACGATCGCCTCGCCATGTTTTTTTCTGAATCGTTTCTGGAAAGCATTCACAATATCAAGAGATTTCAGGGCCACTTCGCTTGTCATCGGTGTAAGCTGCATTCTTCGGTGCTTGGTCAGTCCGACAGGAACCACCGCAATGGATGACACATACGGATGGAACCGGTAGATGTCCTGGATCGTGGACTGCAGTTCTTTTGCGTCATTCAGTCCGGGACAGACAACGATCTGAATATGCATTCTGATCTTGTGGTCGGCAAAGTATTTCAGCTCCTTGAGTATGTCAGTTGCCTTGGGGTTGCCTAACATTTTGTTTCTGAGCTGCCTGTTTGTTGTATGCACGGAGATATATATGGGGCTGAGTCTCTGCTGGACGATCCTTTTCTTCTCCTCAGTCGTGATATTGGAGAGTGTTGTATAATTCCCATAAAGAAACGACAGTCGATAGTCTTCATCCTTTATATAAAGCGGTTTCCTGAGTCCCTTGGGCAGCTGTTTGACAAAGCAGAAGATACAGTTATTTTTGCATATCTTGACCTTCATCGGCTTGAACGTTATGCCCAGATTAGCGCTACTTTCAGATACTATGGTGATCTTTTTTCTCGACCCGTCACGACGGAATCCGATATTCAGCTCATCCTCATCTTTGTTGAACATAAAATCAATAACATCTCTCATGGGCGTAGCATTGACATCGCATATGACATCCCCGGCACAGAGTCCTGCTGCTTCTGCAATGCTTCCCGGCGTGACGCTTTCGATCGCAATACCTTTATTAGATTGCATCTGCAAGCCTCAGTCCTTTGTAGATATACTGGATGCCGGACATGCCGGTTACAGCTGCGGTGAACGCAAAGAGAAGGTCCTGCTGCGGAATCGTTGAGGGCAGGTTAATGCTCAGGAGTACCAGGGCAAGTGTAATAAGCTGCAGAGCAATGGCTGTCTTGCCGAGCATTACCGGTTCTATCGTGACCTTATGGGTCAGCAAATACAGCAGAAACCAGCCGATGACAACAACGAGGTCCCTGCTGATGACCGTGATTGTGAGCCAGAGGGGAATCCACCCTTGAATCGAAAAAAGAATAAAGGACGAGATAAGCAGAAATTTGTCTGCGAGAGGATCAAGGAATTGTCCCAGGGCCGTTTTTTGATTGGTCATCCTTGCAATCAACCCGTCGAGCAGGTCAGTAACCGCAGCAAAAACGAACAGAAAAAGCGCATACCGATGCTTCTGGTAAATAACAGCGGTGATGAATACAGGTATGATTACAATGCGCGCAACAGTAAGCGTGTTCGGCAGATTCAATATTCTCAAGAAACAGTTCTCCTAAGAGTGTTTATATATGGAAAGAAAATCAGAGAAAAAACTCAGGGAATATTAAAAGGCGCCTCGTTAAAGTCCATTTTTATTCCCAAGGTATTATAACAGACCATGTTCTTTTTTCCATATGCGTAGGACAGAAGCATGGCAGCATGGCAGGCTTCAACCTTGAAGCAGTATTTCTTCGCCTGGCTCAGGGAATCCTTGAAATACCGCAATGCTGTCGCATCCTTTCCTTTAAGCAGCGCGAGCTCACCAAAGCCGAGCCGGCAGTATATGAGACCGCGCGGATCTTTTGTCTTTGTAAAGAGTCCCTGCGCTTCCTTGAACAATTTTTCCGCCTCATCATGCTCATGGAGCATTTTATGCGTGGTCCCCATGCTCCAGAGGGTATACGAGTAGCTCACCCTGTCGCCGATCTTCTTGTACAGGCTTGACGCCTTTGTAAAT
Source organism: uncultured Nitrospiraceae bacterium (assembly GCA_964461065.1). Lineage (GTDB taxonomy): Bacteria > Nitrospirota > Thermodesulfovibrionia > Thermodesulfovibrionales > UBA6898 > UBA6898. The sequence continues at coordinate 56,649 of CAYWRK010000002.1, forward strand.
GATGTCAGGGCCTTCCGATAATTTCCCATCATCCGGTGTGCATTGCCGATGCCGCAGTGAGAATAGGCAGTGCCAAACGTGTCGCACAATTCCCGGAACAATTCGTTAGCAGAAAGATAATAGGCAAGAGATTCCTTGAACATACCCGCTATACGTGAACTGCCCCCAAGACCGCAGAGGCAGTACCCGATCCCTGAATGTGAGCGCAGCGACTGGAATGCCTTAAACGCTTCTTTGTATGTTTTTAGCGCACCGGGGATATCGCCTTTTATGCGCAATGATCCGGCAAGTGACCAGAGCGTAAAGGCTATGCCTTCCTTGTCCCGCTTCTTTCTATAAAAAGTCAGGGCCTGATCGAGCATGGTCAGCGCATACTTCCAGTCGCCTCTGCCCCTGCGTGAAAGTCCAATACCAGCCTTAGCATCTGCGACGGCTTCATCATTTCTGATCTTCTTCGCCAGCGCAGCTGCGTCAGCGTAGGCTTTTTCCGACGATACAAAATCGCCGATCATCCGGTTCACGTCGCCGATGGACAAAAGGCATTCAACAGCACTGTCCTGATCCTTTTCCGATTGACTTTTTTTCAGAGCCTGCTTGAAAGAGAGCAATGACTGGGGATACTGGCTTTTCTGCCTGAACAGTTCTGCCTTTTCGAAGAGCTTATTTATTTCTGAGGTTGTCATTCAGTTTCTCCATGGTTTTATTATAATTACCAGCTTCAAAAAACGCAGAGCCCATAACAAGAATATCAGCTCCTGCGTCAGCTATCTCTTTTGCATTATCCAGCTTTACTCCCCCATCGATCTCGATAACAGCAAGGGAACCGGCTGCCTTGATCATTGCCCTGGTCTTCTTGATCTTCTCCATGGTTGCAGGAATAAATTTCTGCCCTCCAAAGCCCGGATTTACTGACATAAGAAGAACAAGGTCGATATCAGCAATGATGCATTCGAGCAGGGATACGGGTGTTGCCGGATTGATCGAGACACCTGCCTTGATGCCCGTTTCTCTGATCCCCTGCACAGTTCTATGCAGATGCACCGCTGCCTCGGCATGCACGGTCAGGTAGTCAGCTCCGGCTTTTACAAAATCCAGAAGGTATTTATCAGGATCCTTGATCATGAGATGAACATCGAGCGGTAGTTTTGTGATCTTTCTGATAGCTGCGACAATGGCTGGTCCGATCGTGATGTTCGGTACAAAGTGACCGTCCATAATGTCGATATGGAGGAGGTCTGCTCCTGCGTCTTCTGCTGCGTGTATCTCCTCTCCCAGACGCATAAAATCTGCCGAGAGAATGGAAGGGGCGATCTGGATCATGGTGTTGTAACCTCCTTCATTTCAAGATAAAGTTTTTCGCTGCTCTTTATAACGCTGCCCGGCTTCGGTTTCTGACTTTTGACTGTGCTGCCTGTCCCCTGTGTTTCTATCTCCAGACCCATCTTTTGTGCCACTTCGCGGGCATCTTCTATCTGTTTGCCCTGGAAATCCGGGCAATAATATGCCTGATCATGAGGTCCAGCGCTTACCAATACCGTAATTACATCAGTAAGCTTATCGTCCGGTTCAGGTTTCTGGGCAACTATCAAGCCTCTTTGAACCGTATCAGACCGAACATTGATTACCTTGCCGATCCTGAGCCCTTTTTGGATGAGCAATGAGTCGGCACTCTGGAGGGTTTCATTTACCAGCAGCGGGATCGAAAGAACCTTTGGGCCCTTGCTTATGACTATCCTGATCGCCCGTTTTTCCTTTACGGTCTTTCCAGGCGGAACATCCTGCCTGACAATCTTTCCGGACGGGATTACAGAATCAAAGTCCTCTCCCTCTATTTTGAGGTCAAGGCCTGACTTCCCAAGAACCTTGTCTGCTTCAATAACAGTCATATTGGTTATAGATGGTACTTCGACCGTCCTGCTGAAGCTCAGGACCTTAAATGTGAGAAAACCGAAGGTCAGCCCGAGAACAACAAAAAGTGCAAAAAAGAGGGATGCCCTCAGAAAACTGTTCATGCCTTTCTGCACAGTATTACTCCAAAAAAGCCGTCCATGCTCTCTTTATGGGGGAAGGTTCTGAAATAGCCGTTATTGACAAATGGTTTCATAAATTCCTGATCAGCCTCTATAATACGGAATTCATCTGTTGTCTTCAAGAAATCCCTGATGACCTGTTCTCCCTCCTCGGGCTCGATCGAACAGACAGAATAGACAAGCCGACCGTCTCTTCGAAGGAGCGAAGAAACCGTCTTCAGAAGCTCTGTCTGCTTTTTCCCAAATGCGACAATATCCTTTAAGCTATGTCGATATTTCACATCAGGATTTCTCCTGATAACGCCGGTGGAAGAGCAGGGCGCATCGAGGAGTATCCTGTCAAAGGTCCCAATGCCAGTCAGTTCACTGATATCAGCTCTTATGGTTTCTGCTGATTGAACAGTGAGGGCCCTTATGTTTTCGTCGAGCTTCAGAATTCTCTGCGGATCCTTCTCGACCGCAATGATCTCACCCATGTCATCCATGATCTGGGCGATATGGGTGGTCTTGCCACCTGGAGCTGCGCAGGCGTCTAGGATCCTTTCTCCCCTTTTGGGGTCAAGCAGATAGCTGACCAGCTGAGACGCTTCATCCTGAACGGCAAAAAGACCAAAAAAAGAAGAAAGATCCTGGTAAGAGGTTTCTCCGCCTATTACGATACCCACAGGAGAGAAACGGCTAGCCTCAGCCGCAATATTCTCTTGCTTAAGGTTTCTGAGCAGTTCATCACGGGAGATCCTGAGCGTATTCGTTCGCAGAACAAGTGGCGGCATGTGGTTATTTGCTTCTGCTAGCAGCCGGGCTTCATCTCTGCCAAGACTGGCTATCCAGCGCCTGACCATCCATTCCTGATGCGAGGTGTTGATTGATATGTCTTTCACAACATCTTCATAAGCAAGAGGCAGTGCTATCTTCTCCTTCCCCCGAATCAGATTCCTGAGCACGGCATTGACCAGGGAAGGCTTGCCGCCGGGTTTTTCCATCTCTACTGACTCGTTTACAACGGCATAGCCGGGCACCCTCATGAAAAGGATCTGGTACACTGCCATGCGAAGGTTGTTTACTGTTTCGTCGCTGAGTGATTTCGTGTTCCTGATGAATGATGAGATTATCGCGTCAAGGGCGAATAGGTTCCTCATGACGCCGTACACGATCTCCATCAAGAAAGCCTTGTCTCTCCGGTCAAGGGTCTGAGAGACCTGCTCAAGGGATTTTTTCGGCCTTGCTCCATGGTTGAGAATGTCGATAAGGCTTGAAACAGCAAGGCTGCGGGTTTTTGTCATAGGGCAGTTACTGTTCCGCTTTCCTGACAGAGACTATCTTGAGCGTATGGTCTTCAATAATGAATTCGGAGAAGAGCTCTTGAGATGTTCTGGTAATCTTGCCCGATGCTATGGACTTCAGTTCCATCTCCCATGAGATAATTGCGGTTATGCCTTCAGGAAGCATCTGGACGTCTTTGACCCTGTATTGAAGAGAAATATAGTCGACCTTATTCCACTTCTCTGCAGTTTCGTCCTTCTTCTTCCCATCATTAAGGTATTGTTTTGCATATCGCGATTCCCACAGCAGGAGATCCTTTTTCATGTTAGCCTTCCTGATGTCCTCGAGAAGATCGTAGAGATCTTTTGCCTGAATGGATGCCTTTGCTGCTGCTTTGTCAGATGTCTTAGAGGACGATGTAACACTGCTTTTGCGAGGAAACATGGTCAATGCATATGTAATGGCAACCGCAATAATCAGGAGCAGAAGAGCAAGGAATGCATATTTCAGCAGCCGCTTCTTTTTGTTGAACGTCCTGGTCTGTATTGCAATGAGAAGCGACTTCTTCGTCGCCAAGTCTTCGGAGAGCATCCTGAAGTATCGACCTGAAGCAGAATAAAAGCTGAAAAAGCCGGGCCGTTCGCTCTTTCCGATCTCAGCATTTAACCTGTCTATATCTGCCTCAAGCTTCTTTCTGAGATTATCAAGGATCGCTTCGATCTTCGCGGTTCTCTTCAGCACCTCATTCACTTCATCCTCTGTCCGGCCAATCATTTGAATAAGATCAGGACTACTGGTATCGGTCTGCTGTTTCTGGAGATCATCAAGTGCTGACTCTTTCTTTACCATTCGTTCTTTCAAGCGGCTCAGCTCAAAGAGAAGGGTAGCTATAAAGCTTTCTTCAATATCGGTCTTCAGGCTGTCTATCCTGACATCTTCCATCTCATCAGAACTTGCTGTAGATGCATACGCAGGAGTTGCTTCCGATAGATTGTTCGGTTGCGCAGGTATTATCTGTTCCCTCTCCGTGGGCTCAAGCATGGCTGTGCAGTCTTCACAGTAGTTCGTGTCAAGAGCATACTCCTTTTTGCACTTTGGGCACTGCATGACAATGTTCGGAGTCTCGTCCATGGTCACATGGGACTGACGTCTTCGGGCGTCAGTTCAGGCTTTACGCCCTTATCGGATTTTTTTGACGGTTTTGTTTTTTTGTCCGATCTCGGCAGCTGATCTGATTTTTGCTGTGGCTCCGATTTCTGCTCAGGTTCTGCCTTTTGCTGTATTTCCTGTTTCTGCTGGGCAGGCATAAGCGGCTTTTCTCTTTTACCGAGAAGGGGGATAAGCGGCGAAAGCATTTTATTGAGCAGTTCCTTCTGGTCGCTCTTTATTAGCTGCTGTCCCTTAAAGGTAAAGTCAGCTGCCTGAAACCAAAGCACACGTGAATCTTTTGATGATACAAGCTGAAGAATTAGTTCGTATCGATCCTCGCCGCTCAAAACCATGCCATTCAGCACAGCGTCAGCCTGGATAGATTTCCCGAGTCTGGTTGCATATTCTATTCTCTCTTCCGGTGACAGGAGCGCGGGATCTTTCTTTGCAGCTTTAATTGCTGAATCAAGCTTCTTCTGTGCCACGTGGGATGCCTTTGGCGCCTGCGCAATCACTTCCTGAGCTGCCTCATGCCAAGCATGACTGTCACCCGAGAAAGGCGGCACCGCAATGCTGTGCATTTCCTCCACGAGATCCTTTGCCATCAAGGGAAGGCTGTTTTTTGGCTCTCCGGCAGAAAACTTCTGACCCATCGAGGCGCAACTGGCCAGGAGGAGCAGAACAGCTGTAATGATTATATTTTGTCTGATCATATGATTTTTCAAGAAGGATTGCTTACATAATGCCACGACCTCGTTGAAAATTCAATGGTATAGAGGGATTGGTATCGACCCTTATGAAGTAAATGTTTTATAATTAAACATGGCAATTCGTGAAATAAAAAAATTCCCCGAACCTGTGCTGAAGAAAAAGGCTGCACCCGTCACTGTCTTTGATGAGGACCTTCAGCGGCTGATCGACGATATGGTCGAGACCATGTATGCAGCTCCGGGTGTTGGCCTTGCAGCTCCCCAGGTGGGCGTCTCAAAAAGGCTTGCAGTTATAGACATCAGTTCGCGTGAAGAGCAGTATCCGCTTATTGTTCTCGTAAATCCTTCTATCCTGAAGAGCGAGGGAGAGGTGGAGTTCGAGGAGGGCTGTCTCAGTATTCCCGAATATACTGCCAAGGTTACGCGCGCTGAGCAGCTCATTGTTGGCTGCTCTGACCGTGAGGGCAAAGAGATTGAGATCGAGGCAGGCGGACTTCTTGCCATTGCGATTCAGCATGAGATAGACCATCTCGACGGGCTCCTTTTTATCGACAGGATCAGCCCGATCAAACGGGAGTTTTTCAAGAAGCGCTACAAGAAGATCGCCAAGGCCGAGAAGTAATCCGGCATGAGAATCGTCTTTTTTGGCACCCCGGACTTTGCCGTGCCATCGCTTAAAAAGCTTGTTGCATCTGGTGAGAATATTGTCTCGGTTGTTACGCAGCCTGACCGGGTAAAGGGAAGGGGGCACAAGCTTTCAGCCCCTGCGGTGAAAGAATTTGCAATAGCTCAGGGCATTCCGGTGCTTCAGCCTGCAGGCATACGTTCAGAAGAATTCTTTGAGACCATTGCCGGGATGAAACCTGATATGATCGTGGTGGTCGCATACGGCAGGATCATTCCTCCTGACATGCTGGCCTTGCCTCCAAAAGGCTGCATCAATGTTCATGCATCGCTCCTCCCGAAATATCGGGGAGCTGCTCCCATTCAGTGGTCGATCGTGCGCGGAGAAACAATGACAGGCGTTGCTACCATGCTCATGGACGAAGGACTTGATACGGGCGACATTCTGCTAATGGAAGAAACAGACATATTGCCTGAGGACGATGCGGTGACGTTAGGAAGCAGGCTCTCTGAAATGGGAGCTGATCTCCTGATAAAGACCATAAGGGATATTGTTGTCGGGAGGATAAAACCAATTCCGCAGGCAGGCGAATCAACCTATGCACCTATCATACGAAAGGAAGACGGCAGAATAGACTGGACAATGTCGGCGGCTGAAATATTCAACCTTACGAGAGGCATGCACCCCTGGCCTGGCGGTCAGTGCGTGTTTGATGGTGAGAAGATCACTATTATCAGGTCGAGGGTGGCTGATGCTGATTCCAGAGAAACGGGCGGCAGTATTGTGAATATTTATGGTGACGAACTCCATGTTGGCACTGGGAAGGGTATTCTTGGGCTGCTGGAACTGAAACCTGAAGGCAAGAAAATGATGACAGGCGCTGCCTTTGCCCGTGGTCGTCATATCAGCTCGGGGATGCAGTTTGAACGTCAGTAAACTATCACGGGGTGTTGTCCTCAAGATATTCTATCCCTTACTCATGCTTATTGCAGCCTTCATGAAAGGCAAGAAAGAAGCCTTTCAGTACGCAATCATCCGCATGAACAATAAGCTGATCAGGGCTGAGAAGACCCGAACAAAGAAGATACTTATTCTGCTTCCCCACTGCCTTCAGATAAGCGACTGTGAGATCAGGCTTACGCATAACATCTATAATTGCAAGCGCTGCGGAAGATGCGAGATCAAGGATCTTATAGAGATCACGGATGCTTTCAAACTTAATCTCTCTGTTGCCACCGGCGGCACCCTTGCGCGAAAGATCGTTCAGGAGGTCAGGCCTGAGGCGATCATAGCAGTTGCCTGCGAACGCGACCTTTCAAGCGGGCTTGTGGATACATACCCGATTCCGGTGCTGGGCATTCCGAACGAGCGGCCCTTTGGCCCCTGTTTCAATACCCGCGTTGATCTTGAAAAGGTGAAAGAGGCAATAACCTTCTTCGGCAGGGATTAGGTTGTTTCAATACCAGGAGTGATATAATTCAAACATGGATTTCAAACTCGTTTTTGAACGACTTCTGGCCGGTTTTCAGGCGAAGGATATCCGATATGCACTGACTGGCGGGTTTGCGCTCGGGCTGTGGGGCGGATCGAGATCAACGGTAGATCTCGATTTTCTGGTGCATAGAGAAGATATGGATAAGGTGCATATGCTCATGACCAATCTGGGATATGAACTCCACCATCACACGGAGAATGTCTCTCAGTATGTTTCGCCGTTGTTGCGGTTCGGAGGCATTGATTTTATTCACGCCTTCAGGGAGGCAAGCGTAGAGATGCTGCAACGGGCAGTTGGAAAAGAGATCTTCAGCGGCAGCATGGAAGTCAGGACAATGATTCCGGAAGATATCATCGGCTTAAAACTTCAGGCTGTTTATAATAATCCGAAAAGAGAGAGGATCGACATGGCTGATATCGAAATGCTCGTCTCTGTCCATGATAAGAAGCTTGACTGGGAATTGCTGAAAAGCTATTTCACAATATTTCAAATGGACGATCTCTTCCAGAAAATCAAAGAGGCGGCAAAGGAATGAACATCACCCGGGAAGCGGGGAAAGAGCTTGTCAGGCTTGGGCGATCTGAGGCGCTCAGAGACGATATGAACAAACTGAAGTCAAGTTGGCAGTCGCCTTTTATAAGAAATGGCGTGATAGACGCTGACCTCTATATCGAATTTGTCGAGCAGTTCAACGCGTTTATCAACCATCAGCCGAAGCCTTTCCAGCCGATGATCGAAAAAGATATGAAGCTGTGATGATGAAGCCTGATCTTCAGATTATGCCCCATGATTCTCCGCGTTAATCTCGTCCAGGTGAAAGAGGCAATAACCTTCTTCGGCAGGGACTGAAAGGGGTTCCCTGCTTGAGACTGCCTGAATGGATCAAGACCAGGCCTCATGTCGGCCTCCACGATACAAAGCATCTCCTGCGCAGGCACGGACTTTCAACGGTATGCGAGGATGCGCGCTGCCCTAACAGGGGTGAGTGCTTTTCAAAGCCTACCGCAACCTTTCTGATTTTAGGCCCGCACTGCACGCGTAACTGCGGTTTCTGCGCCGTGATGTCCGGGACCCCTGTGATTGTTAATGGTCTTGAGCCGGAACAGGTTGCTGCGGCTTCGGCGGAGATGAACCTCAAGTATGTTGTGATCACCTCGGTCACGCGCGATGACCTTCCTGATGGCGGCGCAGGCCAGTTCGCTGAAACAATACGTGCTGTGAGAAGACGACTGCCTGAAGCACGGATCGAAGTGCTTACCCCTGATTTCAGGGGCGATATCGATGCTCTCAAGATTGTTCTTGATGCCCAACCGGATGTATTTAATCATAATATCGAAACCGTAAAGAGACTCTATCCGGCGGTAAGGCAGATGGCTGATTATCAACGATCGCTATCCGTGCTGCGGACTGCAAAGAATATTTCTTTGTCCATACCTGTTAAATCAGGATTCATGCTTGGACTCGGTGAAACCATGGATGAGGTTGTACAGCTGCTTGCAGATCTTCGGGAAAGCAAGGTTGATTTTCTTACTATCGGCCAGTATCTGAGGCCGACCAAGAATAACCTTCCTGTGGTAAAATACATCTTGCCAAAGGCATTTGATGAGCTCAAAGAGACAGCACTCAGCTTGGGGTTCAAACAGGCTGCGTCAGGTCCGCTGGTAAGAAGCTCCATGAATGCAGAAGAAATGTTTAGCGGTAAACGAAATACATAGAGAAGGTGATAAGGATATGATCAACGTTGGGATTATCGGTTTTGGGACAGTTGGCACAGGCACTGCAAGCATACTGTTGAAGAACAGGGACCTGCTGAAGCAGCGCACCGGCATTGATATCAATCTACGGAAGATCGCAGATCTTGACATCAAGCGTGATCGCGGCATAAAGCTTCCAAAGGGCATATTGACAACAAGGGCAGACGAACTTTTTAACGATCCCAATATGCATATTATTATTGAGCTCATTGGCGGGACGACGATTGCCAAGGAGATGATCCTGAGAGCCATTCGTGCCGGCAAACACGTGGTGACGGCAAACAAGGCACTGCTTGCCACCCACGGCATAGAGATCTTCAGGGCAGCTGAAAAGGCTGGGGTTGAGGTGGGCTTCGAGGCTGCTGTTGCCGGCGGCATACCGATCATAAAGGTGCTTAGAGAAGGTCTTGTTGCCAACAGGATCAAGGCTGTGTATGGCATTATCAACGGGACCACAAACTATATTTTATCCAAAATGTCAGATGAGAAGGCACAGTTTTCAGATGTATTGAAAGAGGCCCAGAGACTTGGTTACGCAGAGGCAGATCCGACCTATGATATTGAGGGCATTGATTCAGCACACAAACTTGCGATCCTTGCATCGATCGCTTTTGGAAGGCAGTTTACGATAAAGGATGTTTACCGTGAGGGAATCTCATGGATAGCGCCGTCGGACATTGAGTTTGCGCGGGAACTGGGATGCAAGCTCAAACTGCTCGGCATTGCAAAAGAGACGAATGGTCAGGTTGAGTTGAGGGTGCATCCGACCATGGTACCCGAAGATCTTCTCATATCGAAGGTTGATGGTGTTTTCAATGCCGTGTATGTCGAGGGTGACGCTGTCGGTTCCACGCTCTATTATGGCCGCGGCGCTGGTGATCTGCCTACAGGCAGCGCAGTTGTAAGCGATATTGTGGATATTGCCCGGGATATTACGTCTAATTCAGTCGGCAGGCTTCGTGCATTTGCAACGTCTGAAAAACCGATGCCTCTGATGAAGATGGATGATGTAATGTCCATGTATTACTTCAGGTTCTCGGCGATCGACAAGCCCGGCGTGCTTTCAAAGATCTCCGGCATCCTTGGCAAGCATAACATCAGCATTGCATCGGTAATCCAAAAGGACCGCATGGAAGGGAAGGCTGTACCTCTGGTTGTGCTTACTCACCTGGCAAAAGAGAAGGGTGTTATCAGAGCCATGAAGGAGATCAATAAACTCGGCATTGTTGCCGGTAAAACAGTTTTTATTCGGGTTGAAGGAAAGGAACATAAGTAATCCGGCATTTTCTACATTGAAATCAATTAAGTCTGATAGAAGTATCGATATCAGGGGGTTGGTATGCCCTTATACATTTGTAAAGGCAAAGCTTGCGATAGAGACAATGGAGCTTGGCCAGGTGCTTGAGGTCCTGATGGATTACGAAGAATCGTCCCGGAGCATTCCGAAGGCCATGACCGAACATGGACATACGCTTCTCGGAATAGAAAAGATCACTGACAGGGACTGGGTCCTGCTGATACGGAAGGATAAAGAATAATGGAATTTACTGAAGAACAGTTACAACGTTACAGCAGACATATTATCCTGCCTGAGGTCGGCGGACGCGGCCAGGCAAAGATCATCAATGCAAAGGTGGTCATTGTGGGGGCCGGCGGACTCGGATGCCCGGTGGGGTACTATCTGACTGCAGCTGGTGTCGGCACCATAGGGCTTATTGATAATGACGTTGTTGAGATCAGTAACCTCCAGCGCCAGATCGCACACAATATGAATACCATAGGCATGCTCAAGGTCGAATCAGCAGAGAAGACCTTTAAGGCGCTTAATCCGGACGTGAATATCATTGCTCATAAGGTCCGCATATCAAAGGACAACATCCTTGACCTTATCAAGGACTATGACATTGTGGTTGATGGCAGTGATAATTTCCCAACACGATATCTGGTCAATGATGCCTGTGTCATGGCAAATAAACCTCTGGTGTCCGGAGCTATCCTGAAATTCGAAGGCCAGGTCACTACGATCATTCCGGGAGAAGGGCATTGTTACCGCTGCCTCTTCGAGGAGCCTCCTCCTGCAGGCCTGGTACCGTCATGCCAGGAGGCAGGCGTATTGGGAGTGCTGACCGGTGTAGTCGGAAGTCTCCAGGCAACTGAGGTCCTTAAACTGATCCTTGGCAAAGGCGATCCCTTAAAGAACTCCTTGCTCGTGTATGATGCGCTGAAGACCATTTTCAGGAAGGTGAAGGTGCCGAAAAACAGTAACTGCGCAATATGCGGTGAGCATCCGACCATCACCGAGTTGATTGACTATAACGAAGGCTATTGCTCCATTCCGTAGGCGCATGCCTGAACTTGTTATTTCTAGAGAATTCGTTGAGCAGATGGTAACGCAGTGCAGAACATGCTATCCCAATGAGGCCTGCGGTATTCTTGCAGGAACAGGGAACAAGGTTGCAAAGGTCTATCTGATACCCAATGCTGAACCCTCACCAATCAACTACTTTATGGATCCCAAGGAGCAATTCAGGGTGATGAAGGAATTGAGACAGGATGGGCTAAGCATGCTCGCCATCTTCCATTCCCATCCCCAGTCACCTGCATATCCATCTGCCAAGGATGTGAGCCTCGCATTTTACGATGATGTTGTATATCTGATCATCGGCCTAACGGATCCTGAATCTCCGGAGATAAGGGCATATACGATCATTGATGGCGTGGTCAGAGACGCTCTTTTTTACATTGCTGCGTAAGTGTTAGTTTCTTCTGCGGTCAATATTGACCGTGTATAGGATCATTCATTAAACTAAAAAGCAGGTTATTCTTATTTTCTTAAAGCAGCAGGGAGGTAACTATGAATGTAATGAAGACAGCGATGCTTATGATTCTGCTCACGATGCTCCTGGTTTTTGGAGGTGCAGCAGTCGGTGGACAGTCCGGCATGACCGTTGCTCTTTTAATGGCCGGAGTCATGAACTTTGTCTCATATTTCTTCAGCGACAAGATCGTCCTGAAAATGTACAGAGCAAAGCAGGTTACTGAGTCTGAGGCCCCTGTGCTGTATCGGATTGTAAGAACCTTATCGCAGAAGGCAGGCATGCCTATGCCTAAGGTCTATATCATCCCTGACGATTCACCGAATGCCTTTGCAACCGGGCGGAATCCGAACCACGCAGCGGTGGCTGCAACTGAAGGCATTATGCGCATACTGAGCGAAGATGAGTTGGCAGGCGTGATGGCACATGAGCTTGCCCATGTGAAGCACAGGGACATTCTGATAGGAACTATCGCTGCGACAATTGCCGGCGCTATAAGTTATTTAGGCCATATGGCCATGTTCTTTGGCGGCCGGCGCGATGACGATGAAGGTGGCAGCCCTTTTGCCGGTATTGCCATGATGATCCTGGCCCCTATAGCAGCCATGCTGATACAGATGGCCATATCCAGATCCCGGGAATATGCAGCAGATGCAGGAGGAGCTCAGTTGCATGGCCAACCTATGGCACTTGCCAATGCCCTCAGAAAACTGCACAGTGGTTCTCAGGAAATCCCTATGCAGGCGACGCCTGCAACGTCCCATATGATGATCGTCAACCCGCTTACCGGAGGGTTCTTTATGAAGCTTTTCAGCACACACCCTCCTGTTGAGGAGCGTATAGCCCGACTTCAGGCTATGAGGATGGGACATTAAGTTAAGTCCGGATGAGATGCCAGAAGTTGTCTGAGCGAAAAACCCTGCAGATGTATTGCAGGGTTTTATTATGGGATTTGAGCGAGTATTATCTTGGCCTGAGAAGCGTCAAAACGGGTAAGGCGAAAAAAGGCGCTGTTCAGGTAGAATGTATGTCCAAAAAACTCTAGAGGAGAAAACTAATGAATAACGTTCTGTTGAAGACCGAGATGCCTGATATCACATTCCTGAGAAAGGGAAAGGTAAGGGATATATATGAGGTGGGAGACTATCTCCTTTTAATCGCATCTGACAGAATATCGGCCTTTGATGTGGTTCTCCCCAACGGCATACCGGGAAAAGGAAAGATTCTGACCCAGATATCGTTGTATTGGTTCAACCAGATGCAGGATATCATCAAAAACCATATCGTCGCGACAGAGGTGAAGGACTACCCTTCAGTCTGCCATAAATATGCAGATCAACTGGAAGGCAGGTCCATGCTGGTGAAAAAGGCCAAGCCCATGCCTGTGGAATGTATTGTGCGAGGATATCTCTCCGGTTCAGGCTGGAAGGAATATAAAAAGAGCGGCACAGTCTGCTCCATGAAGCTTCCTGATGGGCTGGTTGAATCATCCAAACTTGAGACTCCTATCTTCACGCCGAGCACCAAGGCAGATGAGGGGCACGATATGAATATCTCCTTTGAGGAGATGAAGAAGATCGTGGGGCAGGAGATGGGAGAGAAACTGAGCGATGTGAGTCTGAAGGTTTACACTAAGGCTCGCGATCTGGCTGAAAAGAAGGGCATTATCATTGCCGACACCAAGTTCGAGTTCGGCATGTTCAATGATGAACTGATCCTGATAGACGAAGTGCTTACCCCGGATTCCTCCCGCTTCTGGTCTGCAAAAAACTATCAGCCTGGCAAGGGGCAGGACAGCTACGACAAGCAGATCATCAGGGACTATCTCTTGGGTCTGGACTGGGACCAGACCTATCCTGGCCCTGTGCTTCCTGACAGCATTATCGAAAAAGCTATTGCGCGGTATCGGGAGATCTTCGGGATCATTACCGGTTAGTGCGTTCTCTTCAGCTGTCACATTGTGCATGCTGCCCGCGCAGATGCGGGGTGGACCGTCTTAACGGGAAGATTGGTTTTTGCGGGGTCAGTTCTGAGATTATAGTTTCCCATGCTGGACTGCATTTTGGGGAAGAACCGCCCATCTCCGGAACAAGAGGTTCAGGCACCATTTTTTTAAGCGGATGCAATCTTCGCTGTGTGTTTTGTCAGAATTACCAGATAAGCCAGGAATTTCAGCAGGGACGGATCAGAATCCTGTCTGAAACTGAGCTGGTGTCTGAGATGCTGCAGCTTCAGGATGCAGGTGCACATAATATCAATTTTGTCTCACCTTCTCATATGATCTTTCAGGTGGCTGATGCTATTACGAGTGCCAGGCAGAAAGGTCTCATGGTTCCGATTGTATATAATTCAAATGGTTATGATTCTGTAGATGCGCTCAGGCAGATACGTGGCCTTGTTGATATTTATCTTCCTGATGTCAAATATCTAGACAATAGCCTTGGAAAACAGTTTTCTTTGGTGGACGACTATGCCGATATCGTTCCTGCTGTTCTCACGGAAATGCAGAATCAAGTCGGAAGTCTGAAGATGGATAATGCCGGCATAGCCAAGCGCGGGTTGCTGATCAGGCATCTGGTATTGCCCGGGCAAATAGATAGCAGCCGGAGATGTCTCGACTTCTTGGCAGATTTGTCGCCGGATATTCATGTCAGCATTATGTCGCAGTATTCTCCCCAATATAAAGCAGGTAATTATCCCGGCATAAACCGGACACTGACAGAAGACGAATATGATGAAATTACAGACTATGCGCTTGGTCTTGGTCTGAGGAATGCATTTATACAGGAACTCGACAGCCGGGATTATTACCTGCCCGACTTTGATCAGAAAAGTCCTTTCAACTCGACAAGATAAATTAATTGTTATTTTAAGGAGCTATCGAAAGGCAAGGCCTACTTTGTGGGCTTGCCACGAAGTAGGCCGATATATTTATTGATCGGATGGCCTCTTTTGAGAAACGGCACAGGCGGCTTCTTTCTTGAGCCAAGTTTTTTCATCTCCCACTGAATATCCGTATTCTCGGGGTCGCTCTTCAGGCCTTGCTGAAACGCCTTGATCGCCTCGGCCTTGCGTTCTGCCTTCAGGTAGGCCCTTCCCAGATTCAGGTAAAAAACAGGATAGAAGAACTCGCTTCCAAAGGGCATCGAGATATCCAGAGCCTTTATGGCATTCTCGCAGATTACAATGCCATCCTTGGTATTGTTCTCCACAATTGCGATGAGACAGCCGTAGTAAGAGAGAAGAAAGGCGTCTGTGGGATAACTCTCAAGGCCTTCTCGAAGGATATCGAGAGCCTGCCTGCCTTTTCCCCGTCGTAATAGTTGCTGGACTTCCGAGAAGTATTCGGCCTTGAGCTTCTGTTTCTTTGACTGATCAGCGATAAATCCGGCGATAACGGACTTGTGATGCTTTTCCATCAGGTCAGCTATCCGCTCATCACGATCTTTGACTTTGAGGAGATGGGCATAGTCAGATTTTCTGGAAGCAATGATCTCGCCCTTCAGAAAGACATTCGTAATGATCTTGCAGGATTTTTTGCCCATGTCCTCGGTCTGGACATGATAGGTCACATTGTCCACTGATACATTGCTGCTGAACTCGTGAGCATGTCTTGATGTGATGGCGATTTTTGCCTTGTCTGTCATGCTTTCATTCTATCAAAGAAAGTCTAAAAAAAAGCCATATATTCATCATTATTTATCCAGATAACCTTCAATGACGAAATCATCTCCAAGTCGTCGGCAGATAGATTTTGTCAGCGCGTGAGCATGCTGGAGAGTTCTGAAGCTTTCCCCACCCACTGCCGGGAATGACTTTTCTCCTCCGATAATCTTCGGCGCAATATAGAAAATGACCTTATCCACGATCCCGGCCTCAAGACAGGATGATGCAAGGGAAGAGCCTCCCTCGATAAGAACCGAGACGATCCCTTCAGCGGACAGTTGTTTCATGAGCCACTGCAGATCAACCCTGCTGCCGCTATGCTCTATAATTGAAATACCCCTTGCCCGAAGCTGCTTCTGTTTTGTTTTTGATGACCTGTTGCCGGCAACCAGGATCGTTCTGGGCGGACAGTTCAGCACGTTTGCATCAGGATTGATCTCGAGCTTGGGGTCGAGGATGATGCGTATCGGGCTCTTCATTCTGCCTGTCCTGCAGGTAAGCTGAGGATCGTCTGCCTTGATCGTGCCGATGGCTGTCAGGAGCGCATCCACCTTTCCCCTGAGTCTATGCACTTCTTTGCGTGCCTTTTCACCAGTTATCCATTTCGATTCCCCATCAGGAGTTGCGATCTTGCCGTCAAGGGTCATTGCGACCTTGAGGATTACAAAGGGAAGATGACTGGTAATATGTTTGATGTAGAATTCATTCAGATGCCTTGCTTTTTCCTCGAGGATACCTGAAACGACCTCAATACCGGCTTTTCGGAGTTCCTCGATCCCTTTGCCCGATACTTTTGGGTTGGGGTCCTTTATGGCGATAACTACCTTTTTTATCTTTGATTCGATGATCTTTTCCGTGCAGGGCGGGGTCCTCTTATCTTTATGGCAGCAGGGTTCCAGACTGACATAGAGCGTTGAACCAGCTGCAGCCGCCCCGGCTTTTTCTATTGCAATGACCTCGGCGTGTGCAGTGCCTGCCTTTTTGTGGTATCCCTCGGCAATGACCCTGCCATGCTTCACAAGCAGAGCTCCGACCATTGGATTGGGGCTTGTCATGCCCTCTGCCCTGCAGGCAAGGGCTAGTGTTCGTCTTATATATACCTCATCTGTCATCGGTTTTAGCTTACCACAAAGTTCTTTTCAGGGAACAGGCCGGAAATGGCTGCCTGCGCTGAAAAGAACTGAAGAAATGTCATGAAATTATGATATAATTTTCCTGGAGGAACAATGAATACAATCATATTGGCTGTTTTGGCTGTTGTTGTAGCGATTCTCGCGCTGGTAATGATCCCGCTGCTTCTTGAACTGAGGCGCACCGTGGCTGCATTGCGTCAGACCACCGAGGAAAAGGTGAACCCGGCAATTCAGGAACTTCAGGAAACACTGAGAAGTGTCCGGCAGATAACGGACAATGTGACTGTTATAACTGACGATGTTAAACAGTTTTCCAATGCTGTCCAGCAGATCGGCAGCAAGATTAATGCGGTAAATACGATCGTGGACAGTGTCACCGCGTCAATGACCGTTCAGACCTTAAGCCTGAGCGCAGGTATTAAGACTGCTTTATCATATTTAATTGCCAATATTCGCAGAAAAGGAGAAAGATCATGAAAGACGAAGGTTTTGGTTCAGGTTCAGTGCTGTTAGCATTTCTTCTCGGAGGTGTTGTCGGCGCCGGCATGGCATTGCTCGTCGCACCTCAGTCCGGAGAAGAGACCCGAAGGAAGATCAAAGAATTAGCCGATGATATCAAGGAAAAGACGAACGATTACATCAACGAGGCCAAGGATAAAGCGACCGCAGTTGCTGATGAAAGCAGGGGCTATTATGACGAGAAGAAGTCCCTGATCAAGGCTGCCATTGATGCCGGGAAGGACGCATACGAGAAGGAAAAAGAGAAGTTCGCAAAGGGATAGGATGCATGAGCTTTCGATCGCTCAGAATGTTCTTGAGATCATTTCTGAGCAGTGTACCAGGAGCGGGCACACAAAGATAGATTCAGTTAATCTCCGGATAGGAAGGGCGTCAGGAATCATGCCTGACGCCCTCATTTTTGCGTTTGACGCGATCAAGCCTGATTCGATCGCCAGGGATGCTCTGCTAAACATTGAAGAGGTACCTGTAACAGGGCTTTGTAATGACTGCTCAAACAGTTTTATCGTTCAGCAGGAATATATTCTGAACTGTCCGGTCTGTAATGGCAGCTCGTTTCAGATAACTTCAGGCAGGGAAATGGATATCATAGACATGGAGGTCTCATAAACGTGAAAGTCAAGGTCGTAACCAGAATACTTGAGGCGAATGAACGGATAGCGCGTGAAAACCGCAGGCTTTTTGATAATGCTGCTTTGTATGTCATCAACCTTATGAGCGGGCCGGGAGCTGGCAAAACATCGATCCTCGAAAAGACCCTGACCCTGAACACCGGACTGAGGATCGGCGTTATCGAGGGGGACATTGCAGGCAGCGACGATGCTGAGCGTATTGAAAAGCATGGTGCTCCGGTTGTCCAGATCAATACCGGAGGCGCCTGTCATCTTGACGCCAATATGATTTATGAGGTGCTTACCGACCTGCCGCTTCAGGATCTTGATCTGCTCTTCATAGAGAATGTCGGGAACCTTGTCTGCCCTGCTGAATTCAAAGTAGGCGAGGATATTAAGGTAATGGTCTTAAGTATTGCCGAGGGCCACGACAAGCCGCTCAAGTATCCTCTGATGTTCCAGGAGTCATCTGCTCTTCTTCTCAATAAAATCGATCTTGCTCCGTATCTTGATGTTGATATCAACAAGATAAAGAGAGACGCATTGTCCCTTAACCCGAATCTGAAGATATTCGAAGTCTCCTGCAAGACAGGTGAAGGCCTTTCTGCATGGACTGACTGGCTCAAGGAGAAAGCGCTGAGAAGCTGATCAGCAGGCTGCCTATGCCTGACCGGAAAGACTGTCTTACCATAGCCATTCAGGGGATCGTTCAGGGCGTCGGCTTCAGACCCTTTGTGTATAATCTTGCCTCTGAGCTGAATATCACCGGTTTTGTCTCCAATACCTCTGAAGGAGTAGTTATTACTGTAGAGGGTGATAATCTTTCCCGTTTTATCGAAAGGCTCCGGCTGGAAGCTCCTCCTCTTTCACGTATCATGAAGATGGATATTGTTCCTGCGGAGGCAGGTGGTTTTGCCGAATTCCTGATCATGAAAAGTTCTGAGGCAGGCTGTTTTACGCTCATATCCCCTGATATAGCGGTATGCGATGCCTGCTGTAGAGAGCTGTTTGATTGCAGCGACAGACGGTACCTCTATCCCTTTATCAACTGCACGAACTGTGGACCCCGGTATTCGATCATAATGGCTGTGCCCTATGACCGCAAAAATACGACCATGCAGGGCTTTGTCCTGTGTGAGCAGTGCTCTTCTGAATACCATAGTCCCAAGGACAGAAGATACCATGCCCAGCCAATTGCCTGCCCTGTATGCGGGCCCGAGGTGACTCTTCTCGACCGCAGAGGTGTAAGGATAGGGTCTGGAGAGCCGATCAAAGAGGCAATTATGCTCCTGAAGCAGGGAAAGATCATTGCAGTCAAGGGACTCGGAGGGTTTCATATTGCCTGTGATGCATTGAATAAAGATGCTGTAACACGGCTTCGGACAGAAAAGAGAAAAAACAACAAGCCCTTTGCGCTTATGGCCCCTGATATAGAATCGATCAGGATGCATTGCGTTGTATCAACAGCTGAAGAAGAGCTCCTCTGTTCTGCTCAGAGGCCCATTGTCCTTCTCAGGAAGAAAGAAGGGATTACCTTGCCTCTTGCTGCGTCACCCGGTAATGCCAGCCTGGGGTTCATGCTGCCTAACACGCCTCTGCATCATCTTCTTTTTCAATATCCTTTAACTCATGACCCATCACGCATCACGCATCACTGTTTTGATGCCCTTGTGATGACAAGCGGCAATATTAGCGAGGAGCCGATCATCATTTCCAATGAGGAGGCTGTTGATAAGCTTTCAGGGATTGCAGATGCCTTTCTTGTTCATAACAGGGATATTTTTATGCGCGTTGATGATTCTGTGATGAGGGTGAGGAAGAAGACCGCAGGAGTCAGGCGCTCAGGAGAGAGCACTGTCATTTCGTTACCCCATACGCCTGATGTTATGCCGTGTTTTATTCGTCGTGCACGCGGATATGTTCCTGAGCCTATACCTCTTATGACCGACGGCCCTGATCTCTTGGGATGCGGGGCTGACATGAAAAATACCTTTGCGCTGCTGAGGGGTAAATATGCGATCGTAAGCCAGCATATGGGTGATATGGAGAACTATGAGACGATCCGCTTTTTTGAGGAGACTCTTGAAAACCTGAAAACAGTGTATAGGGCAGAACCAGTTGCCGTGGTTCATGACCTTCATCCTGGTTATTTCTCTACGAACTGGGCCCTTGCATATGCGGAGCAACAGGGTCTGAAACCCATTGCGATTCAGCATCATTATGCCCATATTGGCTCTGTCATGGCTGAGCACGGCCTGACCGAAAAGATCATCGGTGTTGCCTTTGACGGCAATGGATATGGGGAGGACGGTACGCTCTGGGGAGGCGAGTTCCTTATTGCTGACACCAAGGGCTTCACGCGCGTTGCTCATCTGAAGCAGATAGCGCTTCCTGGGGGTGAGCAGGCAGTGAAGGAGCCCTGGCGGATAGCGTTAAGCTATTTAAAAGATGCTTTTGGCAGCGATCTGATGCAGTTCCTTGGCCCCACCGGATTTTTAGAAAAATATGGAGAAAAAAAGATCGCTGACATTCTTCAAATCGCTGACAAACAAAAGTTCTCTCCTCTCTCATCAGGAGCCGGAAGGCTTTTTGATGCAGTATCAGCGCTCATCGGAATCTGCGATCAGAATACCTTTGAGGGGGAGGCCTCCATAGCACTGGAATCGTTGGCGATGAAAGGTATTGACGAGGACTACCCTGTGGACATTCATCTTGATCAGCACATAGAAATTGATTTTTCACATACATTTATCAGCATTGTCGATGACCTGAACAGAAATGTCGACCGGTCTATCATTTCTGCGAAATTCCATAATACCGTGGCGATGGCGATCATCAGGGTTGTCCTAAAGCTTTCTTTAATGAATAATATAAAGAGCGTTGCCTTAAGCGGCGGTGTATTTCAGAACCATTACCTGGTTAATAGAGTTGCTGACGATCTGCAGACAGAAGGGTTGATTGTATATGTGAATGAAAAAGTTCCCTGCAGTGATGCAGGCATCTCATTAGGTCAGGTATTTTTGGCCAGGGAAATGATGAAAGCAGAAAGAATCTCATGAATCAGACTATTGAAGCGATAAAGGAACTGATGGGTTCTATCGGCAGGCCGATAAAACTGATGGAAGTCTGTGGTACACACACGGTTGCCATATTCAGGCACGGCATTCGGGATCTGCTGCCAAAGGAGATAAAGCTGCTGAGCGGACCGGGCTGCCCTGTCTGCGTTACGTCTATCAGGGATGTGGATACGGTCATCGAAATCTCCAGGCAGCCTGATGCGATCGTAACAACTTTTGGTGACATGATGCGTGTGCCAGGAAACAAGCTATCCCTTTTCCAGGCAAAGGCAGAGGGAGGAGATATCAGGATGGTGTATTCACCGCTTGATGCGCTGAAACTTGCAGAAAAAACACCGGGCAGGAATGTGGTCTTCTTTGCAACAGGATTTGAGACAACATCGCCCCTTGTAGCCGGTACTCTTGCTGAGGCCGAATCAAAGGGTGTCCCAAATTTCTTTATCTACTCTGTACATAAGACTGTTCCGCCGGCCCTGCAGGCCCTGCTGAGCGCACCAGAGGTGCAGATAGACGGTTTTATCCTTCCAGGGCATGTCAGCACGATCATTGGGCTGAAGCCGTATGCGTTTCTTGCTGCTGAATATCGCAAGCCCTCTGTGGTGACCGGCTTTGACGCTATGGATATTCTCAACGGCGTGCTGATGCTTCTTCAGCAGATAGCCGGCAACAGGGCAGCAGTAGAAAACGAATATGCCAAGGTTGTGAAAGAGGAAGGAAACCCAAGGGCAGTTGCTCTGCTGTATGAGTTCTTTGAGCCTGAAGACGCATACTGGAGAGGTATCGGCATGCTGCCGGGCAGCGGTCTGAGATTGAAGGAAAAGTATAGCCATCGGGACGTTATGAAGAAATATGCCATCAGTGTCTCTGACGGACAGGAACCAAAGACCTGTTCGTGCGGCGAAGTGCTGAAGGGCATAAAGATACCGACTGACTGCGCTCTCTTTGGGAAGGCATGCACTCCTGACAAACCTGTAGGCGCCTGTATGGTAAGCACAGAAGGAAGCTGCGCAGCGTACTATAAATATGCCGGCATGGTGTATTAGCATGATTCATCGCATGGAAAGCGGAGAATAGGGTGGATAGGATTCAACTGAGTCATGGAGGGGGAGGACGGCTGATGCATCAGCTTGTGAGGGATTATTTTGTTCCCTCTTTTCATCTGCAGACTCTCAATGATTCTGCTGTTGTGGATGGTATGCCTGTTGGAAAAATAGCACTTACGACCGACTCCTATGTCATATCGCCCTATTTTTTCCCTGGTGGCGACATCGGTATTCTCTCTGTCTGCGGAACGGTTAATGATCTTTCGATGGCAGGCGCACGGCCCCTCTATCTTACGACCGGGTTTATCCTTGAAGAGGGTATGCCCATAGAGGATTTGAAGAAGATCCTTGCGTCCATGAAGGCTGTTGCTGACGAGATTGGGGTAAAAATCGTGGCAGGCGACACCAAGGTTGTTGAAAAAGGCAAGGGAGACGGCATTTATATTAACACCGCAGGCGTAGGCATCGTTGATGAAGGCATAGATCTTTCCCCACAGAGGATCATGCCTGGTGACAAGATCATTCTGAGCGGCTCTATCGGAAATCATGGCATGGCTGTCATGGCAGAGAGAAACGGGATCAGCTTTGATCCTCCTATCCTGAGCGACGTTTGCGCACTGAACTCTCTGGTAGAGACCATGCTCGCGACTACCAGAGAGATCCGTGTTCTGCGGGATCCGACCCGAGGAGGCATTGCTACAACGCTCAAGGAGTTTGCAGTTGACTCTAATAGGTGTATGATGGTACATGAAGATGCTATCCAGGTCCAGCCTGGTGTGCGCGGCGCATGTGATCTTCTTGGCCTTGACCCTTTTTATGTGGCCAATGAAGGGATTCTTCTTGCAGTTGTTGCTCAGCATGCAGCTGATGAGCTTGTCCGGGTGATGAAGAAAACAAGGGAAGGTGCAGAGGCAGCAGTGATCGGCGAGGTGGCTGAGCAGCCAAGGCAGATGGTTCTTTTCAGGACAAGGATAGGCGGCACCCGAATTATTGATATGATTACCGGCGAACAATTGCCGAGGATATGTTAAAGGAGGAAGTATGGTTATTCGCTTTGGTCTTATGTTGGCAGTATTATGCATAGCAGCAGTTTTAGGGGGATGCTCAAAACCGGCCGCTACTGTTGACGGCAAAGGTATCAGCAAAGAAAAAATTGACCTTCATATGAAGGACCGCCTCAGGGAACATAAACTTCAAAATGCGTCTGTTGAAGAGAAGAAGATGAAGGAGGCTATCTTGCAGGAACTGATTGGCGAACAGCTTGCACTGAATGAAGCAGCAGTGAAAGGCATTTCTGTTGCCGATTCTGAGGCTGATAAGGAACTCGAGCAGCTCCGCAAGAAAATGGGTGAGGAACAGTATCAAAAAGCACTCAAAGACAAGGGTCTTACCCCTGAAACGTACCGCAGCAGACTCAGGGAGAGGATGACATTAGCGCGCTTCATGGAAAGCTTTGCAAAGCCCGATGATATCAGCGAACAGGAGTTGCTGGATGTCTACAAGAACAGTCCTAAGCCGTTTCTGAAACCTGCTCAGGTCAATATGAAAATTGTTGAGTTCCAGTCTGAGGATGCAGTGACTGCGGCGGCGTCAGAAATAAAGAATTCAAAGGCTGACTTTGACGAGTATGCAAATAAACTCGGTACTGAAAATAAAGCTTCAGTAACGGACTATGGATGGGTATCACCGGATTTCTTTTCTCCTGCAATGGCATCGTCAATCAAGATGCTTAAGGAAGGCCAGCAGGGCGGTCCTTACAAAGGAAAGGTCGGATTTTATCTCGTGCGCGTCAAAAGCATTCGGAACGAGAGCGTTGCGCCGTTCGATGAAGTAAAAGAGTCAATCCGCGCTCAGCTGCTGCAGCAGAGGCGGGGCGAAGCATATATGCAATGGCAAGAACAGAAACGGAAGACTGCAAAGATCGTAATTAACCTGAAATAGGACACAAGCAGGGCTGAAAATGGATGAAGAACGGGTTGTAATAAAATTTCTCGATGGAACAATTATGAAGGGATATCTCAGGGATTTTTCCGAGAAGTCTCATGAGTTGATCTTGCAGGAGCCCGACACCGCTGCAGTCCATGTGATCAGGAGCGATCATCTTAAGGCAATCTTCTTTGTGAAGAGCTTTGAAGGCAACCACCAGTATAATGAGAAGAAGACTTATGGTATACGCAAGCCGCGCGGTCATCGAACGTTTATCAAATTTATTGACGGTGAAGATCTGGTCGGGTTTCTGGAAGGCGGTCTGCCATGGGATAAGGGGTTTTTTCTGAGTCACCATACCATCAACAATCTCAAAGGCTTCTTTTTACTGCCAGCTGATGAAGGCTCGAACAATATAAGAGTTTTCATTTTTGCCCATGCGGTAAAAGATGCGACGGTAGTTCCCTAAGAGGAGGAATACGAAACGCAATGATTCTTGGCATAAATATTGACCACACCGCAACACTGCGTCAGGCACGTATGGGGGTGGAGCCTGATCCTGTCATGGCAGCCACCCTTGCCATACTCGGTGGCGCCGATGGCATAACACTTCATCTGCGGGAAGATCGCCGCCATGTCAATGACCGTGACCTTGACATGCTCAAGGGGTTTGTCATGGTTGAGCTTAACCTTGAGATGGCCGGCACTGAAGAGATGATCCGTATTGCCTCAAAGAAACTTCCGGACCTTGTGACCCTCGTTCCGGAGAAGAGGCAGGAGCTTACGACCGAAGGTGGTCTGAACCTGATGGCTGGGCGGACCTCGCTCACGAAAGCGGTCAGGCGGCTTAAAGATAAGGGTATCAGAACCAGCCTCTTTATCAATTCGTCGCTGGAAGATGTTGATCTGTCAAAGGAAATCGGCGCTGACATGGTCGAGATTCATACCGGCACGTATGCCAATGCAAAGGGAGACAGCCAGGAGCGTGAACTTGCAAAGGTTGTAAGGTCGATTGCCCATGCTACTGAAATAGGCCTTGAGGCGAATGCAGGCCATGGCCTGAATTATCATAATGTTACCAAGGTTGCCGAAATAGACAGTATCAGAGGACTCTATATCGGCCACAGCATCATATCCCGGGCATTACTCGTTGGCATGGAAAAGGCGGTCAGGGATATGAAGGAACTGGTGATGATGTCCTGTCCAATGCAGTAAGCGATATGAACTAACATGATCTACGGCACCGGTTTGGATATCGTAAAGACGCAGCGGATTCGCGAGGCTGTTGAACGCTGGGGTGATAAGTTTCTTGAACGTGTTTTCACCTGCGACGAAATAGCCTACGCATATAAAAAAAAGGATCCCTTCTTGTCGTTGTCAGTCCGCTTTGCTGCCAAGGAAGCATTTATTAAGGCCCTTTCTCCTGAGCAAAATATTCCCCTGATTGATATTGAAGTGCGTAATCAGAATAACGGCAGACCAGTGCTCGAACTGCACGGCAAGACCGGAGAGTTTTTGAAAGTGAAGAAGATCCAGGCAATTCATCTGAGCCTCAGTCATGAAAAGGACTACGGCGTTGCTTGTGTCGTGATCGAGGGCGTGAGATGAAGGTTGTTACCGCTGAGGAGATGCGGAACATTGATCGGGTCACGATCGAAAAATACGGCATTCCCGGTAATGTGCTCATGGAAAGAGCAGGCCTTGCCGTTGCTGAGAAGGTAAGAACACTTTTTGATAAAAAGAAGGTGATTGTGCTTGCTGGAGGGGGCAACAATGGCGGTGACGGCATTGCTGCTGCCCGGAATCTGCATAACTGGGGATGGCATGCCAGGGTGCTCCTCATGCTCAGGGAAGATAAACTCAGTCCTGATTGTCTTGCACAATACCGCATGGCTAAGCATTCAGGCGTTTCCATTGAGTTCAGAAAAGGAATTACGGAAAAGGACCTTCATGGTTCCCTTGTGATTGATGCGCTTCTCGGCACAGGTATCAACAAGGATGTCACCTCTTTTATGGCAGATGTGATCAGGTTCCTGAATGCCGCTGATGTGAGGGTGGTTGCTGTTGATATCCCTTCAGGTATTTCATCTGACACTGGCCAGATCATGGGTGCTGCGGTGCAGGCAGATCATACGGTGACTTTTGGGCTTCCGAAGATAGGACATATTCTTTACCCTGGCGCGCAATATTCCGGCCAGCTTCATGTTGAGGATATTGGTTTCCCGGAGCAACTCCTCTCGGCTGATTGTCTTGGCTGCGAGACTATCGAGAAGGAGACAGTATCTCTTCTCATCCCGGAACGGCCGGGATATTCCCATAAAGGTGACTATGGGCATGTATTGGTCATAGCAGGATCGCAGGGAAAAACAGGAGCCGCGCTCATGACAGCAAAGGCCTGCCTTCGCACAGGCGCAGGACTGGTCACGATAGGCGTTCCGGAATCGCTCGTTGATATTATTCAGTCCCGTGTAACTGAGGAGATGGTACTGCCGCTACCAGATTCAGGGAAAGGAACATTTTCTGCAAAGGCCTATGATCAGATACGGGATTTCCTTGATCCGCGTGCGGATGTCCTTGCTATAGGCCCAGGAATCACTGCGGATGAAAACACTTCAGAACTTCTGAAGAGAATTCTCGAAACCGTGACTGTGCCAATGGTTCTTGACGCTGATGCTATTAATGTCATTGCTGGAAAAAAAGATCTTCTCAGGAAAGTGAAGGCGCCGGTCATTCTCACTCCCCATGCAGGCGAAATGGCACGACTCCTAACAACTGACATAGGCAATTCCCTGAAAGACAAGAACACGAAGGAACTTGCGGCCGAGATAAAACATAACAGGATCAATCTGGCCAAAACGACAGCAAAGAAAACAGGAGCGTATTTCGTGTTGAAGGGAGCACCAACCATTGTTGCAGATCCTGAGGGCAGGGTATTCATTAACACTACAGGCAACCCGGGCATGGCAACTGCAGGATCAGGCGATGTATTGACCGGCATGATATCCGGCCTGCTTGGGCAAGGCATGCATCCGGTTGATGCATGCAGGCTTGCAGTCTATCTGCATGGCATGGCAGGTGATGCAGCAGCTCAAACACGGGGTATGCATTCGCTCATTGCGTCTGACATCATTGAGTCGATTCCCCGGGCATTCCTTTCTCTTCGTGCATAATATTATTATCCCTGGCAATATGAAGGCGGTCGCCCCCGCCTGTTTTACCGGTAAAGGTCCTGGAGTTGATCTGGATCTCATTGCCGAGTATTACATGACAACAAAGGATCGTATATATCTTCCAATTCAGAAACATACAGACAAGGTGATTGTCATTGGATCATCTCTTGAGCCGGTGATTGCAGATGCTGTCATATCAAAACAGAAGGGACTCTTTATCGGTGTGCAGGTCGCTGACTGTGTTCCCATACTGCTCTGCGACCCCGGGAAACAGATCGTAGCTGCTGTTCATGCAGGTTGGCGCGGCACAGCGCAGGCTATACTGAAAAAGACTATACGGACCTTTTGTGAAAGGTTCTTCAGCAATCCTGCGCATATTATAGTCGCAATAGGGCCTTCTATAAGGCAGTGCTGCTATGAAGTGGATGACGAAGTGATCACGGCTGTTTCCCTTGCCACCGGGAATGGCGATTATGTCAAGACGACTGGCGACAAGTTTCATCTTGATCTCGCTGCTGCAAATCAGCTCCAGGCTTTAACGATGGGCGTGACTGAAGGCAACGTATGGATATCTGATGACTGCACGTTCTGCAACCCTGAAAGATTCTTCTCCTATCGTTTTGGCAAGGGATTAGCAGGCAGGCAGGCAGGTTTTATCGGAATAGTTTGAACAGGCTGCGCTTATCCTGAAGATACTTTCACATTTAGATCCTAACGTGTTAGAATTATTGAAAAAATAGAGGGTGAACTATGCTTAAAGCAAAGGATGTAATGACCCGTGACGTCATCATTGTCAGTGAGGGAATGAGTGTTGACGAATTAGGGAGACTTTTTATCGAAAAAAAGATCAGCGGCGCTCCGGTGGCCGATACAAAAGGGACTCTCATTGGTATTGTTACGGAGAACGATCTAATACGTAAGAACACTCGCCTTCACATTCCGACAGTGCTGAGGATCTTTGATGCCATGATTTCCCTTGGCAGACCGGACAGCGTTGAAGAGGAGATCAGGAGGATCTCTGCTTCGACTGTGGCTGAGATCTGCACAAAAGAGGTTTTATCTGTTTCTCCTGATGCGAGCATTCAGGATGTTTCCTCGATCATGTTCGAAAAGGGTGTGCATCTGGTTCCCGTGCTTGAGGCTGGAAGGATAGTTGGCATTATTGGCAAGATTGACATCATCAGGGGCATGACCAGTGAGACTGCTCAGCAAAAACCCGTCTGAAACAGAGACTGTTGGCTTTAGGCTCGGCAGGTTGCTCAGGGCTGGAATGATGGTAAAGTTGTATGGCGAACTCGGAGCAGGAAAGACAACCATGGTCAAAGGCATTGCCCGTGCATTCGGCATAGACAAAGACGACGTAATAAGCCCGAGTTTTACGATAATCACGGAATACAAGAGTTCGCCCCGATTTTATCATCTGGACCTTTACCGTATTGCAGGAAGCAGGGATCTGGAAAGCACCGGAATATGGGATTGCATAGGAGAGAACTCGATTTCTGTGGTTGAGTGGCCCGAACATGCTGAAGACGAACTGCCGAAAGATGCGGTTTCGGTGAGGCTCTTACACCAGGGGATAGATGAGAGAAGGATCGAGATAGAGGGTATTGATGAAAAAGATTGGCATAATCTGCAAACTTAGCAGAAAAGAGCCTCAGGACATCCTGAAGAAACTGCTACCTTGGCTTAGCGAGAGGGGTTGTGAGGTCTTTGTCGATCAGGACACGGCCGAACGTTTGAATATCAGGGGATATGAAAGAAAAGATATCCCCGCTCTTGTAGAAGTTGTGCTTGTGCTGGGCGGAGACGGGACCATGCTGAGCGTAAATCGTCTTGTTGCGCATGCAGGAATTCCGGTGCTCGGCATCAATCTCGGCAGCCTCGGCTTTCTGACTGAGGTAAGTAAAGAAGATATCTATAGTGCAGTCGAAAAGATGCTCTCCGGAAACTGCACTATAGAGGAGCGTCTGATGCTGAAGGCGACCCTGCGCCGAGGCGGGGATGCAATTGATCAGTTCCTGGTGCTGAATGATGTCGTCATCAACAAGGGAGCCCTTGCCAGGATAATAGATCTTGAGGTGAGCATTGACCAGTCCTACATAACAACATACAAGGCTGACGGTCTGATCATCTCCACGCCGACCGGCTCGACAGCTTACTCCCTGTCTGCAGGCGGTCCCATTCTTTATCCGACGATAGAGAATATCGTATTGACGCCGATCTGTTCCCATACGCTTACGAACAGGCCGATCGTGCTTTCTGATCATGTACAGATCGCAATTCGGCTCAGGTCAACCAGCGAAGACGTGTTCCTTACCCTTGACGGACAGGTGGGATGCGCACTGAAGACCGATGACATCATAGAAGTCGTTAAGGCAGAATACAAGGCAAAACTTCTCGTTGCCGGCGGAAGAACGTATTTTGACGTTCTTCGCGAGAAATTGAAATGGGGAGAACGCTGAATTCATGACCTTTGCTGTCGAAGATATAACGAGCCTCCTCACGTTCTATCAGGCGCTCGGTTTCGAGAATCTGCCGATAACGGTGAGCGCACGTCCGAAAGTAATACCTGGGCGGGTTATGCAAAAAGGCCCGGCTGACGCGGGTGCACGGAATCTGCCCACTGTCAAGACAGGCGACAGGGCTCTGCAGCTCAGAGAATTATGGGAACGTATCGGTAATTGTCAAAGATGTAACCTATCGAAACAGAGGAAGAATATTGTTTTTGGAGCTGGTAACCCAGCAGCAAAGCTGATGTTCATCGGCGAGGCACCAGGAAAAGAGGAAGATATCCAGGGTCTCCCTTTTGTTGGTGATGCCGGCATGTTGCTGACGCGCCTGATCGAAAAACTGGGGATGAAGCGTGATGATGTTTACATTGCTAATATTATTAAGTGCAGGCCGCCCATGAACCGTGATCCTGAAGAGGATGAGGTGAATGCCTGCAGGGGATTCATCGAAGAGCAGATTTCGATCATCAGTCCAACGGTTATCATGACGCTCGGAAGAGTGGCTTTGCAGACGCTTATGAACGATTCTAAGCTGAAGATCACCTCGGCGCGCGGACATTTCCTTGATTTTGATGGCATCCCGCTTATGCCGACATTTCATCCTGCATACCTGCTCAGAAATCCGCAGGACAAGATACTCACCTGGTCTGATGCCCAGAAGGTTCTGGCCCGGTTAGGCCTTTCAGCAGGAGAGAACCGATGACAGAGAAGGGCAGTTCCAAGGGGTGACGAAATACTCGGCAGTATTGATTCCTGTTATTGCCCTGTTTTTTTTTAGCAGCGTCTGTTTTGGACTGACAGTGGACAGAGTTCTTGCGGTAGTCAATGGCGAGGTTGTTACCCTGTCTGATTATGGCCGCTTCGCAGCGAGGTTGGATCAGTCAGCTGACCGGGAAAAGATCAGCGAGCATTACTTGAAGTCTCTGATCGAGGAAAGGCTTATCTTGCAGGAAGCAAAACGTAAGGGGTATGAAGCATCCGATGAAGAGGTCAGCCAAAGCATTTCTGCTTTTCTTGCGCAGGATGGTTTAAAGGAAAAGGAGTTTGAAAGCAAAATAGCGCTGGAACGTCTGAGCATGACAGATTACCGGACTCTGCTCAAAGAAAATATTATATCGCTGAAGTGCATCGAAAAAGAGGTCAACGCAAAAGTAATCGTGAGCAGCAAGGATCTGTTGCGTTATTATGAAAAACAGCGTGAACGCTTTTTGGAAAGCCCGGAAAAGGTCCTGGTTATGGCAATTATTATGAAACTGAGCGCTGCCCCAAGTCTGACCGAGATCACAGATCTGAAGATCAGGTCTCTCAAGATATATTCTGAGATCAGGAACGGTGAACCGTTTGAGCGGCAGGTGCACAAATATGCTGACGAGTCTGTGAAAAGCCTTGGTGGCAAATTGGGAGAATTTGAAAAGGGTGCTATGATTCCCGTTCTTGATGAAAAGATCTTTACGCTGAAGGAAGGTGAGGTGAGCGAGCCGATCTGGACCAAGGATGGTGTTTACATCCTCAAGATAGCCAAGAGAACGCAGGCGGTGTATACTTCTTTCGAGAAGGTTAAAGACGAACTGTATGGTAAGGCATACGAAGAGAAGCGAGAGGAAACATTTAATGCATGGATGAAAAATATATGGGAACGATCTTCTATAAAAATACTGCAGCAATAATTTGTCTCCTGATCACGATCCTCTGCTGTTGCGGCAGTTCCTTTGCGGCCGTACAAGAGGCTGACCTCTTTGAAAAAGCCTATGAATATTATCTTGCCTTGAATCCTGAGAAGGCCATTGAGGCCTTTGATCTCTTCGTAAAGCAATTTCCCGACAGTTCAGCCCTTGATTCCGTTCTTTTCTGGCGTGCCAAGTCGCTTATGCAGATGAAGAGGGTGGAGGAGGCTTCTAAGGGTTTCCGGAAATTAAGAGAATTATTCCCTGAAAGTTCATATTCCATCTTTGCGGAAAAGGAGCTTGAGACACTTAAGAGTCTGGTGTCAAAGTCAGATAGGTCTGACGCAGTCAGGGAAAAGGCAGCGAAGACTTCTGACGCTAAAATCGATGGCTATGAAGACCGCATAAGGAAACTTGAGACTGAAAAGCTCGATCTTGAAAAACAGTTATCCGATGCGGAAAAGAAGAGACAGCTCACGGAAAAAGGACTGTCTAAAGCACTTGATGACAAGAACATCCTGGAATCACAACTTGAAGAACTAAAGAGGATTAGGGCTGACTTTGTTCAAAGAGGAGCCGCCCTGGAAAAAGGAAGTGCAGAATCAGCAAAATTGATTGAGGAAAAGAAAGCTCTTGAATCAAGACTTAAGACCAGCGAAGAAAAGATCAGGAGTCTTTCCCTTGACCTTGCCAAAAACGAGGAGAAAATTGCCGCCATTTCCAAAGAACTCTCAGGCAAGATTCAGCAGTGCCAGCAGGAGTCAGTACGGCTTGATCTGATTGCAAAAGAACTTAAGACTGAGAATATCTCCCTTGCCGCCGCATTGAAAGAGAAGGAGAAGGCCCTCGCAGAGGCTCAGCAGACCATGTCGTCCATGAAGAAAAGTGTTGCCGATTCTCAGTCCGCGAAACAGCGGGATCTTGAGAACCTGAATCAATCGATCGCCCAACTATCGGCCGAAAAGGTCTTTCTTGTGGAAGAGATTGCGGCTGAGAAGAAGAGGGCTAACGATCTTGCTGTTACGCTTCAGGGAAAAGACGATAGCATGAAGCGGCTCATATCTGAAGAAGCAAAGCGTAACGCTTCTGACTCTGCAGCTGAGGTGAGGCTGAAGCAGGGTGAGGCTGAAATTGCCCGAATACAAGGTGAGAGGGACGGCTTGCAGTCAAAGATTAAATCGCTCGAGGCTCGCTTAAAGGCAGAAAGCGATCTAGCAGCACAGGCAGGAGATATCAACAATCTGCGGAAAGAAGTAACATCCAGCATTGCAGAGATTGAAAATCTTAAGAAAGATAATAGCGCTCTTCTCGATGCCAGGAAGAATAGCGAAGCGAGGCTGACAGCGGATCTTGAGAAAGCAAGGGCAATTGCTCTCAATACCAACAAGGAAGCAGAAAAGGAAAAACAGGCGATGCTTGCGGCATCCGGCGAACTGGAGAAGAAACTGCATGATGCAGCTGCGCGCGTCAGTCAGCTTCTGGACGAGCAGAAGAAGATGAATGCAGCTCTTAAGGAGCGTGATCAGAGCCTTGTAAAGGCACAGGAGGCAATAGCTCTCCTGGAGAAGTCCCTGAAGGGAGCAGAGCAAGAGAAGGCAAGTCAGCTGCAGGAACTGGAAGAGCGGAATAAGATCGAAGACACCGAGAAGAAGGCACTGCAGGATCAACTGGCCAATGAGAAAAAAAGAGTTGCGGGCTTATCAGGCAAGGTATCAGAAAGGGAGGCTGCCCTGATAGATGAGATGAAAGTGCTGCAACATTCCCATCAGGCTCTTGAGGCAAGGCTTGAAGCAGAAAAGAGCGAGAGCAAGTCTGAAAATCGGAAACTGGAATTAGAGCGAAACAGTCTGCATAGGCAGCTTCAGGACCTTGAATCGCAAGCAGCAATAGCCAAGGATGCTTTGTCTCAAGTCGAAGAGAGCAGAAAAAAGCAGGAAGAGCTATCAAAGGTTGCTGCGCTGAATGACAAGGAGATCGCAAAGCTCAAGGCTGAAAAGACTGATCTGGAAGCGAGGCTCAGGGACATCGGCAAGAGACAGGGTGATGCAGATCTTATCATGAAAAAGATCTCAGAGGAGAAACAGGTCACAGAGTCTCAGCTGAAGGATCAACAGGCAAAGCTTGCAAAGTCCCAGGAGGCGATTGCTCTCCTTGAGAAGTCCCTGAAAGGATCAGAGCAAGAGAAGGCAAGACAACTTCAGGACCTTGAATCGCGTGCAGCAATAGCCAAGGATGCTTTGTCTCAAGTCGAAGAGAGCAGAAAAAAGCAGGAAGAGCTATCAAAGGTTGCTGCGCTGAATGACAAGGAGATCGCAAAGCTCAAGGCTGAAAAGACTGATCTGGAAGCG
Organism: uncultured Nitrospiraceae bacterium; assembly: GCA_964461065.1. Classification (GTDB taxonomy): domain Bacteria; phylum Nitrospirota; class Thermodesulfovibrionia; order Thermodesulfovibrionales; family UBA6898; genus UBA6898. The sequence goes on from CAYWRK010000002.1 coordinate 90,158, forward strand.
AGGCTCAGGGATATTGAGGAGAGGTTTAAGGCCTTGTCCGGCATTAAGCAGCATAATGAGCGTATAACAGCTGAAAAGCGCGATCTGGAGCAGAGACTGACAGAAGAGCGCGCCAGGTTTGATGCTGATGCTCAGAAGATCAGGGCTGAGCGCGACGAGCTCAAAAACCAGCTTGGGGTTCTGGAAGCATTAAGAAATGAAAAAGAGGAGCTTGCGGCGAGGCTTGACGAGACAAAGCGTTTATATGCTGATGCACAGGGCAAAGGCGGTCAGGCGGAGAAAATACTGCAGGATAATCGGATTCTGAACGATGAAAAGAAGCAGTTGGAGAATAGACTGAGAAGCAGCGATGAGAAAATTGCAGCTTTAATTGCGCAACGTGACAAAGGTGCATCCCTTGAGAACGAACAAAAAGATCTCGCTACACGATATGACGAGCAGGAAAGGAAGGTCAAGGAGCAGCAGTCTCTTATCTCAAAGCTTATGGTCGAAAAGGGTGGCATGGAAAAGGACCTGAAAGATGGCAAACAGGAGATTGCTGCTGCAAAGGCACTCAAAGAATCCCGAGACCTGCTCCAGACTGAACTCGATCGGACGAGAACACAGCAGAAGCAGATGCAGGCAGAGCTGACTGAACTGAAAAAAATACAAGAGCAGAATACTGCGAAAAATTCAGAACTTTCAGGCGAACTGTCAGCGCTGAAGATGCAGACACGTGATTATGATAAACCATTTCTCCGGATAGGCAAAGAACAATATACTCTTGCCTCAGTGATTCGCGAAGGTATAATCGCAAGCAGCGTCACTGACAAGATGAGGGCGAAGAATATACCCTGGCGGACAGGAAATATCGTCGATGACTTTATCGTCGAGCAGATTCTTGCGCACAGGGCGCGCGAGGAGGCGTTTTCTGTTGATGCAAAGATGAAAGAGTCACTCGTGCGCCAATATGGGCTAAGCGATGCAGAGGGCGCTTATCTTGATAGATATCTGGCCATAGATTGGCTGTATAAGAGCAGGGTTGGAATGCCTGCTGCAACAGAGGTTGAGGCAAGGGAATACTATGATAAGCACCGTGAGCAATATCTACATGCGCATGAAAATCGCATAAGAGTTCTCAGCATAAAATACGGAAAGACTGATGAAGCTGAAAAGAGCATTATTGCCGTTGAAATGCATGGAGAGGCTCTTGAGGGAAAACCCTTTGATTCCATTGCGAGAAAACGCCCAGCCCTTGCCTCGATGAGGGAAATGTCTCTTTCGAGGCTTCCTGAATGGGTTCGGCTAAGGCTTGCCAGCCTTAGAGAGGGAGAGATAAGTAACATCATTTCAACAGATAACGAACTCCTGATTATTCAAACAATACCTTCCAAGACGGGATATCGTCCTTTTGAAGAAGTAAAAAAAGAGATCGAGAAGAAGCTGTCTGCTGACCGTTCATCACGGAAGCAGCACTTTGAGGACTGGTTAGCGGCTCAGAAAAAAGAGATCGGCTTTTTGAGATAATATGATCGATATTGACAGACAGATAGAGCTTGCAAAGAAAAAGCCGCTTACGGCAGAAAGCCTCAATTACATCGGTGACCTATATCTGAAGAAAGACGACAAACAGCGAGCAGTTGTTTATTTATATGAGGCAGCCGACAAGCTTCACTTTGCTCAGAAAGAAAAGAAAATTGCCATCTACAAGAAGATCCTCAAAATCTCACCGATTTCGGAAAAAGCTTATATCGGCATCATTGAGATACTTTCAAAAATGGGGCTTGTAATGGAAGAGAAGAAATACCTGCATATGCTCGCACAGCTCTATGAGAACAGAGGAGATGCAGTTAAGGCATCAGACCTCCTTGCCAAAATAAGGGAGCTCGATCCCCATGTCATTCCTGATGGCACTTTTTTCCATCCGGAAGCTCAAAGAGAAGTGATTGAATTAGGGGCAGACAAAAAAATGCGCGACACTGCAGATGAAGAGAACAAAAACGTCGCTAAGCAGCAGGGAGAGCAGGCAAAATCTGACAACTCTGCATCTGTCCCCGCAGAACCGATTAATGAGGAGAAGCTGATCGAAGCCTCACTCGAAGAAATTCCCTTTGAAGACCCTTATCCTTCCGGGGGCTTATTGAAAAAACTCTCCCTGCACCGGTATCTTCTCGGGGGTGTCATTGTGTGTATCATAGTATTAGCAGCTGGGGCTCTTTTTTACTTCCGCGGAAATCAGGCACAGTCCGGGACATTTCACCCTGTGTCCGTACGTCTCAATGATTACGATATAACCATTTCCAATCTCGATGACCGGACAGAGCTGACCGGCGTCGTCAGTCAGATTGATCTGGATAGCACGGATTTTCTTATACTTACCGTGAACAACCCGAGAAATTGCATACCAGAGGCATTTGCTACGGCCCCCTACAACATGATATCGTTACGGGGCAGGAAAGGCGAGGCTATACCTATTAAACCGGTACAGGGACTTCAAAAGACTACGAGAGCAATATCTAAAATGAATGTATGCGGCAGAGACAATGCAACAGTCCATGTAAGAACAATCCTTGCTCTCAAGAAACAAGGCCATTACTCTGGACTGGAGATAAGCGGCCTACAGAGTACCGGCCCCCTTAGAATTACATGGGATTCAAGATAAAATACATACGGATTATGCGGCGAATTGCACCGGCTTCTGTCATGCTGGTTGCATTGCTGTTTGTCGCTCAGACTGCAGGTGCACAAGCAGAGAAAGCTCCTGACAGCAGGGTCCTTGCGTTAAAACTTCAGAAAAGTATTTCCCTTGATGACCTAATTAAAACTTCTGGATTCGGTATCAGCGATCAGGATGTCGTTCTGTTTCTTACAGCATTCATGGAGTTGAACCCCTCAATCAAAAGTGTGAGCATTCTGAAAAAAGGAGCACTGATAAGGCTGCCAATAAGGCACTTGAAAAAGTCGACAGATCGACTTTCACCGGCCAAAGAAATTGCTGGACGAGACAGCGTGAAGCCGTATATAGCACGGAGGAGAACTCCTGTCGGCCTTGTTCCTTCAGTTGCTCTGAAAATGGACAGGTCAATACTCCTGAAGAATATTCAGAAACTTTTTTCCTCCCTCGGCGAGGATGTTTCTCTCGAAAAGGAGGGGTTCAGATATTTTGCTCTCAGCGAAAAAAGTGATATTTCTTTTGATACGGGTCAGTTTCCGATTATGGATCTGCACAATGATCGCGTCCTTGTAATCGACTACTCGGATACTTTTCCTGATGATATAAAGAACCTGCTTGAGGTCTCCTGGCCTGAATACCGGGTGGTGAGTCCGCGGGGCAAATCTGATCTCCGGAGCATTGTTCCTATTCTGCTTCAGGAATCGGGATATCTCTTCCAGGAGAGCAGCAGGATGATATCCGGCGGCAGCGCTCAGGTAGAGTATTTCTCCGACTTTCTCATTCATGGAAGGAACGGAAAACCTATGGAAAGTGACATCTCACTCGTCAGTGTTCTTGACAGCAGTGAATATCAGACACCGCAGGAAGTCGTCTCATGGTTTATGGAACGTGATATAAGGATCATCGAACTTTCGGAGCATGAAAGAAAGTATTTTAACAAGAGTCCTGGAGCGATTGTTGACATTCGTGCTAATGCACAGGGAAGAGTATTTGTCGAAAATGTGCTCACACTCTTGGGCTTTCCATTTAATCGTGATGTCAACATCAATCTGCCGCTAAAGAGGGAGATGAGTTTTACTGTGCGAGCTGATCTGCTTGTTGATATGGGACACAAAAAGAAGGTGATTGAATTTTCGGGCGTTGCTGACCAGGAAATGAATTATATCCGGAAGATGGGTGTCGATATTGCAAAAATTGAACCTTGGGATGGGAAAAATGATGCCATCCGGAAAGTTGTTTCCCTTCTCTTGCCGGATTATACGAATTCGCCCAAAAAAAATGCGTCGTCCCTTTCGCCAAGACACACCCGTTATCGTCTTTTTGTCCCCGGTTTTGTTGTTAAGTCCCTGAAGGGTATACTATTCTTCACCGATGCTGATCTTGACAAGGAACTGCGGAAGAACATCGCAGGTGAGGGCATATCAGTGGTCACTTTTTAATTTTTTTGTTATTTTTCTTTGACATAGAGCATCGAAATATGATTTCATATACCTTAATAAATTCATAGAGGAATAAGGGATGGTTCCAGGAAAAAAAGCATCAGAAAAGTATTCTGTACTTCTCATTGCATCAGTGCTCTTGCTTTATCTGTTCAGCCTGGTTTCTGCTGGGACTGTAGTTATCAAGCCCGGGCAATTCGACCATTTTACGCTGCAGATGCCGGAGAAAGCAGTTGCTGGAGAAAACTTTGTTGTTAAAGTCTCTGTGTATGATGCAAGCAAGAATCTCATAACCAATTTTTCCGAAACTGGCAAAGAGTTCAGGGTAGAGGTGAGCGGCTCTGCAAGCTCTCAGCCGTCGGTATTGGGAGCAACCTCTTTTTCAGGCGGCGTTGCAAGCATAGTTTTCAATGACAAGAAAGCGGAAAAAATAACCTTCTCCATTAAAGAGGCCGGAGGTTCAGTGCCGGTTATTACCAGAGAGATTTTAATTATTCCTAATCGACTTGATCATTTTGTTGTGCAGTCACCCGTGGCTGTTACAGCAGGCATGAGCTTTGATGTAAAGATTGTTGCAAAGGATATCTTTGAAAATACGGTTCAGGACTTTGATATTGGTAAGAATATAAAATTGACAACAACGGGAACATCTTCCGTGAAGCTTCACGGAAGTGAAGCGATTGACTTCAAGAATTCCCAGGCATCAGCTGTATTCGTCTCTGAAAAGGTAGGCGATGTAGTCATTGAGTTCCAGGAGCTTACTACCGGAAGTAAGGGTAAGACCCAAAATATTCAGGTAAGTCCTGCTAACCTTGCCTATTTCAAACTGCAGGCACCCAAAACAGTGATTGCTGGAGATCCATTTGAGCTGCTGCTCTCAGCATACGACATGTTCGATAATATGGTGACTAACTATGCCGCAACAGGCAGCGGCATCAGACTATCGACAACAGGCAATTCGAAGATCGACCCCTCAGTGATCAATGCTTCTGAATTTAGGAATGGACAGGCCCTTGTGAAAGTTGCGTATGAGAAGGCCGAAGAGATACAGATTGTGGCAAGAGAATTAAACAGAGAACAGTCCGGCAAGACTTCCGATATTCTTGTTGCGAATGCTGCACCGGACCATTTTGTGGTAGCAACTCCTGATACTGGGGTATCAGGACAGAAATTTAGGATTAAAGTCGAGGCATATGACCGATTCAATAATATAGCCAGGAATTTTAATCTTATCGGCTTTGATGTATTGCTCAGCACCTCAGGGAATGGCAATTTGAGCCCAACGAAGATTCCAGCCCCGGATTTCATCAACGGAATCGCAGTTGCTGATGTTACGTATGACAGAGCAGAATCCTTCCAGATTACAGCCAGAATGGCATCTGACAGGGCAACCGGAAGAATTTCTGTTGCAGACCATGAGGTAAAGCGTGAAGTTTCCCATTCGCCAGTAAAGGCTGACAGAAGAGAGGTCAGGATACCCGCTGAAACTGAATCAAAACCAGTAAAGAAAAAGGAAATTAAAGAGACTCAGAAGCCAAAGAAGGATAAATTACCTCCAATAGAAAAGAAACAGGCGGCAAAACAGGAAGTAAAAAAAGCACCGGTCAAGGCAGAAAAAGAGGTAAAAAAAACCGAACCAAAGAAGGAAGTTGCAAAGAAAGCTGAACCAAAAAAAGAAGAGGTAAAAAAAGAAGCTCCGAAAGCTGTTAGCAAGGAAAACGTAAAGAAGGCTGTGGAACCTCAGCCGAGCGTTGCAAAGAAGGAAGTTCCTGCTGCAAGACCCGTTGAAAAGAAGACAGAGAAGCCTGTAATAGTCGAGGCAAAGAAAGCTCCTGTTGAGGCGGCCAAGAAAGAGGAAAAGAAGTCGGAGAAAGCGCTCTATAATATAAGCAAGGTGTCCATTATAGAGGCAAAGAACAAGGCCATGCTGGTGATTAATATAACCAACCCCAACGGTAATCTTGACTACGGTGATGAAATTGAATCTAAATTCGGCAAGGAATGGCTCAAGATAAGAGTAAAACCTGCGATAAACAGCACTGATAAATCGTTTAAATTTAAGTCAACGTATATAGGAGAAATGCTAATTGAAGAAGACAAGACCGGCGGACAGAGTGTGGTCAATGTCTTCATAGAACTCCTCCCCTCAGGCGTTACCTATGATATTGCCCGCATAAAGAACACGCTTGTCGTAACATTTTCAAATCCCTGAACTAAACGCAATAAGGATCCAAAAGCCTGCAGAAATTGTTTGCAGGCTTTTTTGTACTCACCGCACCGGGGAAATGGGTATCTGACTGGTGAAAAATGAAAATATTACTTATTAATCCGAACCGCAATATATTTCCACCGGTACCACCTATCGGCCTTGAGTATCTTTCTGCCAGTCTTGTTCGGGCAGGCCATGAAGTCAGGCTTCTTGACCTCACCTTTCAAGAAAGCTGTGATGATATCATCGATAATGCAATATCTGACTTCTTGCCAGACATTTCCGGAGTTACCGTAAGAAATATTGACAGTGTCCTGTTTGTAGATAATGAGTTTTATCTGGATTCTGTGCGCGACATTGTTCACCTTCTGAGGAGTAGATATGGCCAGAAAGTCATCATCGGCGGGGCAGGTGTTATAGTTAATCCAGAGGGTATATGTGACTACCTTTGTGCTGACTACGCTATTGTCGGACCAGCAGAGGAAACCCTGAATAATCTCCTCAGCGCCTTCTGCAGCGGTAAGGAGATAGCAAGGGTATGGAAAGGGCACATTACTCCCTATTCATCGTGCTCAAGGATCGTATCTGCTACGGATTATCGCAAATATTTCGAGTCTGGCGGAATAGCGGGATTTGAGACGCACAAGGGCTGCAGTTCTTCCTGCAGTTACTGTCTTGAGGCTCACTCTCCTGTTTCATTCAAGCTCCCGGCTGATGTGATTCAGGAGATTAGAGGTTTTGTCGAGCGTGGCTTCAGCACTTTTCATCTCTGTGATTCTGAGTTCAATGAGGATCTGGACCACGCTATTGAGTTCTGTTCTGCTCTGCGACAGGAAAATATAAAGATGCAGTGGGCACTGTATATGAAACCTGCAAGCTATAATCAGAAGCTTTTCAGGCTTATGAAACAGACAGGCGTCAATCTTATCACGCTCACAATTGATTCATTCAAGAAGTGCCCTCTTTATTGGAGTGATACAGAAAAGATTATTTTCAATGCCCAATCGAATGGGATACGTATTGCCGTGGATTTACTAACTGGCTTTCCTTATGAAGACAATGATCTGTTACTGTGGTGTCTTGACTTCTTTCGGAGGCTGCAACCGGAGAGCGTGAATATCAATACGTTCATCCGGCTTTACAAGCACTTGCTTATCACAAAAATCATCGAGAGAGACGAAGCGCTTAAAATACATATTCTCGGCAGTCGAGATAACAAGGAAATGATACTTCCTATATTTTACAACCAGACTGATCCTGAATGGTTAAGGCAGTGCATATCAGGCGACAAAATATTCAAGATCGAAGGTGATCAAAAGGGTGTGAATTATACGAGGTCCTGATTCTTATTAGTCCTTTTTAGGAATGACGGATAGTATCCTTCGGGGCAAAATACTTGAATAATTTGTCCTTTTTTAATGATACTATTAAGTATATAAAGGAGTATTAATGCTAAAGGATAAGGTTGAGCGTGTTTTGGATAAGGTCAGGGTAAGCCTCAAAGCAGAAGGAGGAGATATTGAGCTTCTGGATGTGAGGAATGATATTGTGTATGTGAAGCTTATGGGTGCATGCGGGACCTGTCCCATGTCGGCCCTTACAATGAAGAGCCTTGTAGAAACGAGCATCAAGAATGAGATCCCTGAAATAAAGGCAGTTCAGGCCGTTTGAAATATATATGTCATGGAGAATAAAGTAGGTCTGTTCAGCGCAAGAAAACTGTTTGCTGTCGTGAGTGTTCTCTTTTTCCTCGCGCTTTCATCTTTTTTACCTTCATTCTCATCCGCAGTTGATAAGATCGATGTTACTGATATTCGATACTGGTCATATCCGGATTATACGCGCGTAGTCATAAGCCTCACCGATAGTCCTGATTATACAGGGAACAGACTTTCAAATCCTGACAGGCTTTATTTTGATATCAGAAACAGCAAGCTGAAGAAAGAACTCCAGAAAACCATATCCGTGGGCAATGGCATGCTCAAGACCGTAAGGGCAGGGCAGTTCAACGAAACAACTGTGCGCGTTGTGCTTGACCTCGATAAGATGACAAATTACAAGGTCTTGACCATGGAAGATCCTATCCGTCTCATTATAGATATATACGGCGAAAAGCCGGTGGCTTCGGTCAAAAAAAGGATTGTGCTCGATCCTGGCCACGGAGGACACGATCCGGGAGCAGTTGGTCCGAAGAACCTCTATGAGAAAGATGTTGTTCTTGATATTGCATTGAAATTAAAAAAAATCCTTGCGAAAGATCCGAACCTCGAGATATTCCTTACCAGGGAAACTGATATTTTTATCCCTCTTGAGCAGAGAACAGCGATCGCAAACAGCAAGAACGCTGACCTCTTTGTTTCGGTCCATGCAAATGCAAGCCCCCGGCGGGACGCAAAAGGTATAGAGACCTATCTCCTTAACTGGACGAGTGACGAAGAAGCGATGAAGGTGGCTGCGCGTGAAAATGCCATATCACTCAAGAAGATGAAGAAGATGAACGAAGGGAAAGATGTGCTTGATATCATGCTCAGCGACCTCAGAAGAGACAACAAGCGCGATGAGTCTCTGAAACTTGCCAACTTTGTTCAGCAGAGTCTGGTGAACAACCTGAACAAGAGTTATAGTCATGTTGTTGATCATGGTGTGAAGCAGGCACTATTCTATGTTCTTTTCGGGGCGCAGATGCCTTCTGTTCTTGTCGAGGTGTCCTTTATCAGCAACCCCTTAGAAGAGAAACTTCTCTCAAAGGATGGATACCGCTCGGAACTTGCGAGATCTATGGCATCAGGGATCAATAAATACATGAGCGGAGTTCCTGAGGGCCAGACCATAGCACAGAGTGGCAAGTCAGTTGTCCGCTGAGTTTCGTATACTTTCTTACCTTCTATTTATTGTTTCCCTTTTTCTCCTGCCTGATCTCGGACTTTATGCAGCGCTTCTTGCTTTATTGTGCCTTTGTCTTATTTCAGTGCCGTTTCGGGTATTGAGGGCAGGATGGTTGCCGATAAGCATGTTCCTGACTTTTACTTTTATCAGCAATGTCTTAAACCACTCCGGCAGAATCATCTATACTGTCGGCCCTGTGATGATCACTCAGGAAGGTATTCACCTGTCTGCCTTGAGGACGATCAGGGTTTTTTTAATGATCGGTGGTGTAAAGTTTCTCATGGCGAAAACCTCAACTGATCAGATTGTCTCTGCGATGGCAAACCTGCTCAGGCCCTTTGAAAAGTTAGGTCTGCCGGTCAAGGATTTCTTTCATACCATGGGACTTACTTTGAAATGTTTTCCGCTTCTGAAGGCTGCTCTTGCACGCCACTACACCGACAATATACAGAGAGGAGCAACCCAGGGCACTTTAAACAAGGCAAGGCTCATGGCTCAGTTTATGTTGCCCCTTTTTCTGGAAAGCATCCAATCTCCTGAACTTTTTTTCCTGGAAGCAGACCTGCATGAAGAAAAACTTTGATCTCATAATAAAGCAGGGGCTTGTCTTTGACGGCAGCGTCGGAGAGCCTTTTATTTCAGATATTGCGGTGAAGGATGGCCGGATTCTCGCTGTCGGGAGTTTTGCCGAAGATGAAGCGAAAATAATAATTCAGGCAAAGGGGATGGCCGTAGCTCCTGGTTTTATCGACAGTCATGCCCATTCTGACTTTACTCTTATTGCAGATAATCGGGCTGAGGGAAAACTGTGCCAAGGTGTAACCACTGAGATAAATGGCAATTGTGGCATGTCCGCTGCTCCTCTTTACGGGAAGGCAATCGAGCGGCGCGAAGAGGACCTCAAAGAGCTTGGCATAAGAGAACGGTGGAGTTCTGTAAGGGAATATTGTTCTTTTATTCAGAAAAGGGGGTTGGCCCTAAATACTGCCATGCTGATCGGTCACGGCAATATCAGGGGATCAGTGCTTGGGTATGACAACAGACCCCCTTCTTCTGCCGAACTCTCGCTCATGAAACAGCTGATCAATACTTCAGTGCAAGAGGGCGGGATAGGTCTTTCAACAGGCCTCATCTATCCTCCAGGCATCTACAGCAGCACTGACGAACTCATTGCTCTATCCGAGGTATTAAAGCCCTATGGTCTAATCTATACAAGCCACATGAGGAGTGAGGGCGCAGCGCTTCTTGAATCCATTCAGGAGGTGATTGCGATCAGTCGTAAGGCAGGTATCAAGGCCCATATTTCTCACCTTAAGACAGCAGGCGAGCAGAACTGGCATAAGTCTGATGCTGCTATCTCCTTAATCATGGCAGCAAGGGAACAGGGTCAGGAGATCAGTTGCGACCGTTATCCTTACATTGCATCGAGCACAGACCTCGATTCCCTGTTACCTTCCTGGGCATTTGAAGGCGGCAATGAAGAAGAGCTGCAGAGACTCAGCTCGGCAGAATCGCGTTTGAAGATGAGGTGTGAACTGCTTGAACAGGCGAAAAGCGGAGTATACTGGGAACGGGTCATAATATCCTCAGTTGTCTCTCCTGGCCGGAAATGGATGGAAGGAATGACCATGGCGAAAATAAGCGAACGCCTTGGCTGCGACGAGATAGAGGCTGTCTTTACAGTTCTTCGTGAAGAGAAATTGCGTGTCAGTGCAATATTTCTTTCAATGAGCGAGGACAATCTGAGAAACTTTCTTACTCTCCCGTTCTGTACTATAGGTTCTGACAGCTCTGCCCGGTGCTTTGATGGTCCTACCAGGCTCGGCAAGCCCCATCCGAGGACCTTTGGAACTTTTCCCAGATTTTTTGGCAAGTATATTAGAGATGAGAAGCTTATGCCACTGACCGAAGCCATTCACAGAGCAACCATGCTACCTGCATCGATATTCGGCCTGAAGGGCAGGGGGCAGATCAAAGAAGGCTTTTCAGCTGATATCGTAATCTTTGATCCTGATACGATATCAGACAGGGCGACTTTTGAGGATCCGTTTCAAAGGCCCACAGGCATTCCGTATGTCCTGGTCAATGGTTCGCCTGCTGTGTGGGACGGTGAACCCACAGGGAAGCTGTCAGGCCAGACACTGACACCTTAGGCATGAGTTCATCGCCTCTTATTGCAGTCACCACAGGCTTTAAGGATAATTTCCCGAGCTCAGCGGAGCTGTATGTTCAAGCTGTTCAGAGGGCTGGGGGCATGGCTGAGTTTGTCTATCCCGACACTGGCAAAAAAAATCTTATTGATCATTTTGACGGTTTTCTCATCCCAGGAGGTAAAGATATCAACCCCCTGCTGTATAATAATAAAGAGCTGAGTTATGAGATCATTCTGGAGGATCAAAAAAGGACCGATTTTGAGCTCTGGATGCTTAAAGAATCAACAAAAAGGAATAAGCCGGTCCTTGGCATCTGTTACGGCATGCAGGTGATAAATGTATTCTTCGGAGGATCGCTGTATCAGGACATTCGGTTACAGATCAAGGGTTCGCTCGAGCATCGGAAAGGCTTGCATAGCGTCACCGTGCAGTCAAATCCTTTTCTGGAAAGCGGCAATTTTGAGGTGAATACCAGTCATCACCAGGCAGTGAAAGAGATAGGCAAAGGGCTCATTCCTTTTGCCTATTCGGACGATGCCGCTGTTGAAGGAATTTATCACAAGGGATCTGATTTCGTTCTCGGAGTTCAGTGGCATCCCGAGAGAATGGACACTGAATTATCGCGGGCATTGTTTAGTTCTTTTATACAGGAGTGCCATGATCCATAATAGATTCTCAACTCCAATGCTGCTTTTTATCATAGCGGTGCTCGGCTATCTTGCATACCAGATACTAAGCCCATTTCTTACTGCAGTGGCCTGGGCAATGGTCTTTGCCATTGTCTTTTATCCAATTTATGCCTTTATCTGCAGACATGTGAAATTAAAGTCAGTTGCGTCGTTGATCACTATTGTTCTTATCCTTATCATTATTTTGGGTCCACTCTCATATCTCACCTCGCTTCTTATTAACGAAATACAGGCATTTCTGGCCAGCATAGATCAGGAACGGCTTGAATCAGTGCAAAAGTTCTATGCCGGTCTGCGTTCCTCTCTGCTATATCAGAAGATGAGCTCGTATATGGGAGAACTTCCCTCAGAAAAAGTTATTCTGGAAGGAATCAAAAAAGCCGGTGGAACAGTTCTTCAGAACATGTCTCTGCAAATAACGAATGTGCTGACCATCCTGGCTAACTTCTTGTTCATGCTTTTTACGATCTTCTTTTTTCTTAAGGACGGTCCCGGGTTTCTCTCAAAGACACGCGACTTTTTGCCCTTTAGCGAAAAGCACAAGGATAGGCTGGCTACTCAGGTCAAGGACATGATCGTATCAACTGTTTACGGTGGAGCGACCGTTGCCCTGATACAGGGTATTCTTGGCGGTCTTGCCTATTATGTGATTGGCATGGAATCTCCGGTTATGTGGGGAGTTGCCATGGCTGTCATGTCCTTTGTTCCTCTCGTCGGCACATTCTCGATCTGGGGCCCAGGATCAGTCTTTCTTTTGCTTAGCGGCAGCTATGCGAAAGGCATAGGGCTCTTTCTCTTCGGCGTTTTTATCATCAGCATGGTCGACAATATTCTGAGGCCGCTTATCATTGGGTCCCGCACCAAGATGCCGACGATCCTGATTCTATTCAGCGTTCTTGGGGGCATAAAACTATTTGGCATGATCGGTTTTGTTATGGGGCCTCTTATCATGGCAGCCTTTATTTCTGTGTTTGAAATATTCCGCCATATAGAGGACGAGAAGGAAGAAGCCATTTCTCATGACGAACAGAGCTGAAAACAGGCCCCTCTCCCTTACAATATTCTGTATTCTTGTGTTATGTCTGTTTGCCTGTAGTTCAGATAACAGAATTGCCGGGTATGTCCACTACCGGATTAATTACAACCCCACGACCCTTGACCCTGCCTTGATCGTCGATGTAACGGGTGGATTGATTGCAGCCAAGCTGTTTAACGGGCTTGTCCGGCTTAATGAAAACCTGGAGATCATACCTGACATTGCAGAATCATGGAGCATAAGCCCAGATGGAACCAGATATACGTTTCATCTGAGAAGAGATGTCAGATTTTCTAATAATCGCATTCTATCATCTGCAGACGTCAAGTATTCATTTGAACGTATCCTTGATCCGGGTGGCAAGTCTCCCAACACTTGGATACTTGAGAAGATCTCCGGTGCAAAGGCTTTTATGAACGGCGAGGTTTCTGAAGTGAGAGGCATAAATATTTCAGACCCGTATATCATCCAGATAGTTCTCGAAAAGCCTTTCTCTCCTTTTCTTAATCTCCTTACTATGACAGCAGCTTATGTAGTGCCGAAGGAGGAGGTGCAGAGATGGGGAAATGACTTTTCTTCTCATCCGGTCGGTTCCGGCCCGTTCCGGTTGAGGGATTGGAAACATAACAATCATCTTCTTCTTGAGAGGAATGAGCACTATTTCGGAGGCATAGCAATGGCTGCAGGTCTCCGGTATAGAATCATTCCTGAGGATCTTACCGCGATAACGGAATTCGAGCTGGGCAATCTTGATATGATCTCTGTGCCGGCATCTGAATATCGCAGGATCGTGAAAGCAGACGCAGGCAAAAACCAGGTATCCTCAATGGATGGTATTAACACCTATTATCTTGGGTTTAATTGCTCCCGTCCTCCCTTTGACGATATCAGGGCAAGAAAGGCAGTGTCATTGGCTATTGACAGGAAGAGGATCCTTGAAACGTTTTACGAGAACAGGGGAAGGCTGGCCCGTGGTCCGATCCCTGATATACTAAGGCAATGGGATGCGCCTGTTCCTCCTGATTATAACCCTGTCGCCGCAAAACAATTAGTCGATGCAGCAGGCTTGCAGGGCAAAGAAATACAGCTTTACATTACGGCTGATCCAGAGGTCGTCGACATTGCCGAGATCATTCAATCCTATCTCCGAAGCGCAGGTCTATTGGTTAGTATAAAACAGCTTGAATGGAGTTCATACAAGGCTGCCATTAATAATGGCGAAGCAGATATGTTCTGGATTAGTTGGTGGGCCGACTACCCTGATCCTGAGAACTTTCTTTTCCCCCTTTTTCATTCCTCAAATCACGGTCCAAGCGGCAACAGGACACGTTACACGAACAAGGAGGTCGATGCCCTGATAGAGGCAGGGCAGAAAAGTTCTGTCATAAAAGAGCGCGATGCATATTACCGTTTGGCGGAAAGGATAATCGTTGAAGATGTTCCCTGGGTTTTTTTCTGGCACAAGACTGACATTACCGTCAGACAGGCAACGCTCAGGAATTACCGCATATACCCTATATACAGTATAGACAAGGGCCTGGAGGTCTCCTTTTGAGGTCTTTTGTTCTCAGAAGGTCATTGATTATGATACCGCTTCTTATAGGTATTACCTTCATCACCTTCTCGCTGACCAAGGCGCTGCCGGGGGATCCTGTCTTCAGTATTGTAGGTGAACGCTCCAGTCCAGAGATTATTGAAAAAATACGCAAGGAAATCGGCGATGATAAAAGCATGCTCAGGCAGTATGCCGGATATGTGACACTCCTTTTACAGGGAGAACTCGGACAATCGTATTATACGAACAGAAAAGTGATTAATGAAATCGGCCTTAAGTTTCCCAATACCCTGCTCCTTGCTTTTGCTGCAATGCTCATAGCTGTACCGTTGGGGGTCTTGCTTGGGTACATCGCGGCATTGCACAAGGGTAGAACTCCTGATAAGATTATTACCGTGCTGTCTGTTACGGGCATCAGCATGCCGGTGTTCTGGAGCGGCCTGCTGCTCATGCTTCTTTTCAGTCTCACGCTGCGGGTTCTTCCGCCTTCGGGAACTGGCGGACTGCGATACCTCGTTCTGCCTGCTATAACCCTTTCGCTGCCTGCCCTTGCAACTCTCATCAGGATTACCCGTGTCACGGTCCTTGATGTAATGGACATGCCGTTCATAAGGACAGCGAGGGCCAAAGGAATATCAGCAACAGCAGTTAATTCGATTCATATCATGAAAAATGCGCTAATTCCTGTTATCACTGTTATCGGACTCGAATTCGGCAGCTACCTTAACGGAGCAGTTCTTACTGAGACTATCTTTGGGTGGGATGGAATAGGGCGCTTTGCCATGGAAGGCATTATCAAGCGGGACTATCCTGTCATTATGGGATGTCTTCTTATAGGAACCATTGTCTTTGTTCTGATAAATCTAATCGTTGACATCATTTACCATTATGCAGATCCAAGGGTGAGGTTGCATGGGACTGACAGGTAAGATATCAGCCGTCATACTTGTATTGGTTTTTTCCCTCTCACTTCTCTCCTTTGTTGTCGTGCCCTATGACCCGGAAGCCATTGACCTGAACAGCCTCAAAGAGCCCCCGTCATTGAGACATATCCTCGGCACAGACAACAAAGGCCGGGACATCCTTGCGCGAGTGATGTATGGGGGAAAGATATCAATCGGCATTTCCGTGCTTGCAGCACTCTTGAGCATGAGCATTGGGATGACAGTCGGACTGATTTCCGGATATGTGGGCGGAAAAACTGACATAGCCCTGATGGCGCTGGTAGACCTCATTCTCTCTTTTCCTGCATTCTTGCTTGCAATTGGCATATCCCTTGTTCTCGGGGAGGGAATCTTCGCGGTTATGATCGCGCTTTCTGCTGTCGGCTGGACATCCTTTGCTCGACTTATCAGAGGACATGTTTTATCGCTCAAGGAATCTGCATTCATTGAGGCTGCCCGCGCCTTGGGCTGCAGCCATGCTCGAGTAGTCCTGGTTCATCTGCTACCCCAGTGCATTCCTCTGGCCTTTGTGATGGCAGGACTGAAGGCAGGAGGATATATCTTGACCGAGGCAGGACTCAGTTTCCTTGGTCTTGGGGCCCAGCCGCCAACTGCAACGTGGGGCTCGATGATCAGCTCAAGCAGGGTCTTTATCAATTCAGCGCCCTGGATGGTATTTTTCCCCGGTACAATGATAGCGGTTACTGCTATCAGCTTTAATCTTTTAGGAGATGCACTAAAGGAACTGCACAATGTCACCGGGGAGAAAGAAATACGCTAAATTCGACTGTGTCTATTTTGTCAGCGCCTCCAGGCAGGCAAATGAGCTTTTCTATAATGCAGCGCAAGACTTCGTACTAGAACACAATTAGCGAACGACACCTTTGATGCCGTTAATGGCATTAATATCGCCCATGAGGATGACCACATCACCTGACCTCAATATCGCGTTTTCAGGGGGGTTGAATTCATACGATTTTTCCGGTTGTCTGCTGAGCGCTACGACAGTCACATCTTTCTTCGTCAATATTCCCGTTGCCTGGAGAGTTTTGTCGCGATAGGGAGAGAGAGCATCGATTGCCAGTTCTTCTACCCTGATGGTTTTTTCCTGTGACCTGAGCATAAGGTCGAGAAAAGAAACGACTGATGGCCTGATCAGCTCGGATGCCATTCTGAGACCACCGATATAATTAGGCATTACAACGCTGTCAGCTCCAGCCATTCGGATCTTCTGTTCAGACTCCTCCTCAACAGCCCTGGATATTACTCTGACCACCGGATTAAGCCTTTTTGCTGTAAAGACAACAAGAAGATTTTCAGCATCTGACTGGAGTGCCGACACGATTCCGCGGGCATTTTCAATGCCGGCCGCCTGAAGTACAGTATTATGAGTTGCATCACCCTGCACATAACATATGCCCTGCTCATCAAGCAACTTGATCATTAACGGATCTCTGTCGATAGCAACGACATTATTCCGCGTTCTGACCATTTCTTCGAGGACATGTTTACCGGTTTGTCCTACACCGCAAATAATAACGTGACCTTTCATGCCGGCTATTTTCTTCTGCATCTTTCTCCTCCTCAGCGCATCTGTCAGTTCTCCCTCAACAATAAATGCGATGATTGATGATACACCATAAACAAGGACGCCTGTGCCACCTAATATGAGCAATATTGTAAATATCCTTCCTTGTTCTGAAAGCGGGTGGACTTCCATGAATCCCACCGAAGCAATGGTAATAACGGTCATATAGAGGGAATCAAGCAGGGGCCAGCCTTCAATAACCATATATCCGCAAACCCCTGAAGTGAAAACAAACAGGAGTGCAAAGCTTATGTAGAATAATCTTCTTAATAGCATAGATAGAAGATACCAGAACTCACTGGAGAAGATAAAGCGCTGATACGACAAGCTTTGCTCACATGCAGTCTATCTGTCCGTATGGTAGGGGATATCATCACGATTGTCATAGTCATCGTCTCCGGATATTTCATAGGTCTCTTCCTCAGGCATTTCAACGGTTTTGCCGCGTTCTCTCAGCTCAGAGAATATATAGGGCCTGGTTGATTTCGGAAGACTCTCATAGGAATAGAGTTCTCTGAGATCACTTGTTTTCATATCAGGAATGAATCGTGACACGTAAACCATGGGGGTGTGGAAGTTCCTTATCAAGCTGTATTTAACTGCATAGCGCAATGACCATTTTGGGTGTACGGAAATCATATGAATTATCGCAGGCTTCACGGTGGATCTATTGATAGTTTCACAAAGATGAGTCTCCGTAATAACCGGACTGTCAAGGCATGCATTGACCACATTGCTGTCTCCCCGAGCCATGATCGCCATGACAATTGAGCAGTTTGATCTCTTGGCAAGCGCTATTCGCACTCCCGAGGGCAGGGACGGTATTTTCTCAGTAAGCATCAGTTCTATTTTCTGGCGTAGGGTCACAGGAACTGACTGATTTCTTGTCATATCTCCAAGATCAAAAATGCGGAGGAATTTCAGCAGGGAAAAACTCACTCTCGGCGGGGTTTTGGGATTTCTGCAGAGAGCAAGTTTAAGCTTGTAACTCTCCTTAAATCGGATGTCGCTTGCAAGAAAACCGAGGGCCTCGGCGGGCGTATTTCTGGCCTTTGCAAGAAATAAAACCATTTCCTCATTCAAGCTTCTGTTGAGTGTTACATTCAGAATGACCTGGGGATTAGTATCACGAACAAGCGACCAGAGTTCCTCGTCCTGAGCAGTATGCGCCTGCTCTATTCTCTGTTCCAGTGAAGTCATGGTCTATGCACTTCAGGGGCAGGAGATTAGGCTATGGCCTTTCTGACATAGATCTCTTTGGCAATCTCCGGATCCAATGCAACGGTAGTTTCGTCTATGCTCAAGACAAATGAGGGTGTTTTCTGAATAAGCCTGATAACACTCCCGGCGGCCATCCCAAGCGAATTCAGCTTGCTGATTCTTGATGGATCAGAAGGTACGATGAAGGTAATCCTTCCCTTTGCTCCCACTTCGAATTCAGAAAGACGCGTTACTACCGGGGTCACCTCAATCTTGAATTTCCTGCAGCATTCACCACGGGGAATTGCCTTACCGTGAGGGCAGGTTGGGGGATGTCCAAGAAACGTGCAGACGCTCTCGGTGAGTTCCTCACTCAGAATGTGTTCCATCTTGCAGGCATCGCTCACAACCGTATCATCAGGCATTTCGAATACGTCGGTAAAAAGCCGCTCAGCAAGCCGCTGCCTCCGTATGAGACCACGTGCCGCTTTCTTCCCCTTGTCCGTAAGACTAATATCAGCGCCGTTAACAGAAGCGAGCCCGTGATGCATCAGTGTCTCGATCATGGAATCAGTATCGGCATCGTCAGAACTTAACTTGTAATGAGTCATGCCACGGTGATTGTCCTCTTCGAGGACCCAGAGCAGTTCAAGGGCTTCGTCGATACGTTCCTGATCGGTAATAATAATCATGAAATTAGTATATGCAAAAAAAAGCTTTAAGACAATGCAAAAGAACGGCAAGAGGACGCAACTGGCCTGAATGATTTTCGGTGAATTGGACAGGGGCCCAGCTGCGTGATTATTCTGATATGATCCTTCGTGCCGTAACCCTTATGTCTTCTAAAATGATACTCAGGGTAAAGGTTGTCATAGTGAAGCATTAGTGCATCTCTGACATATTTTGCAATGATGGATGCTGCAGCTACTGAGGCACTCTTCGCATCGCCTTTGATGATCGGAAACTGCCTTAACGTTATGGCTGGAATTGTCACTGCGTCCACAAGCAGGGCGTCCGGAGACCATGCAAGATCTTCGACTGCCTGCTTCATTGCCGATTTTGTAGCGTTCAGAATATTAATTCTGTCAATCTCAAGATTATCCACAATACCAATACCAATGGCCGAGGCAGACACAAGAACCTCCCAGAACAAAAGAGTTCTTTCTTTTTCAGGGACTTTTTTTGAATCACGGAGGCCTTTTATTCTGATATGCGGGGGAAGGATTACTGCGGCTGCTACAACGGGGCCCGCCAAGGGGCCCCGTCCTGCTTCGTCTATGCCAGCGATGACCCGAAATCCTTCATCTCTGAAAGAATCGTCATGCCGGTAAATATCCATGACAGAGCTATTTCGCGGAAAAGTCTTTCTCTTTGATCTTTGCGGCCTTGCCCTTCTTCTCTCTGATGTAATACAGCTTTGCCCGCTTTACTTTCCCCTGCTTAATGATCTCTACGCGGTCAACCGTGGGAGAGCATACAGGGAAAATCCTTTCAACGCCGACTCCAAAGGAGACCTTTCTGACCGTGAAGGACTCGCGCGTGCCGCAGCCCTTTCTGCCGATTACAAGGCCCTGGAAAGGCTGAATCCTTTCCTTGTCTCCCTCGACGACTTTCACATAGACCTTAACGGTATCGCCAACATTAAAGACTCCAAGATCTCTCTTGAACCCTTCCTCGATTGCATTAATGATGTTCATGATGTTTCCTCCTTTATCTGTTCCAAAAGTAATTTCTCTTCAAGCGAGAGACTGTATGATTCCAGCAGATCAGGCCTCTTATGCAACGTGGCCTTTAATGACTGCTTTATTCTCCATTTTCGTATCTCCTCATGATTGCCCGAAAGCAGCACCTTAGGCACACTCATGTCCCTGAACTGCTCAGGCCGTGTGTAGTGCGGATAATCGAGCAATCCATGACTGAACGATTCATCCTCTACCGACTGACTGTCGCCAAGCACGTCAGGCAAAAGCCGGGAAACGGCATCTATTATAACCAAAGCAGGCAGTTCTCCGCCAGTCAAAACGTAGTCACCAATCGAAATTTCATCATCGACGAGATGATCACTTACCCTCTCGTCGATGGCTTCGTATCTGCCGCAGAGAAAGAGCAGCTCTTTTGTCTCATCTGCGAGCTCTCGGGCAACGCTCTGATTGAACACTCTGCCGCGCGGGGAGAGCATGATAACCCTGAGATTATCCTTTGCGGGCCAATGCGCCTCCATGATCCTGAAGAACATTTCCGGTTTCATTACCATGCCGGGGCCGCCACCGTATGCATAGTCATCAACTGAGTGATGCTTGTCAATACTGTAATCCCGAAGATTATGCACGGCAACGCTGATAAGTTCCCTGTCAATGGCACGCTTGAGTATGCTGCATCCCAGATAGGCATGAACCATCTCAGGAAATATCGTAATAATGCTGAAGCGCTTATGCATGCAATGAGGTTGAATGCATGTTTATATCAGTCTTATCCTGATCAATCCAGAAGTCCATCGATTGGCGTTATGGTCATGGTGCCCGCATTGAGATCTATAGCTGTAATGATAGGCTTTACTGCAGGAATAAGATATTCCTTGCCCATGCCCTGAATAACATACACTTCATTGCCAGGCGTTTCCATGATGTCGATAACCTTTCCTATCATTTCGCCAGCGACAGTAACTACCGAAAGGCCTATAATCTGATGGTAATAGTATTGATTCTTTCTCAATTCCGGCATCATTGATACGTCAACCTCAATCGTGGCATTTCTGAGCATTGAGGCCTCTTCGCAATTGGATATGCCTTCAAATGAGATAAGGAGAGATTCCCTGTCAGTCCTGATTGATAGAATAATTATTTTCCGGACTGCTCCCGCAGGCATGACTATATGCGCTTCAGTAAAGGGGGGAAGTGATTGGGCTGCTTCTGAAAGAGGGAAGGCCTTCACTTCTCCTTTGATCCCTCGTTCTTTTATGATGCGCGCTACAGCAATATGATTTAAAGCAGGATCTCCTTACTCGATGATTTTAGGGATGTAACCCGGAAGAGCTTTTGCCGTTTTTTAACAGACACCCTGAATATCGCCTACCCGCAGGCAGACGATATTGATATTACGCTCCAGCTTTCTCTATGAGTTTTTTCGCAATGTCCGTTGGCTGAGCTCCCTTTTCGATCCAGTGCTTTGCCCTCGCGACATCGATCTTGATCTCCGACGGTTCCTTCAGCGGATCATATGTGCCCAGAATTTCGATAAAGGGGCCGTTTCTGCGCGTACGTGAATCAGTTACCAACATCCGGTAGAAAGGCTTCTTATGTGACCCTAATCTTGTAAGTCTGATTTTTACCAAAAAACACCTCCTGTTTTAATCACGAATTTTAATATAAATTACGGAGAAAAGTAAAGTATATCAGAGTCAAAAAAACCGCGGCAGCTTGATGTTTTTCTTGCCCTTGAACATCTTGAGCATCTTTTTCAGCTCAACATACTGTTTGACTACCCTGTTGACATCAGCCACGGTGGTTCCACTTCCCATGGCAATGCGCTTTCTTCTGCTTCCATTAAGGATGTTGTGGTTTGAACGCTCCTTTTTAGCCATGGAACTTATGATCGCTTCGATCTTCACAAACTCGCGCTCATCGACCTGCATATTTTTAATCTTATTCATGCCGGGGATCATCCCCAAAATGCTTTCCAGTGGTCCCATGCTCCGTATCTTCTTGAGCTGTTCCCTCAGGTCATCAAACGTGAAAGAGTCTTCAAGTATTCGTTTCTGAAGAGTTTCTGCCTCTTTCTGATCAAAAGACCGTTGCGCATGCTCGATAAGACTGAGGACATCACCCATGCCAAGAATGCGGGAGGCTATACGATCAGGATGAAAGGGTTCGAGCATATCGATCTTTTCGCCTACACCAATGAACTTGATCGGTTTCTGCGTAATTTCCCGCATAGAAAGGGCTGCTCCGCCACGGGCATCGCCGTCCATTTTGGTCAGAATAATACCGTCTATACCGATCTGATCGCTAAACTGTTTCGCAATGTTCACAGCATCCTGTCCGGTCATGGCATCAGCAACGAACAGTATCTCTTTTGGCTCAAGACTGCTCTTAACATTCTTAAGTTCTGTCATGAGCGATTCGTCTACATGAAGTCGGCCTGCAGTGTCAATAATGAGAATATCATAGGCCTCAGTTCGTGCCTTCTTGAGGGCTTCAAGGGAGACGGCTACCGGATCTCTGGTGTCGTGCGAAGCAAAAACCGGAACCCCAATCTGGGCGCCGAGAGCCAAGAGTTGATCAATTGCTGCCGGCCGCTGCAGGTCACAAGCAGCAAGAAGAGGGCGCCTTCCCTCCTTCTTGAAATGTTTTGCAAGCTTTGCTGCGGATGTTGTTTTGCCAGAGCCTTGCAGGCCAACCATCATGATAATTGTCGGCGGATTCGGGGAAAGCATAATCTTTGCATTCGCACTCCCCAGAAGGGTGCAAAGCTCATCATGTACGATTTTAACAACCTGCTGCCCGGGGGTAAGACTTTCGAAAACTTCCCTGCCAAGAGCTTTTTCTTTGATTCTCTGGACAAAATCCTTCACTACCTTGAAATTCACGTCAGCCTCAAGGAGGGCCAGTCTTACCTCCTTCAGCGCTGCATCGATATCTTCTTCTTTGATAAGGCCTCGGCCTTTGAGTTTCTTGAAAATTGATTCAAGCTTCTCGCTGATGTTATCGAACATTAGAGGAGTTTCTCTATCTGAGCTGAGATTTTGTGGTCGAACTCTTCAGAATAGCCTTTGAAAATATCGATGATTTTGCCATCTTTCCCAATGAGGAAACTGGTCGGTATGCTCATGACATTATATGTTTTGGATATCGTTTCATTGGCCATAAGAACAGGATAGTTTATGTTATGTGTGGCTGAGAACTGCCTTACCTTTTCTGAAGCATCAGAGTCGGTGTCTATGGACACACCAATTACAATAAAACCCTTCTGCCCGTATTTCCTTGTAAGTTCTACTAATGCCGGGACTGAAGCCTTGCATGGCGGACACCATGTTGCCCAAAATTCAAGAAGGACCACCTGTCCCTTATACTCAGAGAGCGAAATAGTTCTGCCGGTGAGATCCTTTAGCGCAAAATCAGGAGCAACAGCATTACGTTCAGCAGGTAATCCCGCAGGAGATGTGGTGTCAGTTTTGCTGCAGGCTGCTACGACGAGGCCGAGCGCAAATAAAAGAAAAAGAAAATAGTATTTCTTCATGTAAATTCCGTGCGTTAACTTAACAGAAATACAGGTTTAGGAGAGCAGGCTGTCAATCTTTGCCTTGAGCTGAGGTTTAGGAACAGCACCAACGATGCGGTCTGCTTCCTGGCCGTTCTTGAAAAAGATAATGCTGGGGATTCCCATAATCTTGTATCTGCTTGCTACTTCAGGATTTTCGTCAGTATTGAGCTTCATCACTTTTATTTTTTCGGCATATTCCTTTGCAAGTTCCTCAACCGTCGGGGCGATCATGCGGCAAGGCCCGCACCAGACAGCCCAAAAATCCACCATTACAATACCGCTGTGACCTAATACCTCTTTATCCCATGACGCCGATGTTGCCTCAAATACATATTCAGACATGACTGACCTCCACAATAGAATTTTTAATTATATGGTCACTGGGATTTTTTTGTCAACGAAGCGTT
Source organism: uncultured Nitrospiraceae bacterium (assembly GCA_964461065.1). GTDB lineage: Bacteria > Nitrospirota > Thermodesulfovibrionia > Thermodesulfovibrionales > UBA6898 > UBA6898. The sequence continues at coordinate 114,176 of CAYWRK010000002.1, forward strand.
CCAGCGGTTCTGAGGTGAAAGAAGAAATAGAAAACCGCATTGACAGTAATTACTGGTATCTGGTATGTTTCAAGCGGTGAAAGAACTCCTCATTATTATTGCTTTTTTTCTCTTTTCCGGCGAGATTTTCGCGTTTGATATTTCGGGACTGCAACCTGTTGCATCGGATGGCGTTTTTTCAACATTCAGCGCTGAAAGTCTTCCGAAAAATAAAACATCGATCGAACTGGCATTTGAACGCTCAAGGGAGCCGAATTTCTACAGAGTTCAGCTCAGAGGAGCCTTTGGGCTTAGCGATAATCTGGAAGTCATGATCACCGTTCCTTATGTATATAGGTATCTTGGCGCAGTTGATGGCATTGAGGATATCGCCCTCGGTTTCAAGCACCGCTTCTATAACGAGGGGAAATATGGACCTTCGCTCGCCTATATTGTAACGGCATCTATTCCTTCAGGCCTTGATCATTTTACTAGTGGTGGTCGGACCGGCCTGGGCTTAATCCTGAGCAAGAGGCTTGGGCCATTTCGTGGAAGCTTTAATCTCTTTTATGAACATCCCGGAAAGGGTAGCCTTCAGGACGAAATCCTTCTTACTTCCGGAGTTGAGTTTTCAGCAACGCACGATTCGGAGATCCTTGCCGAGTTTCTTGCGAGAAAAGTGCATTTCTCAAAGGAATATGATCAATTAGAAGCCCGCTTCGGATATCGCTTCAAGACTACGGATTTTATTTATACTACTGTCGGAGTGGGAGCTGATTTTAAGGCCAGGTCGCCGGAGTACAGGCTTATGTTGTCGGTCAGCTTTACGAATGCCAAAGGGAAGAAGAAGGTCAGGATGATTTATGAAGAAGAATAGGGAAGTCTGAGCGTGGATAATGTTTGATATCGGATTCCAGGAACTGGTAATCATTTTTGTCGTCGCCCTTCTTGTTTTTGGACCTAAAAAGCTGCCGGAGCTTGCGAGGACCATGGGTAAGTGGATGACTGAGATTAAAAGGGGTGTCTATATCGCAAAAAGTCAGATTGAGAATGAACTCAACGTGGATTATAAGTTGCCGGATGCAGATATTATCAACAATCTTCCTAAGGATGAAATAAAGGCTGATCAAAATCTTCCTGAAGCTGAAGTCTTAAAGAAAGAGGATAAGGGATAACTCTTGGAAGAGTATAAGATGCCTCTCACAGATCACCTTACCGAACTCAGGAAGAGGATATTCGTATCTCTTGGATCAGTTCTTTTCATTTTTCTTATCTCCTTTAATTATTCAGGGGAAATCTTCGGTGCGCTAACTCTTCCTCTCAAGGCAGAGGTGAAACTGTCCGTAACAGCTCCCCACCTTCAGTTTATTGAAAAACCGCCGACGCCGCTGGTTTTTCTTGCCCCTGCAGAGGCCTTCTGGATGCATTTCAAGGTCGCTTTTATGGCAGCTCTTGTTCTTTCCCTTCCTGTCATTTTTCTTCAATTCTGGAAATTCATTGCACCCGGGCTTTTACCGAAGGAAAAGAAGTATTTTCTGCCGTTCATGTTCTTTGCTGTTCTCATGTTCACAGCCGGGGCTGTTTTCTGTTTTCTCATCATTCTTCCTTTTGCCATGACCTTTCTGCTAGGGTACAAAACCGCACAGATGACACCGATGCTCTCAGTCGGCAGCTATATTGATTTCTGTCTGAAGTTCATCCTTGCCTTTGGTGCAATATTTGAACTTCCTCTTGTTATCATTTTTCTTACCAGATTCGGCATTGTCACGCCGTCTGCGCTTGCACGTAACCGAAAGTATGCCATTCTTGCAGCCTTTATAATTGCGGCGGCGCTCACACCGACCCCAGATGCATTTAATCAGTCGCTTATGGCAATCCCCATCATTCTTCTCTATGAAATCGGGATACTTCTTTCAAGAATCATCTTCAGAAAGGAATCTCATGGGTAACGTACGAGGAAAGAGCAATAAGGCGCTTACCATGGACGTGGCAGAAGGATATGTTGCGGTAAATCCTATTTTCTTGAAGCCCTTTGAGCCAGAGGCACTGAAAGAATTCTATCACGAGATTGACAAAACTCAGAAATTTCTTCGCGCGGAAAAATTTCCGGCAAATGATATTGCTGCGATAAGGATGAGGAATCTTAAACTCCAGCGCTTGTATCTTGCAACGGTTATCATCAGAACCTTTGCACGGGAGCGCAGGATACCGATTGTGTAACGGTCATTGACAACCTTCTTGCCCTATGATAACTAATTAATATGGAAATACAAGACGATCTAAAAGCATCGAAGGATGTTATTCAGGCTATACTCAAATCAAAAAAAATGATACGAATGTATCCATCGAATAATCCTATATATGTTAAAACCCTCGAAGACACGTATGATCGCTTTCGTGATTACTTTGACTACCGAGAAGACCTTGTTCTTAAGATACGGCAGAACGATATCACATGGGAGAATGAACAGATATACTCCAATACAGAAAAAGAAGATAACTTTGCTCTCTTCCTGTTCAAGGATGGACTGCGAGAATTAACCTTCCGGAAGGGGCTGACTGCCGATGAAATGGAAGAGTTTCTGAAGATTACGGCAATGGACTTTGACCGTGAGGTCCTGGACGACGACATAGTTACCCTCTTGTGGGAAAAGGATTTTCAGAACATCCAGCATATCGCTGACGATGTTATCCTTGCTGATGAGGACGACTACGAGTCAACTGCGGTTGAGCATATTGAGGAAGTTACCAATGATCCTGACAGCGTAATGAAGGCATATCAGGATGCATCAAGAGAGGATGAGCCCCTTAAAGATGTGGACATTGTTCCACTCACCGACAAGGATCTGCAGCATCTGATGCAGGAACTCGAGAGGGATGCCCAGGACAAGACAGGGAAACTTGTCGACATACTTTTTGAGCTCATGTATTTGGCCGAAACGCGCAATGATTTCGAAGATCTCTCGGTTTATTTCATGAATGCGGTTGAGTTTTCGATGACACAGGGCGATATACCTATGGTCACCAGCATCTTGTCTCGCCTTCAGGATGTCCTGAATGATGCAAACGTTTCCGGGGAGATCAAAACATATTTCAGAAAGATCATCGCCTTTGCAGGAAGCGATACGATCATTAAAGCTCTCGGCGAGATCCTTGATGCCGGACAGGAGCTGGAAGATAAGATCATTGAGGACCTTGTATTACTTCTTGACAAGAATGCGGTCACGCCCTTAATGAACATTTTAGGTGAATTGAAGAGTATTCATGCCAGAAAAGTAGTGATCGATGCACTCATCTATATCGGCCCCAAGGATATCATGACCCTGTCGAAAGGGTTGAACGATTCCCGCTGGTTTGTTGTAAGAAATATTATTTATATACTCAGAAAGATATCTGATAAACGGGCAGTGGAATTTCTGCTCAAGACCGTGCGGCATGCGGATATCAGGGTAAGAAAAGAAGTAATCAGGGCTCTGGGTGAGCTTGGCGGCGGAGGCGTATTTCAAACCCTGAGGGAATGTCTTGAAGATCCGGAGATTCAGGTGCGGTCGGCAGCGCTCAGGGCACTTGGAACTGTAGCGTCTGAGGCAGCAAAAAGAATCATCATGGACCGCATCAATAACGCGACCTTTAAGGACAAGGATTTTGATGAGAAGAAGGAATACTTTGAGGTCATTTCTCATTGGAAAGATAAGGAAGTATTTGCTTTTCTTTCAGAGATTCTGAAGAAGAAATCTTTTTTCTTCAGCAGCGCAAAAAGTGATGAGGCCAGGGCATGTGCGGCATATGGCCTTGGTATTCTCGGGAACAAAGAAGCTATTCCTCTTCTGCAGAAGTTCAAGGGCGAGAACAGTAAACTGATCAGGGAGTTTTCCTATACTGCCATCAAGAGGCTAGAACATGGACAATAAACAGGATCGTGAACTGCATAAACATGCCAAGGAACTTATCAATCAGCTTTCTATTGTACTGCGCACATCCCAGATACATGAAGCGAATAACGTTGCCCTTGTTTCCTCTATGAGCCGGCTTGTCGCTATGCTCAATACCTTTGTTGAGCAGGAAAATATCGTTACGCTCGAACTGCGGGGGGAGTTCTTTTACATCAATGAATACCGCATACGCTATTCACTGGAGTATCTGCTTAATTTTGACTTTCTGGTGAGGGAATTCAAGAAACGGGAACTCGGAAGCGTCGTGTTCAGGAGTCAGATCAGATCAGAAGATATTAAGGCCTTTATTAGGGCCTGTATTGCAGCGACCTTCTCACAGGAACCGTTTTTGGCTCTAGATGAAAAGATGGCTGATGTCAGAACGATCAGCGTTGGGAGGCTGCAAAAAGTTGTTGAAGAGGACTCTTACGATGTCAGGAAGATGGTCAAAAAGACCTATTTTAATGCGGTTTCTTTTACGCAGGGCGTGATGAATAAGATGAAGGCCGGCGAAAAGGTTAACATCAAGAAGGCAAAGAGAGTTGTCGAATCCATGGTAGACCAGATCCTCGAGGAAGAGCAGATGCTGCTCGGCATGACTGCCATAAAGGATTATGACGAATACACGTATCATCATTCCGTTAACGTAAGCATTCTATCTGTAGCCCTTGGCCAGAGGCTGGGGCTTAATCGCAAAATGCTTACAGATCTTGGCATGGTCGCTTTGTTTCATGACATAGGCAAAATGGAAATTCCCAATGAGGTTCTCAATAAACCGACCAATTTCACTGATGATGAGTGGAAAATCATAAGAAAACATCCAGTTTGGGGGCTTAAGGCAGTGCTGAAGCTCAAGAAATTTGATGATCTTACCATAAAATCTGCGATTGTTGCTTTTGAACACCATATGAATTTCGACCTTACAGGATATCCTAAGGTACGCAAACCCTTGGAACTTGCACTGCACAGCCGTATCATCAGTCTCGCTGACCAGTATGATGCGATGACCTCTGCACGCGTCTATTCTCGAACCCCCATGTCGCCTGACAAGGCGCTGAGTATCATGATGGAGCGGGCAGGCACGCAACTCGATCCGTTGCTGTTCAAATTTTTTACGAATATGGTCGGCATCTATCCTATCGGAACACTTGTCATGCTCGACACAAAGGAACTTGGGTTGGTTTGCGAGAGTAATCAGATTTTTCCAGCGCGTCCACGCGTCATGGTTATCGTTGACAGTAAAGGCATCAGGATCAAGGGAACAACGGTCGATCTTACCGAAAAGAACGAAAAAGATATATTCCTGCGGTCGATCAGCAAAACCATGGACCCGAGTAAATACAGAATAAACCTTGCTGAATATCTTCTCTAACAAACACACTTACCGCTGTATTTTGCAGTGAAAATATTGACTTTTTCTGCCTTTATCGTATTTAATATATGATCGGAGGTGAGTTAACTATGTACGCAATTATTGATGCAGCAGGGTTTCAGCTTAAGGTAGCACCTGGAGACACCATAAAGGTCCAAAAACTTACGACATCAGGTGATATGAATGTCATATTTGATAAGGTTCTGTTGGTATCAAAGGATGAAACAACCATGATTGGCAGTCCTTATTTAAAGAATGCGTCTGTGAAGGCGGAGATTCTGAAGGACGATAAGGCAAAGAAGGTTATGGTTTTCAAGAAAAAGCCCCGCAAGGGCCACAAGAAACTGAGAGGGCACCGTCAGCCATACTCTCTCGTAAAAATTCAGGACATCGTAGCCGGAGGATAGCATGGCACACAAAAAAGGAGTAGGCAGTTCAAGAAACGGTCGTGACAGTCAGGCTCAACGACTTGGTGTAAAGAGATTTGGAGGGCAGATCGTCCGGGCAGGAAATATTCTTGTCAGGCAGAGGGGAACCAAGTTTCACCCGGGTAATAATGTGGGAAAGGGTTCTGACGATACTCTATTTGCGCTTATCGATGGAGTAGTTCAGTTTGAGAGAAAAGATAGTATCAGGCTCAAGATTAGCGTTTATCCAACAGCTCAGCAATAAGTAAAGCTTTCAGGAGGCGTGAAAAGGCAGATTTGCATCTGCCTTTTTTATTTTCAGATGAAGTTCGTTGATTATGCAGAGATATATGTCTTGGCCGGCAGAGGAGGGCGCGGATGCGTCAGCTTTCGGAGAGAGAAATACGTTCCCCGGGGAGGTCCTGACGGGGGTGACGGTGGCAGGGGCGGCCATATTATTTTTCGTGCGTCAATGAACCTGAACACACTCCTCGACTTCCGATATCGTCGGGAGTATAAGGCAATAAACGGTCAGCATGGCATGGGACAGAGAATGCACGGAAGAGATGGAGCAGATCTCATTATTCCTGTCCCTTTAGGAACAATAATCAAAGATAAGGAATCCGGCAACGTTGTTGCCGATCTTGTCAATGATGCGCAGGAGTTTGTTTCCGCGAGAGGAGGAAGAGGCGGACAGGGAAATCAGCATTTCGCAACTGCGACGCGTCAAGTACCGCGCTTTGCCCAACCCGGCGAGGAGGGCGAAGAGAAACATTTTATCCTTGAGTTGAAGCTTCTCGCTGATGTAGGGCTTGTCGGACTGCCAAACGCCGGCAAATCGACCCTTATATCAGTCATTTCATCCGCCCGCCCAAAAATAGCTGATTATCCTTTTACAACCCTTGTTCCTAATCTTGGTGTAGTTAAGTTTGGCGACTATACAAGCTTTGTTGTAGCTGATATACCTGGACTCATTGAAGGTGCACACAAGGGGGCAGGGCTTGGATTTCAGTTCTTGCGGCACATTGAAAGAACGAGAATCTTTTTGCATCTCATTGACGTCTCCGACATGTCTGAAATAAACCCTGTGGAGCAGTATAAGAAGATTAGACAAGAACTAAATCTGTACGGTCACGACCTTATCGCAAAGAGACACGCAGTCGTTGCATCTAAAATTGATGCAGCCTCTGATACCGACAGGCTTGACTTGCTCAGGGAATATTGCAAAACTAATGCTATTGATTTTTATGCCATCTCTTCTGTTACAAGAAAGGGAACACAGGAGATGCTAAAATATCTTGGTGATACCCTCATCGGGGAGCGGGAAAAGGTTGAAGCGGATAGTCGTTAAAATAGGAAGCAATATCATTGCATCAGCGCATGAGGGGCTGGACACAACCATGATCGACCGGATCTCGGGAGATATATCGATCATCGCATCTGAAGGCAGCGATGTAGTTATTGTTTCATCAGGCGCTGTTGCTGCCGGCATGAAAAAACTTGGCATGAAGACAAAACCGACCGATATCAGATTCAAGCAGGCTGCAGCTGCCGTTGGACAGAGCAGCCTAATGTGGGCATATGAAAAGGCCTTTGCAGACAACGGGAAAAAAGTTGCCCAGATACTCCTTACACGAGAAGACTTCGCAGAAAGAAAGAAATATATCAACGCCAAGAATACGCTCATGACGTTGCTCTCCTATGACATCATACCGGTTATTAATGAGAACGACACGATTACAACGGATGAAATAAAGTTCGGAGATAACGACAATCTCGCCTCACTTGTTGCCATTATGATTGAGGCAGATCATCTCTTTATTCTTTCTGATGTTGACGGCCTGTATGAGGACGACCCAAAAACCAATCCGCATGCGGAAATCATATCTTATGTCGAAGAGATTACACCCTCGATAGAGCAGCTGGCCGGTGACGCGGGGAGCAGCGTGGGAACCGGAGGAATGTATTCAAAGATACTTGCAGCCAAAAAAGCTACAGCACACGGAATTGCTGTGAACATCATCAATGGAAAGAAGGCCGGATTGCTCATTCCTGCGGTCAAAGGTCAGCATTACGGCACTTGCTTTAAGCCAAAGGGAGACAGGATCTCACAGCGGAAAGGCTGGATTGCGTACAGCAGTCGTTCGAAAGGGAGCATTATCCTTGACGAAGGTGCTGTCATCGCTGTCCGGGATGGCAGCAAGAGCCTTCTTCCATCAGGCATTGTCTCTGTTGAGGGGACCTTTGAAGTGGGCGATTCTGTCTATTGCCTTTCAGGAAATGGCAAGAGGATTGCCAAAGGTCTGATCAATTATTCTTCAGCTGATCTAAAGAAAATCATGGGAAGGAAAACGAGTGACATAGAAGATATTTTGGGATTTAAATATTCTGACGAGGCAATACATCGTGATAACCTGGTGATTGTCTAAGACTTCCTGTCAACTTTTTCAGTTCCCTCCTCGCCTTTTCGAACATGTCCACCCCGCCGGGTTCCCGATAATCCTGATACGTGTAGGGCATAGGGTGGAATCTGTTTCCCTGGAAATATAGCGCCACCTCCCCATAGATGCCCCGTCCGAGATAGAGTCTGTGTGAATAGTCCTTGGCTGAAGCTAACACCACCTTTGATGATGTAATATATCCGGGATCGATATTGATTCTTCTTTTTCCCTCCCGAGAGAAGGCGTCTTCCAGGCTATTGGTCTGAAGTTTAATCTCTGGCAGTCTTGCAGCGTCAAAAAGACTTCTAAAAAAAATGAAACGTCTGATAACAGGCGTTCCGAGTTCTTTATCATAATAGTGTGAGTGGCTCCAGGCGGCTTCAGGGGTTTCAAAGAGAATATCACCAAAATGCTCTCCAAGAATCGGCAAGGAAACGTCGATAATCTCTTTAGCCGCAAAAAGCAGTGCCAGGAAGAGAAGGGCTTTCTCGGGCGGATGGGGAGTTCCCATTATTCAGACAGGAGTGAATTGATAAAAGCCTTTGCTTCAGCTGAATTCCAGTCTGCTGGCCCGATTACCCGTTTTCGCAGAGCCCCTTTCTTATCGACCAGATATGTTTCCGGTACTCCTGTTACACCGTATCGCTGTGCCGAGAGGCCGTCATTATCGGTAAATAACGGAAAAGTAAAACTATTTGCTTGCATATAGTCTGCTGCAGTTCTTGGATCATCCTTGTAGATAATAGTTATCATGCGAAATGATTCATTTCTCAACAATTCCCGATGGAGAGCTTCTATTGAGGGCATTTCCTCTTTGCACGGCGGACACCAAGATGCCCAGAAATTAACAAAAACGACCTTACCCTTAAGCTGAGAGAGTGCCAGTGGTTGACCCGTTTTGGTATCCCTCACATCGAGCTTCGGAGCGAGAATTCCCTCGGCCACTTCAGATTTCTTTTCAACACGGGAAGCAACGAGAACCATTGCTGCTGCGAATAACAGCATGACTATGACAATAACGCGACGCTTCATCTGACTGTGCATAGCTCTCTAGTTAACCCCGGAGAGAACAGACGTTTCATCAGCAACAACAAACACCGGCGTGCCTGCCTCAAGCAACACCTTGATCTTATGCCCACTCTTGAAATTGCCCTTAAGAATCTCTTCGGAAAGTGTATCTTCAATCTCCCTCTGAATAGCTCTCCGCATCGGTCGTGCACCATACGTCGGCTTGTAATGTTTATCCAGCAGCCATTCTTTGACTTCATGAGACAACTCAACAACAAGTTCCTGGTCGATAAGCTCCTTATTCATCTCATCTATCAGCAGATCAATAACAGAAAGGAGATGATTTTTGTCCAATGGATGAAACACTACGATATCATCAACCCGGTTCAGAAACTCAGGATTAAAGGTCTTTTTGAGTTCACTCAGGACATTTTCCTTGATGTTTTCGTAAATATCGCCTGATTCATGGCGTTGGAATCCCAGCGGAGTAGCCTTTTCGATTATTCTCGCGCCAAGATTTGAAGTCATGATAATCAGAGTGTTTCTGAAATCTACCTTTCTTCCAAAACTGTCCGTCAGAACACCTTCGTCAAGAACCTGCAACAGCATATTAAAGACATCAGGATGAGCCTTCTCGATCTCATCGAATAGGATGACAGCATAGGGTTTCTTTCTGACCTGCTCTGTGAGCATACCTCCTTCTTCGTATCCGACATAGCCAGGAGGTGCACCAGTCAACTTGGAAACATTGAAGCGTTCCATGTACTCTGACATGTCAATCTTAATAAGTGCGCTTTCATCGTTGAACATGAATTCGGCAAGAGCCTTAGCAAGTTCGGTCTTCCCTACACCCGTTGGACCAAGGAAGAAGAAGGAACCAATCGGACGCTTGACGCTCTTCAGTCCTGCTCTGGATCGGCGTATGGCCCGCGAGACAGCTCTGATTGCCTCTTCCTGCGCAATTATGCGATGGTGCAGCTGATCTTCCATCCTGATAAGTTTGTCGGATTCCCGTTCTTCTAACTTGACAATAGGAATGCCTGTCATCTTGGCTATGGTATAGGCTACGTCATCTTCATTCATAACCGGTATTTCCCGGCTCAAACGCTCCTTCCATGAGTTCTGCATCTGCTCAAAGACCTTTTTGAGCTTTTCTTCATCGACGCGAACCGCAGATGCCTTTTCCAGATCGTGCAGTTTAATATACAGATTCTTTTCCTTTGAGAGCCTGTTCAGTTTGTATTCAAGATCTTTAAGCTCGAAGGGCGGCGTTAACCGTTTCAATTTGATGCGCGACCCTGTCTCATCGATCACGTCAATCGCCTTGTCAGGAAGAAATCTGTCCTGAATATAACGGTCAGAGAGTTTCGCAGACGAGCTCAACGCCTCAGGAGCAATTTTCACCTTGTGATGAGACTCATAGCGCGATTTTAATCCTGTAAGAATATCTACCGTTGTATTAACATCAGGCGGCTGAACCTGTATAGGCTGAAACCTTCTCTCCAGAGCTCTGTCTTTCTGAATGTATTTTCTGTATTCATCAGGCGTCGTCGCTCCGATACATTGAATCTCCCCGCGTGAAAGAGCAGGCTTCAGCATGCTGGAAGCATCGATAGATCCTTCAGCAGCACCGGCTCCTATAAGCGTATGGAGCTCATCAATAAAGAGAATAATATTATCAGCCTGGACGATCTCCTTCATGACTATCTTGAGTCTTTCTTCAAATTGTCCGCGATATTTTGTACCGGCAATGAGTGCACCGAGATCAAGGGAAATGATCCTTTTGCCTAAGAGTGTTTCCGGGACGTCACCAGACACAATCCGCTGGCAAAGCCCTTCTACAATGGCAGTTTTTCCGACACCGGGTTCGCCTATTACTACCGGGTTATTCTTGATCCTTCTACCAAGCACCTGGAGCAGCCGCTCTATCTCATCCTCCCTGCCGATCACAGGATCCAGACGATTTTCTTTTGCAAGCATGGTTAGATCCCTGCCGAATTCATCAAGGGCAGGGGTACTGCTCTTCTTCTCCCTTGCCTGAACATAAGACTTCATCGAGAGATTAATCGTAAGCTGACGTGCGCCAAGAAGGTTGGCCCCAAGGTTGCGAAGAATTTTTCCTGCAATACCCTCATCTTCACGAATAAGCCCAAGAAGCAGGTGTTCACTCCCAATGTAGTTGTGGCCCAGCAATCTGGCTTCCTCAACAGCGAGTTCAAGGACCTTTTTAGCCCTAGGCGTAAAGGGGATATCGCCGAAGCTGAGGAGATTCATGCCAGCGGGGAGATTCCTTTCAATCTCCATCCGCAGTTCCTCTACAGTCAAGCCCATTTTCTTCAGTATAGCAATCGGCAGGCCATCTTCCTCCCTCAGTATCGCCAGGAGAAGGTGCTCAGTTCCAAGGTAATCATTCTGCCTTTTCTCTGCTTCTTCCTTGGCAAAGATGATAACCTTTCTTCCACGTTCAGTAAATTTCTCAAACATTCAGGTCTCCTTATGTAGATCCCTATTTACTCTTGTTTAATTTTACAGCCATTTTCTGTAAAAAGTCAATTAATGCTTTTTTTGCAATGAGTTATAGTAATATCTATAAGCTGATAGAATGATAACTGAGCTCGGTTGCTCTGATCCTGAAACAGTAAAAGGGAAAGAAAAAAGGCGCGAGCATCTACGATGCGACACGCCATTGGACAACTGCCAAAAATATGCGACTACAAAAGTGATGCGTCTATATTTTCTCGGTATTAATAAGATATTTTGCAGCAACTGACCCGAGCGAGGTGGCTGAAGGCGAACCTTGCTCCAGTGAGCGAAGAGCATCAAGATCTGTTTTCCATGCAATATCTCCGGGGGCGAGAAGACAAACACTGCCGGGTTCGTGTTTCAGAAGAAGCCTGCCTTCCTTGAAATAGTAGAATGCCTCATTCACTTCGGCAGCGTAAGTGCGCATGAACGGCGGAATATCCGAAGGACTGAACCAAAGTTTAATCTCCCGTTCTGCATCCGCAGGCACAGCAGAAGCGTGAATAAGATTGTCCATGCGCTCTCCGATAACAGTTCCATCGACATCCTTGAGCGGAACAAGAGCACCAAGAGACCGGATACATCCCGGACTTTTTTCCCGAGCAACGTGTGGATTGGTGGGACCGCATATGTCCCTGATTTTCTGCACAACATTAGGGCCCTGATACACAAGCGCAATTACGCGCCTTTTCCACGGCGCATCCGGGTAATGAAGCTCTCCCTTAATATATTCCAGGAGAGACGGGAAGAATATTTTGCCGCGATGCTCAGCGTAATGTTCCTCAGCAAGCAGATTGCTGACATACACGATCTTCGCCCCTGCAAAGCGCAATCCTGTGTGAAATTCTGAAAGCTGGGAAAGCACGTACCCGGTCAATGAATTCTTGAGCGCGTCCGGTTTAATAAGTACCAGCGTCTGATCCATTTCTTCTTTTTGTTCCATCTGATCCTCCAATAAATTGACAGAAAAATCCTGTCGTGATGAAAATAATTCAGATAACGTTGAGATTTGCTATCGTGATTCGGGTATAGACATGCAGACAACTGTTACGTGAGATTCAGCGTACCAATCATACCCTTGACAGCGGCTGCCGATCTGCTGAACATAGACAACTCTTCCTGGGAGAGGGATATGACAACAATCCTTTCGATGCCGTTTCTGCCAAGCACAACAGGGACTCCTGCAAAGAGATCAGAAAAACCGTATTCGCCCTGCAGATATGCAGAACACGGAAGAATTCTTTTTTCATCGAACAGAATTGACCGAACCATCTGCACTGTGGATGCTGCCGGTGCATAGAAAGCACTGCCGCTTTTAAGGAGGCTGACGATTTCCGCACCTCCGGTTCTTGTTCTTTCGATTAGATGTTCTATTGTATCCATTGCCATCAGCTCAGGAATTGGTATGCCTTTGACAGTCGTAAAACGGGGCAGGGGGACCATCTGGTCGCCATGTCCTCCCATCACCAGGGCCTCAACATCTGCAGCAGAGACACCTGCCTCCATCGCAACAAAGGCCCTGAATCGGGCTGAGTCCAGTACGCCACCCATACCTATAACGCGCTCGCGGCAAAAACCGGAGACCTTCATCGCCGCATATGCCATAACATCCATAGGATTAGTTACAACGACAATAATACTGTCAGGCGAATATTTCACAGTGCCTTCTGTTACCGCTTTAATGACGTCTGCATTGGCTATAAGCAGATCATCCCTGCTCATACCAGGTTTCCGGGGGAAGCCGGCAGTGATGACTATGATATCCGATCCTTCAGTCTCCTCAAACTTGCTGGTGCCGGTCACTGTTGACGGGGAGCTCCAGACAGGGCAGGCCTCTGTTATGTCAAGCGCTTTACCCTGAGCAATGCCTTCATGAATATCAAAGAGGACTACATCAGCAAGTCCATCCCTTGCAATGAGCTCTGCGGTGGTTGCTCCGACGTTACCTGCGCCAATGACCGATATCTTTGTTTTCATGGAAAATTATTATAGAGCAAAGAAAATAATAATGGCAAGAAGAAAGTAATCCTTATTATTTCTTGACTTCATATGAATCTTTAATATATAAAGTTTTGTTAACGAATAAAAACAGCTCTAAAGGGGAACCTGCATTAAAATGAAAGAAATCCGTATTGCAATAGCAGGCGTAGGTAACTGCGCGAGTTCACTTATCCAGGGCATTGAGTTCTACAGGAAGAGCAAAAAGAACGACTCATCCGCAGGCTTGATGCACTTTAATCTCGGCGGTTACCTGCCTTCTGACATCAGGGTTGTCGCCGCATTTGATATTGATAAGCGCAAAGTCGGCAATCCACTTCATGAGGCAATCTTCTCAAAGCCTAATTGCACGAAATTGTTTCAGAAGATCGGCTCAAAATCAGGCGTGACCGTAAGCATGGGAAATATTCTTGATGGTGTTGCCGGTCATATGGGCCAGTATCCGGACGAACAGCGATTTATACCCGCCGACAAAAAGCCTGTTGATGTCGTTAAAGTCCTGAAATCAACCGGTACAGAAATCCTTCTTAATTATCTGCCTGTCGGGTCTGAAAAGGCCACTGCATTTTACGCGGAAGCGTGCCTAAAGGCAGGCGTCAGCTTCATTAATTGCATTCCGGTATTTATCGCATCGCAGAAGTCATGGGCCCGCCGGTTCGAGGAACGAGGGATTCCGATTATAGGTGATGATGTCAAAAGCCAAATAGGAGCAACTATCATACATCGCGGCCTTACGAAACTTTTCGAAGACCGTGGCGTAACCATAGATCATACTTATCAGCTGAATGTGGGAGGCAATACGGACTTCCTTAATATGCTGAACCCTCAGCGCCTTGCAATGAAGAAAATATCAAAGACCGAGGCTGTCCAGTCTCAGATGCATTCTCCGCTTTCTCATGAAGATATCCACATAGGCCCATCAGATTATATCCCCTGGCTCAATGACAACAAGGTCTGTTTCTTAAGAATAGAGGGCAGGGGATTCGGCAATATGCCTCTTCATCTTGAAATGAGACTTTCTGTTGAGGACTCGCCAAACAGTTCCGGCGTTGTTATCGACGCTGTCCGGTGCTGTCGTATTGCAAGGGATAGAAAAGCTTCTGGCCCCCTCCTATCACCTTCTGCTTACTTCATGAAGCACCCGCCCAGGCAGTTCACGGACGACGCAGCAAGGGATATGGTCGAGGAGTTTATCCGGGCGGAACGTCATAGTTGATCTTCTGCTATGCTGAGTGAACTATTAGGTCATGCCCTGGACAAGCCTTTGGAAGCATTTGCCAGGAGAATTCCCCTTAGTCCAAATACGATCACAATTACCGGTTTTGCCCTTACGGTTGCATCAAGTGTCTTACTGGCTCATAACCTGATCGCTGGAGCTTTCTGCCTTCTGCCTGCTGGACTTCTTGATATGCTTGACGGTATTGTTGCTCGAAACAGGGGGGAGAGTTCGTTATTCGGTGCATTTCTTGATTCAGTGCTCGACAGGTATTCCGACTCTGTCATTCTTCTTGCAATAGCCTGGAACCTGGGAAGCAATGGACAGAAGACTGGGGTGTTTCTCGCCCTGATTACGCTGGTTGGTTCTCTTATTATTAGTTATGCCAGAGCAAGGGCTGAAGGGCTCGGAGTGTCTTGCACTCACGGGCTTATGGAAAGACCGGAACGTTTAATTTTGCTCTTCATCGGCGCTGTGAGCGGGTACATGGTTGCGATGCTTTGGCTGCTCGCCGGACTTACCCATCTGACGGTTCTGCAAAGAATACTTTACACGCGGAAGCAGCTGAAGAGGGCGAATTAGATCTCAATACCCTTTCGAGCCTTTATTCCCTTGTCATAGGGATGTTTGATATGTTTCATGTAAGTTACATAGTCAGCCTCTGCAATTATTCCTTCCGTTGCACCCCTGCCGGTAAGAACAAGCTCAATGGCCATTGGTTTATGATGCAAAAAAGATATAGCTTCTCTCTCTGAGATTACGTCCTCTGAAACCAGGCAGATGAACTCATCCAGTATAACCAAGTCAAGAGCATTTGTGGCCATTATCTCCTGCAGTTCATCAAGGGCCTTTTCAGCCTCGCGCCTGAGATTGGTTCTATCGAGCGAAGGATGAAAAAATGGGGATTTAATTGCATCAAAAACTATTATTTTGACGCCAAGCTGTTCCAAAAGTGAAAGCTCGCTATGGTCATCTTTTTCCTTAAAGAATTGAGCGAAAAGTATCCGTTTATCGCGGCTTTTTGATCTAAGAGCAAGACCAAGGGCAGAGCTTGTCTTTCCCTTACCTTCGCCCGTGTAAATATGAACAAGTCCTTTTTCAGTCACGTGACAATCGCTTTCTCATTAGACAGGAGTTTATGGAGCGGGCGATGGGATTCGAACCCACGACCTTCAGCTTGGGAAGCTGACACTCTACCACTGAGTTACGCCCGCGTTCGTCTTTTATAAATCAGGATATACGAAAATGTCAAGGAGGGGATTAACGCCTGGCCAGTTTCAGTCGCCTTTTGCGGATCTGTAGCAAGTAGACAACTTAGCGATGTTGCAATAAGCATTTATTATTAATATTTATGAAATACTCATGCTTTGTAATAATATTAAGGCATTAAATTAATAACTTAAAGAATTGCTTCAGCAAATAGCAATTTTCAATTAAATACATTTAATATTACACTTTAAGCTTTAGATGTTAGGCCAATAGAGATGACAGTCGAGCTTCTACTAAGCCAGTCGAGCTTCTCCATAATTTGCCGATCAAAAACAATGCTATTTTATTATTTAACATAATATATCTTATCAGACATCTCATTTAAACAGTTTCTGTTCATATGTTGTTAATATCGTTGTGGAAAAGGACGCCTTAGCGGTATTGATACGTGTTGGAGCTATGTTGTCTATGTATTAGGCACTGAATTATGTATATAAATTCAATGAGTTACGACTAAGTAATCATAACTCCTAACAGGCGATCACCACTAACCGGCAGAGACCTAACAAATACAGTGCTCCCCCTCTTGAGTTTGCTGCCTTTCATCTCTATCTTCAAGTAATTGCTTGTTGTTGCGGTTACATATCCCGGATCATTTTCTTCTTCTGCAATAGCATCAAGGATCTTATTAGCCTGCGTAGAAGCGAAAGCGGCTCTTTTGGCTCTGCTAAGGTCTTTCAGGGCCTTAGCGCGATCAGAGATTATATTACCTGTTATACGTGGCTTTAAGTTCGCTGCCAACGTACCATTTCTCACTGAATAGGGAAACGCATGAACATACGCGAATGAGTGTTCATTGATAAACTCATAGGTTGAAAGGAATTCTTTATGTTCTTCTGTAGGGAACCCAACGATTACGTCAGTGCCAAGTGCTATATCGCTGGATATGTTCGACAAACGAAGCAGTTTCTTCTGATACGCACTGACTGTGTAATTCCTATTCATAATCTTAAGAATCCGATCGTTACCACTCTGAAGAGGCAGATGAAGATGCTTGCAGACCCTGGAATCACCCATAAGTTCGATAAGTTCATCGTCTATTTCGTTAATCTCGATCGAACTGAGCCGAATCCTCAGAAAAGACGTCGCTGATAAAATGGCCTTAATAAGAAATGCAAGATTTGTTTTAACGGACAGGTCCTGTCCATAACTGCCAAGATGGATGCCGGTAAGCACGATCTCGTGGTATCCCTGCAACTCAATATCAACTGCTCGTGCGACTGATTCATCGATACCCAGACTCCTGGACCTTCCCCGCGCCATGGGCACGGCGCAGTAAGTGCAGTTAAAGTCACACCCATCCTGCACTTTGAGATAGGGTCGTGCACGATCATGCAGGGAATACACAGCATCAACATCATAGCCGAGCACTCGCGATATTATATCCTCCTTGTGACCGGAAGGAATTACTTCGCAGACACCATGAAGTTCGGCAACTGTGGCTGGTTGAAGCTGGGAGTAGCATCCGGTCACAATGATCTGCGCACCAGTCCTTGATGCTTTGCGAATAAGGTAACGAGAGCCAGCATCGCTCTTTTCTGTTACAGTACAGGTATTAATAATGCACAGATCAGGGCTTTCTTCTAAGGCAACAATTGAGATGCCATGTTTCCTGAGGGTTCCTTCTATGACAGAACTTTCAGATTGATTTACCCTGCAGCCAAGGGTCAGAATTGCAACCCTTTTTGTCTTTTCCGTCATGCCGGGACTATATGATCTTCTTCCCATGCAGGGAATGGTGGCGGGCTTTCTCAATGTATACACGAAAGATAGATCCCTCAGGCGCTCCATTGTTTTCAATGGTAACGATCTTGTTAGACCTGGTTCTTCCCATAAGCATTGCTGAATCAGTTTGCGAAGGCCCCTCGATCAGTATTTCCTGGGCAGAACCCTCAAGTAATCTGTTTGTTTTCAGGGCAATATCCTCCTGGAGCTTGAGCAACCTGTCAAGTCTTTCTGCCTTCACATTGTCAGGCACCTGGTCAGGCATATCATACGCCTTGGTACCTTTCCTCTTTGAGTATTTAAATGCGAATAAGCCATCGAACTCCAATTTTTCTATAGCACTGACCGTCTGTTCAAAGTCTCGCTCAGATTCACCAGGAAAACCAACAATAATGTCAGTTGATATCGTAATAGAAGGAACCGTGCTGCGAATCAGATCAATCTTTTCGCAATATTCAGCATAGGAATATTTCCTGTTCATTGCCTGCAGGATGGCATCAGACCCCGACTGCAGAGGAAGATGCAGATTATTACAGAGACTCGGCAGTTCAGACAAGGCCTCTATGAGTGAAGGAGAAAGGTCCCTCGGGTGTGATGTCACAAAACGGACGCGTTCAATACCCACGCTATCGATCTGACGAAGAAGTCCGACGAAATCAACATCACTCCGATATGAGTTTACGTTCTGGCCAAGCAGGGTAACTTCCTTGTATCCCTTCTCCTTGAGCAACCTTATTTCAGAGAGAATACTTGCGCTCGGCCGGGAGATTTCCCTTCCCCGCGTATAAGGGACGATGCAGTAGCTGCAATAATTATTGCAACCGTACATAATGGCAACCCACGCCCGCGTGGCGCATTCCCTGTTCATCTCGTATTCCTGGGAAGCAATCTCGGGGTTTTCATCTGTATAGAGTCTTTTCTGCGCGTCGCGAAGATTGCTAAGAAGATGAATATTCTGGGTACCAACAACATAATCCACGTACGGGGCCCTTTTTATGACCTTTTGCTGGGAATCCTGGGCAACACACCCCGCAACCGCAATCTTTAACAGTGGATTGCTCTTCTTGAGATCTTTTATCCTGCCGAGCTGACTATAGAATTTATGCTCAGCCTTTTCCCGAATCGCACAGGTATTGAAAATTATTAAGTCAGCCTTTTCCGGCAATTCAGTAGCAGTGTATCCGTCCTGCGCGAGGGTGCCAAGCATCTTCTCTGAATCATGCACGTTCATCTGGCAGCCATACGTATAGATATAGACGAATTTCTTCATCCTAAAATTTACCACGGCATAGTCGTTTACATCAAATTTCCTTGATTTTCAAACGTTTAGTGACACCCTCTCCTTGAAATATTGACCCTATTCATTTAATATGTATCATGATTGGAATATTGAAAAAAATCATCGGAACAAAAAACGACCGCGAGATTAGCAGGGTCAATAAGATTGTGGCCAAGATTAATGCCCTTGAGCAGGGGATAATACCGCTCTCGGACACCGAGTTACAGGCAAAGACCGTCGAGTTCAGGGAACGTATCAGTAACGGAGAAACCCTTGATGCGCTTCTGCCAGAAGCCTTTGCAGTCTGCAGAGAAGCTTCGAAACGCGTGCTCAAGATGCGGCATTTTGATGTTCAGCTGCTCGGCGGCATCGTTCTTCATGAGGGCGCAATCGCCGAGATGAAGACCGGAGAGGGAAAGACGCTTGTTGCCACCCTTCCCGTGTATCTCAATGGTCTTGAGGGGAAAGGCGTCCATGTCGTCACGGTAAACGACTATCTTGCGCGCAGAGACGCGCAATGGATGAACCCGTTGTATAACTTCCTGGGGCTGAGCACCGGTATAATTGTCCACGGTCTTACGGATGAACAGCGCCAGGAATCATACGGCGCAGACATAACGTATGGCACAAACAATGAGTTCGGCTTTGACTATCTCAGAGACAATATGAAGTATGACAGTGCCCAATTTGTTCAGAGGCCGCTCAACTATGCAATTGTTGATGAAGTGGACAGTATTCTTATTGATGAGGCACGAACGCCACTGATTATATCCGGACCCTCAGAGGAATCGACAGACAAATATTACAAGATAGATAAAATCATTCCGAGGCTCCAGAGAGATGCCGATTTTACTATCGATGAAAAGGCACGGACCGTTATCCTGACAGAAGAAGGCAATGTCAAGGCAGAGAAACTCCTTGGCGCGGGCAATCTCTATGACCCTGCCAATATCGACCTGGTTCATCACATTCTTCAGGCCCTCAAAGGGCATAACCTCTTTAAGCGTGATGTTGACTATGTGGTCACTGATGGGGAGGTCATCATTGTTGATGAGTTCACAGGAAGGCTCATGCCGGGCAGACGATGGTCTGACGGACTCCATCAGGCAGTTGAGGCAAAGGAAGGCGTAAAGATCGAGAACGAGAATCAGACCCTCGCAACCATCACCTTTCAGAATTTTTTCAGGATGTACAACAAACTATCCGGCATGACAGGAACTGCGTTAACCGAGGCTGAGGAGTTCGCCAAAATTTATAATCTCGATGTGACTGTCATCCCTACGAACAGGCCCATGATCAGGAAAGACCACCCTGACATGATTTACAAGTCTGAAAAGGGCAAGTTTGATGCTGTCATCAACCAGATAGAAGACTGCAATAGAAAAGGACAGCCAGTGCTCGTTGGAACGATCTCAATCGAGAGATCGGAACTGCTCGGCAGCCTGCTTAAGAAACGCGGCATCAAACACTCAGTCCTGAATGCCAAATACCACGACAAAGAAGCAGAAATCATTGTTCAGGCAGGCAGAAGCCATGCGGTGACCATTGCTACCAATATGGCTGGCAGAGGGACTGACATTGTCCTTGGCGGCAACCCGGTTGCCGTGGCCCGGGATATGCTCAGAGAGAAACCTGACCATACAGGCGAAGAGTGGAACGCTGCGCTTGCCGAGGCTGAGAAGCAGTGTGAAGCGGACAAGAAGAAGGTCCTTGATGCCGGAGGCCTGTTTATCCTTGGTACTGAAAGGCATGAGGCAAGAAGAATAGACAACCAGCTCAGAGGACGTTCAGGCAGACAGGGAGACCCGGGCGCGTCACGTTTTTATCTCTCTCTCGAAGATGATCTTATGCGAATATTCTATTCTGACCGTGTCTCTGGTCTTATGGGTAAGCTGGGCATGGATGACAGCATGCCGATCGAGAACACGATGGTATCAAAAGCAATTGAGAATGCCCAGAAGCGCGTAGAATCTCAGAACTTTGATATCAGGAAGCACCTGCTCGAATACGATGATGTGATGAACAAGCAGCGGACAGAAATCTACACATTCAGGCGCGAGCTCCTCCAGGAGACTGAGGTCAAGGAGAGGGTTTTAGGGATGGCTGATGAGAACATAGACGAGATTCTCGCAATGCACTGCCCTGATGACAAACACAAGGAAGAGTGGGATCTTAAAGGATTAAAGGATTCCCTATACGGACTCCTTGATTTTACCGTCCAGGATATTCCGGACACTATTGATGCGCTGAGAGACAATCTATCCGCAGAAGCGAGGAACTTCTATAACAGAAAAGAGTCAGAGATCGGCACTGATATGATGCGGTATATGGAAAAATGGATTCTGCTTCAGGTCGTTGACTCACAGTGGAAGGATCACCTCCTTGCCATGGATCATCTCAAGGAAGGAATCGGCCTGAGAGGATATGCGCAACGGGATCCTCTCGTTGAATATAAGAAGGAGGCTTTTGCCATGTTCGGCGAACTCTCCGGCAGGATCGCGGCAGACGTTGTTATGCGGCTCTTCAAGGTGAGGGTGCAGCGGAATCAGGAAGAGCGCATAAAGATTCGCAACGAAAAATCGGCCTTGAATTATAATCGAGGCGAAAGCAGTACTGCACAAACTGTCACAAAGGGCAAAAAAGTCGGCCGCAACGATATCTGTCCCTGCGGCAGTGGCAAAAAGTATAAGAAATGCTGCGGCATCAATGAATAAGATCTTTTATATAGGCTCTGTCGGCATCAACAGAGAGCTTGAAGAGATGCTCCTCGACAGAGGCGCAGTTCTTTCCCGTTTTCGTTCGATCAGTGCCATGCGGTATCGCGCTGAAGACAGCCCGGATCTTATGATTATTGAAAAGGCGCAGAGCAGGGAAGCCTCATTCAAAGAGTTCCTAAAAAAGTTCAATGAGACACCCAAGATCGTTCTGTCAGACAATCCTTCTTTTTCCGGCATCTCTGCCTGGCTGAAATCTGAACTCATCTGTCCGCTTTACGCCCCTACTCCGAAGCAGCTTGAATTTGCGATAAAAAAGACCATTCATGAAAAAGAGTTGATGACAGAGAATCGAATACTGCGGCTGCAGATTGACACAACAAAGAAAGAACTCGATTTCTTCGAAGAGGTGAGCAAAACACTCACTTCTGCAGTGGAACTCAATGAAGTACTCGGCACGATCATGAAAAAGGCAAAACCCCTGATCAAGGCAGAGGCATGGTCGATCCTTCTTCTTGATGAAGAGACCGGCGAGCTTATCTTTGAGAAGACAGCAGGAAAAAAAGAGGGTAGGAAAAAGATCAAGAAGGAGCGCCTCAAGCAAGGCGAAGGCATTGCCGGTTGGGTCGCGCAGGAGAAGATACCGGTTGTTGTACCCGACGTCTCAAAGGATCCGCGATTCAGCGGCAGAATCGACAAAGAAATTGATTTCAGAACAAAATCGATCATGTGCGTACCCATAATGAACAAAGGGAGCATTCTGGGCGTTCTGGAACTGGTAAACAAGACGACCAATGAACCCTTTACCAAGGAAGACCTGGACCTTGTGCTGCGCATTGTTGACCATGCAGCCATTGCCATAGAACGATCAGCACTCTATCAGAAGATGACAGAGATGTCCATAACAGATGATCTCACGAAACTCTTTAATACGAGGTATCTCAACCGCTCTCTTGATCTTGAGATCTCGAGGGCAACCCGCCATCATACCTCGCTTTCCCTTATATTTATGGATGTTGACCACTTCAAACTCATCAATGACAGTTACGGCCATCTTGTCGGCAGCAAACTCCTTGTAGAGATGGGCCAGCTGCTCCTGAAATGCCTGAGAACTGTAGATATTGTTGCTCGCTATGGAGGAGATGAATTCGTTATGGTTTTGCCCCAGACAGCGCCCCGGAATGCGAGTCAGATAGCAGAACGGATAAGAAGGACGATAGAACACAATGTTTTTCTGAAGAGAGAAGGCTATTCATTCAAGATGACAGCAAGTTTTGGCGTGGCCTCTTATCCTGAGAGTGCCAAATCAAAAGAAGAACTCCTAAAGCTCGCAGATGACGCCATGTACAGGGTGAAGAATCAGACAAGAAACGGCGTTTATGCTATAGTATAGCAATGGCACTTTTCAATTACGCAACCAAGGAAATTACCCTCAAAATCGTCTATTATGGCCCTGGTTTAAGCGGTAAAACAACAAATCTTCAGCACCTTCACGCAGTACTTAACCCTGAGACAAAGGGCAAACTACTCTCTCTTTCGACCGAGTCAGATCGCACCCTTTTCTTCGATTTTCTTCCGATAGAACTTGGGAAAATTCGGGAATTCTCTATTCGTTTTCAGCTGTACACGGTTCCCGGACAGGTCAGATATAATGCAACCCGTAAGGTTGTGCTGAAAGGTGCTGATGCGGTTGTTTTTGTTGCCGACTCACAGAAGGACATGAAGGATCAGAACATCGAGAGCTTCGAGAACATGCGGGAAAACCTCGTATCGAATAATATCAATCCAGATACCGTACCGATCATTCTGCAGTACAATAAGAGGGATCTCAAAAATATACTCTCCCTTGATGAACTCAATCAGGACCTGAACCAGAACAGCGCCCATGAAGTCCTTGAGGCTACAGCCATTAACGGCGGGGGCGTCGAAGAAGCATTCAAGAGAATTACGAAACTGGTTCTCAAAGATATCTCAAGGAAGCATAAAATTGAGATACAGCCGATTGAGAAAAAAAATGAACCTGCCCCGTCAAAGCCGGTAATAGAGGCTCCATCTGAACCCAAAAAGCAGGAATATAGGCCTGAGCCGGACAAGATCGAAATGCAGATACCTGTTTTATCAACAGAGCCGGCTACCGAATTAGATATGCTTGATTTTGCTGATGAAGAACTGGAAATTGTTCCCGATCAAGAGGCTGATATAGTGGATATAGTTGCTGAGGCTGATCTTCTCGAGCCTGCACATGAACCTGCATTTACAAGCATATCAGGGAATGCTGCTATTCCAGAAGCACTAAAAGCAGTCACTCCCGAGCCTGCAGTTGAACTGCCAGAAACTCCTCTTTCAACAGATTCATGGACAGAGATGATTCAGGAATCACCAAAAACGGAAAAGCGTGCAATCGCAGAAGAGACGCCAAGGAGTGATCTGCAACCCTTCCCTCTCGAAAAGATAGAAAATCTGGCCGATGAGATAGCACGGGTTTCCGGCACGCTTAGCAAGATCTCTGATGCCGTAGCTGCTCTCCAGAGATCAGTTTCAGAACTCAAGGGTGAGGTTGGCTCCATGAGAAATGATATGGCAATTGCCAGAGAACAAACGGCTAAGGAACCTGAGCTGAAAGAGATAAAAGAATTCAGGGAACTGAGACGCGAACAGAAAGAGATCTCAGACTTGCTCAGGGATGTATCGGACCTTCTGAGTTCTATAAAAGAAAAAAAGAGCTGGTTTAAGCTGTAAAAAGCAAATTTCAACATGAGGATCGGGATTCACGATAATGATTAAATGTCCGTACTGTGGCGGTGTAGCCATGACCCTTTGGCGCAAGTCTGGATTAGGGCCAGGGCGTTTTGTGCGATGTCAATCGTGCGGCAAGAAAGTAGCAGCACACTGGACAGTTATTTTAGCGGCAATTCCGGCATTTCTCGGCGGTCTGACGCTCATGAGATCAGAATCTATGCTCCGAGGCATTGTTGCAGCAGTAGTGGGCATCCTTCTTATGGCACTATTACACACCTTTTTGGTTCCTCTCGTGCGAAGCGATAACTGACGAACCA
Organism: uncultured Nitrospiraceae bacterium; assembly: GCA_964461065.1. Classification (GTDB taxonomy): domain Bacteria; phylum Nitrospirota; class Thermodesulfovibrionia; order Thermodesulfovibrionales; family UBA6898; genus UBA6898. The sequence continues at coordinate 139,095 of CAYWRK010000002.1, forward strand.
GAGCATCTTATTGATATAGCCTGATTACACATTTTAGGCAATAGATAGTTCCTGAAGTAATCTCTCATTTTGTTATCAAGCACGGAGGACATACATGAAATTAACAGCACAGGCGGCGATGGTTATGGCAGCGGTCTTTGCGATTATTTGCCTTTCATATGCGGCAAAGGGATTCAGTTCACTTGGGGAGATTGCTGATTCTCAGCAGCTGTCGGATGCAAAGGGATTTGCCTGGTTCTGGATATTTCTCGGCGTTGTATCAATAGCTTTCGGACTATTGACGTGGTGGGCAGCTCGCACTCAAATCAGAGATAACGATAACTAACAAATTGTCCGAATATGAGCCTTTTACTTGATCCTCTTTGATATTGCCTTGAATTCCTCTGTTCCGGCTTTCACTAATAGCTGAAATAGGACTGTTTCCGTGCAGGTTATCACTGCTCCGGCATCGCGCATGTATTCCATAGCAGTCACAAAGTTGTTTTCAGTTCTTGAACAGATTGCATCCCGCACTGCGTGGACAGTGAAGCCCTCTTTCAAGAGATCAATACAGGTCTGGAGCACGCAGACATGCGTTTCCATGCCCACGAGAATAACCTTTTTTCTGCCTGTGGATTTCAAACTCCCGGCAAAGCTCCCCATGCCACAGCAACTGAAGGTAACTTTTTCGTGAGGTGCGTATTCCTTGACCGCATCCCTAATCTCCGGAACCAAGGGTCCAAGCCCCTTCGGGTATTGCTCATTCAAAATAATCGGAATATCAAGCATCTTGCAAATCTCTATAAGATGAAGACAATTATCGACCACTTTCTGCCGCTCCTGCATCACTGCGGCGAGCCGCTCCTGAATATCGACGATCACCAATACAACATCTTCTGCAAGTAGGCTAAATTTATCCATATATTTCCCCATCTTTAAATGCTAGAGGGAGCAGGCTTGCCCACTCCCTCTAGACGCATCGATTATCTACAGTCTTTCCTTGACCAGATTTTCTACAACTGAAGGATCGGCAAGCGTTGAGGTATCCCCAAGCTCGTCAACCTGATTGTGGGCGATCTTGCGAAGGATTCTTCTCATGATTTTGCCAGACCGCGTCTTCGGCAGTCCCGGTGCAAACTGGAGTTTATCCGGTGTAGCAATCGGTCCGATCATGGTTCTTACATGCCCTACCAGTTCTTTCTTGAGTGCGTCTGTTGGCTCAACCCCAGCATTAAGAGTTACATACACGTAAATACCTTCACCTTTAATGTCGTGCGGATAGCCTACCACTGCAGCTTCAGCAACCTTAGGATGGCTCACCAGCGCTGATTCAACTTCTGCCGTGCCGAGCCTATGGCCTGAGATGTTAATAACATCATCGATACGACCCATTAGCCAGAAATCACCATCTTCGTCAATTCTGGCGCCGTCACCGGTAAAGTATTTGCCTGCGTACTGCGAAAAATAGACCTCCTTGATTCTCTTATTCTCAGGATCACCGTATGTTCCGCGCAGCATGCCTGGCCACGGCTTGTCGATGACCAGTTTCCCGCCCTCATTTGCACCGGCAGGAGAACCATCATCCTTCAAAACACTCGGCACGACTCCAAAGAAAGGCCTCGTTGCAGAACCAGGCTTCAGGGTCATAGCGCCCGGAAGCGGCGTGATCAATATGCCGCCAGTCTCTGTCTGCCACCAGGTGTCCACAATAGGCAGTTTTTCTTTGCCGACATTGATATGGTACCACATCCACGCCTCAGGATTGATAGGCTCACCCACAGAACCAAGCACTCTCAGGGATGAAAGGTCGTGATTTGAGACCCACTGCTCACCCTCTCTCATGAGCGCCCTGATGGCAGTCGGAGCAGTATAGAATATATTTACTCTGTGCTTCTCCACGATGCTCCAGAACCGGCCAGGGTTAGGATACGTAGGAACACCCTCAAACATAAGGCTGGTCGCTCCATTGGAAAGCGGACCGTACACAATATAGCTATGTCCCGTAACCCATCCGATATCAGCGGTGCAGAAATGAATATCTTCATCGTGATAATCGAAGATATAGCGGAAGGTGAGATTCGTATATAAGCAGTAACCGCCGGTGGTATGGAGCACACCCTTCGGTTTTCCGGTCGAGCCTGAGGTATAGAGGATGAAGAGCGGGTCTTCAGCATCCATCTGTTCAGGTTCGCAGTAGTTTTTGATCTCTGCAGAGGCCATTTCATCGTGCCACCAGATATCTCTGCCCGGTTTCATCATCACTTCACCGTCACCGCGCTTTACGACAATGACCTTCTGCACGGTCGGGCATTCTTCGACTGCAGCATCATTGTTCGTCTTTAGTGGTACAAATTTACCGCCGCGCACGCCTTTGTCCGATGTAATAACGAGAGAAGACTGGCAGTCCTGAATCCGATCACGAAGCGCTGTTGAACTGAAACCGCCAAATACTATGCTATGAATAGCACCGATCCTGGCGCATGCCAGCATTGCTATAGCAAGTTCGGGGATCATTGGTAGATAGATGGTTACCCGGTCGCCCTTCTTGATATTGTTCTTCTTTAGCACATTGGCAAAGCGGTTAACTTCCATGAAGAGCTGCTGATACGTGTAGGTCTTGTAAGAACCGTCATCTGCTTCCCATATGATAGCCGCTTTGTTCCGGGTAGAGGTGTTGATGAAGCGGTCAAGACAGTTATAGCTGGCATTAAGCTTGCCCCCAGCAAACCACTTTATATAAGGCTTATTGAAGTCGTAGTCCAGCACCTTGTCCCACTTCTTGAACCAGGTAAGATTCTTTTCAGCCATCTCACCCCAGAACCCCTCAGGGTCTTCCACCGAGCGCTTGTAGAGTGTCTCATACTCTGCAATACTCTTGATATGAGCCTTGGCGCTGAATTCCTTTGATGGAGGAAACGTTCTCCTCTCATCACTCAAAACTTCCATCTGTTTGGCATCTGACATAAATTAAGCCTCCTCTTTAGAGTAGAAATAGACTTCGCTGTACAACTAACAACAAACGATAATGATTATAAATTTCTTTATAAGAATAATCAATAGCTCACCAGTGAGCGTTATGTTATTACATCATCCTGCATTGGACACTTCAAAAGAGCGCTGGCTATTTCTTGCTTTCAGGCTGTTGAGCTTTTGTAGGAGCCTCAACCGCATGTTCAGGCTGCATTTCAAGAGCACCACCGTGAGTCACTATGTAATACGACGCACCAATAAGAGCCGCGACTACAGCGAAAATAATAAACCACTTTAACATAATGCAATTCTCCTTTCTTACTGTGTATTTTTTACTGTTTTCTTATAGTTTTACCATTCAATTTGCCTGCTACGCAAGCAATAAATAGCTCCTCAGCTCTGCAAATGGCCAATGACTCAGCATAGTAAACTAGCCATGTCCTGAATATCCATCACTCATGCCTCCGGCATCCCAGTTCTCATGAAGCCTTACCACAGTTACGGAGCAAGGGGCCTGAGCAACCACATGGGAAGACACACTTCCCAGGAATCGCCGCAGCATAGAGCTTCCGCGTGCTCCTATGACTATATGTTCTACGTGATTTGTTGTTGCATAATGCAAAAGCGTTCCAGCAGGATCAGGCGACTCAAGCACGTGAAAGGAAATCCGATCTGCAGGCAACTCAAGTGGCTGGGCCCATTGTTTCAGAGCAGTTAGATACTGCACGTAAATATTCTTCCCCGACTCATCGAGTCCGAGATCAATAGCAACCAGTGGCGTTTTCCTGACCGTAACACAGGTGATCCTGGCACTTCTCTCTCCCAGATAGATGCGCTTTACTACCTGTCGAATCGCATCTGATAGATCTTCCATGTCAGGCGAAATATCGACTGCAGCCATAATAATTGGTACAGTATCAAGCTGTCGTGCCACTGAACGCAGGGGTGATATCCCGGATCGGGAATAGCGCACCCAGCGCATAAACTCTTTCCAGATACTGTCCCGCTTGCTCAGTTTTGAGCGTGAAGTAAGAATTACCTGGCTCGGGTTTTCGAGGGCAAGGGCTAATTGTGCTCCGCTGCCATACCTCCTGGCAGGATCCACTTCAAGACAGGTCAGAATAATTTCCTGAAGCCATTGAGGACACTTAGCATTCAGAACGCAGGGGGGGATGGGAGCGAGGTAAAGTCGCCTCTTAAGTCCTGCCGTGCTTTTCGGATCACCAAAGGGAAATTCACCAGTTATTAATCTGTACAAAATTACTCCAAGCGAAAAGATATCGCTTCTGAGCTCACTGCGGATTCCTAACACCTGTTCAGGCGATATAAAAGGAGCCGTTCCCATAGGGAGACTGAACTCCTCAGCCATCAGATCCGGAAGCTGTTCATGCCGAGAGAGACCAAAATCAATAAAAACCGCTTCTCCGCTTTTTCGAAACAATATATTGTCAGGCGTAACGTCCAGATGAATAACATGCTGTCGATGGATATCATGCAAAGCATTTGCGATCTTTGAGCCAATGCCCGCAATTTCCTGAGGACTAAGCGGCCCTTCATTCATCAAAACGTCAAGTGATTTTCCTGGCAGATGCTCCATTACCAGGAAGGGCTGGTCAGTGAAATCACCGGATGCAATAAATTTAGGAACATGCACTCCTGAGAGTTTCGGCATGATCATCTGCTCGACTTCAAAGCAGACGATAAAAGAGGAATCATCACCCTCAGTAAGACGGGGGATTTTCATCGCCATTGGCATTGAGTCCCATTGACTGGTAACTCGCCAGATGGATGCCATACCGCCGGCATGAATCCTCTCTTCAAGCCTGAATTCTCCCAGCATGCTGCCTTTTCCCAACTCCTGCTTACTCAACCGCTATACTCCCTTCTCCAGACGGTCGCCAAGCCACCTTGGAAGCCCGTTGTCTCGTATCTTTTGTGCCGTTGTGCTGACATCATAATTGACCCTGTAGTAAGTCAGTATATTTTTCTCAGAATCATGAACTGCGTATGATGCTGCAGGATTATTATCCCGGGGTTGTCCCACAGCACCAATAACCGCAAGCCAGCGCCGGTATCTTCCAAGAGGGATATCAACCCCTGCTACAGGTGTAAACTGAACCACTCTCCCTGTCGAGCCCTGGTGGTACAGAAGCGGCCGATGAAAATGGCCACAAAAAATAAGTCGACAGAAGGTTGCATCAAAACTCTTTTTTGCATCCTGAACATCAGCAACATAGCTCCAGGCAGCTGGCTTGTATGCGCTGCCATGGACATACAGCAAATCTTTCTTTTCAATGCTGAGGGGAAGACCCGAAAGAAACTTCAGGCCTTCTTCTGTCATCTGTGAGCGGGTCCATTCAACTGCGTGACGTGCATCATCAACCATGGTAAGTTCAGGTTTCTTTAGCACAGCAGCATCATGATTTCCGAGAATAACACTGGCACCATTGTAATGATAATTCATAACCTTTTCCATCACCCAGCATGGATCAGCACCATAACCTATAAAATCGCCAAGAAAAACATAGTTCTCCACTGATCTGTCCCCAGCATGACTGAGACAGGCCTCAAAGGCTTCACGATTAGCATGAATGTCGGCAAATAATCCTGTTTTCATATCGGAAGTAGGTCAACAAAAGTCCGGCGGATGAAATGCTTCATCCGCCGGCAGCATTTACACTCTAATGCTTAATGATACTGATATTTTCAAAAGCAATACTAATCATGCACGATGTTATGAATATCACGATCCTTTGTCTCTTTCAGGAACAGGAAGCCAACAACCGCAGTTACGACAGACACAATAATCGGATACCAGAGACCATAATAAATATCGCCCTTGAGTGCAACGATTGCGGTTGCGGTAAGTGGCAGCATTCCGCCGAACCAGCCATTGCCGATATGATACGGCAAAGACATGGAGGTGTACCGTATCCGGGTTGGGAAGAGTTCAACTAAGAAGGCTGCAATTGGGCCGTAAACCATTGTAACGTAGATAAGAAAGATAAAAAGAATCAGCAGAGTCATAGGATAATTAACTCGTGCCGGGTCGGCCTTTTCAGGGAAATTCTTGGCCTTGAGGGCTTCCTTTAAGGCTTTCTCCTGATCAGGACCCCAACCATCAATCACCGTATCGTCAACCTTTATCTGTATCACCTGGCCCGGAACAGCAGGCAAAATCGCAAAACTGATTCCCTGCTTCGTCAGGAAATCTTTTGCCTTGTCAACAGGGGTGAACTTGGTCCACGGACCAACAAAAAGATTGAATGTTGCAGCTGCAGGATCGTGGGCAACACTGATCTTGGTCTTGGCCTGGAATTCTTCAAGTCCAGGATTTACATAGTGAGTCAGAGCCTGGAACAACGGGAAGTAGGTAAACGCTGCAATAAGACAGCCTGCCAATATGATCTTGAGTCTGCCGATCTTGTCCGAAAGCCAGCCGAAGAAGATAAAGAACGGTGTTCCGAGCAGCAGAGATGCGCCGATCAACATGTACGTAGTAAGGAAGTCGAGCTTCAGCGTAATCTGCATGAAGAACAGAGCATAGAACTGACCGGTGTACCAGACAACACCCTGACCAGCTGTGGCGCCGATAAGAGCAAGCAGCACATATTTATTGTTGGGATAGCGAAGGAAACTGTCTGTAAGCGGGGCCTTGGAGCCCTTGCCTTCTGACTTCATCTTCAGGAAAACCGGTGATTCATTCAATTTCAGTCGGATGTAAATCGAGAAACCGAGCAGAACAATAGAGACCCAGAAGGGAATTCTCCAGCCCCACTGCGTAAAGACTTCCTTGGCCATAAATACGCGGCAGCTGCCGATAACAAGCAGCGCAAGGAAGAAGCCAAGCGTTGCTGTTGTCTGTATCCAACTGGTGTTATAACCGCGACGATCATGTGCAGAGTGCTCTGCAACATACGTTGCCGCACCGCCATACTCACCGCCGAGCGCAAGACCCTGGCATAGACGAAGAGTAACCAGGATAATCGGGGCTACCCAGCCTATCTGCTCAAATGTAGGAAGCAGACCGACTGCAAAGGTTGCAAGACCCATAACAATGATGGTCACGAGGAACGTATACTTTCGTCCGATAAGATCGCCGATACGCCCGAACACGATTGCGCCGAAAGGACGGATCAGGAAACCGGCTGCATAGGTTGCAAAGGCGGACATCAAGGCTGCGGTCTCATTACCCTTCGGAAAGAAAAGGGCTGCAAAGAATGGCGCAAGGGTTGCATAAAGATAAAAGTCATACCATTCAAATACGGTTCCGACAGACGAGGCCATGATGACCATCTTCTCTTCTTGTGTTATTGGCGCTTTTACGACGACTTCTTCTGTTGCTACTGCCATAATAAGTACCTCCCGTAACATGTTATGTTTTCATCATGAAAACATTGAATCAAGGATACTGAACATTTTGATACATCTTCTTTGTTCTTTTGCACCCTCCTTTCATATTTAATTTGCGATTTCATACTACTAACCACTCATACTCCAATCAGCCTGAGACGATAATGATCCGCGATGTTGTCGAGAATCCTGTATACTGATTGAAAGGTTTCGCGCAGGTGATGTTTCTCTGAATTACTCAGCCGGACAGTCTCGACTATATTTTCAGGGATCCCACCCTTCCCCATGAGACTATCCTGATGACGAATCTTGAGTTGCAAGTAGAGCTCAAGGGCTTCAGCCATTTCGTCGCACTGTTGGGCAACTCCCGGATCCTTTCTTCTCACCTCAGATATGCGGTCAGCAGTGGAGCTTTCCGGAATAGCAAGTGAAAGGGCGAGAAGTCGCGCAGCATCTGCCAACGGTTCGAGTCCTCTTGATGTTATATCCTGATTCTTTTTCAAAGCCTCGTGAGTCCGAAGTCCTAATGATCCAAATAAACTTAAGGGTTGTCTGCGTCTGGATATCAGGGATGCCATGCGCGAAAGAAATTCATCGTGTGATTTTATGAGGGAAATAACATGCTTGCGCAGCAATTCAGCCAAGGTTTCATCACCAGCAACAGCCCTGAAATCAAGAAATGTAAGTGATTTCAAAACGTATTCTTTGGTGGGAGTTAGAATCCAATCTGAAAAATACTGTTTCCATTTACTTAATGGCTGGCAATACTCAGGATGATTTGACAGCTTCTTCTGCTGTATGTTACCAAGAGAACACTGCTTCAGCGCATCCCCAATATAGGCTGTAACTGAGGCGAAATACTTTTCGGCAGCTTCCCTCAGGTCTGACGACGCAGGATCAGAATAAATCAGTCCAGTATTAGCACCAACTCCAAAAACTTGCTCTTTTCTACCCTCACTGCCATAAGCAATCCAACAGTAGGATACCGGCGGAACACCAAACTGTTTTTCTGCCATCTTCAGAAGCTTGCTGACAAGCCTATCAAAAAGTTCTGACATGATTCTGGCAATTACAACCGCTTTGGTTCCCTCCATGATGAGAAATCTTACAATAGAACCGAATCTCCCCGATAACTGCACGATCCCTTCCATTGTCTGCTGAATTTCAATATCTCTTGCAAAACTAAAAGGGGAATTCCCCTGGAGACCCATAAAGTCATCCATGGTCAGAACAGCGTGAAAAACACCATCCTTAATAACAAGTATGTGCTGAGCATTATGCTTAATCATTTTAAGCACAGCATCAAAGCAGTAATCGTCGGCATCGGCACGTATGAGCGTGGGGCTCATAACACTTGTAACCAATTCCTTAACAGCCCTGCCACGTGCGACAACCTTCTCCCTGAGGTCACGGTCGGTCAGAATACCCACCGGATGGTTGGTGTCATCCATGACAACAATCGAACTAATCCGCCTAGTTGCCATCGCTTGAGCTGCTTCCTGGATCGAGGCCTCCTGCCGCACCGAAACAACTTCCCTGGTCGCAATGTCTCCGAGCAGAGTCGAAAAAAGAATACGGTCAGTCCCGCCGCTTAAAGAACCATTACCGATCATCTCACCTATCGTGTTCTCAACCATGCCTAAGCTATGGCAATTTACATGCCTGTCATATTACACAGACTGTATTACCTTGAAATTAAAGAATATTTCAGGAATAAATGTTATTATGATTCGACAAATCACAACAATATTTGCTACATTTTGTATCATAATATTAATGTAATTTAATTATTATTCATTTTCAATTAGTTAAACACTAATACTTAAATTACTTTATGTAGCATACAGGTCAAAGAAAGGTATCAACAAAATAATAACTCATTAATTTCAAGATGTTATAATATTCAACTGTAAATTTTCAATCTGGTCAATAAGACGACATTATAATCATACTTTTATGTAAAACAATAAATTAAATTTTACTACTGATAGGAGAAGTTAAGAGTAAAGAGGGTTGAAATAGATTAAATCTGCTTTCTCGGAATATTCCATCGCTTTCGCTTTTCCCATAGCGACTTCCTGGTAATGCCGAGCATATCAGAGAGCTGCTGTTCAGTATACCTACCCTGATACACAGATATAAACTCTTTTGTATAGTCTTCGATTGACAGTGCCTTATCCAAAGACTCTGTTCCAATAAAGTTGGAGATCTTGATACCAGCAGGCAGATGATCAGGGAGAAGGTGCTGCCCATCAGAAATAAGCACAGCCCTTTCGATAATGTTCTGAAGTTCTCGTACATTTCCGGGCCAGTTGTAGTCAATAAGTATCCTTGCAGCAGAGTCGTCGATCCTGCGAACCTCTTTGCCGATTTCATCAGCGTATTTTTTCAAAAAGTGGTCGGCCAGGACAAGAATATCATCTTTTCGCTCCCTGAGTGGCGGCAGCTGCAGCCTGATTACATTGATCCTGTAGAAGAGGTCCTCACGAAACGATCCGTCAGCAACTGTCTTCGCCAAATCACGGTTTGTTGCTGTTATAAGTCTTATATCCACTCTCTTGCTCTGTACACCCCCAAGCGGCCTAATCTCCCGGTCATCGATAACCCTAAGAAGCTTTGCCTGGAGCTGCTGGCTAAGGTCACCAATCTCATCCAGGAAAATTGTACCGCCGTCAGCCTCTTCAAAAAGGCCCCGCTTATTCGATACAGCTCCGGTAAAAGCCCCCTTCATGTATCCAAAAAGCTCAGACTCAAGCAGGTTGTCAGGAATGGCACTGCAGTTGATAGGGATGAATGGCTTGTCCTTCCGGGAACTGCTGTAATGGATCGACCGGGCAAACAACTCCTTGCCGGTTCCCGTATCCCCTAATAGAAGAACGTTGCTTTTTGAATCGGCAATTTTCTTTACTTCTTCGATCAGGGATAAGACAGCACTGCTCCTGCCTATGATATGTTCAAAATCATACCGCTCCACGATCTGCTTCTTAAGAATGACATTTTCAGCCTTGAGCGAGCGCTCCCGCAGGGCATTCTTTGCAATACGTTTTATCTCTTCATGAATAATGGGCTTAATAATGTAGTCGTATGCGCCGCCCCTTAGGGCTTCAACAGCAGTCTCAAGAGAGGCAAAGGCAGTCATGACGATGATCAGTTGGTCGGGGTTCTGCTCCCTGCAACGCTTCAGCAGTTCGATTCCATCGATTCCGGGCAGAATGATGTCGGTAATAATAAGGTCATACGAGCGGTCCAGGAGAAAACCGAGTGCAGATTCTGCATCAGGAGCAGCCTCAACATCATAGCCTTCGCGAATTAAAACGCGTTTGAGGGACTCGCGGAGCGTTTCCTCATCCTCTACAATGAGCAGACGTTCAGCCATGAATGATTATTACCGCTTTAGTCACTGTCACAATTCCGATTATTTGTCATTCCGGCTTGCCTGTGCCCGACGTTTGGGTATCCGGAATCTTTCCGGAAGGATTCCCGACGCGCTTCGCTTGCGGGAATGACAGAAGAAAAGAACCATTCAGGAAATAGAATCATAACGGTCCCAACCTTGGGTTGATTTATGCCCATCATGAAAAAATAATTCCGCTACTCAACCAAAAGTCCAAGTTTTTTTGCAAGAAACTTGGTTGTTGAAGCCTGTATCAGGATAGTCATCATAATAGCTATGAAGGTTACCGAGGCTATCATTTCGGCACCGGGGGCCTTCATGCCGATAAGCATACCCGCAAGTGCAGCAGGTATGACACCTGTCTCGCGGGTCCAGCACATGAAGAGCATTTCGTTCAGGGTCCATTTCGCCCTTCTGTCCGGCAGAGCGCAGAGAAAGACTGTCAACGGTCTCGCAATGAGCATAAACACTGTAATAACAACAACACCGCCAGCTAAATACTTGTTCATGAGGCTGAAGCTAACCTGACTGCCAAGAAGGATAAAAATGAACATTCTCATAATGAATGCTGTTGTCAGGATGTACTCTTCCAGTTTCTCGTCCTCGCCCTCTTCTATTCTGAAACCAAAGACATCCTTGTTTCCAAGAACAATACCAAAGACAAATACTGCCATAAAACCACTGGCATGAAGCCCGTCAGCCCCGAGATAAGCACCGATAACCGCCATCAAAGTTACAACCGGCGCATACTCTGCAAGGAACGCATATTTTTCATGGGCAATGAGCCAGGCAGCAACATAACCGAGAATGCCGCCGGTCAGAATACCGAGGAACGATTCCTTGAGAAGCGAAAAAAGGGATTTCTGGATGGAGAATTCAGAGGTGCCCATTGCTACCGCAAGCACGGCAAAGGTTATGATCGCTCCCATCGCATCATTGAAGGCAGACTCTGACATAACGGTCTGGGCTACGCGATCCTTTATCTTTACCTGCTTGAAAATAGGAATCAGTGTCGCAGGATCAGTTGATGACAGGGTGGCGCCGAGAAGCAGGGCAACAATGACCGGAATGCCAAAAACATAATATGCAACAACCGCTGTTATGCCACCGGTAATAACGAAGCCGACTGTTGCGATCACAACGATTGTGATCCAGATTTCCTTCAGGACCTTCAGCTTGAGCGATGCGCCACCGTCAAAAAGAATATAACAGGAGCCGAAGATAAGGATAATCTGATTCAACACAGTATCAGCTTTGATGTCGATCACATTGGTCAATTCAGGGCCAAGGACAATGCCGATCAATAAAAAAATAATAATATCCGGGACTCTGACCTTCTGTGCAAGAAAACCGCAAAATGAACCTACGGCAAGGATAATGCCAATTGACAGGAGCGTCTGCTTTGCTATCTCGACTGTTGCAGCAGACTTCATCGTTACCCTCCCCGAAATGTCTTTTATATATAGTTATAATTCTATAGGAAGCGAGATGGTGAAGGTCGTGCCCTCACGTTTTTTGCTTTTTACGCTGATAGTCCCGCTATGCTCCCTGATTATACCATAGCAGATGCTAAGACCAAGGCCGGTGCCCCTGCCAAGCGGTTTTGTTGAAAAGAAGGGATCAAAGATCTTTTCCATGACCATCTCATCTATACCATGTCCGGAATCGCGAATAACAATAACAACACCCTTCTTCTCTGCCTTCAACTGGAGCAAGAGACTCCCGCCTTCAGTCATGGCATCAAGAGAATTGATGATGAGGTTCATAAGCACCTGCTGGATCTGATCTGGGTTGACCTTCATCAGCGGCGTTTCTCCGATATCCAGAGAAAGATCGATGCCTTTGAACCGATTATCATATCGCACAAGGTTCAATGTCCTGTCCAGGATCTCGCTGATACTGCAAAGGACTTTTTCCTTGGTTGATATGCGGGCAAAATCGCCAAGGCTTCTTACGATCCTGGCTATCCGCTCGATATGGCTGTTAATGGTATAGAGACTATCGCTAAAGAACACTGCGTCGCTGTGAGATTCTGAGGGAATGGCTCTCAGTTCCTGCACGAGCGATGAAATCGAAGCAAGGGGATTGCCGATTTCATGAGAAATGCCGGCAGTAAGTTTGCCGATGCTGGCAAGCTTCAATGCCTGCAGGAGCTGCTCCTCCATCTTTCTCTTTTCCGTTATATCTTCAAAGATAACAACAAACCCCCCCGACGGGTCAGTAAAGGGATTGATGTCGATTTTGAAATACTGCTGTGCCGGGGTCTGGAGAGTCACTTCCCTCTTCTCGCTCTTTTCGAATGTGTTGATGCTGATCCATGGCAGCAGGGTGGTGATCCTTCTGTTGGCAGCGTCTGCCTTTGTAATGAACGTGATCGCTTCCATTTCCCTGTTCCAGTATGTCACACGTTTTGCAGCATCGATTGTTACAATGCCGGCAGGTGCGCTTTCGATGATATTTTCGCTGAACTCCTTGAGATATGCGAGACTGCGGTTGGCTTCCTGAAGCTCCTGCCGAGACAGTCTCAGGGTAGCTGTCATCTGTTTGATCGAAAGAGAGAGATCTCCCCGCTCCTTTTCAGTGATAAGGAGCTTGTCCTCGAGGATGATCGTTGCAATGGCAGAACCGAGGGAGCCTGAGAGAATGCGCATCACCTCATCTCTCAGCCTGCTGAGGTCGAGAGGGGAAAGATTCTCCCTCTGAATCTGATTTCTGAAAAGAAAACCGTCCACGATCTCAGCTGCCTCACGCCTCCCAAGATACTGCTCAAGCACTGCCTCGATCTCCTGCAAGGTATAGTCAGCGCGGCCTGGCAACGCCTGAGGAGCATAGGACTCGACAAATATAAGAGCCTGGCGCTCTTCCTCAGGGGACTGCTTTGTAAGTATTGATAGCCCCACATAGAAGAAGAGATTAAAAAACAGACCCCAGAAGAGGGAATGGCTCCATCTGTCAAGACCCCTGAGACCAAAAAGTTCATTCGGATTTAACAGGGAAGAGTTAAGCATCATGGCAAGCAATCCCTGCGGATCAATGATGCCGGCCTTGAGCAATGCGGGCATAAAAAGAGTGTAGAACCAGATAACAAAACCAGCAGCTATTCCTGCGATTGCTCCGATCCTATTTCCACGCTTCCAGTAAATACCAAGGATAATAGAGGGAGCAAAGATAGTTACTGCTTCAAATGATTTCAGGCCTATATCAACAAGGGAATAGAATTCTCCAATGGAAACGGCAAAGATATATCCCAGGAAAACACAGCCGAGAATCACAACTCTTTTGGTATTGAGAATAAAGGTTGGGAAATGAGTCATCTCATGAAAACGATATATGGCAGGCATGACGAGAGTGTTCATAATCATAGTACTCAATGCAAGCGACTCAACGATAATCATTCCCGTCGCTGCGGCAAATCCGCCAATGAATGTCAGGAGCGCAATTGCCGAATTTCCCTGCCCCATCGGTATGGTCAGCATAAACATGTCAGCATCAGCCTGTTTTCCGCCAAGCAGCAGGCCGCCAAAGGCAACAGGCATAACAAAGATATTTATGATGAGGAGATAAAGGGGGAAAAGCCAGATTGCCTTTGACAGATGCCGCATATCAGAATTTTCAACAACAGCCACATGAAACTGCCTGGGCAGGAACATGATAGCCATCATAGAAAGAAAAAGAAGTGAAAACCATTCCGTATAGCTCACTTGCGTGCCTCCCCCCAGGTACAGGAGATCACCGTATGCCGACCCTTTTATCTTCTCAAAGATATCTCCAACCCCACCAAAGAGATAATACGAAACATAGAACCCTACAACAAGAAATGCAATCAGCTTGATAATAGATTCGAAGGCGATTGCAAAGATAAGTCCTTCATGACGCTCTGAAGAATCAAGCCTGCGTGCGCCGAACATAATGGCAAAGATCCCGAGAATAAATGCTATGTACCATCCGCCTGCTGCCATGCCCTGTGTCTGTCCTGAAAGGATCGCAAGTGTTCTCATAATAGCCTTGATCTGCAGGCCAAGATAGGGGGTAATGCCGATAACCGCCACAACAGTAACAAGCGCAGAGAGAAAGAGCGAATTACCATAGCGCGAGCCGATGAAGTCTGCAATGGTGGTGATCCTGTTTTCCTTTGCGATGCGGATGATCTTCTTCAGCAGGACCATCCACAAAGCAGCCATGAGAGTCGGACCGAGATAGATGGTCAGGAACGAGAAACCTGATGTTGCTGCTTTTCCTACGCTTCCGTAGAATGTCCAGGATGTACAGTACACGGCAAGAGAAAGCGAGTACACATAAGGGTTTGACACGATACTCTTGCCGGCACGCTCGCGCATCTCTGCGATGTAGGCAATTATAAAAAGAATGCTGAGGTAACCTAGAATGAGAAGAGAAACTGCCCAGCCTTTAAACATCCGTACCCCTGCCCTTGTTTTCCTTCAGGGTTGCAACAATAAATACTACGAGAATAAAAAGACTCCAGACGCCGAAGAAATAGTAGGGCAGTACCAGACTGAAGATATCAAGGAAGGGCCAGTTGAAAAGAAGTGTTCCAAGAAAGAAGAGGAAGACCCAGAATTCCTTGTTTTTCATAGGAGGTTATACATGGTGCGTTACGCTAAGGTTTCTTCAACCTTTTCTGCTTGTGGCACTTGAAGCACTCGAATTTTGGAGGATGGGTTGATTTCAGCGCATACTGCTTCCCAATGCCATGACATTCCATGCAAAGCACTGTGTCGGTCACGCCAATATGATTCGAATCAGCTGGCAACTGAGAATATTTCTTGCCGGAAATTCCGTATAAAAATCCGAGCACGGCAAAGACAAAAACAATAAAGATAACTGTGCTTTTCATCTGCAGCTACTTCTCTGATGCAGACTTCTGATCAGGATCTTTGCCCCCAAGGGGAATCTTTTTGTCTCCGCTCCTGACTACTTCTTTCTTTACGCAGCATTCCTGCTTGTCTGTACAGTCGAGAAATGCTCCTTTCGCAGCCTCCTCATGAACAGCACAGACATCCTTGCAGGTGCCGTTAAACATTGAACAGTCCTCACCGGCGATGGCAAGCGCCGGGAATAATAGAATTAAGCATAGCCATCTCATACGTCTGTTTTACTCCTTTGATAGAGTGATAGTTCAGATACTACTTTAACCAAGATTTGCAAATATGTATAGTGTTACAATACGCGCGGTTATGCAGGCACTGTTAAAGCATATTGCTACTCTTGGGCCGATCGGGTACATACCTTTTGCACCGGGAACATTCGGCAGCCTGGCTGGCCTTATTTGCCTTTGGTTTTTTCCGCTGCCTCTTCAGGGCCATTTTCTATTGATCATTATTGGCTCGATTGTCGGCTCAATCGCTGCAACGGCGGCTGAAGAACAGTTCGGACAGAAGGACAGCGGGAAGATCATTGTCGATGAGTTTATTGGTTTCTATGTCGCTGCTTTTTTTCTTCCCCATACTCCTGTTTTGCTCATAGCAGCTTTCTTATTATTCAGGTTTTTTGATATATTCAAGCCACTTATGATCCGTAAAGTAGAAAAAGCTTTAAAGAATGGCAAAGGGGTTATGGGAGATGATATTCTTGCCGGGATATATGCAAATGCTATCCTGCAGGTATGGGTAATGGTTAAGGGTTAAAGAAATACTGTGTGTTGGGAAACCAAAAAGCTGATGCATGACTATTAGGTGTTTTATTGCGATTAACCTGCCTGATCGAGTAACGAGGTCCATCGCTGACCTGATAGCAGAACTCAGGAAGACCGGAGTTGATGTTGCATGGGTACAAGCAGAGAAGATCCACCTTACCCTCAAGTTTCTTGGCAATACAGACGATTCAATGATTCCTGAGATAAAGGAGCGGATAAGCAAAAAACTCTCACATTACAATGCCTTTTGTATTAAAATAGTCGGCACAGGATGTTTCCCTTCGGAGAAGCGGCCAAGAGTAATCTGGATCGGCATTGAACGTTCTGCTTTTCTGAACAGTATTCAGAAAGCTATGGATACTGTATTCGAACAGCTTGGTTTTGCAGCAGAGGATAGACCTTTTTCCCCTCACCTGACGGTCGGGAGGGTCAGGTCGCAAAAAGGAATCACTGCAATGCTCAGAAGATTTGCAGAATTCAGAACAACTGATTTTGGAATAGTTGAAGTGAAGGGCATACATATCATGAAGAGTGAACTCAAGCCGGCAGGCGCAGAATATACGTGCATTGCCGAAATACCAATAGGCACAGGGAGGAACAATGTCAAAGGAATCGAACAAGGAACCGAATAAAGAGAAGCTGAAGGCCCTCGAGATGGCCATTTCCCAGATCGAAAAGAATTTTGGCAGAGGGTCTATCATGCGGCTCGGCGAAGTTGTAATCCCAGAGGGTATACAGTCTATCCCTACCGGTTCGCTCGGTCTTGACATAGCGACCGGCATCGGCGGTCTGCCAAAGGGAAGAGTTGTGGAGATCTACGGCCCTGAATCCTCGGGGAAAACAACACTTGCTCTAAACGCTATCGCTCAGGCACAGGCTGCAGGAGGTTCTGCTGCATTCATTGATGCAGAGCATGCACTTGATGTGTCTTATGCAAAGAAGATCGGCGTGCAGGTCGATGATCTGCTTGTTTCCCAGCCTGATACCGGTGAGCAGGCACTCGAGGTCACTGAAGCACTCGTGCGGAGCGGGGCCCTTGATATCATTGTCGTTGATTCTGTTGCAGCGCTTGTTCCGAAGGCAGAGATCGAAGGCGATATGGGAGACTCCCTGCCCGGTCTTCAGGCGCGGCTCATGAGCCAGGCCCTGCGGAAGCTTACAGCATCCATATCAAAGTCACACACAACCGTTGTCTTTATCAACCAGATCAGAATGAAGATCGGTGTCATGTTCGGCAGCCCGGAGACAACAACCGGAGGGAATGCGCTCAAGTTCTACGCATCCATGAGGCTCGATATCAGGAAGATCGAGAGCCTGAAGGATAACCAGGAAATTATCGGTGGACGGGTCAGGGTCAAGATCGTGAAGAATAAGATGGCTCCTCCCTTCAGGCAGGCTGAATTCGATATCTATTTCAATGAAGGCGTCTCGCGCATGGGAGAGATCGTTGATCTTGGGGTGGAAAGAAATATTATCGAGAAAGCCGGCGCCTGGTACAGCTACTCAGGCAATAGAATTGGCCAGGGAAGAGAAAATTCAAAAGAATTTCTGAAGAATAATCCTGAAATGGCCAAAGAGATCGAAGCAAAAATCATCGAGGCAGTCCACCTTAAAAAATAACAGGAGATGACCGATGGATGTCAATGACTTATTAAGGGAAGCACATGGGCAGGGAGCGTCTGACCTACATCTTAAGGTCGGCACACACCCGATCCTCAGGATCAACGGAGAGCTCGCACCCCTTTCGACCGAGAAGCGTCTGAGCCAGGAAGATACACTCAAAATGGCCTTTGCTGTCATGAGCCCCGGCCAGAGGGAGATATTCAAGAAACGCAACGATATCGATCTTGCGTACAGCGTTCCGGGACTTGGCCGCTTCAGGTGCAACATCTTTATCCAGAGGGGCACGGTTGGCCTTGTTTTCAGAGTCATTCCGATGAGAATACCAACGACCGAGGAACTCCTGCTTCCTGACATCATCAAAAAGATAGCCATGGAGTCGAGAGGACTTATTCTTGTTACCGGAACCACAGGCAGCGGTAAGTCAACGACCCTTGCCGCCATGATCGATCATATCAATACCAACAAGACCGATCATATTATGACCATTGAGGATCCAATCGAATACCTGCACAGGGACAAACGGTCTATTGTCAACCAGCGGGAGATTGGCAGTGATACCGAATCGTTCAGTAAGGCCATGAGGGCGGCGATGAGACAGGATCCTGATGTCATCCTTGTCGGCGAAATGCGCGACTTTGAGACGATCCAGACAGCCTTGACTGCTGCAGAAACAGGTCATCTCGTTCTCAGCACGCTCCATACGAGCGATTCTGCGGAAACAGTCAACCGTATTATCTCCGTATTCCCGCCCTATCAGCACAAACAGGTCAGAATACAGCTTGCGTCAGTGCTCAGGGGCATCATTTCAATGAGGCTTGTTCCCAAGTCAGACGGCAAGGGCAGAGTGCCTGCTGTTGAGGTGCTGATAGCTACTGCGACTATCAAAGACTGCATCCTCGATGCAGACAAGACAAAGTCCATTAATGATGTAATAGCTCAGGGCACGATTCACTATGGCATGCAGACCTTTGACCAATCGCTCTTCAATCTCTTCAAGTCAGGACTGATCTCCTATGAAGAAGCCCTGAGACGAGCCACAAATCCTGACGACTTTGCTCTCAGGGTAAAGGGCATACAGTCAACAAGCGATGCTTCGCTTGAGGATCAGCAGCAGTCCAATCAGGATGAGATGAAGATTGACCGTTTCGGCAGGTAACGCGCGCAGATATGCCCTGATTCTGCTGGGATACCGCGGAAGAAGCGAAAAGGAGTTGCGGGACCGGCTCAAAAAAAAGGGATATCAGGCAGATGAGATAGAGATTACGGTTACCTATCTCCTCGATTCCGGCTTCCTGAATGACAGGGCTCTTGCAGAAAATCTGAAGCGTCAGGCAATGACCAATAAGCTTCTCGGATTTGAGGGAGTACGGCGATTCATGCAGTTGAGGGGCCTCACAAAGGAGATTATTGAAGAGGCCCTTGAATATAACGAAGATGATGAATTACGGAATATCAGGAAGTTGATCGAAAAAAAACAGAGAAGTATAAGCAGATTTCCTGAACCAAAGAGAACACAAAGTCTTATGGGGACGTTGATGCGAAAGGGCTATTCTTCAGCTCTGATCAGAAAGGCCCTGAAAAATACCATGCAAGATGAGGGAACCGAAGTATGATGAATAGTGGTGAGATACGCAATACTTTTCTTGAATATTTCAGATCAAAGGGTCATGAGATCGTGCGAAGTTCGTCTGTTGTCCCTGGCAATGATGCGACTCTGCTCTTCACAAACGCAGGCATGGTGCAGTTCAAGGGAGTTTTCCAGGGCGAGGAGAAGAGACCCTACAGCCGCGCAACAACAAGCCAGAAATGCATGCGTGCCGGCGGCAAGCATAACGACCTGGAGAATGTTGGCCACACTGCCCGGCATCATACGTTCTTTGAGATGCTCGGCAATTTTTCTTTTGGCGATTATTTCAAAAAAGATGCCATACTTTTTGCCTGGGACCTCCTGACTGAATATTACAAGCTGCCAAAGGACCGTCTTTGGGCTACGGTATATGAAGATGACGATGAGGCAGAACAGCTCTGGAAGGAGTTCACCGGTGTCCCGGCAAACAGGATCGTCCGCCTCGGGGCTAAAGATAACTTTTGGCAGATGGGCGACACCGGCCCCTGCGGCCCCTGCTCTGAGATCCTTGTTGACCAGGGTGAGCATGTAGGATGCAAGCGGCCTGAATGCGCAGTAGGCTGTGACTGTGACCGATTCCTCGAGATCTGGAACCTCGTCTTCATGCAGTTCGACCGGCAGCAGGATGGGAAACTCAATCCGCTCCCCAAGCCGAGCATTGACACCGGCATGGGCCTTGAGAGGCTTTCTGCTGTGCTGCAGGGCAAATACAATAATTTTGATACAGATCTTTTTTCCCCTATCATAGATGCGATCTGTACACATTCCGGAAAATCCTACAACACGGACAGACTTACTGATATCGCTATCCGAGTCATTGCTGATCATATCCGATCAATTACGTTTCTGCTTTCCGAGGGATGTGTGCCTTCCAACGAAGGGCGCGGGTATGTGCTCAGGAGGATCATCAGAAGAGCATCGCGTTATGCAAAAAGTCTTGATATCAGCGAGCCGGTGCTCTACCGGATTTCCGATGCCGTGGCAGAGACCATGAGCAGCGTGTACCCTGAACTCAACGAGGAAAAGGCCAGAGTGCAGAAGATGCTCCGGCTTGAAGAGGAACGCTTCATGAAAACCCTGGAACAGGGTTTACTTATTCTGAACGACGTAATTAAACAGACGAGAAAAAGCGGCCTGAGCAGTATTCCCGGGGGTGAACTCTTCAGGCTCTATGATACGTATGGCTTCCCGCTCGATATTGCGCGGGACGTTGCCTCAGAGCATGACCTGCCTATTGATGAGTCAGGCTTTCACCGGGAGATGGAACAGCAGAAGACAAAAGCCCGGGCGTCATGGGTTGGTGAGGAGACCTCAGCAGCAGCTTCCGTATATAAGGAACTTCTGCAGAAGCACAAAGCAACGGAGTTTGTCGGATATGAAGCATTCGACGCAGAGGGTAAGGTGCTGGCCCTGATCCGTGATGGCAGAACGGTCGATGAACTGACAACAGGCGCTGAGGGAGAAGCTCTTCTGGACCGAACCGCGTTCTATGCCGAGTCAGGCGGTCAGATCGGCGACAAGGGGCAGTTAACCGCTGATGATGTTCGCGTGCTTGTGCTTGATACCAGGAAACCTGTAGAAGGTATGCATATTCACAGAATAAGAGTCGTTGAGGGATCGCTCAGGGCAGGCATGAAAGTCAGGGGTACTGTTGATAAACAGAAGCGTTTATCAATCATGAGAAACCATACAGCAACTCACCTGCTTCACGCTTCCCTCAGAAATGTTGCTGGAGAGCATGTAAAGCAGGCAGGATCATTTGTGTCTGATGAAAGAATTCGTTTTGACTTTACCCATTTCCAGTCTCTTGATGCACGAATAATCGAAACGATCGAGGACGAGGTGAACGAGAACATACTCAGAAATATCCGGCTCGACATTAAGACCATGGAGACAAAGAAAGCCATAGAAGCGGGCGTTACCGCCCTCTTCGGAGAAAAGTATGGTGACGTTGTTCGAGTTATCTCGGTCCCTGAAGTAAGTTCAGAGCTCTGCGGAGGCACGCATGCAGGTGCCACCGGCGACATAGGACTTTTCAAAATCATCTCCGAGGGAAGCGTGGCCGCAGGCATACGGAGAATCGAAGCAGTCACCGGCAAGGCGGCAATCGCCTTCTTCCGGGAAGAAGAGACCGAGCTCAGGAGCGTCTGCGAAACCTTGAGGATTACGGAGAAACCTGCTGACCGCATATCAAAGGTTCTGCAGGATATGAGAGCTCTTGAAAAGGAACTTGAATCTATCAAAGGGAAAAACGCAGCAGCGAGTTCAGGAGAGATCGTTAAGACAGCCCGCGCTATCAATGGCGTCAAGGCGATAGCGTGCAGACTCGATGGTGTGGATGCAAAGGACCTGCGCATCATTGCTGATAACGTGAGAGATAACCTCGGTTCAGGCATCCTGGTAATGGCATCTGTTACAGATAATCAACAGGCATCATTGATCGCTATGGTCACCTCAGATCTTACAAATAAGTTCAGCGCTGGTACTATTCTCAAAGAAATTGCTGCTGCTGCCGGCGGCAAAGGTGGCGGCAAAGCTGACTCAGCCCAGGGCGGGACTAAAGAGATCGCCCTGCTGGACAAAGCACTCGAATCGTTATACGATATTGTCAAAAGGACATAACAAGGAGGCTTTATGGCTATTTTCGAGATTATCAGAAACGCAATGCTTTTGGGGTTCGGTGTACAGGAGAAAGTAAAGGAATTCGTTGACGAGGTCGTCAAAAAAGGGGAACTGAGCGAGTCTCAGGGCGCCAAACTGGTCAAGGAATGGACAGAAAAGGCAGAGAAGAACACTGAGGATATCTCCAACAGCCTGAATGATCTTCTTAACAAGACGATCGATAAGATGAAGCTTCCCTCAAAGGAAGATATTAACAAAATGAATGAACAGATCGTAGCGCTTACAGAGAGGATCAAGAAGCTTGAGGAGAATAGAGGTTAATCAGTTAAGGTTTTCTGATGCCTTTTAGCTTCTTCAGGCTCCGCCGGAGTGCCAACAGAGTTCGGCAGATCGTCAATGTTTTTCTGAAATATGGGTTCGGCAAAGTCATAGATCAGATTCACCTGAGCAGGTTTGTTCCGTTCAGGAAAAGGATCAGGTCTTTTGGTCAGTGGCCGTCCGTAAAAGAGCCGGCAACTGCCGAGCGTCTGAGAATGGCCTTTGCTGAGCTTGGACCCAGTTTTATCAAGCTTGCCCAGATACTCTCATCCCGTCCAGATCTCATAACAAAACTTTACACAGATGAACTCAAGAAACTGCAGGATCGGGTCCCCTCTTTCTCGAGCAATGAGGCAGTGCAGATCATCGAACAGGAAACATCTAAAAGGATCGATCAGCTCTTCTCGGAATTCGATCCTCTTCCCATTGCTGCAGCATCGATCGCGCAGGTGCACTTCGCCCGCCTGCTTGACGGCACCAAGGTCATTGTCAAGGTCCAGCGGCCCCGCATCAGGGAGCAGATTGAGACCGACATCAGCATACTGAATTTCGCTGCGGGTCTTATGAATAAATATGTCCCTGAAAGTGCTTTTTTCAATCCCTCAGGCATAGTTGATGAGTTCAGCCGGACAGTCAGAAAGGAACTGGACTTCGTTGAAGAGGCGAGGAACTGCATCAGGTTCAGGAAGAATTTTGAGCACATTAATGACGTCCATATCCCTTCCGTATACACTGAGTTTTCTACGGACAAGATCATTGTTATGGAGCGGATTGAGGGGGTCAGACTGGACGACATCGAGGGCATTGCGAAACTCGGCCTTGACCCCGTAAAGCTCGCCAAGACAGGTATTGACGCTTATTTTAAGCAGATCCTTGAGGACGGGTTCTTTCATGCAGATCCGCACGCAGGGAATATTTTCGCAATGCCGACAGGGCAGATTGGCTTCATGGACTTTGGCATTGTCGGCAGGGTAACGCCTGAAATGAGAGAAACAATGGCGAACACTTTTCTTGCTCTCATTCAGAAGAACTTTGATGGTCTTATTGATCAGTATATAGAGCTTGGTCTCGTGCCTGAACATGTTGATCTCGATATCTTCAGAAAAGAGTTCAAGAACGATCTGGCAGACTTTCTCGAGCCGCTGTATGGCCTGACGATCAAGGAGATAAACTTTGCGGAATACCTTGATACGGTGATGCATCTTGCCATCAAACACAAGATGAAAATACCGTCCGATCTTCTCCTTATCAACAAGGCTATGCTGATTCTG
Source organism: uncultured Nitrospiraceae bacterium (assembly GCA_964461065.1). Classification (GTDB taxonomy): domain Bacteria; phylum Nitrospirota; class Thermodesulfovibrionia; order Thermodesulfovibrionales; family UBA6898; genus UBA6898. The sequence goes on from CAYWRK010000002.1 coordinate 162,905, forward strand.
GAGAGCATCGGCCGGGAGCTCGACCCTGATTTTGATTTCATCTCAGCTGCAGAGCCTTATGCCTCAAAGATCATCAAAGAACGGATGAGCCCGGGGAAAATTTACGAAAAGGTCCGCAAGAACGTATCTGATCTCAGCGACTTCACCCTGCTCTTCCCGAAGCAACTCAGGCAGGTGGTGCAGAAAGTTCTCAGAGATGACTTTCATATTAAGATGACCCATATCGGCATAGACCGCTTCATTCGTGACATGGATCGTTCGAGCAACCGGATATCGTTCAGTATGATCATCAGTGCAATGCTGCTGAGTTCAGCGATCATGCATGCCACCGGCGTCGGCCCGACGTATAAAGGTTTTTCATTACTGGGCATGTCCGCCTTCTTTTTTGCCTTTATTCTCGGGATCTGGCTGATAATTTCTATCATCCGATCGGGCCGTCTTTAACTGTCTCCCTTTTTAGTGCATGCCGGCCGGAGCTTCTGACCTACCTTTTTTCATAATGAATATCAGAGGAAGAATGACGATCATAAAAATACTAAGCAGAAGAAAAGCGTCATTAAACGAGAGCATCGCCGCCTGTTTGAGAAGCTGTCCATAGATCGTTGCCTGGGCAGCATCCGGCGCTGCAGTTCCCATTCCCTGAAGGCTTAATGCCTGCTGAGTACTTTGTACTGCAATCTGATAATTGCGGTCAAAAGGAGTGAGGTTAGCAGCAAGATGATTCTGATGTAACTGGGCCCCGCGGGCTATCATCGTTGTCACAAACGCTACGCCAAAGCTCCCTCCAAGGTTTCTGAGCAAATTGTATATTCCTGAGGCATTTGCCATATCCTCTTTCCTGATACTCGCCATCGTAAGCGTTGTGAGCGGGATAAAAAGAAACCCCATGCCAACGCCAAGAACTATCCGTGGCCAAAGAACAGTGTTAAAATCTGCAGTTAGCGTAAACTGAGACATGAGATAAGTTGCATATGCAGAGACCACGATGCCGAAGGCTAATAATCCCCTTGGATTGACTTTCGTTATAAGCCTGCCGGCAACAGGCATTGCAATGAGTGTAGCCAGGCCCCCAGGGCCGAGTACCATGCCTGCGAGAGTTGCGTTGTATCCCATAAGGGTCTGGAGAAAGATGGGCAGCAGTACAATACTGCCAAAGAGATTGAAGAAGGCAAAAAACATGACAATATTGCCGGTGCTGAACGAAACATTCCTAAATGTTTTTAGATTCACGATAGGATGCTCGGCAAAATATTCATTGACAATAAAGAGAAGAAGCGACACAACAGAAATAACAGTCAGGTAGGTGATAAAGGAGGACGAAAACCAGTCGTCTGCCTGACCCTTATCAAGAACAATCTGAAGACAGCCAAGACCGACCGCAAGGAGGGCAAGCCCCCAATAATCAATCTTGGTCTTCATACGCTTCATATACGGGGGATCAGTAATAAAAAACAGTACCATCAGGATTGATACAACGCCGATCGGTATATTAATAAAGAATATCCAGTGCCATGACCAATTGTCCGTGATCCAGCCGCCAAGAAGCGGTCCGATGATCGGGCCGAACATGATGCCGATTCCAAAAATAGCCATTGCCATGCCATGCTGTTTTTGGGGGAAGGTCTCAAGAAGTATTGACTGAGAAATGGGCTGGAGCGCCCCTCCCCCGATCCCCTGGAGAACCCTGAAGATGACCAGACTCTGGAGACTCCATGAAATGCCACAAAGAAATGAACTCACGGTAAATAGTGAAATCGAAAAGATAAGATACCTCTTTCGACCAAAATACCTGCTGAGCCACCCGGTCATCGGGATAATAATCGCATTGGAAACCAGGTAAGAAGTTATTGTCCAGGTAGATTCATCTATGCCAGCAGAAAGGCTTCCTCTGATGTGGTCGAGCGCAACATTTACAACAGATGTGTCAACGATCTCAATCAGCGTAGGAAGCATGACCGTAAGCGCTATGATCCATTTAGTCATTGTAATCGCCTGAGACAGCAAAGATTGAACATCAGGGATCTGATTTCATGCCATGCAGCACTGTCTGCGTGATTCTACTTTTCTACAAGAATAGTCGGTTCTGCAGACATGCCGACCCTGAGAATATGTTCCGCATCCGAGTTATTGTCGAGAACAATCTTTACCGGCAATCTCTGCACGACTTTCACAAAGTTCCCTGTGGCATTTTCCGGCGGGAAAAGTGAAAAAGCCGATCCAGTACCTGCCATGATACTTTCCACTCTTCCTTCAAACATCCTCCCGGGATAAGTATCCACTCTGATCTTCACTTTCTGGCCAGGCTTGACCTTTGCGAGCTGTGTCTCCTTGTAGTTAGCGATAATCCAGAGGTCATCAAGAGGAACGACTGCCATGAGTGGCTGGCCCGGCTGTACCTGGTTACCCGGCTGGACTGCCTTCTTAGTAATATATCCGTCCGAAGGCGCATAGATCTTTGTATAGCTCTCGCTTAACTCCGAAGCCTTCAGTATTGCCTCACTCTTTTTTATGGATGAACCCTGCGACCCGAGGGCAGATACCGCCTGCTTGATCAATGCTTTTTGGATATTAATAGCTGATTCAGCCTGTTTTACCTGATCGTTAGCTGCCTTCACTTGCGCAAGGGCAACATCATAACCCGTCTTAGTCTTCTCATAGCGTTCTTTTGAGATTGCATCCTTCTTAAATAGACTTTCTGCTCTGCTGATATCCAACTCAGCCTGCCTCAGATTCGCATTCTGTAAATCAAGCTGAGCCTTAGCTGTATCGGCCCTATGACCGAGCTCCGTCAGTTGCATCTTTGCTGCTTCGACTATTGTCTCAGCCTCAATTAATCGCGACTTCTCCACGCTCAACCCTGACTCTGCCTCTTTCATTCTTGCATTAAAGTCAGCAGCGTCCATTTCGAGGATAAGATCTCCTTTTTTTACTGACTGGTTATCTGACACATGGATACGTGTAATCATACCAGGCACCCTGGCAGCAACCACATGGATCCTGCCATCAATATAGGCATCGTCTGTTGATATGCGTGTTTTCATGTATTGCACATACACAAACACGGCAATAATACCGATGACCGCAACTACAGCAAATATCAGCAGTGCAGCAACCTTTTTTTTACTGTTGCTTTTCTGCTGTTTTTCCTCTTCCATTACTTGTAAACCTCCGTCAGATCTTTTCCGGTTGCGTAATATACGGCAGCTTCGGCCTTCCTCAGGTCATACAAAGACCTGAAATAATTCGTACGAGCTGCGCTCAGGAGTGCTACAGCATCGAGTACATCGGTCCCCATACCAATGCCCTCCTCATACTGCACTTCATTGATTCTGAGGTTCTCCTCAGCCTGTGCCACCGCATTTCTTGTAACGTGCAGTCTCTGTCTCGCAGTCATTGACTGGAGCAGATACAGTTCAACTTCGAGTCGTATGTCATCAAGCAGCTTTGCCCTCTGCTCTGCAAGCTTCTGACTTTGAAATTCGAACCTTCTGATCTCTGCCCGATTCAATCCGCCCGAATAAAGGTTAATGTTAAGAGCAAGAGAAACGGACCAATTACCCTCATATACCTGATATCTGTTTTCAGTAAAGTCGTATCCACCCCTTATGAATAGTTTCGGGAAAAACTCAGACTCTTTGGCTGACTTTTCGAGTCCGAGCGACCGGAGTGTTTCATCAGCAATTTTGAGCTCAGCTCTCTGCTTCTCAGCAAGCTCCCAGGCGGTCTCAACGGTGAATGTCTGCACGCTTTCGCTCCGGGGTTCTTCAATCTCCTGAAGACTGATTTCAGTCTTTAGCGGCCTCAGAAGGATACTGTTCAGGCGTGAGGCCTGAATCTTTCTGAGCATGTTCACGCTCATCAGCCGCTGACGGGCATCAGCAATCTTGACCTCAGCCTGCAGAAGATCATTCCTGGTTATGACCCCTGCATCGAACAGACTTTGAGTCCACTTTCTGTGCGCCTCAAGTGCTTCAACCTCTTTCTCTGTAACCGAGATAATTTTCTCAGCTTCAAGCAAATCAAAATAGGCAAGGACGAATTCAATGGCTGCAAAATTCCTTAGGCGCTGAGTTTCAAACTTCCTTGCAGAGAGCGCAGCCCTGCTCGAATCATAGCGTGATGCATTTCCCCGAAAGTCAAAAAGAGTCTGCTGTACGCCGATACTGTAAGAGAGAAAATTACGCTCTGACAGGGGAACAGCCTGGGGACCGAACCGTGCACCAGGCTGATGAGCGAATGACGTCCACGCAGCCGTGGCATGTAATGAAGGCAGAAGACGCGACATGGCTGCCTGCGAATCGGCCTCAGATATCTGCTCATCAACCATGCCTATGCTGACCATCCTGCTCTTTTTTGCAACCATGCCGAGCCCCTCCTGCAGCGTGAGCATTTGAGCATCAGCTACAGAACAAGCTATGGGAAACAAAACAAGACAGGCCAGCACACAATACCGGTAGATACGCACCAAATTGATCATCTGTTCGTTACTGGATATGGATTTCAACAAAATCCCGTACACAACAACGCGGGGAAGTGACTTTGCCGAACGCTTGGTATCATTTATTGAAGCTTTAAAACATCACCTCGTTTAAGAGTTCCATTGCCTGAACTCATATATCCGACAGAGAACTTATCCTGCACCTCGCGCACTTCAACCGTGCCTATCAGCTTCTCATCTGCGCCAAGTTTCAGGCCGGTCTCGGGATCAACAAGGTCTTCCCCCAGCGCATACGCATACATCTTCGTGCCAGATCTGATATTCATATTCGAGCCGATATTTATATAGATCTTCTTTCCATCGATCTTGACAACCTTTGCAGAGAACGGGACAGTCTCCATGGTGTTAACAATAAAATTCACTGCTTCCTCAATAGCCTGTCTTGTTGCCTGGCCGATTGGCGCATTCTTGAACGAATCCGCACCAAAGTCGACCATACCGCGGGAAACCCCAACCGCAATTCCGGATGATTCAGCCTTGCCCACTGCATTGTGAGACGTCAGCACCTGACCGCTTGATGAATCGATCAAACGGATATCGATCCCCACATGCGCATTTGAGGATTTTCCGCCGATATTGAAACCCCTGAAGCCGATACCAGCACCGCCTCCTGATTCAGCCTGCTCGAATTCAGTGACTGCTCCGCGTATGAGTATCTGTGCCCCCAGGACCTGACCAACTTTTGCCGAGGTCTCTTTCTTGATAATACCGGTCTGTCCAAGTTCCTGCTCACTAAGCACCTCAGACAACGCCTGGCGTTCAACAACCACAAAGCGTCCGGTCTTGATCAGGGCGGTAGCCAGCTGGTCAGCCATGCCCTCGCCAATATTCCAGCTGCCATAGGTTCCCTTCACCTTATTATCGAACTTTGTAACTGCAATGCGCTTTTTGGGACCGGTATAAGTCGCATTAACTTCTGCATATGAACTCAGGGCAAAACCTAACATAACAATAATTGCTGCGCATAACATGACTAACTTCTTCATTCCCTTCCTCCTGATCTTTAATTAGTGCCGATTAATATAATGAATCGTAATTATATCTGACAAATTTACATTGTCTTATTATACCAGTTACTGTCTCTGAGACTGTTCGAGAAACATCCTTCTGAATCCAATCCCTAATGCAAGCTCCATATCAACTTCCATCGTTCCGTCAGCAAGTTCCCGCTCCTCTGAAACCCAGGCCCCCTTGATAAAGGAGTCAACCCTGGCCTTTATCGTATCATTTTTTGCCACAAAATCCTGGATACTGGTATCGGATATAATAGTAACAGCGGATACCTGTTCGGCAAGGTTTCTCATGGCATCAACTTTTGCAGCACGCAGAGCCATGAGCCTGGCCTGTGCCTTGTTGACAGAACCGGGCGGTTGTATGCCGCTCCCTGTTGCCTTGAGCAAAATCGGGCCCCAGCGCTCTTCCGGTTCAAGCGTCTCTTCATAATACCTCTTAATAAGATCAGGGTGTGTTCTGACCGCAACAACCGCCGGTTTGCCGATTTCGATGTAGCTCGTTCGACCTGCAGGGATAATAACCTTCTTATCAGGGGCAGCATTGAGTTCGCTGAAATCCACTCTGCCCTCAGTTACCGCAAGACCGGTCTTGCCGGCTTCAGTCCATACGAGATACGAAGTGCCTCGGGCAGCTGTTACCGCAGTCGGAGTTCTCACCTCGAACTTCGACTTGCCAACGATAACGTTCATTACCCCATCGATCAAATTAAATACCGAAATGTTCTTGCTGTCCCTGAGATACTCTGTCACAACAAAGCTTGTATTTTCTCCTACCATGACCACGGAATCATCAATAAAGAGCAACTTGGCCCTCGATCTTTCAGCAGTCCTAAGAGTATCTGATCCAAAAACAGGCGCATTTTTTTGTGCCTCATTTTTCTGTTTTTCTCGGAGAATATATGCAGTCCCCCTGAGTTCGCGAATATTGCCAACCTCATTCGATGCAGCACCGGCCATTTGCGCGAGGGCCAGCGAGAGAGTCAACATAGCAGAGATGAATATTTGAACAACAGAAGTCTGGGACAACAAATCACGCGTATTCATTTTTTGTAACACCCTTCCTCCGGTACAAAGTAATATCCGGGAGGACAGACCCTGCCTCGTCTCCACCACGACCAAAAGTCAGGAGAGCGGAATCTTGATCGGTAATATGAAGATCCCTTCGGATAACAATATTCGTATAACCTTTCATAAGGATTATAGCAAAGCGGATATTGATTAATGTTGTATTCAGACTCTTCCTCTGGAACTTGACTGCCTGGAGTCTGATATTCCCCGGGTTGAGGAATACCGTAGAACCCATCTCCCGGAGATTCCTTCCTTGACCACGGCCCCTGTTTCTGAAAGTCTTCCCCAAGCTTGTCTGCTGTTTCGATAGTATCTGAATTCTTCCTCTGCAGATTCCCTGTTTCACAAAAAAGGACGCCCGGAAGAGAGAAGAAGCAGACAACTATGGCAAGTGCGGATGGTGATCTCATTTCTTCATAACCTCATCCCCACGCATAGCAGTTATCTTGGTAAAATCTGCCGTCATCACTGATGTCATCGCAGACCTACTGTACAGATGAGACTCTTGGGTGCCGTGAATTTTACTACAGGAAACCTGCTCCAGGAATCCGGGGTATAATCCCATTTGCATTCCGCAAGCTTCTGTCCGTTTCTGCCTGCTATGAATTTGACATATCCTCCGCCCTTGGGAACCTTGATACTGACCTTTTTCTTTTCTCCCGGGAGCAGCTTATTCTGCGGACCAAAATTATCCTGGCCATCTGCAAATATATGGACGTTCTCTCCGGATCTGTTTTCGAGTTCAGCCACAACTTCACCAGTGTTGCCAGCAGTCGTTCCAAGCCCTGCTCTGTACCCTTCATCAAAACCGGCATACAAACACGAACCCCACCCCATCTGAGTGTCCTTGTTCATATACCCCTGGGAGGTTGTTTTACATTCAGTGGTCATAGTACCCTTATTCTGTTTTGCCTTCTGACCGCATTTAACCCCTTCCTGGTAAGCAGCCTGTTTCTGTGCTGTATCGCAGTTCTTTTTTGAAGAGCTGCTGTTATCCCACCTGCTGCCATTACCCCGATCTCCTCCGTCCCATTGATCTCCTCTGTTCTTTGTCCGGTCAGTCCAATTATTTCCAGTGCTGCTGTTTACAGGCGGATAAGGCGGCAGCGCGTTAGCATTAGGGTCACCTGGGTTAATAGGATCATTCTTCACATTACTCGTATATGTGTCAGGCTGGACAACTGGTGACTGCTTAGTGTCTGTTTTCGGGCCATTTTGCTTGGGCCCTTTCGGTCCGTCCTGAAACTGACTGCCTAATTGGTCGACCTGGGCAATATCAGTATTGTTGCTGCCGCTGCTGCTTATATTAGAATCTTTTGTCGGATCATAGACCGGTGGCGCCGTCTTCGTAGTTACAGGCGTCTGCACTGGAGATGTTTTTTGAACTGATTTAGGTGCTGCGGCAGGAAGTTTTTTAGAAGTTCTTGCAGGCTTAACATTAACATGTATTTTCTTTGACCCGCTGTCTCCGCACGAATCAACTACGGTTACATAAAAGTTATTTGTTCCTGCCTTATCCGTTTGATAGTTTATGCTGAATCCCCTCGCCTCAGACTGCTGGTTATACGAGTAGTTGCCAATCATATCCGCAGAAAAAGGCGGTACACCACCTTTAATGGACAGGCTTAGTATTACCCTTTCTCCAACGGTAAGTTCCTTCTTGTCTGCACCAAATTCAATAATAAGTGGTCTCGCGTCCTTTTTTGCCGTATCCAGGATGCCCTTAATCTTCTCCTGTTGACAATCACAGAGCCCTGGCATCGAAAGAAGCTTTTCAGCATACTTGACCGAGCGAGTGTCACAGATTACAGGTGCTGAATTCTTTTTCAGGTCATCCTGCTTGATATAGCGTGACTTCTCAAGAAATTTCCTTGTTTCATAATCAGTCAGGTCTTTCATCTCCTTGGTATTCATTGCCGGATTATTGGCACATTCATTTTTTGCTCTGGACAGACTGTCCTTAAGTTCCTTAAATATCTTGTCTTTTTCAGGGAGTGGGCGGGGTGTGCCGTTGGCTGTACTGATTGACCATTTCTCGGACGAGGCAAATTCGTAAATCGTCAGGGAGTTGGCTGCAGGGGTAATCTTCTCACTATTTAGTTTATCGCACTCGCACACCCTTTTATCCTTGATAAGGCCCATGCAGACCGGTATTTCGCTTTTGAGGATCTGCCAGTCTTTCTTCCATTTCTCAAAATTACCTATCAACCTCTGTATATCTTGACCGAGTGGGTTTGCCTTGCCCACCTTATAAAAATCGGCTGCCTTGTGCAGCAGGTAAAGACCCTCGTCAAATTCAAATTCCGTCACGATGTTAAGACTCGCCTTAGACATGATAATGGCGAACTCCGCAAGGATATTAGTGGTCTCGCCGGAGGCCTTTCTGTCCGGCATTACTGATTCGGCTGCCCTTACAAGTCCCAGAGCCCTGTCAGGATCTCCGCGTCTGTTCTTCTCTCTCACCATCTCGGCATATGCCGAGGGTTTGTTGCCTGCTGAGGCCTCGGCAAAAATAATCGCACCCAAGGAGGCGGCATCAGGGAAATTACCTGCAAGCTGTAAATATTCCCTGTCGATTCCATAGTAGGGCCTCTTTTCAGAGAATTTGGCTTTATAGGCGAGGTATTCTTCTATAATACCCCGCGCCTCGCCGAGAAAATCATTGTATGCCTTAAACCTTGTCTGATAGATCTCTGTTTTAACCTCCTGGGGCTTTGCTCCAGCAGCTGCAACACACTGTTCAAAACACTCACCATCACTCTTCATGTGCTCTCTCCAACAGCCGAGACCAAAACCCACACAAGGGCCGTATCGTGCATCATCACAGCTTGGAGATGCATTTTTCCAGGGCTTTGGATCGTACGTTGCTCCCACACCGACCGTAGGATTGATTGTGCAGCGGCAAAGACAGCCGTTAAGGACATTCAATGCGCTAATAACCGGCTTTAAGGTCTGTTCAGCACATTTTTTTGAAAAAGCTTCAATTTGTGAGCTCATATCTTTGGCATTTCTCAAAGCTTCATCTACGGTAATGCCGCCTGATTTTATTTTCTCATCATACTCTTCCACTTTTTTGCTCAATTTGTTCATTTTCTGCGAGTACATCAACTGCTCTCCCGGATCCATAGGCTTGCCTGCATTCTTTATCATCTCATTCAGCTGCTGTTGAGCTTCTTCCCGCTTACTTCTTGTTTCAGCGTCAATTATTCTTACGTTATTGAATTGTTTAATATCGATGTAGTAGTCCTGGCCGCAGTATGCTTTCAGATTGCCCTCAACCCCCTTGAAAGCGGAGACCTTCTCATCAAAAGCCTTTTTCAGATCTCTGCTTTGAGAAGGCAACTGTTCTATCTCTTTCTTGTCTGATATGTTTTTAAGTTGATCAAACCTTTTATTGAAATCGCCTAACACTTCCTTTTTTCTCGAAACAAGTCTTGTATTGAGGCTCCTGACCCGATTTCTGATTTTATCTTTCTCTGAATAGTCATCACCTGCAGCTTCATACTGCTTTTTCAACTGCTTCATCTGGTCCCGCAGCGACATTACCTCTGAGTCGCTATCGATAGCCTTCTTTTTTTGATCATATACAAAATCAACCAATTCATTCTGTTTCTTTACAATCTCCTGCTGCATCTGCTCGATTTCTTCGCGTGTGGAGGTTCTTTTGTCTTTTACATCACCCTCATAAAATCTGTCCATCTCTTTTAAAAGGGCGTTAAGATCTCTCGACTCCTTTTGTATCTGGCAAGGGTCTGAAATATTCTTACTATCAATTTCTTTCTTCATATACTTTGCCTTGTTATAGAGCGTCTCCAGTTTTCTGGCCCATGCATCGACTTCAAGAGGATTGTTAACGCTCTGCGGAGTTGCGCAGACCAGCTGCTTGAGAGCCTCTCCGGTCCTGTCTAATGCAGACTGCTCTTCCCCATGAACAAGTTCATGAATAATACTTCCAGCCAATGAGGCTATTGGAATAAAATTGAAGGTATTATTTTTGTGATTTATGGCGTTGATGACGTCATTGTAGGGAATATATATTTTGCCGAGTCTGTATGCAGTATCAGGGTCGCCGGGATCATTAAAGACAAACTTTCCTGCATCAAGCCATTTCTGAATTTTATTTGCAGAGTTTGTATCATTCATATCCCTGTAATATTTGATTGTCTGCTGGATAACCAGCTTGAGCTTTTGTTCATCGGATAAATTAAAAATTCTCTGAGGGCCGGATGATTTACTCTCTCCCGACTGCGGAATCTGAAGAGTATCAGATTGAATTTCTTGACTCTGCGCAGAGACAGTAAGCGGCGCAGCATACAACAAACACAAAACTACAATACATATAAGCCGATAAAGTCTTATCACAATACCAAGACACTTCATTGCTTCAAATCCCGAGCTTCTGATTTCCGGCAATTCATCTAATTATCTGACTCCTGCTTCATTCAATATATTCTTAAACTAAATGTATCCCCTTCAGTTTTCTGCAAAGTGAACAATGGGTACAGGCACATAAAACCCTTCGGTGACAAATACCAACGTCCTTACGAGGCCTTCCCCCAACGGGCTTGACTTAAAGACAAGCGACATCTCTTCTCCGGGACCAAGATGAACAGACTCTCCATCAGAAGACCTGACCTTTTTCAGAACATCAGCAGAGTCCGATGTGAGCGCACTGACAAGGGTTAGGGCTGTTACTGACATGTCGTCTGTTATTGCATGTCCCCACTGAATACTCTGAATTCTATGGAACTTATCATTAATACAGCTTGAGGCAACAAGGCGAACTATGCCCTCCTTGTCCCATCCTGCACCCTGCTGTTCCATAAAAAAGAATGACTGCTGCATCTCATCTCTCGGATACACCCAATCAACTGTCTGCCAGATCCCCTGAGGGTCCTTCCGCTGCAAGGAAAGTTTAGGCCTGCCCTGTGCAGCAGTATGGCCTTCTCCCTGTCCATCAAGAAAACCCTGCCAGTTAATCGCCAATATCCCGGACGAAAAGGCCTTGTAAGGAAGCTTAATCTCTATCCCTGCAGTATCGTACAAGTCAATTCCTTTTTCCGGGGAATAGATCTTGCCGTTCAGATCGGTCAAGGATTCAACCGGTGTGAGAGTATTGTAATGAAAAACCTTCCCATCCCGGGTGATGCCGGCTGCAGTGCCGGGACTATGGTCAAGCGCCAGCAGTTCGATAAAATCCGTATAGGAATGTTCGCTTGCCTGCTCCACAATCTTGAGACGATAGTTTCCATCTACAGGCTTTGCATTATTACCTATTTTGTAATAATCGCTGTAAGACCGCTCTTTCTTGAGTTTATCAGGAATAGTATCGAGTGAAACCTGATGAAGAAAAAGACCGTCTCTATCAGCAGTAAGAATACCTTCTGGTTGTAAAATCTCTGCAGGAGTAATTCGTGCCACAGAATATATATCATTTTCCTTTACATATGATGTGCCGTCCCATACATACAGATACGGGCATGAGCCTTTGAGAACGATCTTTATGCTCTTGCCCGAGGGAGCTGTGAAGCTCTGTTTCGTCATGCCATAGTTCCACTGAGTTACCGAAATAATGTAGTCGCCTGCCGGTATTTCCTTAAAACTGAACCCTCCGCCTCCGGAGCTTGTCGCGGACTGGTTGACAGGCCCTGCAAGAGTTACTGTCATTCCAGAAATATTCTCCTTATAGCCCTGCACAGGAACGAGCTGACCCTGAACAATAATACACTTGCCTGGCGGTGCTGTTCCTACGACTGTCACTTCAATGCCCTTGGAAGTTGCAGGCGTCTGGGATGTGCCTGTGGATTGTGGTGTGGCCGGAGGTGTAGCAGGCTGCTGTGACTGAGTCGGCTGTTTTGTCCCTTTGTCAGGCTGCGTTGCCCATCCGGTCCAGTCAGTCCCTTTCTGTCCCCTGCTGTCTGAAGGCGCTCCGTAAGGAGGATAACCCGGCTGAGGAAACCCTCCGTCATCACCCGTTTTTGTTCCATCAGTTTTATTCCCAGGTGTTGTGTAGTCTGGGGGCTGTGTCTGCACTGTCTGGCCTGTTCCGGAGGTTGTGGGCGGTCTCGTTCCTGTCGCTATTCCTCCCTGAAAGGTCTCGCCAAGCTGAGTTGCAGTTGTCAGATCAGGTGTTTTACCTCCCATCCCTGGGTCCTTGGTCGGGTCATACCCACTGCCTGTCCCCTGAGAAGTTTTTCCGCCGTCTCTGTTATCTGCACTACCGGCTGTGCTGGAAGAGCTTGCGGAAGGAGTTGTTGTCTGACCTGAGCTTACAAGCACATCAGGAGGAGGCTGGGTATTTTCTCCGATATTTACATTGGACCCACCACTCTGATTTCCGACACCAGTGGCAACCCCTGCGTTATTGACCCCAGCTGCTGATGACTGCGGCACGCAGACCGCAGCAGGAAGTCTCTCCGGAAAGATCAGCGCAATACAAGCAATCACTATTATAATCAAGTGCCTCATATCATTCATCAGTTGCAGTTAGCATCCTTTACGGCAGCCGTAGCATTCTGAACCGCTTCGGTTGCAGCTCCATAAGCAGCTGCGCCGAGAGTACCAGCTCCGCCGTCGGTGAAGACCGCTCCGCCAGCAGCACCGGTAACAGTAGATACAGCAGTACTCCAGATTGCCGTACTGATGCTGACCGGATCACCCTTCGATTTGTTTTCTATCTGATTGGCACTTGATCCGACAACGCCATTGACAAAACCCCCGGCTGCGGCAGCTCCTGTAGGCCCCAGTGTCAACGACCCTATACCCGGCACTACGACTCCGACCATTGCAGCTCCGCCTGCCAGAGTACCCAGCGTTCCTCCCACTGCTCCAACCGTTGCAGCACCTATACCCGCGAGGGCCTTATCCCCGAATGAGCCGGAACTGGTTGCAGCTGTTATAGTCCCATTGACTAAAGCTGACCCAGCTGCTACAGCTGCCACAGTTGTCCCGCTTACCCCCGCCGCGGCGGTTGCTGCAGTAGCTGCCCCTGCAACAGCACCGGATACGGCAGCAGCAGCCCCGGCAATCGCCGTACCTGGCAGAATTATCGGTGCAAGAATAACGCCGGCGGCCACTGCCCCGACAGCTACTGTTGCAGCCCCAACCCATTGATAAAAGGACCAGAGCCCATAGGCATCGATTATATTCATTGGACTGTTGGAGGCAAAAAGATATGGATTCTGCCATGCCACCATCATACCAAGCGGTTCCTGCTGGAGGAATCGACCAAGCCTTGGCGCATAATCCCGGTATTTAAAGGCGAGCAGCCCTGTTTCCGGATCATAGGGTACCCCGCTAAATGCAGCAGGTGGATAATTCCCATCTGAAGCAACCGGCTCTCCAAAAGCCGAATAGCTGATTGTCGAAACAAGCTCTCCATTTTCATCGGTCACAGCAGCAACACTTCCGATATTATTAGTTATATAGAATTCATGTTTCCCGGATTGTTCCTTTTCGAGTAGTTCATAAAAACCTTGGCCATACAGCAAACGGGATTTGGTTTTCAGGTTCTTATCGAGTGTAAGGAGGGGATAGTTTCCGTCTATAACAGTATGTTCTTCCTCTCCAAAACGGTCTAATAAAACCCTCTGTCCCAGCGGTTCATAGCCATATTCAATCTTTCTATCACTGCCGAAGGTTACCCTCCGCAGCCGGTTAAGATCATCATACTGATAGGCAGTTACGCCCTGTTTGCCGGTCTTTTTGGTTACATTACCATTTGGGTCATGCTCAAAGGTATCCTCACCAGAGCGAATCAGTTGATCGGATGGTCCATACACAGAAGAAATTGTTCCGGAAGTGTTTTCCTGATTCAAGATATTTCCAGCAGAATCGTAGTTGAACCTTTCAAGGCCGCCGTCAGGATAACGCAGCTCAGTAATTCTGTTCATCTTGTCATACCCATAAGTCGTCATCCGATTCTTCATATCAGTCCTGCTGGAGATTAGACCTGAGGGCTTATAGGTATACGACTCCCTGAAGACGGTTAGTCCTTTTTTGTTCAAGGACAAAACCTCAAGTATTTTTCCTGACTTGTCATAGCGGTAAGAGGTCTTAATTCCGTTAGGAAGAGACAGTCCTGAACGCCTCCCAGAGGCATCATAATCAAAGCGGTATTCCCGGCCAGGGGATGGCTTAAGACTTACCAACTGCGAAAGATTGTCATACCCATAGGAAATAACAGTCTTGTCAGGTACAAGCTCTGTTTTGATACGGTTATACCGTGAGTCATAAGCATACCGGACTGTCTTTTTACGAGTAATGTCTTCAACTTCGGAAAGAAGACCTGCGCGGTTATACCGGTATTTATATGCAAATTTCCCGTCCGTTGCGCCGGTCAGCTGCCCCTTTTTGTTATACGTGTATGTAATATTCAGGTCTTTTCCCGAACGGATTGAAGAGAGTTGGCCAAGCTTACTGTATGCATAACTAATTTCCCGTTTCCCAGGTCCCAGCACTTTCATAATCCTGCCCGAAAGATTATAGGCATACACCGTGGAATTCCCTGAGGGGTCTGTCTTTTTGATGAGCTGACGGGTACCAGAGTAATCAAACCGTGTTATGCCCCCGCGCGCATCAATCTGAGCACTTACATTGCCCGCAGCATCATATTGGTATCTGACCGTCTGACCGAGGGCACTTTCTGCAGCATGTATATTGTCATTGCCTGTGTATGAATACGTAGACCTGTTACCGGCAGAATCAGTCAGACTGGTAATCTTGCCTGTTCCCCCGTACCCTAACTGAACAGCAGCTCCGAGAGCATCCGTTACACTGGTGAGGTTATTCTTTTTGTCATAGGAGAATAATGTCATTTCATTCATCTGGTTCACAAATGAGACTAGATTGCCGGCACTGTCATACTCGAGATGTCTCTTCTGTCCCTTGGGATCAGTCATCATGGTAAGTCGAGCAAGCTTGTCATAGCCATAGCGCCATTCATTACCCCCGGCATCCGTCAGTGTGTTAAGGTTGCCTGCATGATCGAAATCTGTCTTCACAGTATTCCCTTCCGGATCGGTCATGGATGAGAGTTGTCCAGCAGCATCATACACATACCGATAAGAGCCTTCATAATCCTGAATGGTGGTTACCCTGTCCATGCGATCATACGCATAAGAGATGCTGTACCCAAGTGGGTTGGTTGACTTGATCAGCCTGCCCTTAACATCATATCCAAAGATGAAACGCTGGCCCTCTGCCCCTTCAACAGCAGTTACCCTGCCGAGTAGGTCACGTGTAAAGGTAATAGACCCACCACCATTACTGGCAAGTTGGATCAAATTCCCGTATTTATCGTAGGAGTATCTCAAGATACCCCCACCCGCTGCCGTCACTTTGACCAGATCGCCGCTCTTGTTGTACTCGAGGCTGCTCGTCCGGTTCTCTCCGTCCGTAAATTCGATCAGTTCCCCGGCTTCATTCAGGCGAAACCGCATGACCGTTCCTTTTGGATCACGGATGGTGAAAGGCCTGCTGCATGAGACTTCAGCGCCGTATGAATATTGCCAAGTATTCTTTTCAGCATCAGTCAGAGAGATTACCCTGCCAAGGGAATCATAGGTATAGACCGTAACTCCGCCTCTCTGATCAGTAAACCTGATCAGGTTCCCCTTTGTATCATATTCACTCGCAGTTTTACCGTTGTTGGCATCGGTGATGATAAGCTTGCTTACCCTGCTGCCGGAAGTAAAATAGGAAAAGGTTGTCTTGCGGTTATCTCCATGTGTAACGATTGTCTGCTGCAGCGGCTCATTCCTCAACGGCAGATCATATTGGTAGAAACTCTTTTTCTGGCCAGGCCCCTGCTGGCTGATCACAAGGTCACGCACACGGTCATATTCCGTATGGATCGTTGTGTCATCGGCCTGGGTCATTGTCGTAAGGTTATGGTCCGCATCATAGCTGAATCGGACAGTATCGCCAGCAAAACCCTTGACTGCCATGAGGTCGCCATGAGGTCCGTATTCATAAGTCAGAGTCTTCTTCATAGGATCAGTAATGCTTTTCAGCAGACCGGCAGGTGTATAGCTGAGCCTTATGACACGCCCCGCCGAATCGGCAAGTGAGAGAACACGGCCGCTCCTGCTATCATATGAATACGTAATGGAGTTGCCATGAACATCCTCTTTTTTCAGCAACCGACCTGAAGAAGAAAACTGCTCTTGTTTTCCATTTTCAATAACTCTTGTAAAGCTGCCGTCTCCATGCTTAATGATGTATCGCACTGATGCAATAACCGGCCTGAAACGAATGTCGAATCGGTTGCCGGGCTCTAAAGTATCCCTCTGATAGACAACAGTTGATCCGTCCCACTCTTTTACAAGGAAAGCAGAATTTCCGTAGGGGTTTATAGTCGTCTCAAGAGAAGAGGACCATCCGAATCCAAAAATGCCCTTTGATGTTGACCTGCTGTTATAGGCCCTGCTGATCTCAAGCGGAAAACCCCGTGCAGGGATAGAAATATCCTGCCAGCCAAGAAAGAGATTGCCGTTCAGCATATTTACCGGATCAGGAGGGTGATGGATATAAAAGAAATTCTCCTTGGAGAGAATATGGCTTTGGATCCCCTTTGGAGGAGACGGAAAGAGAGGGGTTGCATGTTGCAGATCGGCAGAAGTAGCCCGGTCAGTGGCAGCATAAGCCCCAGCAGGTATAATCACCTGAACAAGAAAAAGCAGAAGGGTAAAAACCGCACCTAAGCGCAGTTGAAGTGATAAATCGCCCTGCTTTCTTTCAAAATATTGCCTCATACTGTAACAAAGATGTTGAGCATTGGCACCATAGACCTCTTGAACAACAGTCAATTACTCTTGTATAAATTACTTGTCCAAAATCGCCTTTAAATCTATCCTGTGCGGTGTTACATTTGTCGGCTCAAGCCTGAAACCGGTAAATTTTCTTGCTGCGAGCTCGTCAGCGATGTTGGTTGATTTTCCGCCGTAATCAATGGCCAGTTCGGCAATACCTCCAGTAAAGCTTCGCTGATGAACTGCCTTAACACCCTGGGTCTCTTTTTCGAGGATCTTCTTGACAGCAGCAAGATGCCGGTAAGAGACCAGTCCGTTTATCATGACTGTGATCTCCTGGGAGCGGCCATAGACCTCTCCACTCCACTGTTTAACGATCATGTCGATAAGCTCGTCCGAAAGCTTCTCACTCGCCTCTTTGATCGCAAGGGCTCCGCCCTGCATTTCATCAATATGCACCTGCGCTCCCTGGGCGCTCTTTGACGCAATGACCTTGGCAGTGTCAGTCCTCACAACCCTTGCCTGAAGCGTTGCCTGAATCGACTGCATATTGGTCCCGTACAGTTTCCCTCCTGCATTTTTCGAAAAGGCCTTGCCGGTGATAACAACCTGTGCCCCGTACTTCAGGCCTTCTGCTGCTGCCGCCTTATTATCGCCTTCAAGAATCCTGAGGGCCTTGTCTCTTGTAATATTGGCCTTTACCGTATCAGGATCAACGACATTGAATCCTGCGCTGATCAATCTCTCCATAATCGTTGATTCGGCCTGCCCCACAGCCTCAGACCCGGTTGTTCCGTACAACCCACCCACCTTCTCATCGATAATCACCATCACCTTCGGCTTCTCGACCATAACGTGGAGTAATCCAAGTGCGCTCAGGTCGCTCGTCAGGTCAGCCCTGCCAATCTCAGCCTGCACCCTGACACGGTAGAGATCACCCTCCTGTCCTTCAGAAAGGATTTTATATTTTTCGACATAGCCGGATGTTCGGGCCAGGATCTTGTCGTGAATCACCTTGTAATTCTCGGTCATCGAATCGGAAGAGACCATGGTGCCGACCGCCTGTTCAACTGCCTTTCTCAAGGCGTCATCAATAGCCTTGTCCCTGGCGATAACCTTATTTCCGCCGATCATTGCGGCAAATCCGTCAGCAGTAATCAGCTCTCCCGCCATAGCAGCTGATACTATAGCCCACAAAAAAATAGCCACGATACCGAAAAGGATGCCCGACTTTCTGCTGAAATTCGGTCTCATGGAAACATTCTCCTGAACTGATGGTCAAGGATGATCTCCATCTCAATCTCGACGCTGCCGTCACTGAGATACTTGGTATCAATGACTTTTGCACCCTTGATGTATGCATCGACTCTCGCCTTTATCGTATCATTTTGGGTTATAAAGTCCTTAACCGTTGTACGTGACTTGATAGTCACGCCATAAGCCTGTTCAAGCAGGTTTCTCATCGCATCTACCTTTGCTGCGCGCTCGGCCATCAACCTTGCCTGCGCCTGATTAACAGCATTTGGAGGAGGAGCTCCGCCACCCTTTGCCGTGACCTTGAAAGGAGTCCATTCCTCCCTCTGGACAGGTGTGTCATACGCCGGACCAACCTCACCAAGAGGTCGACCTTCACGCACTTCTGATGTCTGGCATCCTGCCACCGCAAACACAATAACTATCATGATTTTTGCAAATACTTTCATGTTCATAGCATGCCTCCTGTTTGGTCAATGTATATGATCTATCTATCCGGAAAAATTCTCATGAACGGAGCGAGTTCCAACTCGACCTCGACTTCATAGCTGCCGTCACCAAGAGAGCGCTCCGACACAACCCTCGCACCGCGAACAAATGCATTGACTTTGGCCTTCATGTCATCGCTCTGGGTCACAAAATCTCTGACTGTTGTCTTCGACTTCAGTGTAACGCCATAGACCTGCTCCAGAAGATTTCGCAATGCATCAAGCTTAGCAGCGCGTTTGCCCATAAGTGCTTTTTCCGGCGGAGACATGGAAGGATCATTCGGTTCAACGCCATTGCCCTTTGCCCTGATAACATCATTCATTGGAGCTGCCGGTGCAGGTGCATAACCACGCGCCGGTTCACCGCTCGGGGCTCCATAGCCCACTGCTGTAAAGACCTGTTGGTCATAGAGCAGCCGGCGGCCCAGAATGTCTTCTACACGGCCCAGCGTTATTTCGACGGTAACCTCAGCTGTCCCATCAGGTCTTTCTACATAGTCTACCTCACGGGCGCCTTGTATCACGGTGGCAAGTTTTGCGCGAATGGTATCAGATTCGGTAATAAAATCTCTTACCTTGGTCTGAGAATTGATCTGAACTCCGTAAATTGTCTCACCCAAATTTCTTAAGGCATCCACCTTAGCAGCGCGTTTCGCCATCAACCGCTGCTGCGGTCCGAGTTGAGCTTCTGCGACCGACGGTATTATTGCCGTGATTAGCAGAGCAGTTACAACAAACAGACTACCCAGAACAACAACTTTATTGCTTCTCTTCATGGTGCCCTCCATTTTTATTCATATCTGACCAGATTATTGATAATAGAATACCATTCATCCAGAGTAACTGCTTGAGGACCTCGCCGGGAATTCGACCCTTTCATTTCAGAACCGGCAGAGGGAACGATATATTTATTCGGAATCATTGCCGTAATTCTGATTCCCCCATCTTTAAGATATTCCTCTTTAACAATAGACATGCCGCTGACAAAGCCTGAAAGCTCCTCATAGCGTATATCAGATCCCTGTCCGTTGAAAGCTTTACTCGCAAGGGCATTACGATATGCATCCACAACAGCAGCACGTTTTGCCATCAGGTGAGCCTGAGCAGCACTTTCGGCTCTGATAGGCGGATATCCAAGGCCCTGGACCGTCGTCATCTCCGTACCATTCTGGGCCATACAACTTGCCGCAAACAGAAACGAACTGCAGATGGTAATGACACTGGAGATGAGCCTCTTACCCAAAAATTCAAGCAAAATCGACCGGTTCATCTCGCAGGACCGACGGCGCCGGAAGGTCGTTCATCATACGATGGCGCAGCCCCTCCTATCGCACCGGCAGGCTGGTATGAATCACGGGCAGGACCGACAGCGCCAGATGGACGAGAATACTCCTGGCAACCAGACATAAATACCAGCAGAGAACAAACGATCAAAAGCTTCAACAGCGACATCCTCATAACATCCCTCCTTTTAGCGATTTCTCTGTGCTTCGAATATTGTTATTTTACTGAAGTCAGCACTGTTTTGAAAGCAGTTCCTGATCGGCTGATGAGCATTTCGGATTAGAGCATGTTCAGGGTATTGATCAGAGCCTCGGCCTTCTTTAAACTCTCATAATATTCGCGTTCAGGGTCAGAATCAGCCACGATACCGGCACCTGCCTGCACGTAGGCCCTACCCTCTTTAATCAGGAGAGTCCTGATGATAATATTGAGATCCATATTCCCGTTGTACCCGATATACCCGACTGAACCAGTATAAGGTCCTCGTCTTCTCCGTTCCAGTTCATCTATGATCTCCATACAGCGTACTTTAGGCACACCAGTAATAGTGCCGCCCGGAAACGTCGCCCGGATAACATCAAAGCAATCCATGCCGCTTGCAAGTCTCCCTCTGATATTGGATACGATGTGGATCACATGAGAGTATTGCTCCGTTATCATCAACTCATCTACCTGAACGCTGCCATAGTCGCAGACCTTTCCCATATCATTGCGCTCAAGGTCAATGAGCATTATATGTTCTGCCCGTTCTTTTTCGTTCAGCAGAAGTTCTACCTTCATCGCATCATCCCCTTGAAGATCACTGCCTCTCGGCCTGGTTCCGGCAATAGGCCGCGTATCAACATCCCGGCCATTAACACGGACAAGTCTTTCCGGTGAGGAACTGACGATCTGATAGCCACCAAAATCGATGTATGCAGCAAAAGGAGAGGGGTTAATCTTCCGCAAAATCTCGTACACAACCAAAGGGTCAGCATCACCAATATCCGCAGACAGTCTGAGTGAAAGATTCGACTGAAATATATCACCCGCGGCTATATATTCCTTAGCCCTCCTGACCATTGCCATGTAATGATCTTTATCAGTCTCTGGGATAACGGCTGAGACCTTCCGTCCTCTATCTCCCGGAACCACTTCCAACTCCCGGTCAATCAGTTGGGCTATGTGATCCAGATGCTTCTGCGCCTCTTTACAATGATCTTCCTGAGACTTACGGATATTGGAAACGCCGAGCGCCATGTCACGTGCTCCTGGACAGATGATAACCCAGCATTGTTCTTTCTTCAGATCAAATGCGATTACGCGGTCGAACAGATAAAAATGCGCATCTGGGATAAGGAGATCATCTTCCGTATTTGAGGGAAGCTTCTCGAAATATCGAACAAAATCGTAACTAAACATTCCGGCTGCTCCACCTTGAAACGGAGGCAGTCCTTCCACCGGATCCTGGCTGACAGCGCTAACAAACTCACGCAATAGCTGCAATGGCTTTCCGTGGGAGATTGATTTCCTTCCAAGGCAGTCTATTTCAACGACGCCATTCTTGGCCTTGAAGGTCAGATAGGGCTCAATGCCTATGAAGGAATAGCGGGAAATCTGCTCCGGACCCTTCAGACTCTCCAAAAGCATACTGTTTTCAGAACATACCTTCTTATACACTTCAAAAGGGCTTTGAAAAGAGATTTGCCTGAAAACAGGCTGACAGCGGAATGAAGGCGGATCTTTATGTGAGGGCATCAATCGTTTGAGATGGCTCTACGACCTGGCCATCTCTTCCTGTATAAGTTTAATGGCCTGCTCAGGATTAGAATGGTTCAGGATAGCCCTGCCCATGACAAGGTAGTCAGCCCCTTCCTGAAGAGCTTTTTTCGGTGTCATCATCCTGTGCTGGTCGTCTGCAGATGCCCAGGAAGGTCTTATGCCGGGGGTCACAATAAGAAAACCCCTTCCACAATGGCTCCGGATCAATGCCGCCTCAAGAGCAGATGCAACAACACCATCAATGCCGGCCTTAAGCGCAAGTCCGGCCAGATGTCTTACCTGCGTTCTCAGGCTGTGCTGGATACCGATCTCATTCTTCAGAACATCCTGCGACATACTGGTCAATACCGTCACAGCAATGATCCTCGGTTTTGCGATATTTTCCGTAAGGCAGACATTCACTACATCGTCCCTGCATTTACGCATCATGTCAAGCCCGCCTGATGCATGAACATTGAACATAAATACTCCCAACCGTGCAGCAGAAATGCCGGCCTTTGCTACGGTATTTGGAATATCATGAAATTTGAGGTCAAGAAAAACCTTTTTGCCCTTCTTATGAATTGCTTCTATTATTTTCGGTCCGGCAATGGTATGCAGTTCAAGTCCTACCTTGAAGATCTCTATATGCGGAGAAAATTTATCAACAAGCTCAACTGCATAGGAAAAATCAGGAACATCAAGAGCAAGAATGAGTTTTTCTTTCATGTCCGTATTCATTTATACCTTGGGCAGCACAATATCTTTCTGTGCCTGATATTTACCCTTCTTATCCGCATACGATGTCAGACAGACCTCGTCTGCGCGCAGGAATACCAGCTGTGCAAGTCCTTCGTTTGCATAAAGCTTTACAGGAAAGGGAGACGTATTTGAAATAGAGATGGTTATATATCCCTCCCACTCAGGTTCAAGGGGCGTTATATTTACAACAACACCACTCCGGGCATAGGTTGATTTTCCGAAGCAGATAACAAGCACGTCTCGCGGTATCCGCAAATATTCGAGTGAGCGAGCAATAACATACGAGTTTGCCGGTATCAGACAAACATCTCCTTTAAAATGAACAAAGTTTTCTTCATCGAAATTCTTGGGATCGATGAGCTTGCCCGGCTGGGGTTTCGGTATCCTGAATTCATCAAATATCCTGATGTCATAACCATACGCACTAACGCCATAAGATATGACGCCCTTTCTTACCTGTGCCTGCTCAAAAGGCTCTATCATACCCTTCTTAGCTGTCTCTATGATCCATCCATCGCTCTTTACCATAGGTTAACTTCCCCCTGTTTGCGAGATATTATATCACGAGCAACCTGTTTTTATTGATGAAGACGATTTTGAAAGGTTATAATCTCAACCATGGATGTTTGCCCTGTCTGCGATAATACTATGGACAAATGCAGCTGTTGCCCCGAATGAGGACATGTCTGCCTCCTGGATCTGGGGGAACTTTTCTGTCCGGTCTGCAGACCTGAACCAATAAAACAGAAAGAAGGGGTTCTGGGGTCCCAGGGTTAGTGTAGTAATTCACCCGACCCCTGACCCCATGAAACCTCGAATCCCTTATTTTCATGAAAGGAGAAACAGATGGCTGATGAACATTCTTTTGACATAGCAAGCAAGATTGACCTGCAGGAGGTGCTGAACGCTGAACAGCAGGCCACAAAAGAAATATCGCAGAGATTCGACTTCAAGGGAAGTAAAAGTTCCATAGAGCTGAACAAAGAAAAGCATGAAATTCTCCTCAACTCTGATGACGAACTTAAACTGAAAACGGTTATCGATATTCTCCAGACCAAACTCGTTAAGCGCGGCATATCCCTGAAGGCCCTCGAATACGGCAAAATTGAACAGGCATCAGGCAGCAGCGTGCGCCAGGTAGTGAAGCTGCAGCAGGGTATTCCGATCGAGAAAGCAAAAGAGATCGTCAAGATCATCAAGGATACGAAGATGAAGGTCCAGGCAGAGATACAGAAAGACCAGGTAAGGGTTAAAGCCAAGAAGATAGACGACCTTCAGGCTCTGATAGCTCTGTTACGGGGAAAGGACCTCGGGATCCATATCGACTGCATTAATTTCCGCTGATTCTGCCAATACTTTAAGGGCTTCTTTTGCTGCCTGCGTCTCCGCTTCTTTCTTTCTGCGGCCTGAGCCGATACCGAGCCGTTTTCCATTCAGAGAAACGGCTACCGTAAATATTCGCTCGTGCTCATCTCCCTGTTGACTGATTACCTCATACTCAGGCAGTTTTCCAAAAACCAATTGACTTCTCTCCTGAAGTTCTGTCTTGTAATCAAAAAAATCTCCGCTTTCAATAGCAAGCATAAGCCGCTCGCGAAACAGGCAGCATACTATTTCCTTGACTGTTTCAAAGCCTCCGTCAAGGTAGACTGCTCCGATGACCGCCTCAAAAGTATTAGCGAGAATAGATTTTTTGGTTATACCGCCCGTTAATCTTTCTCCCTTGCCCAATAGAAGCGATTCTCCGAGAGAAAGTTCTTGCGCGATCGCGGCAAAAACAGGCTCGCTCACGATGTAGGACTTGATCTTTGCCAGGACCGCTTCATTATGGGACTCAGCAAGCAGAAAGAGAAATTCGACAATAACAAGGCCTATGACTGAGTCGCCTAAAAACTCAAGCCGTTCATTATGAACTTTAGTTTTTTCCCTGTGCTCGTGATAAAAAGACTTATGGGTGAGTGCTTCAAGGAGGAGTTCCTTCCGGGTGAAACAATACTGCAGATTCTTTTCTACTTCTTCAATGAGGTCATGTGTATTCTGCCTGTTCAATTCTCGAACTTTTTGAAGAGCAGGCATGCATTGGTGCCTCCAAATCCGAAGGAATTGGAAAGCGCATAGCGCACTGACGCATGTCTTGCCTTATGAGCGACGTAATCAAGATCGCACCCCTCATCAGGATTATCATGATTAATGGTCGGCGGTAGCATACTGTTATGAATGCTGAGCACGCTTATCACGGCCTCAACGCCGCCCGCAGCCCCGAGAAGGTGACCGGTCATGGACTTTGTAGAGCTCACCGCGAGTTTGTAAGCGTGATCACCGAATACGCCCTTAACTGCATTCGTCTCAAGTTCATCACCGTGCTTTGTCGAGGTTCCATGGGCATTGATATAATCAACGTCTGTAGCTGCTATGCCGGCATCCTTCAGGGCCATGGTCATGCAGCGCACAGCACCCTCGCCGCCCGGCGCAGGAGACGTTATATGATATGCGTCACCGGTCAGGCCGTACCCGACAAGTTCAGCATAGATCTTTGCATTCCGCTTAATTGCATGACCGAGCTCTTCGATAATAACGATTCCGGCACCTTCCCCCATGATAAAACCATCCCGATCCCGGTCAAAGGGCCGGCTTGCCTTTTCAGGTTCATCATTCCGTGTAGACAGTGCCTTCATGGCATTGAAGCCGCCGATACCCATAGCAGTGATGACCGATTCAGTACCACCTGCTATCATGGCATCAGCATCGCCGCGCTGAATGATCTTAAAAGCATCACCAATAGCATGACTGCCGGTTGCGCAGGCAGTCGCAGGTGCCGCATTAGGGCCTTTTGCGCCAAACCTGATCGATATCTGGCCTGCGGCAAGGTTAATAATGAGCATCGGAATGAAAAAGGGTGTTATCTTCCTCGGTCCCTTTTCAAGCAGGATCTTGTGATAGTGCTCAATTGCAGGAAGGCCGCCCATGCCTGCACCTACGTAAACACCAATATTCGGAGCGTTTGTCTCGTCGATCTTCAGGCCCGAGTCCTCCATCGCCATCGTAGCAGCAGCGACCCCGAATTGGATAAACCTGTCCATCTTCTTGATCTCTTTGATCTCGATATAGTCTTCAGGATTGAAGCCATCAACCTCGCCCGCTATCTGAGTGGGAAAGGTCGATGCGTCAAATTGGGTTATTCGGCGGACACCCGACCGACCCTGTATGAGGCCCTCCCAGCTCTTTTCGACGCCGATACCGAGAGGGGTAACAAGGCCAAGCCCGGTTACAACTACGCGTCTTTTATTCATTAAGCCTGTTTTTTTGTTATGTAGTCTACAGCGTCCTTGACCTTCTGGATCTTCTCTGCATCCTCGTCAGGGATCTCAACATTAAAAGCCTCTTCAAATGCCATAACAAGCTCAACAGTGTCGAGTGAATCAGCACCCAAGTCTTCGACAAATGATGACTCAGCGGTAATCTCAGCTGCATTCACGCCTAGCTGCTTCGCAATAATCTCTTTTACTTTTTCCTCTACCATTCTCCTACCTCCATAATGATTTTCTTTATTTTGTTTCTCTGAATACAAAACTACATGTACATACCGCCGTTCACATGGATCACCTGTCCCGTGATATAGCCATTGTCCGGCACGGCAAAAAAAGCAACGGCACTGGCAACATCTTCTACAGAACCGAACTTACCTAGTGGTATGTATTTTAACATTTCCTGCCGTATATTTTCACTCAGGGCATCGGTCATGGCAGTCGAGATGAATCCCGGTGCGACTGCATTCGCTGTAATACCTCTGTTCGCGTATTCGCGTGCAGTCGTCTTTGTCAGTCCTATGATGCCTGCCTTTGATGCGCTGTAGTTAGCCTGTCCGGGATTACCCATAAAAGCCACAACCGAAGCAATATTTATGATCCTGCCGTAACGCTGCTTCACCATCACTTTTACCGCCTCTTTTGTGCAGAGGAATACACCCTTAAGGTTGATGTTGAGCACAAGGTCCCAGTCTTCCTCCTTCATTCTCAATAAAAGGCCATCCCTGGTGACACCCGCATTATTTACCAGTATGTCAACTCTGCCGAAATCCTTTACCGCAGCCTCAAATACTTCTGCCACTTCAGCCGATTTTGATACATCCAGCTTAGATGCCTTTGCCCTGATCCCTTTTTGTGAAAGTTCCTTTGCTGTTTCATCGGCAGCATCAAGGGAGACATCTGCAATTACAAGGTCTGCACCCAAGTCAGCGAACTTCGAGGCGATGGCTTTGCCTATGCCGCGTGCGCCTCCGGTTACCATTACAACCTGTCCCTTCAGTTCCATAACACCTCCTGAAAATTGGTGTTCATTTTAACAAAATACCGCTTTCTTTGCCAGTTTTTTCTCCTGATTTTGCACGGATTTATGGATGTTTCCGCCCTATTCTTACCTGCGCCGATAGGGGCTCTGTTTGATTTTTCTTTTTTGCTCATATAGAATAAATCAATAAGTTTAGCACCTAAATACCTCTCAAAGGAGATTATATGGAAGCAATAATACAGATTGATGGCATGTCCTGCATGCATTGTGCGATGAGAGTAAAGAAGGCTATTGAGGCTCTCCCTGGAATAAGCAGCCTCAATGTAGAAGTTGGCAAGGCAGAATTAAGTTACGATGACGCTCAAACAAGCAAAACAGATATTGAAGCAGCTATCACCAAGGTAGGCTATAAGATCAAATCCTGATCAGCCGGATCAGTCAGTGCCGCGCAATCTTGCTCCTGTTTTTTCAGTAACATGAGCAACGAGTGCAAGATGGACAGGTTCAACCTCGCCCTCTGCAAGAGTACGATCTTTGCTTCTATAGGTCACCCGAATGCCGAGACTCTTCTTTTCCGGCGGCAGGTTCTTGCCTTTGTAATGATCGAACAGTTCCGCATGCTCAATGATCTCAGACGGATAATTCGTAAATAAGTCTACAACTTCGCTGGCAGCAATTTGATCATCCATAATAAGAGCCACATCACGGTCAATTGAAGGATATCTCGGGATCTGATGATAGACAATTTTCTGTTCCAAAAGCGGCAGCATATGATCCAGGTCGATTTCAAATACAACGACCTGCGGCTTCTGAATCTTAAGGGGCAGTTTTTCTATGATCTGAGGCCCTATCTCGCCTACATACCCGATTTTTAGATCGCCGACATAGATATCAGCAGATTTCCCGCTGTGAAGGAAAACCTCCTGACCGGGAACAAATGAATAGCTCTTAAAGCGTATCTCATCAAACAAAGCTTCGAGAACACCTTTAACATTAAAGAATGAAGGAACCGAGTTCTTCCATACAGAGGGCAGCATATCCTGAAAAAAAAGACCTGCTAATTTCAACCCTTCTGTGGGCAGCTGTTCTCCCCAATCAATAAAAACACGAGATACCTCAAAAAGCCTGACATCCCTGATTCCCCGGGACACGTTATACACGAAGTTATTGATCAATGATGGCAAAAGAGTTGTCCTCATAAGACACTCTTCCTGCCTGAGTGGGTTTCTTAGCGTCACATGTTTTCGTCTCTGCTCATGCACGTGCGAATCAATAGACAGAATATCAAGATCAGCGCCATTCATAAAACTGAAATTGACAACCTCATTAAAGCCGCTTTTCCGGATTGACTCACGAATTACATGAATCGTTCGTTCCGTAGTATTCAGCAGACCATCAGAAAGCGTTGCTCGCGGGGGCCTTGCTGGCACGCGGTCATATCCGTAACAACGCACAACCTCTTCAATAATATCCACGGGATCAATGATATCGCCTCTGTAGGACGGCGGCCATGCAACAAGCTCTCCCCCCCTATCCTCTGTCCTGATACCGATTGCATTAAGGAGGGCAATTACCTGCTCTTTATCAATGGCAATACCGATGAGCGCATTAATTCGGCGATAGGAAACCGTTATCGAAGACGGCGTAAAGTGAACGGGATAATTATCGACGATATTGCAGATGCGGCCATTAGCAACTTCCGCAATCAGAAGCGCTGCCCTGTTCAATGCCGCCTCAAGAAATACCCTGTCAGTTCCCCGCTCAAAGCGGTATGATGATTCGCTCCTGAGACCAAGCTTTTTTGACGATTTCCTTATCGATGCCGGAGCAAAGTAGGCACTCTCGAGAAATATATCCTTTGTTGCTTCAGTAACAGATGAGCCCTCACCTCCCATGATACCGGCGACCGCCACAGGAACTGCAGCATCCCAAATCAGCAGTGTCTCCTCGGGCATCTTCCGCTCGTTACCGTCAAGCGTAGTCATGTTCTGATCATTGCCTGCCCTTGCAACTCTGATTTTTCTGCCTGCGATCTTTGCAGTATCGAATGCATGGAGTGGATGGCCAAGCTCGAGCATAACGTAGTTCGTTATATCGACAACATTGTTGATCGACCGTATACCGCATTTTTCAAGTCTCTCTTTCAACCATTCAGGAGAGTCCTTGATCGTCACGCCGACTATTGATCTTCCCGTATATCTGGGGCAGAGGTCAGGATCATCGATCGTTATCTGAATATCAGAAGGCTGCAGATTCGATGGTATTTCAGTCCTGGGATATTTCAACGGCAGACTGTATAAGGCAGCAACTTCACGTGCAAGCCCAAAGACATTTAGACAGTCAGGCCTATTCGGCGTAACATTGACCTCCATCACAACATCGCTGCCGATCTTCTCCAGGCCTTCAATCTCAAGGCCAGCCATGGTTAATTGATGGGCAACATGCTCCGGAGATGCCGTTACATCCACAAATTCTTTTATCCAATCAAGTGATACACGCATATCTATTCCCGCCTGTCAAAATTGCCGCAAAAACCTAAGATCATTTTCGTAAAAAAGACGTATGTCGTCTATGGCGTATTTCAGCATAGTAAGTCTCTCGACACCCATACCAAAGGCAAAGCCGGTAAACTCATCCGGGGCGTAGCCTGACATTTCGAACACTCTGGGGTTCACCATGCCGCAGCCCATCACCTCAAGCCATCCTGTTGTCTTGCAGACCCTACAGCCCTTGCCTGCACAGAATATGCAGCCAATATCGACCTCTGCACTTGGCTCAGTAAAGGGGAAGTAACTTGGCCTGAATCTTACCGGTGTGCCCTCACCGAAGAAACTGTGGATAAAAAGTCCCAGCACACCTTTCAGGTCACTGAACGATATGTCAGTATCCACCATCAGACCTTCGACCTGGTGAAACATCGGTGTGTGTGATACGTCTGCATCGCAACGATAGACCTTGCCAGGGGCAATGATTTTGAGGGGTGGTTTTTTCTTTTCCATAACTCTCACCTGCACCGGGGAGGTATGAGTCCTAAGTACTACGTCATCGGAAACATAGAATGTGTCTTGCATGTCACGTGCCGGATGGTGTTTCGGCATGTTAAGCGCTTCAAAATTATAGTAGTCCAGCTCTATCTCCGGCCCTTCCTGAATACTAAAGCCCATGGGAAGAAAGATATCCTTAATCTCATCGAGAACCTTGTTCAGTGGATGGGTTTTTCCAAATAAGCAGGGATTACCAGGGAGCGTGATGTCGATTTTTTCAGATAGAAGTCGTTTCTGTTTTTCTTCGACCCTGAAGAAAAGTTCTTTTTGTTCGAGAGTCTGTTCGGCAAAGTCTCTCAATTCATTGACTGACTTGCCGAATACCGGCTTTTGTTCTGGCGGGACCGAGGAAAGGGCCTTCATCTGGGCTGTTATCAGCCCTTTCCGTCCTGTATATTTTGCCTTGAGCTGCTGAAGTTCTGCTATCTCCGAAACCGTATCGATCTCGGCCAGAAATGCTTGCCTTAGGGAGAGCAGGTCATCCACAGCCGGCTATGATGCAAGCTTTGCCTTAGCGGCCTCTGCAATTTCACTGAATGCCTTCGGATCATGGTATGCAAGATTGGCAAGAGCTTTTCTGTCAAGTGTAATATCTGCCTTTTTGAGACCATTCATAAACTGGCTGTAGTTCAATCCAAGAGCGCGCACTGCAGCACTGATCCTGATAATCCAAAGGGCTCTGAACTCACGCTTCTTTGCCTTCCTGTCACGATATGCATATTGAAGGGCCTTATCAACGGTCTCTCTTGCCGCCTTGAAGAGGCGACTTTTCGCGCCGTAGTATCCCTTGGCCTGCGAAAGGAGTTTCTTTCTCCTTCTTGTATTCTTTGTACCACTTTTTGCTCTGGGCATCTTCCTATCCTCCTGATTCTATATTGCTCGCGTCGGGCGTTCAGTCACAGCCCGCTAATCTCATGCCTTACCCGTAGGGTAAAAGGGTCTTGATGTTTCTCTCATCAGTCTTGTTAACGACCGTTGACTGTCTGAGACTGCGCTTCCTTTTCGCCGTCTTGCTGGTAAGCAGATGGCTTGTGAAACCTTTGGCCCGCTTTACCTTTCCGGTGCCGGTAAGCTTGAACCGCTTGGCTGCACCTTTGTGCGTCTTCATCTTTGGCATTGTTTCCTCCAATAATAATATCCTTGTTCACGTGCAGACATTCCTATCCTGTTCCTGAACAAGAGTGGGTATTATACCTGATAAGGATTTATTTTGTCACTTAGAAATCGCTATGATTTTGGCGCGACAACCATAGTTATGTGATTGCCCTCAAGTCTGGGATTCGTCTCGATCTGGTATTTACCGGTCAGGCTCAGTATGATCTTGTCAAAGACCTTCATGCCTAATTCAGGGCGAATAATCTCACGTCCCCGAAAATACATCACGACCTTGGCCTTGTCGCCTTCTTCAATAAAGCGGTTGATATTTCTGATCTTGAGCTGAAGATCGTGCTCGTCGATCTGCGGCCTGACCTTCACTTCTTTGAGATCAATAGTCTTTTTCTGCGTATGCTTCTTATGGAGCTGGTATTTGTATTTGCCGAAATCAAGGATCTTACATACAGGAGGGGCAGCCGTAGGCGACACCTCAACAAGGTCAAGTTCCCTCTGCTCCGCAACATGAAGGGCTTCGCGGACTGTCATGACACCGAGCTGGCCGCCGTCGCTATCAATGACCCTAATCTCTTTAGCCCTGATCTGCTCATTCACTCTGATGTTTTTGGCAACGTCCCTGTTACTGATGTTTTCACCTCCTGAGGTTGATCTCTTCACAAAGAAAAGATATAAGTTCATCAATCGTAAAGGGGCCCACATTCTCCCCATTCCGCTTCCTTAAGCTTAACAAGCTCTGTTCCATCTCTTTATCGCCGATAACAATCGCATACGGAACCTTTCTTACCGTGCTTTTCCTGATCTTATTCCCGATCTTTTCACTGTCCGCATCAAGCTCTGCACGAATGCCTTTTTGCATAAGACCGGCTGAAATCTTCTCAGCATATTCCGCGTGTTTCTCTGAAATGGTAAGCACCGACACCTGCACCGGCGATAGCCATAAAGGAAAAGCTCCGGCATAATGTTCAACCAACACACCAAAAAAACGTTCGAGCGAACCCATTAGTGCCCTGTGTACCATTATCGGCCTGTGCTCTTTTCCGTCAGAGCCGCGGTACGTCATATCGAATCGCTCAGGCAGGTTGAAGTCAACCTGTATCGTACTGCACTGCCATGCCCTGCCAAGCGAGTCCTTCACTTTGATATCGATCTTGGGCCCGTAAAAAGCGCCGCCCCCATGGTCAATATTGTAACTGAGCCCCTTAGCTTTAAGGGCATCCTCGAGAGCTGCGGTAGACTTTTCCCAATGCTCGTCACTGCCGACATATTTTTCAGGACGCGTTGACAGATAGGTTTCGAACTGCTCGAATCCAAAGGTACGCAGGATGAAAAGAATAAAATCCAGCACAAGCAGGATCTCAGCCTCTATCTGATCCTCTCGGGTAAAAATATGCGCATCGTCCTGCGTAAACCCGCGAACGCGCAGCAACCCATGGAGCACACCTGATCTCTCAAAACGGTATACTGTTCCAAGTTCAGCATAGCGGATCGGGAAATCACGATAACTCCTAAGGGAATTCTTGTAGATATAAATATGGAAAGGACAGTTCATGGGCTTCAACTCATACGGCGTGCCCTCCACTTCCATAGGTGCAAACATATTCTCATTATAGAAATCCAGATGTCCGCTCGTCTTCCAGACATCAAGACGTGCGATATGCGGACTGTACAGAAGTTTATATCCTGTTTTCAGATGCTCGTCACGCCAAAAATCCTCGATCGTTTTCCGGATGATTGCTCCATTGGGGTGCCAGAGGATAAGACCAGGGCCGACATCTTCATTGATGCTGAACAGATCCAGTTCCTTGCCGAGGCGCCTGTGATCGCGCTTTTTCACTTCTTCAAGAAAGTCGAGATATTTCTTCAGATCCTTCGGATTATTGAATGCTGTGCCATAAATTCTCTGAAGCATCTTGTTCTTCTCGTCGCCCCGCCAGTAAGCGCCGGCTATACTCAGGAGCTTTACTGCAACTATCTTGCCGGTCGAGGCAAGATGAGGCCCTCTGCAGAGATCCATAAAACCGTCCTCATCATAAACTGCGACGGTCTCTGCCTCAATATTCTGAAGCAGTTCTACCTTATAGCTATCTCCTGTTTTCCCGAACAGGCTCATCGCCTCATCCTTCGTCATCTCGCGGCGCACAAAAGGCGAGTCCTTCTTTATGATCGACTCCATCTCCTTCTCGATAGCGATTAAATCTTCAGGAGTAAAGGTCCGGTCAATATCAAAGTCATAATAAAAGCCGTCCTGAATAGAGGGTCCTATGGCTACTTTTGCCTGCGGGAAGAGTTTTTTGACCGCATGGGCCATGACATGGGAAGTGCTGTGGCGATAGAGATCCTTACCCTCATCTGAATCGAAGGTAACAGCCTCGACAATATCGCTATCCTTGATCTCCTTGAGGGAACTGAGGTCTGAAAGGTGTCCGTTGATCTTGACCGCTAAGGCTTTTGCTTTTGCGAGATATCTTTCCAGATCGGGAATTTCGCTGAAACTTCTCTCACTTCCATCACTTGCTCGTACGTTAATGTCCTCTTACCTCCAAATGCCAGAATGACTGCGGAATGCGGATATGATACAGGATAGTTTAGTTCAATTTCAATCACTTTGGACTTTTGCTATTGCTGCTCCTGAATCCTTTTACGAATCTCCAACTCTCTCTGCATGACATAGAGCCTGATCTTCTTCTCATCTTCGTCATGGGGAAAAAGTTGAAGTCCATAAGAAACACCCTGTTGTCTCCTCGTCCTGATTCCAGTGTCGCCTCCCTCTGATAGCTCCCTGTTATACACGACCACTGCGGGAGAGAGAAGGAATGTACCTCCGTCAAGCGGGATATGTATACCGCAGACAAGCTTGCTGACAATACCAGGAACCCAATCAGTGATAAAGCCAATGCCACGTTCTGAAATATCCTTGATCGCATGACTGACAGTGCCCTTTCCCTCAGTAGAAAGATACAGCAATACCGGCTCTTTTTTTGACGGTTCGACTCTCAAGAACTTTCGATGAAATGGGCTGACGATCCGCGGAATATCAACTACAAGAACAGACTTGTCCGCAGTAATATTCTCCATGATGCAGCCATAGGTCTTCCCCTCAATATCAAACGTTGCATAAAACGACCTTGCGTTCTTTAGAGAATAAAACGATCGATGAGGTGAGAATCTGCCTAATTTGACCCGGGAGGTTCCATAAACATCTTCAATATAACAGAGGCACTTGCCGGTAATGACATAATCTCTTTCCTCTTCAAGAGAGAACGAGACAATGAGTGGCATGCTGTTATCTTTTAGATACTCGAAGGCAGCAGCCGGGTCCATATCCCTATAAGCAGATTCCACTGCTATATTTTACCATTCTTTTCACGATCTCGTGGTATTATTGAAAAAAGTTCTTCTTCCGTCGGGTCATCCTTACATCGTTTATGAAGCAATGGTTGATAGATAGCAGCATGTTTCCGAAGTTGGGGTAAAACAGCAACCAGGAGGATACGATGGAACTGACGCATGAAGATCTCAAGAATTACACCTATTTTTCCGGCCTCTCTGATAGTTCATTGCAAGTTCTTGCTGAAAGGATCAGGACAGTAAATATACCGGCCGGATCAGTAATCGTAAAAGAGGGTTCTGTCGGTGACTCCTTCTATTTTGTAAAAGAAGGTGAGCTTGTCGTAACCAAGAAGACAACATCAGGTCTCGACGCACGGCTGTCTGTTGTCCGAAGCGGACAGGGTTTTGGCGAGATGGCTCTGCTGACCTGTTCCATCAGATCGAGTTCTGTTCATACCATAACTGACTGCGCTCTATACGAACTGCCAAAGAAATATTTTGAAGAAGTCCTTTTGCATGAATCAGCATTCAAAGAACGCCTTAACAGAAGATCTGAAGATCTGTCACAGATCACTAAAATCAAAACACTTCAGCCCTTTGCACTTCTAGATCCAGAGAAAATGTGCGCAGTAATGGAAGCGATGACTGAAGAGGATTATGCCTCTGGTCAAAATATTGTAATTCAGGGAGATAAAGGTAATGCCTATTACATTATCAAGTCTGGCCGGGTGGCCGTTCTGAAGAAGAAAAAAGGGGAGGAAGTGTCATGTCAGATAGCTGAGTTAGGCGAAGGAGAGGCCTTTGGAGAAGAGGCGCTTATCCGCGATGACCCCCGTAATGCAACCTGTCAGGCATTAGACGCCACAACCGTTTTTGTACTGCAGAAGAAGGATTTCAACCAGATTGTCAGATCTTCCTTTATTGATAATATCTTTCCGGAAGAGATCTCACTGGATACATATCTTGCAGATTACATGATCATTGATACCAGGATTCCATCAGAATATGAGGAAGAGCACATTCACGGGGCAGTTAATATCCCTGTTGAAGTTCTGCGTCAGAAGTGCTGCGAATTCGATAAATCAAAGCGGTATATTACATACTGTCTGAACGACTCACGTGGTATGGTTGCGGCATTCCTGCTAAAGAACCGCGGCTTCGATGCCAAATGCCTGCGGGGCGGTGTAAGTGCCTGGCCCGGTGCGCTGGTAACAGGTTCTGACGGCATCCATATGCCAGGATAATAGAGCGTCTTGCGAGCATTCAAGTTGATAAATCTATCACTACTTTTTTGGGAGAGTGACACCTTTTTTCTGCCCATTCAGTATCTGCGCCATTGGATAGGCTAATTGTCGAGGTAGTAATATCTGCTCTCAAAACCCATAAGGAGTTCATCCAGCATAGCCCTGACTCGGAGCGTGTCAGAATTGACCGTCAGAAGAAGATTTATGGCAGTTAATACGCTGTTAATATTTGTTTCAATCGCAAGCCTTGTCTTTGCATCGCACCGAAGCATAAACTGAATAATCATTTTGGCCTTTCTTACTTCCGGGCTATTACTGGCGTCCAGTTCGTTCAGTGCACGAAGTATATCGGATGCGGAGGTCGCAAGGTCTTTAGTCACGATCAGATCTACTGAATCACTTTTGAGCAGACTGTATGAGCCATTTCCAGGATAGCTTATGTCCGTCTTCAATGTATATGCACCTCTGCTGTCTGGCATGAGGCTGTAATAAAGAATCGAAGCGGCTTCGCTCGCCCCAAGATGAAGGTGTTTATTCCATGGATTAACATTAATCCACTCCCCTGCGGTGGGATCATACATTTTTATTCACATCGGGTATGACTCCTTTACCTCAAGGTCAAATGCACTGCCAAGGCTCCTGATGCGGATCTCGACAGGGACAAGACGGCCTGGTCCAAATTCGCCCCAGTAGCGATCTTCCAGTTGTACTGTAAAAATTCACGTTGAGTCACCGATCCTTCGGCAACATTTTCCTATGAGTCAACTGGACCCCGAAAATATGGAATTGACTGTCCGTCCCGGTTCATGTGATCATTACACCTGACACCAGCCCTGATTTACTCGCTTATTCCGCATCTGGTAAGATACCTTCTGTCTGCCTTGCTGACATACTTTTAATCCATACGAGGTGCCTCTATGTCTGAGTTCAAAGATGTAACAATCGTAAAAAAGGCAAATATTTATTTTAACGGCAGCGTATCAAGCAGAACCGTCATATTCAGTGATGGCTCAAAAAAAACCCTAGGCGTCATGCTGCCCGGTGAGTATGAGTTCAATACCGGAGACAGAGAAATCATGGATATCCTTTCAGGGGAACTTGATCTGCTTTTGCCCGGCCAGACCGCATGGCAGCCTATCAAGGGCGGGGAATCTTTTGAGGTGCCGGCAAATGCGAAGTTCACAATGAAGGTGAAGACAATCAGTGACTACTGCTGCTCTTTTATAAAGTCGTAACAGGCACGGCCTGAACGCTGCACGTAGACGGCCAATTGAGTGACTGTTCAGAATGACGTGCTTTGATATCATATTCCCCATTAACCTGGGGCCGCTCACATACCGCTGCCCTGACAGCCTGAGTCATATTGCAGAACCCGGAATGATAGTTTCTGCGCCGCTCAAGAAGAGCATGGCTACGGGGATCATTTATCAAAGAAATACAACGCCCCCTGCCGGAAGTCTTCGGGATATCGCCCAGATTCATGGTGATACGCCGGTTTTCAGTCATGCCTTTCTGAAACTGATCAGATGGATGTCCGAATACTACCTTGCTCCTGAAGGCCTCGTCCTGAAACAGGCCTTTCCAAAAGAAATATTCACAAAAACGAAACGCAGAAGATCCGAAGCATCCTTTCCAGCAGAAATGCCGGCATTGCTCGACCTTACGGATGATGATCTGTCTGAACTGCAATCTGCCATTAATAAAAAGGACTACCGGACATCACTCATCTATACCCCTTCTGTTATCCATGAATATTCGTTGGCTGCATCAATGCTCAGGTCCCACAGCAACGTTATTATTCTTTTTTCAGAGATATCTCAGGCAGAACTGTTTTATCAGGCAGTCAGAAACGAACACGGGGTAAGGGCTTGCCTGCTCCACAGCGACATGGCAGCAGGCAGGCGTTCAGATACTATCGATGGCATCATCTCCGGAAGGCATGACCTTATCATCGGCACCAGAATAGCCCTTTTCGCTCCCTTGAAAAACTTGTCGCTTATCATGGTAATTCACGAACATGCATCGTCATACAAGCTTGAGGAGGGGATCAGACTCAATGTCAGGGACATTGCGGTCATGAGGGGTTTTCTGGAAAAGATCCCTGTAATCCTTATGTCACCCGCACCGTCTATGGAGAGCTGGTTCAACGCACAGTCCGGCAAATACAACCTTATCAGGATGCAATCAAAAGCGCTGACGCCGGTGATCAGATGCGCCGACCTGCGATTCGGCAAAAAGCGCGGTGCTTACCTTTCGACAGCAGTGATCGACAAGGCTCGAAGATCGCTGCAAAAGAAAGGGCGGATACTCTTCATTATAAACCGAAGAGGTCACGCAACTTTTCTTCTTTGCACTGACTGCGGCAATACGGAATCATGCCCTGACTGCTGCATACCGCTGGTGCTCCATAAAGACAGAAACCTGCTTGAGTGCCATTACTGCGCCAGGACCCTTGCGGTGCCTGATGTATGCTCCAAATGCAGCAGCCCGAATGTTGAGCAGCTTGGTGCCGGAACGCAGAGGATTGAGGAAGATCTCAGGGGTCTTTTCGGTATTGAACCATTGCGATTTGACAGCGACAGCGCAGGCAAAAAAACAGAGATACAGGACCTGCTTCAACGCATTGCCATTGATGAGCCACAAATCATCGTCGGCACAAAGATGCTGACGAAACGTTTGAGCCCTAATGGCAGTTTCTCTCTTGCTGCGCTGCTTAATGTTGACAGCAGCCTCAATATTCCCGATTTTCGGGCGCGTGAAAAGACCTATCAGGAGATTATCTCGCTCCGCGACCTGGTAGCTCCAAAGGGCGAAGTCATTGTCCAGACGCGTTTCCCCCAAGATCCTTTGTTCAGGCATCTGCGAGATAATAACTACGATGCATTCGCAGCAGAAGAACTTGCAATGCGGGCAGCATTGAACTTTCCGCCCTATTCAAAGCTGCTGAATATTCTTGCCTATGGGAATACGGATATTTCAGAGAAAATCGTGAAGATTATCAAAGAAGCAGCTGGACCTGTCGAGATTCTCGGTCCAACGGAAAAGAAGACGAAAAAAGGGATCGAACACTCCTTCCTGCTCAAACATGCTGAAAGAAAGGTCTTGCATACTGCGGCGCGTGCGGTGGTAAAACACTTCAAAGATGCAAAGAATATTGAGATCCGGATTGACGCAGACCCATACTGATTTATTAATCGATTTCCATTGTGAAAGTCTCTCCTCCAGATGCTCCTGTAAACTCTCTCGTAACTCTACCCCAAAGAGAGCTTTCGTTGAATTCGTTGTCTCATGACAAGCCTTCTCACTGAGGATACACTGTAGTATCACTATACGTGGAGGTCTTCAGATTTCGCGGCAATACTTCCTCATGTATTCTGCCATCTTAATATCAGTCTTTAGAATATGGTCAACGAACCAGCTTGAGATATGCTCTTCAAAATCCTTGATGAGCTCTGGCGTCAGTATGACTCGCCGCTTAAGGTTGAAGAGGTATTTTACGAAGTCGGAATGCTCGTCACGGTGTTCCTCAAAATCTGGATAATTTGTCTTTAACATAATGCTTTCTTCCAAGGTAAAGTGCTCAAAGACATAGTCAGTCAGGAAGCTTATTGCTTCGCCTAATCCCCGTTCATTGAAGAGTTGTCGCTCCTCGATCAATTTCTGGATCTTTCTGATCAGTTCCTTATGCTGAAAATCGATGATGTCGTTGCCTGTCCGAAGCTCCTCACGCCAACAGATTTTGCTTTCCTTCATGTATCCCCTCCTGATCTTTCAAGCATTCTATCATTCACCCCGAAGTCTGCATAGCACTTTTCTAAACGCCACCTGCAATGGCTCACGTTTCAAGAAGATGTAACAATGAAAACTATGAGAAGAAAGGAATAGTCTTCCCGTAAACACGGTGCGGATTGATAAATCAAAATTTATCATGCTATCCTTATGAAAATGCTGGAAAATTCAATTATCCTCTTTCAAAGGTAACATAATTGTTCTGGATTGAAGCAATTGGATATCTGGGTGCGTTGCTTACCATCGGGACGTATTCAATGAAAACCATGATTCCGTTGCGCATAAGCGGCATTTGTGCGAATTGCATCTTCATTACTTACGGAATTTTGGCGCCGGTATATCCTCAGCTTATTCTTCATTCAGTTTTGCTGCCATTAAATATAGCTCGACTCGTCCAGATGATCCGCCTGACTAAGAAAGTGTCAGAGGCTTCAAACGGAGATCTTTCAATTGAATGGCTCAAACCCTTCATGAGCCGACGCACAGTCAAGCAGGGAGAACTACTGTTTAGAAAGGGGGACTCCTCCGGGCTAATGTTCTATCCCGTGAGCGGTCGATACCGACTTAACGAGACTGGAATTGAGATCGGCCCTGGACAGCTTGTCGGAGAAATAGGGCTGATTTCGCCGGATAATAAGCGGTCTGCAACCATTGAATGCATCGAGGATGGCGAGCTGTTTTCAATCACATACCAGAACGTCAAGCAGCTCTATTTCCAAAATCCAAAGTTCGGTTTCCATTTACTTCAGTTGATTGGCCAGCGTTTGTTCGATAACATTCGGCGCCTTGAAGAAAAGTTGACCCGATCTGATGCTCCTTAAAACAGTATGGCTGGGCTGCTGCCTGTAACCTCTTTGTAACTGTCTAGAGAATGAATAGATCAATTTAGCACGCCAATCAACAAAGCATAGAATAATGTCACAGATGAATTGCAAAGTAACCAACACTGCTTGCAGCGCTCTTTCCACTGCGCCATTCAGGAAGGATACGATAACCGCTGACCCTCCCTGCCGATATTTCTAACATTCATCCCGAAGGACGCATAGTCTTTTTCTCAGCGCCATTTACAAGTCAGCGCTTTTTGGATTAATTGCAAAACTGATGATTACGGCGGGAAAGGCACAACGTAATTGTACTAATGGGTCTCAATCACTAACAATGCTAGTAATGGAGCGTGGTTATCCCCTCAGACCTTAAAATGACCTATCATCCCCTGCAGGTCCGATGCAAGCTGTGCAAGATCGGTTGAAGCATGTGCGATTTGCTCAGAGCTTGCCGAAGTCTCATGCGAAACTCTTGCTATACTCTCAATATCGTTGTTGATTGTCTCAGAGACCGTTGCCATCTCTTCTGTTGCCGATGCGATTTGGTGGATCATGGTGCCAAGTCCGTCAACGCTCCTGACGATACTAGCAAGCGCAGTACCTGCTTTGGTAACGTCCTGAGTCCCGATTTCGACCTTGTTAGTTGCCTCACCCATAGAAGTCACAGCGCTGCCTACTTCCTGCTGGATAGTATTAATCATTGCTGCAATCTCGGAAGTTGCTTTTGCAGTACGTTCAGCCAGTTTTCGAACTTCATCAGCGACAACGGCAAATCCCCTGCCCTGTTCGCCAGCCCGAGCGGCTTCAATCGCAGCATTCAGCGCAAGCAGGTTTGTTTGATCAGCAATGTCTTTAATGACATTCACAATTTCGCCGATCTGCTTTGATCTCTCGCCCAAGGACTCTATCATTCCAGCAGAGGTGCTGACGGTCGTGGCGATCTCGTTGACTTCGGTTACAGAGCGGTCAACAAGCTGCTCACCTTCTTTTGCCATTTGTGTTGTCTCGCTTGCACTGGCAGCAATATCACTGGCATTTTTCGCAATATCCATAACTGTTTGAGACATTTGAGATGAAGAGGTTGCTATCTGGGAAGAGCGATTGGACTGATCAGCAACACCTCTCATCATCTGCTGGGAGGTGTTACTCAATTCCGATGAGGCGGACGCCAACTTCAGGGCATTATTGGCAAATGAACGGAAAGTCTCCTGAAGGGAATCAACAAACCCGTTTATATGACGGGCCATGTTGCCGATTTCATCAGATGAACTAACGTCAATGCGTTTAGTGAGGTCACCGCCGGCCATGGACTCGATAACGACAACAGTGCCGCGAATCGGAGCCAAAATACCCCTATTTATTAGGTAGCTTAAAACGATTGCAGCAAGGAGGGAAAAGATAATCACTCCAACAAGTATCACAAGAACCCGCTGGCTGGCACTGATCGATTGCGTATAACTCGCATCGTTCAGTGCAGCTTCAAGTTTTATGAAATCGCTAAACTTTTTCTCAAAAATGACAAAATTGTCGTCTGCCTGCTGCAGAAACATCATTACCGCATTTATGTCCGGCCCCATCATATCAAGCGTATCATTTGCGGTCTTCGAATATGCCGTCACTGACGCAAGTATTTCCGCCACAAACTTTTGCTCTTCGGCTTTGAGTGCACGATCCTCAGACATGCTTTTGACGTTATTAACCGTCTGCGTTAGAAGATTTTGCACATCCTTAGATTCAGTCTCGATTTTCTTCTGGTCAAAGCCGGTACTTGACCAAACTATGAGTCGGTAAAGTCTGTTATGAACGCCGTCAATGTCATTCATGACGTTTCCAGCCTTGATGTAGTTTGCAAATCGGACAGAATGCATCTCCCGTATGGTCTGCTGCTGTGTGCGTATACCCCAAAAAGAAAATGCGCCAGATATTAGCATGAGCAGAATGACCGCCGCAGGCGTCATGAGGAGTTTTATTGATAATTTCAAATTACTGAACATTCGGAATCTCTTTCATTGCTTGTTTGCCTTTTCAATCAAGATGGCATTAGTATCATGCAAGACCCCCGAGGCTCCTCAAACCCGTTTCAGGGTCTGAACCTCGGAGGACTGTCGGTCTTCAGCTGTTATGACACCCGGCTATGAAAGCCAAATGCAGTGAAGAATAATTATTTACTTATAGATGCCGCATCCCACGAATATGTCGCCGACCTTCTCTATGTATGTTGACTTTGCTTCAATCTTTTTAGAAACAGGGTTAGTCCAGCGGTAATCTACCCACCCCTTGCCGACACCATTTGCAACCGCGAGGAAATCCTTCGTGAAAAATTTGCCGTCAGCGTCCTTGACTTCGGTCATGTCCTTGCCGATGAGTTTTGGGTTCATGGGATGTGCGATGATCACGCCTTTTAAGTCGTAGGCAAAGACATACAGCTCACCTTTGACAAATTTGCCCTTCTGATCATTCAAATCCACAAAGGCTTTTTCTTTGCCGACTGCTTTTACATGCGCCACTGCCATCTTCACCAATTCAACTGCATCCTCTTTTGGCGCTGCGATCACAAGACCTGCTAAACTGAGCACTAACAAGCCTACCAATACCATCATAAGTAACTTTTTCATCTTCACCTTCTCCTTTTGATTTTTATGATATTAATTGAACTTTGAAAAAACCGTCGCACACTGTATCTATGAATGGGTATTTTAGCACAAAAGGCAAAATTGTGCCGTTATGAAGTACGGTTATTGCCTCTGCTCCAATTTAATTATCACTCTGAGAGATATACCTCAGACTCTTGTACTTCCCATTTATACTGCTCACCATTAGCGCATGTCTTCAGGGCGTTGACTCCAGGAAATAGCTGAGATTTCTCGGTCTTCATAGCGTCAATTCTAAGATTCATCCCGAAGGACGCATATCTTTTTCTCACTGACCCCTGCTAAGCCGCTCAATCGGCGGACAGGTAGATGTGTTGAATATGCGGGAAAAGTCGCAGAATGTAACACTAAGCGTGGCAGAGGAGAGAACGCCATTGCAGCCATTGGCCCCCTGGGTCAAACCCGCCTATAGCAGAGATGGCCCGGCATTTCCAGAATTGACGCAAAGGAACAAGATTGCCGAAAAGATGAAATAAAGCGTGGTCTTCGTTGTCATGAAATTCTTACTTACCCACTGTTACTTGATGACCGTGGACCATTTGTCCTCAAGCACCTTCCAGACGACGCCTTCCTGCTGCATCTTGATGCTGCCGGTTGAGATGTTCTTTCCCTCCTTACCCTCGACCTTGAAGCTGGCCTCATTTCCGGCAAGGGACGGCTTTGATATCTTCACCACTTCTGGCCGCATCCTCATCAACTCAAGGCCCATCGCCTGCTCCCTGGGATCCGCCATTGCGTCGAATTCCTTGAGCGACTTGGCGCAGAGGTATTTTCTCATAGAAGCCGGCTCTCCTGACA
Organism: uncultured Nitrospiraceae bacterium; assembly: GCA_964461065.1. Classification (GTDB taxonomy): domain Bacteria; phylum Nitrospirota; class Thermodesulfovibrionia; order Thermodesulfovibrionales; family UBA6898; genus UBA6898. The sequence goes on from CAYWRK010000002.1 coordinate 206,843, forward strand.
TGAGGGCTCGATAATACTCCTTGTATGCCTTAACGGGAGCGCTGTCATCTCCGGAAAAAGAGACCTTCTTCGGAGCCTTGGCCTTGGCATCATCCGCTTTGGCCTTATTAAGGGCTGCCTTGGACGAAAACTTGAAACTCCCCAAGAAACTATAGGTCAACTCTCCCAGGGTGTTTGGCGTTTTGGTCTTGATTGTCCCCTCTATCATGGATTCGTCGGCCTGCTTAACATCCAGGTAGATAATGTCAACAGGATACCCCACAGCCGGGCTGGAATAATCACCGCCCGTATAAAGCATTAATAATTCTTTGCTGATCTTTTTGTCCTTAACGATTATGCCGAATACCACGGCATGCACCTTATTCTTTACCGCATAATCTGCATTGAGAAAAGGGACCTGCTCCGGCGGCAGCGGCTTGTCGGACAGCACAATGAGAGGCTCAGTCGGCTGCACCATGTCAATATACCCGTGGGACAGTTTAAACTTCTTCTTGTTAATTTCCATGGTCCCCGACACATCGGCGGCGCTGGCGATAAGCGGCAACAGGCAGAGCATCAGGACAACCTGGCATACCAGAACATATGAACTAAAGCGTTTGTGCATTACATTCTCCTTGACGTTGGGTTTTTATACATGCGTCATATGCGCACCCTTTTGTTTGTCTTTTTGCTCATTTTCATGGTATCACCTTATCACTATTTTGTCGAATATATTGGGCTGGCCCTCCTACTGAACTTCTCACTATTGAGGTTGGCCGTCAGGGCGTTGACTACAGGAAGACATTGAGAATCATCACAAATCCTCCACAGCAAGACTTATTATTGAAAATCAACTATGATGACTACGGCTCTTTATCCTCTATCAGGGATTTATAGACCTTTCTAATCTGGGCTTTAGTCTGCTGCTTTGTCCCATTATTATCTATAACATAATCAGCAAGCCGTTTCTTCTCCCGTATATCCATCTGCGCATGGAGCCTTGTAAGAGCATCCTTACGGGAAACGCCTTTTTCCTTGAGGCGGCTGATAGCTGTCTTCTGATTCGTATACACAGCTATGGTCCTGTCAAACCGTTTCTGGAAACCGCTCTCGAAAAGCAGCGGCACTTCTACGATCACTACACCCTCATCAGGCTTGATCTTCTTTATTGCAGCTTCGACTGACTGAAAAACAAGAGGGTGCAGCAATCCCTCGATCCTTTTCCGTGCTCTCTTATTCTGAAAAATGATATCAGCGACAACACTCTTATTGAGGCTGTGGTCAGGGTTTAAAACCTGAGGGCCAAGGAGTATTCTGATTTTTTCAACTACCGCCCTTTTTTTCAAAAGATCTGCAACGATCGCATCGCAGTCAAGAGTGCCTGCGCCGCAGTCACTGAACAGAGAGGCCACTGAACTTTTCCCCATGCCGTAATTTCCGGTAAGTGCGACAGCGAACATGCTTAATTATACCCAAACAATCCAAGAGGATGTGATGGTTCATTGACCCAAACCCAATTATTCCGTTATATTAAAGAGTTAGCTTATCATTGGAGGTTTTGATGTATGCCGATTTATGAGTATAAGTGCGAGAAGTGCGGAAAAGAGCGCGAGGTCATGCAGAAGATGACCGATAAGCCTCTTACTGTCTGTGAGAGTTGCGGTGGCAGTCTGAAGAAGCTGATATCGAACACATCCTTTGTTCTGAAAGGCTCTGGCTGGTATGTGACTGATTATGCTGACAAGAACCGTAAAAGCAGCGCAAATGAAATTGCAGATAAGAAGGGAAAGAAGGACAGCGCAGAACAAAAAGAGACGAAGAAAGAAAAGACAGACAGCGTAGCACCGAAAGAGACCAAAAAAGAAAAGACAGAAACTTCAGCAGGAACAGAAACAAAGAAGGAGTCAAAATCTGAGCCAAAGGCAGAGCAGAAGTCCAAAGAGTGATCTCCCCTCACGTTCATATCCCGTTCAGCAAGCTTCCCGAGCATCTTGATCTTATCAAAGAGAAATCTCTGAATCTCGAGTTATATTTTGCTGGAGATGTGCTTGATTCCTTGACCATGAACGATGTGAGGAAGGCCAAGGACGCTCTTGACTACAACCCTTCCCTCTCTTTTCATGCACCCTTCATGGATCTGTCACCCGGCGCAGTTGATGCGCTCGTCAGGGAAGCCACCATGAAGAGGTTCAACCATATACTCGATGTTGCAGAGTTACTGCAGCCAAAGGCGATCGTCTGCCATTCAGGATACGACAAATGGCGGTATGCGCTCAAGCCGGAATGGTGGCTCGAAATGAGTCTACTGACCTGGCAGCCACTCAATAAGAGAGCCTCAGCCATGGGCGTTAAGCTGGCAATTGAAAATATTTTTGAGACTGAGCCTTCAAATCTTAAGATGCTGATGGAACAAATGCATTCTGACAACTTCGGCATCTGCTTTGACACCGGTCATTGCAATCTTTTCTCAAAGGTCAGGATTGACGATTGGATGGAGGCATTGAACCCGTATATCATTGAACTTCACCTCCATGACAATGACAGGTCTTCAGACCAGCATCTTCCGGTTGGCGAGGGAACGTTTGATTTCGGCAAGTTTTTCCACCTTCTGAAAAACAGGGACTGCATACATACCATTGAGGCCCACGCACCTGATAAGGTGATGCGGTCAATGCAGAATATCGCCCGCTTTATAACAACCGCAGCTGGTTCCTTATAGAAAATCCCTGCAGTTCCGGAAGGTCACTGCCTTTGTATTGTATCAGCACCTTATGCGACTCTCCCAGGCCCTGCGGTAGGAAGAGCTTCTTGATCCGGCTCACTTCAAAAAGATAATCATCTGAAGTCTCTGCGAGTCTTGCAATCTCCTGATCAATGCCCATGGCAAGAAGAAACGTACCCTGACTGCAGTAGCCTAAAGTCCTCAAGCCCATCTCCTCTCCCCATCTTTTGACCGATGAGAAATTCACATGACTTGTCATATCCTGACTGCCAATATTCTCATAAGGATCCTCGCTTAACTCATGGTTATGATAACAGAGGAGCGTGCCCCTGTTCCTGTCCTCGCTGTAATATTCTTCTGCGGGATGACCATAGTCAATCGTAAAGACAAACCCTTCTTCAAGAACAGTCTCAATATTCAGCAGCCAGTCGCGAATTCGAAGATTCACCTCTGTAGTATATCCTCTCGCTAATTCGATCCCTGTGTCCTTGAAATATTCTGCGATTGAATCTGATGAAAGATCGCCTGCCTTTTCCACAAAGCTCGTGCCGTCATAACTGACATAGACCTCTTTAAGCTGATCCTCCATCCTGAGAAGATGGACAGGAAATGCGTCAAGAAGCTCGTTCGAAAATATGCAGCCCCTGATCGATCCGGCTTCGCTGATATCAGAAATCCAGGCGATCTTTTCCTGATAGTGATCCAATCTATCCTGCTGACGTATGCGCTGCAGATCATTCCGCTCAACGATCACATACTGCAGTGCCTGATAAAAACTCCTCTTCGCGTCAGGCTTTGCGCCGTCTTCCCGTTTCAGATAATCGAGCATATCCTTGCAAACATACCCTTCTCCTGCTCCCATTTCAACGATAGTAAATCCCTCAGGAGAACCCATAACTTCATACATCTCCCTGATCTGCTTGCCAACCATGGCGCCGAATATTGCGTGCAGATGGGAACTGGTGTAGAAGTCCCCTTCTCTGCCGATTCTCTGCCCCTGGGAAACATAGTACCCGAATTCAGGGTCATAGAGGGCCATGTCCATAAAAGATTCGAAAATGATCGGGCCTTCTTGTTGTATTCGGTCAGCTATTTTCTGCTTAAGGAGATTCATCGTCTTAGGTATATAGTCTGCAGGTATTGTCTGTCATGCTTCAATCTAATGGTCTAAACAAACTGATTACCGGCTAACTCACACGACTTCGAGCATTCTGTCGAGCGCTTTTTTTGCCCTGATGCGGATATCTTCAGGCACCTTTACGACATACGTGTTTTCCTGAAATGCACGCAGAAGACTCTGGAGCGTTGTTTTCTTCATATTAGGACATACCATGTCCTTCCTGAGTGCATAAAAGGTCTTGCCAGGATTCTCCTTGCGAAGCCGATACATCAGGCCAATCTCAGTGCCCACAACAAACTCTTTCTCGTCTGACGCATGGACGAACCTGAGCATGCCGGATGTGCTGGTAACATGATCAACTATCTCGAGAACTTCAATACGGCATTCAGGGTGAGCCAAAACAACAGCCTTCGGGTGCTGCGACCGTGCGTCCTGAACGTCCTGTACCGTGACACGCTCATGCACATTGCAGTACCCGTCCCAGGCAATGACCTTTTTCTTCGTATTCCTTGCAGCCCACATCGACAGATTCTTGTCCGGGATACAGATGACTGAATCACCAGGCAGAGAGTCGATAACCTTTACAACATTGGCTGACGTGCAGCAGATATCGCTCTCGGCCTTAACCTCAGCAGTTGTATTCACATAGGCAACAACAGGAACACCAGGATACTGCTTCTTGATATCTTTCAGGGTAAATTCAGGTGGATAAACATAAGCAGGTGGATTGTCAAAACCGGGGAAGCTTTTCCTCACAGGCCGCGGCGCATCAGCGCTTATCATATCTGCCATAGGACAGCCAGCATCGATCTCAGGCAAAAGAACGGTCTTGTCAGGAGAAAGAATCGAGGCGCTCTCTGCCATAAAATGGACTCCGCAGAAGACGATCATCTTGCAGTCACGTGTTGCAGCTATGCGGGAGAGTTCCAGGGAATCCCCAACAAAATCGGCTATCTCCTGAACCTCATCACGTTGATAATTATGCGATAGAATTATTGCATTTTTTTTCTGCTTGAATCTCAGGATCTGATCCCGGAGAACGGAGAGGGCTGCTGTCATTTACAGCCTGGTCTTATTGTTTTTTTCGAGCGTTGCGTTCGTAAAGAGGACCGTTCCATCCTCAAGAACTACTTTATAGATAGGGGCAATTTTCTCGCGGGGAGCTGCGCTCGCATCGGCAAATGTATAACTCTTCTTGCCATTGTACAGGTTAAAAATCCTTTTTACATACTGACGTGTCTCATCAATAGGAGGAATATTGCCATATTTCTCGACAGTACCAGGACCTGAATTGTAAGCAGCGAGTGCAAGGGTCATATTTCCATTGAAACGTTCGAGAAGATATTTCAGGTATCTGGTTCCCCCCTCGATATTCTCCTCAGGGTCAAAAGGATTGGAAACGTTCATGTCTCTGGCTGTTGACGGCATAAGCTGCATGAGGCCTTTCGCACCCTTTCGGGAGACAGCCCTATGATTGCCGTTGGACTCCGTCTTTATCACAGCCTTGATCAGTTCTGGCTCAAGCTCATATCTTGATGCAGCCTTTTGAATATATCTGGAATAATCTTTAGGAAAAACAACGGCGGTTGATACCTGTTCTGCTTTTGCTGCTTTCCTCTCACTTTTCACGTCACTGCTGACATGCTGTGTCTTTTTTCCATACGGGGCATCAGTAAAACAGACGACACCATTCTCATCCACATACTTGTAGATGTCAGCTGAAACAGTTGCTATCATTAGGAAAATACAACACAAAAATACTCCTGCCTTCAACATAGTTACATGTTAGCACGGAAATTACGCTGAGTCAATATTTACGCCACTATTTACGTCTTCTCACGGTCACGGAACAATCCTGTTGTAGAATAATAGGCCGGAACGTTAAAATAGCAAAACGTCTTTAATATCTCTGGAGGTTTTCATGGTTGTTGGTAAGCCGTTTCTCACTGTAGAGCAGATACAGAACAAAAACAGGGAGCTTGCAGCAAGGATATCGGCCGACTATAACGGCAAGAACCTTCTTGCCGTCGGCATCCTCAAAGGCGCGTTCATCTTTTTCAGTGATCTTGTGAGGCTGATCCAGATTCCGCTCACGATCGATTTTATCGTAGCCTCAAGCTATCTGAAGTCAGAGACCTCAGGAGAGATAAAACTGCATTATGACATCAGGGAGGAAATTGCTGACAAAGACGTGCTGCTTATCGAAGACATCATCGATACCGGCATCTCCATGAATTACATAAGGGAGCGAATCCTGAACAAGGAACCCCGCAGCCTCAAGATATGTACGTTTCTCGATAAGAAGGAGCGGAGAGAAGTCGATCTGCCCCTGGATTATGTCGGGTTCGAGATACCGAACGAATTTGTTGTTGGCTATGGTCTTGACTACGACAACCAATACCGTAACCTTCCCTACGTATCCACATTCAGAAAAACCACCTAATCTATTCGGAGGACTATAATGTTTGAACTGTCAGTGGAAGTTTCCTTTTCTGCAGCCCATCAGTTGAGAGAATATAAAGGCAAGTGCGAGAACATGCATGGCCATAACTGGAAGGTGCAGGTCAGTGTTATGGCAGAGACCCTGAATGATATTGATCTTGCCATAGATTTTCATGACCTCAAGAGAATGGCAAATGAGGTGATAGCGCCCCTTGACCATGCTTACCTGAATGACATTTTTCCCTTTACTGAGAAAAACCCCTCGTCAGAGAATATGGCGAAATGGATCTTTGACAGCATGAAGAAGAAGATCACGGATGAACATGTCAGGGTCTCTGCGGTTTCGGTCTGGGAGTCGGACACTGCGTCAGCCACGTATTATGAATCCTGATGCCGGCCTTGTTGAAGATATCCTTGGCAAGGCTCTCAAAAAAGGTGCAGACCAGGCAGAGGTATTTTACAAGTCTTACAAGAACATTGCCGTTGAAATAAAAGATCAGGCTGTAGAATCTCTTTCATCCTCTTTCAGTTCCGGCTATTGTGTGAGGGTCATCAGGAATAATTGCCTCGGCTTCTCATTCTCCACGGAGATCGCCGAATCTGACCAGGTCATTGCACGTGCCATGGACGCTTGCCGGTCTGTTGACGAAGACCCTTTTCATTGCCTTCCCTCACCATCATCACCAAGTATGATCGATATCTTCGACAATGCAATCCGTGATCTGAAAGAAGATGATGCAATCAGCATGGCTATGCAGATCGAACGCGCTGCGTACGATACGGACAGCAGGATCAAGAGAGTAAGAAAGCCTTCAACTTCCTTTACCGTGGCAGAGACCATCATCGCAAACTCCCTTGGCGTGAAGGCTCAATTCCAGTCAACCGCATGCTCAGCCCAGGTAACGGCTATTGCAGAGTCCGGCAAAGAGAACCAGACAGGCTGGGACTATATGGGGTCCCGTTTTCTGAAAGACATCTCCTTCAAAGATGTAGGCAGAACTGCAGCGACATCAGCCCTTCGCCTGCTTGGATCACAAAAGATGAAGGGCCAGAAAACAACGATCCTTCTTGACCGTACTGTTTCCAACGATTTTTTGGGAGTGTTTGCTTCATCACTCTCCTCGGATGCTGTTCAGAAAGGCAAGTCATTGCTTGCAGGCAGACTGAATACCCTGATCATCAGTCCGAAGATTTCGATCTTGGACAGCGGCCTTCTTCCGGGCAGACTCGGCAGCAAGCCTCTTGACGATGAAGGCGTTGCCACGCAGTCAAAGGCGCTGATAAAGCAAGGCATGCTCCTCTCCTATCTTTTTAATACCTACACAGCAAAGAAAGAGAATATGGTCTCGACCGGCAATGCAGTGCGGGGTGGTCACGCATCCCTTCCGTCAGTCGGCATCACAAACCTCTATCTTGAACCTGCCTCCCCTGCTGACTGCGTTTCAGCAGAGGATCTTTTCATGACCGTGGACAGAGGACTTTATGTTGTCGATGCCATGGGCATCCATATGGTAAACCCCATATCCGGAGATTTTTCTATCGGCGTAACAGGACTTTGGATTGAAAAGGGGGAAGTCGCATTCCCGGTCAAGGAAGCTCTCATATCAGGCAATCTGCTCGACTTTTTCAGAAAGGTCTCTGCTGTCGGTGATGACATGAAGTTCTACGGAACTCTCGGCTCTCCGAGTTTGATCATCCCCGACGTTGATGTAAGCGCCTGAGCCGGTCACCATGTACGGATACGCATCCCAAAGCCTGAAAATTGACCTTTCCGCAAGAAAGGCAGAGATCATAGATACGCCCCTTGCTCTCACAGAAAACTTTATGGGCGGCCGGGGCATGGGTGTTGCATTGATTGGCAAAAGGATTACGCTGAACTATGATAATCCAGACATGCCTCTCATTTTTGCGTCAGGGCCGCTTGTTGCAACAGACGCCCCGACATCGGGAAGATCCTCAGTCATATCGCGTTCTCCGCTCACCAACACCATATTTGACTGTTCAGTCGGCGGCAGATTCGGCACAGAATTGAAGCGCGCGGGCTTTGATTTCATCGAGATAACAGGCAAGTCTGACCAATGGACCATGATCTCGATCGATGACCAGCGCGTTGTCATTTCGGATGCCGAACACCTTGCAGGGAAAAATGTTGGGGATGTAAGAACGCTTCTCAATGCACGCGGCTCTGATGCAGTGATCGGGATTGCAGGAGAGAATCAGGTTGCGTTCTCTTCTATTGTTTTTGACGGCCACTACCTGGCAGGCAGGGGCGGCCTTGGCGCGGTCATGGGCTCAAAAAAACTCAAGGCAATCAGTGTGAAAGGGAGCGGTTCATTCGACATATTTGACGCTCCTGCACTCAAGGCGAGCCGCGAAGAGATCATGCGGCTGCTCAGGGCATCACAGGCAGTCTTTGGTGAACTCGGCATCTCAGAGTTCGGCACTGCTGCACTTGTTGACCTTATACACAGCCGCAGGATGGAGCCGACCAACAACTTCAGGCAGACCTTCTACGAGGCATCATCAACTTATTCCGGGTATAATCTGAAGAGTCACTATAAGGCAAAAAAAACCGGCTGCATGGGCTGCCCTATCCTCTGCAAGAAAATTGGCGATAAGGGAGAAGTAATGCCTGAATATGAGACTGTTTCTCATTTCGGCGCCCTGAACGCTAACAATGACGCTGCCGTTATCGTAGAAGCAAACAGACTTTGCAATGATTACGGCCTTGATACCATCACCACAGCAGCAACCATATCCTGCTTTACAGAGATAGAGGGAAAGAAGCTGCATTCAGGCAAACTCCTTGAGCTCATCCAGGAAATCGGCAGCTTGAAAACAGAACGCGGCAAGATGCTTTCGCATGGATCACGTTACTATGCATTAGCCGCCGGAAAACCGGAACTGAGCATGTCTGTCAAAGGGCTTGAATTGCCAGCGTACGACCCTCGCGGAGCATACGGAATGGCGCTCGCTTATACAACATCGAACCGCGGCGGCTGCCATCTGCGTGCGTATCCCATCAGTCATGAGATATTGAGAAAACCCGTAGCCACTGACAGGTTCTCCTTTGAGGGTAAGGCACGGATCATCAAGATAGCTGAAGATATGAATGCTGTCATTGATTCGCTCACTGCCTGCAAGTTCGTCTTCTTTGCAGCATCTCTTGAGGAATATGCAAAGGCAGTCACGGCAGTGACCGGCAAGGCCCATGATACGCAGTCCTTGCTCAAGATCGGCGAGCGCATTTACGTGCTCGAACGCTATCTAAACTCCCTGAACAACATCACCAGCGCTGACGATGATCTCCCGGAGAGGTTCTTTTCCGAGGCAGGAACCTCTTCAGCTCATATTAACGTAAAACCTTTAAACAGGGAGGAATTTCTGGATGCGCGAAGAAATTACTACAGGATCAGGGGATATGATGAGAAAGGGATACCGACATTGGCGCTGATGGAGCGATTGGGGTTAGGAGAGTATCTGTAGCAAAACGATGAAAAGACTAATTGGCAAATATACAGACAAAATCATAAACCAGGGTCTTTCCGCTAAAGAGGAGATTACCTTCCTCGGCCTTGATGCAGAGATAACTTCAAACAGACCGTTGACTGATATCAACCCTGAGCTGTTAAGAGTCTTCGATCACATGAACATCAACAGTCTGCTCTATGTTGAACCTGCGGAACCCTATAAGAGCATCCTTGCATATTTTGGAGATCATGAAAGAACCTGTCTGATACCAACAGACTGCGAGACAAGGACCTTTCTCCATGACATCCCTGTCATTCCCTCGCTTTCCGCTGAAGCCATAAGCAGTGCCCTTTCAAAACGTAAGGCAGCCATTGTCGGCAACAGGGGCATTGTCTCCTGCGGTACGGTCAGCCCTGAACAGTCCTTTGTCTCTTTCAGTTCCGTCTGTTTCTCAACGTTCGTCAAGTTCTTTTCAGACGTCATGTTCCATCTTGAAGACCGTAACGCAGGTAGGTCGCCTGAAAATAAAACCCTGTTGAAAACCTATCTTACGTTAGCTGGCATAGCATCGATGACACCCCGGACCTGCACGGATATTCCGGCGACACCGCCACAGGAAGAGAAGGAGGTATTTCAGCAGCTCATTGATACCGGCAAGGAGCTTGTTGGGCGAAAGCTCGTTGACTCCTATTTCGGCAATATCTCCTACGTCCTCAAAGACACAATCTATATCAGCCAGACCGGCAGTTCACTGGATGAGCTTGAAACCTGCATTGATACAGTCCCGCTCGACGGCTCGTCGTCCTCAGGAATTACTGCTTCATCAGAACTTTCAGCGCATATAAGTGTGCACAAAAAGACGGGCAAACGTGCTATTCTCCACGGCCACCCAAAATTCACAGTTGTCATGTCCATGTCCTGCAGAAAGGAGGGCTGCGACGTCTCGACCTGCTACCGTTCCTGCAGAGAACAGAGATCTGTTTCCGGTATACCAATCGTTTCAGGCGAGATTGGCACTGGTCCGACAGGCCTCGTAAAGACAGTTCCCGAAGCATTGGAAGGCAGCCCGGCTGTCATCGTCTTCGGACACGGCATTTTTTCCGTCAGTGACAATACCTTCAGACCTGCCTTTGAGCTCATGCAATCTGCTGAATATTGCTGCATGGAGAACTATTTCAAGAAAATTCAGGGACTTATATAACAGTTCTTTCTTCCAAAAATCTTTTCGTATCTGCTAAAATGGAAGCTAATGTTTTTTGTGTTCTCTCTGCTGTGAATTCTTGTTGGAGGATTGATCATGGACTATTTATTGACTGAAGAGCAGGTAATGATACGCGATCTTGCCCGGCAGGTCGCCGAAGAAAAGATTGTTCCTGTTCGGGCTCATCTGGATGAAACCGGTGAATTCCCCTGGGACATCATGAAAGTACTTGCTCAGTCTGACCTCTTCGGCCTCTTCGTTCCCGAGGAATATGGCGGTCTCGGCAAGGGCTGCCTCGAGCTCTGTCTCTGTGTTGAGGAGCTCTCCCGCGCCTGCGTCGGCGTCTCAACCTCCTATGCTGCAAACGCGCTCGGCACCTACCCGCTTCTGCTCTTCGGCACTGATGCACAGAAAAAGAAATTCCTTCCCGATATTGCTGCCGGCAAGAAGCTTGTTGCATTTGGTTTAACCGAGGCCAATGCAGGCAGCGATGCAAGCGGTATTCAGACAACGGCAAAACTTGATGGCAATGAATATATTCTAAACGGGACAAAACAGTGGATCACCAACGGCAGTGTAGCAGATGTGTATACGATCATAGCGATCACCGACAAGGCAAAAGGACCTCGTGGCGCGTCGGCCTTTGTCGTAGAAAAAGGCACTCCCGGCTTCACCTTCGGCAAAAAAGAGGATAAGATGGGCATCAGGGCATCTATAACAACAGAGCTTATTTTTGACAACTGCAGAATTCCGAAGGAAAACATCATAGGCAAGGAAGGCATAGGCTTTATCGTTGCCATGAAGACCCTTGACAGCTCAAGAGCTGGGGTTGGTTCGCAGGGACTTGGCGTTGCACAAGGAGCATACGAAGAGGCAGTGAAATACGCGCGCAAAAGGGTCCAGTTTGGCCACCCGATAATCAGCTTCCAGGCTGTTCAGCATATGCTCGCTAATATGGCAATGGATATCGAAGCTGCCAGGGCTCTCGTATATTCAGTAGCAAGGCTCGTGGACACTGGAGCAAAAGACGTGTCCAAAGAATCAGCTATGGCTAAGTGCTTTGCAACAGACGTTGGTATGAGGGTTACCACGGATGCAGTCCAAGTTATGGGAGGCTCGGGATATATGAAAGAGTACCCGGTTGAGAAGATGATGAGGGATGCCAAGATCCTCCAGATCTATGAAGGGACTAACCAGATCCAGCGCAATGTAATCGGGCAGGAGATTATCAAGGAATTCGCACGAAACAATAAATAGAATTATTTATCTTTGAAGCCCTGCCCTTGCGTGCGAAAGGCAGGGCTTCTTATTTTACCCTATCATTTCAAGCTTGATGTTATTGATGCTATACTATTTATGCTTCTTAGCGGAGGATATATGGAAGGCGTTATTATTAAAGAACTGAGCCAGTTTAACGATGAGCGTGGATGGCTTGTCGAGATATTCAGGGAAGATGAATTTGACTTCAAGCCTCTCATGTCGTATATCTCCATGACAAAACCGGGTGTGTCTCGAGGACCGCATGAGCATCTTCACCAGTCTGATTTCTTCTGTTTTTTCGGCAATTTCAGGCTCTACCTTTGGGACAACCGTAAAGGCTCATCAACCTATCAACAGCAGATCACCCTTGAGACAAACGGAAAGCCGCATATTGCAATCGTGCCTCCACATGTTGTTCACGGGTATAAGAACATTGGGACTATTGAGGCGCTCGTCCTGAACATGCCCGACAGTCTGTACAGAGGCAAGGGGAAGATGCAGCCGGTCGATGAGATCAGGTACGAGGGTGATCCCAGTGCACCCTTCAGGATGGATCAATGAGGATTCTGGTCACAGGCGGAGCCGGTTTTATCGGTTCGAACTTCATCCGCCACATGCTTACAACGCACCCGGAACACACGATCACCAATCTGGACAAACTCACCTATGCAGGTAATCCTGAAAATCTTATGGATATCGAGAATCTGCCGAGTTATTCCTTTATTAAGGCTGATATCTGCAGCAATAACATTATCAACCGTCTGGAATTCGATGCCATTATTAACTTTGCAGCAGAGAGTCATGTAGACAGATCCATTCTCGATTCGTCTCCATTTCTCCATACGAATATTTTAGGCACGCAGATTTTGCTCGAGACTGCGAAGAAGCGCAAATGCAAGATGCTACACATCTCCACAGACGAGGTCTATGGATCGATCGATAAGGGTCTTTTTACGGAAGAATCAGCGATCAAGCCGAACAGTCCTTATGCTGCAAGCAAAGCTTCGTCAGATCTGCTGATCAGGGCATATTATGAGACCTACGGTATGGACCTGACCATAACGCGCTGCTCAAATAATTACGGCCCTTACCAGTTCCCTGAAAAGCTTATTCCTCTTGTAATATCGAGCGCGCTGCAGGGCAAGGCTATTCCCGTATATGGCGATGGCCAGAATGTCAGAGACTGGATTCATGTGCATGACCACTGCAAGGCGATCGATCTCGTTTTCCACAGAGCAAAACCAGGCGAGATATTTAATATCGGCGGCAGGAACGAGCAGAAGAACATTGATATTGTTAAGAGTCTCATTTCGATGATTGCAGAGAAGACAGGAACAGATATAGAAGCACTCTTACGCCTTATCACCTTTGTCAAAGACCGGCCAGGGCATGACCGGAGGTACGCAATTGACCCGTCGAAAATAGAAACAACCCTCGAATGGAACCACGAAACAGACTTTCTGCCGGGTCTCTCAGAAACCGTAGATTGGTATCTCGCCAACAGGGAGTGGTGGAACCGTATCATCACAGGGGAATATCTTACCTATTACTCATCCCAGTATGGAGAGAGATTCAGCGAATGAAGATTGCACTTACCGGTGCGGATGGCATGCTGGGCCATGCACTCCGGAAAGTCTTCTCTGATAGCGAGCTAATCCCCTTTTCTCGAAAAAGCCTTGATATCACGGACCTCGATCAGGCATTGAAGGTTGTTCGGAATTCCCAGCCTGATATTCTTATCCATACTGCCGCATTCACTGATGTTGATGCCTGCGAAACTGATCCTGAAAAGGCATATCTTGTTAACAGTATCGGCTCACGCAACATGGCCATTGCCTGCGAGGAGATTCACTGTCCGATCGTCCATATCAGTTCAGACTATGTCTTCGATGGGGGAAAAACCTCTTCCTATGACGAATGGGATAAGACAAACCCCATAAGCCAATACGGGCTGTCGAAGCTCATGGCAGAGCAGTTCATCGCGTCCCTTACCAACAGATTCTATATTGTTCGCACAGCCTGGCTTTATGGCCCTCATGGCAAGAACTTTGTGGAGACCATCATACGGCTCCTTACCCGGCAAAATTCTCTGCAGGTCGTCAATGACCAGTTCGGCAGTCCGACGTTTACAGAAGATCTTGCTGCGACAATCAGACAGTTGATCGGAAAGGGTTATGGCATCTATCATGCAACAAATTCTGGCGTCTGCTCCTGGCATGAGTTTGCGGTAAAGATTGCTGACCTCGTAGACAACAACACGCCGGTCTTTCCTGTCACTTCTGAGGAATTTAAGAGACCTGCGAAACGGCCAAGTCAATCCGGACTTAACAATACCATGCTGCGATTGGAAGGCATCTCTCCGCTTCGCCACTGGTCAGAGGCGCTTGATCAATATATAAAAGAGAACTACACAGGTGGAGTAAGATGATACGCATATTGAAATTCTTATTTCTTATAGCGTTCGTTGCCGGAATTCTCTTCCTTACTCATGGTTTTTTTCTCACTAAGGCAGCAGAGATGCTCATAAAGAAGGATGAATTGAAGCCTGCTGATGTGATCGTTGTGCTTGCCGGCGAGCCGGAAGAGCGGGTTATTTACGGCGTTACCCTTTTCAAGGAAGATTGGGCCCGGAAGGACAGGATCATCATGGCGGGGGGGCCGCTGGTATGGAAGTATACCATGGCAGCGCTCATGAAAGAACAGGCTGAATCACTCGGCATTCCGGGCAAGAAAATACTGCTTGAGGATAAATCGCGATCAACAGAAGAAGATGCGCTGTACACAAAGGAGATCCTCAAAAAGAACGGCTTCAAGTCCATTATCCTTGTCACCTCCCCCTATCACAGCAGGAGGGCAGCGCTCATATTTAAGAGCATCCTGGGCGACGAATTCAAGATCATCAATGCACCGGTTGCTGAGAACTGGTTCAACACAAACGACTGGTGGAAAAGAAGACGCGACAGATCAGTTGTCTTGAACGAGTTCTCCAAATACGTCTGGCTCTGGATTTTCGGGGTTCAGGAAAAGATTTAGGAATCGTTCTCTATGGTGCTCGTCAAGGCTGACAATCTGGTCAAACACTACGGTTCCCTCTGCGCTGTTGACAACATCAGTTTTGAGATCATGCAGGGAGAGTGCTTTGGTTTTTTAGGCCCCAATGGGGCAGGCAAGACAACTGCCATGAGCATCATCTACTGCTTCATACCTCCCACATCCGGCAGCGTAACCGTCTTCGGTCTCGATGTACATGACAAGTCAAGCGCTATAAAATCCCGCATCGGCGTAATGCCCCAGGACGACAACCTTGATCCTGACCTTTCCGTGTTTCAGAACCTCATTGTGTATGCCAGATATTTCGACATCCCGAAAAAGATTTCTGCCCCATACGCCTGGAAGCTTCTTGATTTTGTGGATCTGAGAGAAAAGGCTGAGGTAAACATCAAGAATCTTTCCGGAGGCATGAAGCGGAGACTTTTGCTGGCTCGCGCACTGCTGAACAATCCAGAACTCTTGATTATGGATGAACCTACCGTGGGTCTTGATCCTCACAGCAGACACGCGGTATGGAATAACCTTGCCCATCTCAAGTCTGAGGGCAAGACGACTATACTCACCACCCACTACATGGAAGAGGCTCAGCGGGTCTGCGACAGGGTTGCTATCATGGATAACGGTAAGATCATTGAAACTGGAACTCCAGAAGATCTCATGAAAAAATACGGCGGCAATCTCGAAGATGTTTATCTAAACATTACCGGCAAGAACCTCAAGGAGGTGATAGCATGAACCTCAGGCGCGCCTTCAGGGTAGTGCAGAGGAACTTCACGGTCTTTACCAAACTCTACAGGTCGAGCCTCGCGCTGAATTTTGCAGAGCCCATCCTGTACCTTTGGGCCATGGGGTTAGGGCTTGGGGCCTATGTAAAGGAGATTCATGGGATGCCCTATATCAACTACATTGCGCCTGGTATGATCGCCTCATCGTCCATGTTCGCTGCAGTGTATGAATGCACATATGGCACCTTTGTGCGCATGACCTATCAAAAAACCTTTGATGCAATCCTTGCTACGCCGATTAATATTTATGATCTTGTTGCAGGTGAACTTATGTGGGGGGCAGCAAAAAGTGTCATTTACGGCACAATAATAATGATTGTCATATCTGCTTTGGGGCTGGTACATTCTGGTGCAATTATAGCTGTGCTTCCGGTCCTTTTTATCAGCGGCTTGATCTTTGCAGAGATCTCGATGATCTTTGTGGCGATCGTGCCGGGCATTGATTCGTTCAATTACTTTTATACGCTCTTCATGACGCCGATGTTCCTCTTCTCCGGCATCTTCTTCCCCTTGGACAACCTTCCCCCGCTTGTGACCAAAATCGCCTTCTTCACTCCGCTCTATCATCTGGTGAACATATGCAGGTCATTCGCTGGAGGTCAGATTGTGGGCTCTCACTGGAATATCCTCTGGATGGTGATAGTAGCTCTTGTCCTCGCCCCCTACCCGTTCCGGTTGATGAAGAAAAGGATCGTGAAGTAGCAGAAACCTTCTCACCTCATGATTATGGCAACTGCCTGGAGAACAAGTCCAAGCCCGTACATTGCCAATATAAACCCTTTACTTTCTCTCTCATACCTGGTGAAGAAGTAAATTAAAAAAAAGATACTCGCTATCAGGCCTTCTAAAAAAGGAGGAATGCCTAGCATGGGAGCCAGAAGAAAAGTAGCAAAGGCCGATCCGATAATAAGCAGAAACTGCCCCATGCTGTTGTTATATGCATGTACTAATACAACAACTGCTGCCAGCGTCATTATTCCGGAACCGCAATAATAAAGAATTCCGGCAACCAGATTATCTCCGGTTATCATAGTATCACCCTCCCCCAGTCAGCACACTCGAAGAATTGTGAATTGACTTAGTATTTTCCCGTGAGCTTGAACGAACTGAGGAAACGTGCACTATCGCTTCCATCTATTTTATCTGAAGGCATATACGCTGCAATAAAATAAACACGATTGCCAACCAGGTAGATATTAACAAGACAAATTATATCAGCATCATATTCAATCCGGAATCGCCGACCAGGAAATACCCCATAGCTTATCTTCTCTTCACTCAAAACCTTTCCTTTTGAAACACCATTTCTTGCTTCATTCAGGATCTGATCTTCGGATGCACCTCTCCGTTCCGATTCAGGGAGCAGCAAAGTAAATGCACCAAATTTCGATTTCCCCTTCGACACACTATAAGTATCGACCGATACAGGCCCCGATGATTTCTTTTCGTATTGGGGAATACCCGGCATATCTACTTCATAGGTCTTGTCAGGCGAAGTAAAAACCTTCCAGTCAGTTGCTGCAATAGTATCCGCCGACATACTTGACGTTATCTGTTTCCAAATATTGGGACCAAAGAAGACCGCACCGGCAATTGCGACCGCCGTTATGACAAGAGTGATGATCAATCCAACTGGCACGCCTGATGAGGCTTGACGAGATGACGCTCCTGCAACACTACCCCGTTGGTTCATCCCAACTTCCGACTGAACCTGCCTCTCTCTTTTCCACCTTTCATACTCAGCCTTGCTCTTGAACTCTGCCATACTATTTGTCCCCCTTGGTATGTAGAATCACGTTTATACTTATCGTCCTCAGATTTATATATGACTTTTGCTTGCAATTATATTTATGACTAAGTGAAAGGTCAAGAAAAATATACCAATATCACAGGATTCTTTATACAAGCAGAATATATGAGGTCAGACGATCAAAACTCAATAGCATTGATACAAATGATGATGAAAACAGCCTTCGACAAGCAGACTTTCCTACGCTGGTTTGAACCTTCTCAATCTTAAAGCATTAGTCACAACCGTGACTGATGAAAAGCCCATGGCCCCAGCAGCGAGCATCGGATTCAGGAGTATGCCGAAGAAGGGGAAGAGCACACCTGCCGCAACCGGTATGAGAATGACATTGTACGCAAAAGCCCAGAAAAGGTTCTGTTTAATATTTCTCATAGTTGCCTTTGAGAGCGCTATTGCAGTGACCACACCCTTGATGTTGCCGGCTATAAGCGTGATGTCAGAGGCCTCCATCGCAACGTCAGTTCCTGTGCCGATCGCAATGCCGACATCTGCCTGGGCAAGTGCAGGAGCATCGTTGATGCCGTCTCCGACCATCGCAACGACCTTGCCCTCTGCCTGGAGCTTCTTCACCTCATTCGCCTTATCATGCGGAAGCACCTCTGCCAGCACCCTGTCTATGCCTGCCTGCCGGGCTATTGCCTCAGCAGTGCGCTTATTATCGCCGGTTATCATTACGACCTCAATGCCGAGATCATGAAGCTGTTTCACTGCCACCACAGACTCGGCCTTGAGCGTATCAGCAACCGCAATGATTCCCGCAGCAGCCTTATCCACCGCAATAAACATCGGGGTCTTTCCCTGCAATGAAAGCGTGTCTGATTCAGCAATTAATGATGCCAGATCAATACCCTCATCCTGCATAAACTTCTGATTGCCAAGGAGCACCGCCCTTCCCTTAATGACTGCCTTGATACCGTGCCCAGGAATAGCCTGAAACTGCTCAGGGGCCGTAATCGTCAAACCACTGTCCTGCGCCTTCTTAATGATCGATTCGCCAAGCGGATGCTCAGAGCCCTTTTCTGCTGATGCTGCATAAAAAAGCAGCTCTTTTTCTTCCATATCTTTCGCTATCAGATCTGTCACTTCAGGCCGGCCTTTGGTAAGCGTGCCCGTCTTATCGAATACGATCGCCGTTATCTTGTGAGCCTTTTCGAGTGCTTCACCGCTCCTTATCAGAATGCCATTTTCTGCACCCTTGCCTGTGCCGACCATTATGGATGTAGGAGTAGCTAAACCAAGAGAGCAGGGGCAGGCAATGATCAGCACGGCAATAAAATTCAGGACAGCATAGGTGAATGCAGGGGTCGGCCCGACAAAAAACCAGACAACGAAGGTCAACGCAGCAATGCCAATAACTGCCGGCACAAAATAGGATGCAATGACATCAGCCAAGCGTGCTATAGGCGGCTTGGAGCCCTGTGCTGACTGGACCATCTCGATAATATGGGAAAGCATGGTCTCTTTGCCCACCTTCACTGCCTCAAACCTGAAGGCGCCTGTCTTGTTGATCGTGCCGCCGATGACAGAATCGTTTGCGTTCTTCTCAACAGGTATTGACTCACCTGTAACCATGGACTCATCAATCGATGAATATCCTTCCCTGATTATGCCATCAACCGGTATCTTTTCTCCGGGGCGCACTATAATGATATCACCTATCTCGACATCCCCGATTAACAGGTCAATTTCCTTGCCATCCCTTAGTATGCGAGCTGTCTTTGCCTGAAGGCCGATCAGCTTCTTGATAGCCTCTGAGGTCTGGCCTTTTGCACGTGCCTCGAAAAGTCTGCCGAGGAGGATCAGCACAATGATCGTAGCCGAGGTATCGAAATAGACCTCAGCGGTATATCCCTTAATCGCAAAGAGATCCGGAGAGAAGGTGGCGACAATGCTGTACAGGTATGCCGACGAGGTGCCGATGGCGATCAGCGTATTCATGTTCGTTGTCCGATGTCGGGCAGCGGCAATAGCGCCTGTATAGAACTGTCGTCCGATCCAAAACTGCACAGGTGTTGCAAGGAAAAGCTGTATAAGGTGATTGATCTGCATCGGAATATGAAGCTCATGGCCGAAAATATGATTCCACTGCATCAGCAGCATGAGCGGGATTGCCAAACTTGCGCCTATGATCACTTTAGTCTTCAGCTCATTGTATGACTTCTCCCGTTCCTTCAGCTCCTTTTCAACAATATCCTCGCCCTGGTCTGCCTCTACAACCTCATAACCAGCCTCCCTGATCACTTTTTTGAAATCCCTGAGGGTTACTACTGATGGAATATACTCGATCGTCGCCTTCTCGGTCGCAAAGTTCACGGCAGCAGATACGACGCCATCGAGCTCGCCAAGCACATTCTCGACAGCTGACACGCAGGCAGCGCAGGTCATTCCTCTGACCGGCAGGGTAATGTGGGAAACAGAAACACCATAGCCCTGATCAATAACAGTCTTCGTAAGGTCTGTCAGCTTGATCTTGGAAGGGTCGTAAACAACGGTAGCCGTTTCTGCGGCAAAGTTCACTAATGCGGTCTCAACACTGCTCAGCTCAGCCAATGCATTTTCCACATGGCTCGCACAGGATGCGCAGGACATGCCAATGATTGGCAGATCAATTTTCTTCCGCCTAGCGGATTCTGACAATGCTTGCTTCATGCGTTTAATTATACCATCGACGATGTGAATGAATTATGAATCACAAGGATAGGGAAAACAAAATATTTCTATGCTAACACAGAAAGACTATACCTCGAATGCAACCCCTGCCTTACGGCAGTTCAATACTGTCCTTTCTGCACGCGAAATGCCTCAGATTGCCATTGTAATCACCAACTGACAGTTCAATAACACCTTTATTCATAAACACGGACGGTGCGCTGTGGTTACTAAACTGGAGATTATTCAGGAATTCCTCACGCGAAAATACCGGCATTCCTTTCCCGGTGATTTTTGCTGAATAGAAACGCATGCCGCCATCCTGTTGCCCAACGAAAAGGTAGATCCTTTGATCATCACGAACCAGTGATGGCGAGGCATACCGGTCATTCTTGATTCCTGCAAAAACACCGTCGATCTTAGTCCAGTTCGGCTTATTTGCAAGTGCATTTTCCATGTGGTAAGCAGCCACATTTCCATCAACATCGCCCACAATCAACTCCCACACACCATCGCCGTCGAGATCAAAGACCGTCGGTGATGCATGAAAAGTCTTTGGCACTCCCTTGAAAAAGTCCTTCTGTTCTTTCCATGCAGGACTATCCTCAGAACCCATGTTAAGGAACGCCCGAACATATCCATCCTGCTGACCCGTTATAAGCAGATACCGTCCCTGCCAGGAGACCATAGTGCCTCGCGCATAGCCAGAGAGCTTAATCCCTTTAAAGAAGTTCGGCTTCTCTGCCCAGGGGAGCACCCCTGAATCGGGATGAAACTCGAACAGCTTCATCTCCCCGTTGATATTTCCTGTCACCATGCAGGACTTGCTGCTGAGTTCTGCAACAGTCGGCGAGCAGGCTGGGCCAGGCATGATCCTCTCAGCAAACAAAGTGGGCAGTTCCTCCCATTGTCGATAATCAGCTTTTCCATTTACAAAATAATGTATCTGACCATTCCCATCCGAAACGACAAGGCTTGCTGCCGGGTCGTCACGGTCCTGCATGAAAGCAGGAGCCGCAAAGTGACTGAACTGCGTCTTAAGTCCAGACTTCTGCCACAACGTATTGCCACTTTGTTTTTCGAGGAGATAAAGCTTTCCCATACTGTTGCCAGCAATAATGATAATCCTGCCTCTGCTGAGCGTTGCTGCAGGCATACCGTACATCCCGATGTTAATCCCTTTAAAAAAGTCAGGCTCCTTGGAAAAGGATATTTTGCCCTGGCTCGTTGTGTTCCTGTAGAGCGTGAGTGCGCCAATCGAATTGCCAAGGATAAGGTCAGGCTTGTTGTCGTTATTCACATCGATCAATACAGGTGTAGCGTCATCTCCGACATCAATGACCGGCATATCAACCATCTGCCAAACGGGTTTAACAGGGGTTCCCGTATTCCTGAATACCATGACTCTGCCCGAGTCAGAAGAGAACCCTCCAGTGCCCACGATGATCTCAGGTTTTCCATCAAGATCTAAGTCAGCAACAGCTGGTGAGGAAAAGGCACCGACCTTTATGCCGTCAAAATATCCGCTGACAAGGACCCATCTGCGGTCTGTGCCGGAAAAGTCCCGCTTATACAGCCTGAGAGAGCCGTCCTTGCCGCCTGCAATGAGTTCCTGCCTGCCGTCATTGTCAATATCAAAAAAGGAAAGTCTCATAAAGGGCATGATCTCGATGCCGCTTCGGTTAAAGACAACAGAGGTATCCTCCTCGCAGGCAAGACCGGGTTTATAGCGTTTTGGCACTGGTGGGGGTTCTTTCCTGGCTGCGGGTGGAGATGGCGGTGTAATTTGTGCCGGGGGCTGGACTACTTCACGCTGTGGAGCGCAGGAAGCAATCAGCATGAGAATATAGATAAGAGGTCTAATCTTTTTCATAACCATTAAAAAACCCCTGGCTGCCGACAGACAGCCAGGGGTTCGATAGCCTATGCTAAGTTACTTTGAAATAACCTCAAAGTGAACGCGTCTGTTCTCTTTTGCCTCTGCTGCATTCTTATTCTTTGCAGTAGGTGTTTCAGGCATAGCAAGTCTGGTCTCGCCATAACTGATAGTTGTAAGCCTGTCAGCAGCAACACCTTCTTTAACAAGATATTCCTTGACAGCGTTTGCTCTTCTCTCTCCCAGCGCCATGTTGTAGTCATCCTTGCCATGAGCACAGGTATGTCCTTCGACCTGAACCTTGATCGACGGGTTTGTCTTGAGGGTCTGGATATCCCTTGCAAGTATAGTCTTTGCCTCAGCCGTCAACGTTGCCTTGTCAAAGTCAAAATGTACATCCTCAAGAACAATCTTTACCGGCGCAGGTGCAGGCTTCACTTCAGGTTTTAGAGCAGGAGCAGGTGCCGGCTCTGGAGCAGGTGCCGGAGGAGGAGGTGGTGGCGTAGGCTTAGGAGCAGGTGCCGGCTCTGGAGCAGGTGCCGGAGTCTTTCCGCCAAAGGAAAAGGTAAGCCCGGCTGTAGCCACAACATTCTGCATGTTCGTTATTACATCTCTAACATCAACTCTAAGAGCAACATGAGGGCCAAAAAAATACTTAAACCCGAGACCAAAGTTGCCCATCAAAGTATTGTAATGGTTCCTCTGCTCCGGTTTGATGTTTGCGTACCCAAGCCCAGCAATAAAAAAAGGATTGAAGGCCCTTTCAGGGGTAAAATGATAAAGAGCATCAATATGAGCCATATCTGCTGCATGCTCAATATGGTCATATGCTGCTTCAACACCAAACCGGTTCGTGATGTTATATCCGAGACGAAGTCCGTAGACAGCGCCGTTGTCAAAACCAATCCGCTCCCCATGGCCATTCCGATGAATATCCTCGGCCTCATCAAATATATGATGCCCCACGTATGGACCAATCTCAAAACTGCCTGCCTTGATCTCAGCCGAAGCGATTACCGGCAGCATCAGAGCGACAACTGCAAAGACAAACATCACTACTTTCTTCATAAAATGCCCTCCTATAATTTATATTGCCTTATTTTATCGCCAACTGCCTTTCATGTCAACGTTTTTTGTTAAGTAACATATCGTTTAACAGGAATCACACACTGCCGCTATGATAAAATAAACTTGATGACAACTACACCTCAAAAAGAAAAGGAATCAAGAGAAGCTACGGATCTGCAGCTGAAAAAGCCGCGGTTGTATTCTGTCTTCCTCCTGAATGACGACTACACCACCATGGATTTTGTTGTTCATATCCTTGAAACAGTCTTCCATCTGCCGGCAGTCGAGGCCACGAGGATCATGCTTCATGTTCACAAGAACGGAAAGGGACTTGCAGGGACCTACACGAGAGAAATAGCTGAAACAAAGATCGATACGGTCCACAAAATTGCATCAGAGAATGAGTTCCCGCTAAAATGCTCTATGGAGAAGGCATGATCAATAAAGAATTCGAACTTATCATGGAGGCAACGATCAAGGATGCACGTTCCCAGCGTCATGAATATCTGACCGTAGAACATATTCTTTTTGCGATTCTTCATGACGACCTCGGCTCAGACGTTCTAACAAAATGCGGTGGAAGCATATCTGCAATGAAGAAGTCTCTTACCGATTATTTCATGGAGCAGTTCCGCAAGCACGCGCCGAAAGGAAATACCTACCCCAAACCGACTGTCGGGTTTCAGCGTGTACTCCAGAGAGCATTGACGCACGTCCAGTCTGCAGGCAAGGAAGAGGCAGACGCAGGAGATATCCTTTCCGCGATCTTCCTGGAGGAGGATTCCCACGCTGTCCATATCCTTCATCAGGCTGGCATTCAGCGCCTTGATGTCCTCGAATACATTTCGCACGGCATGGTAAAAATGCGAGAAGAGGGTCCTCTGCCGCGTGAGCAGGAAGGCCATGGCTATGATAAACAGGAAGAAAAACCTTCTGACGATCCGCTCAAGATCTATGCGCTCAATCTTGTAGAAAAGGCTGCCAGAAATGAGATCGATCCGCTTGTCGGCAGGAAAGCTGAACTGGAGAGGATGGTCCAGGTGCTCTGCAGAAGGCGCAAAAACAATGTCATCCTTGTGGGTGAGCCGGGTGTCGGCAAAACTGCTGTTGTTGAAGGGCTTGCGCTGAATATCCAGTCTGGCCGTGTGCCGGATGCCTTGAAAAAGAGCAGCATGTATTCGCTCGACATGGGTACCCTCATCGCGGGAACCAAATACCGTGGCGATTTCGAAGCGAGGCTCAAAGCTACGATAAAAGCGCTCGAGCGCATTCCGGACGCGATCCTTTTTATTGACGAAATACATACCATCGTCGGTGCAGGGGCAACGAGCGGCGGATCAATGGACGCATCAAACATCCTCAAGCCTGTACTCAACTCCGGCAGGATGCGCTGCATCGGCGCCAGCACGTATGAGGAATACAAGAACTATTTCGAAAAGGACAGGGCCCTTTCACGCCGCTTCCAGAAGCTGGAGCTTCAGGAGCCGTCCATTGATGAGACAGTCAGCATCCTCAAGGGACTGAAGTCTTATTACGAGGATTTTCATCATGTGCACTATTCACCTGGCGCGCTCAAGGCAGCAGCAGATCTTTCTGCAAAATATATCAATGACAAATATCTGCCGGACAAAGCGATCGATGTGATCGACGAATCAGGTGCGCTATCAAAACTTTCTGGCAAGACCGGCAGACCAACGATCAGCACAGCTGAGGTCGAGAAGATCGTCGCAAAGATAGCCAAGATCCCTCCTCAGACCATTTCTCAGTCAGACGTCAAAAAGCTCATGACCCTTGATCAGGATCTGAAAAAGGTGGTCTTTGGCCAGGATGAGGCAATAGCCTCGCTGGTGGCTTCCATCAAGAGGATCCGTGCAGGCATGGGCAACCCTGAAAGACCTGTCGGCTCATTTCTCTTTCTCGGCCCCACAGGCGTGGGCAAGACTGAGGTCTCAAAACAGATGGCCGCGGTAATGGGTGTTAAGTTCATTCGCTTTGACATGTCAGAATATATGGAGAAACATACGGTCTCCCGTCTGATCGGTGCACCACCTGGATATGTAGGTTTTGACCAGGGCGGTCTACTCACGGATGCGATCAGGAAACACCCTTACGCTGTTCTTCTGCTTGACGAGATCGAAAAGGCGCATCCTGACATATTCAATATTCTGCTTCAGATCATGGACTATGCGACATTAACCGACAACAGCGGCAAGAAAGCCGATTTCAGAAACGTTATCCTTATCATGACGTCCAATGCCGGTGCAAAGGATATGGACAGACAGGTTATCGGTTTTGGCGACCGTTCGCAAGATAGGCAGATGAAAGGCAAGGACGCCATCACAAATCTGTTCAGCCCGGAATTCAGAAATCGCATAGACGCGATGCTGACCTTTAAGCCCCTGACACAGGAGATCATGAAAAAGGTCGTTGAAAAGTTCATAGCCGAGTTGAGAAGTTCGATGAGAAAAAAGAAAATTACGGTGCTGCTCTCAGATGAAGCCAAGACCTGGCTTGCAGCAAAGGGACATGATCCTGCTCATGGCGCCAGACCGCTCGGAAGGCTTATACAGGAGAAGATCAAGGACATTCTTTCAGATGAGGTCCTCTTTGGAAAGCTCAGAAAAGGCGGCAGCGTATCGATCGGCCTGAAAGATGATGCGCTTACCTTTGATTATGAATCCTGATGACCAATCGGCTTAGCGCTTCAATGCGTTCACGTTTTATCGTTTTCACCATCATCCATGTCGATCGCTCTCCTCTCTGACGAAATATCCTTCCCTCCTCCTCATCGTTCAGAGGAAGACGGTCTGCTCGCTGTCGGCGGCGATCTTAGCCAGGAGCGGTTGCTCAAGGCATACTCCATGGGAATTTTCCCGTGGTATTCTGAAGATTCTCCAATCCTCTGGTGGTCGCCTGATCCTCGCCTTGTGCTCTTCCCTGAGGAACTGAAAGTCTCACGGAGCCTCAGGCAGTGCATGAGAAATGGTCTCTTCACCGTGACTACGAACACTGCCTTTGAGCAGGTGATGCGCGCCTGTGCAGAGGCAACTCGCAAGGGACAGGCTGGAACCTGGATCACTGAAGAGATGATCACAGCATATACCGGTCTGCATCGTTCCGGATATGCCCTATCTGTTGAAAGCTGGCATGAGGAGCAACTCGTCGGCGGGCTTTACGGTATTATGCTCGGCCGGATCTTCTTCGGCGAGTCGATGTTTGCAAACAAAAGCAATGCCTCAAAAGTCGCTTTTGTAACGATTATTGAGCAGTTGAAAAAGAACGGAGTCAGATTGATTGACTGTCAGGTAAGAACAGAACATCTTGTGAGCCTCGGTGCAAGGGAGATCCCAAGAAATACGTTTTTGAAGATCTTAAAAGAGGCCCGTTCGTAAGACCTCAAAGGGATAAATCAGAAAATCCTTAAAGCCTAAACCTTGAACTTCTTCAGTTCGATCAGGAGATTAAAGGCATCTTCCTTGAGCGCGCTAACGACTGAATTCATATCATTGGCAGAACCGGTGAGCTTACCCGTCGTATTCCTAATCTTCTCCATGGACTTGACCATCTCAGCACTATTTTCCTTCTGCTTGCCGATCGCCTCTGCAATATGAAATGCCTGCGTCGTGACATTTTCGATAACACTGGCTATCTGCCTGCTCCGATTCTTCTGATCACCCGTTGCATTCTTCACCTGCTGAGACAGTTCCTTCACCCGATCAGTTGCCTCAATAATGAATCTGCTCCCCTTGGTCTGTTCCTGGATCGCACGGGATATATTCTCTGTCTGCTCGGTCATCTTCTCGACAGAATCTGTTATCTGTTTGATCGCAAGGGCCTCTTCTTCTGTTGCCCGCTGGATCGCACGTGCCATCTCAGTTGATGCCTTGGAACTCTCAACAATGTCCTTGAGTGCGTCACTCACGTCAGTTACAAGGAGCAACCCCTTGTCCACGGTATGGACGCCCTCACTTGCCATGCGGATGCTCGTTTTTGTGCCTTCCTGAACCGAACGTATGAGTTCCGCAATCTCATTCGTGGAAAAAGAGGTCCGCTCTGCAAGGTTCTTGATCTCATCAGCAACAACAGCAAATCCTTTTCCGTGCTCGCCTGCCTTTGATGCAAGGATCGCAGCATTGATGGCAAGAAGGTTTGTCTGATCTGCGACATCGTCGATCACATTCAGGATCTTGCCGATATCCACGGTCCGTTTACCAAGATTATTGATAATATCAGACAGCGATACAACGCCGGTCTTGATATTCGTCATGCCATGCATCGCAGCCTGGGCTGCATGCATGCCTTTTTCAGATGCGTTATTCATGACCGTCTCGGCAAGATTAACCGACTCATGTGCACGGGCATCGATGTTCTTTGTGGTTGCGTTTACCTCATCAATTGATGAAGCGATCGCCTCAGACGACTGGGCAAGAGTCTCAAGACTTTCTGCAATGGTCTTGATGGTCGAGACCATCTCCTCGATCGAGGAGGCAGTCTCGTGGGCAGTCTCACTGAACACATTTGTGGTCTCGGCAACCTTCTCGATAGAGGTTGCCATTTCATGGATCGATGCAGAAGTGCTGGTAGCCGAATCAGACAGACTCTCGCCGCTCACCGCTATGTCAGACATGGCGCTGTCCATCTTCCCGATTGCTGATGCTGTCTCATCAACGGCTTGCTGCTGCACATCAGCAATAGAGAGCACTCCCTGGGATGAGAGTGCAATGTTCGAGGTGACCGTGGTCACACTGCCGGTGATATGGGAAACCTTTGACAGCATGTCCTTAAGATTGAACGCCATTCTGTTGATAGCCTTCTGAAGGGCTGATACCTCGTCATTCCCTGTTACCTTCAGCTCACAGGTGAGATCTCCGGATGCCATCGTATCAGCAGTCTGCTCCATCTCGATGATAGGCCCGGTAATGAATCGGGCAATCGCGACATAGACAAGAAAGCTGGATGCAGCAAAACAGAGAACTGATATGCCTAAGGCCCAGTAAAGCAGTTCGAAAAGCTGGGAGTTGATAACGTTTTTCTGGACGCCGACCCTGAGATAACCGGCAGGCTTATTCTCTGCTGTGAGCAGGGGAAAGGAAAGATCATAATAATTGCCAATGGCCTGAACAAGACTCTGGGATGACGAGATGACCTTTACAGTTTCATCATCCTTCATCTCCTTGCCAGCCTCTCCCGGTTTACTGTGAAACAGCGCCTTACCCCTGAGGTCCATGACCATGGCATACCCCATTGCCTTATCCCGCGAAACCAGCTCAACAAGCTTTTCGTTCACGCCGTCAAGAGATTCTATGGGTATGCCGAGGTTAACAGCTTTGCCAAGGTCCTTCTGCATAAGCTCGCCAATGGCAGCGCTCTTTGCAAGCATGGCAGATTTGTATTTCCCGGATGCGACCGCAGTCAAAACAGCGGTGTTGATGCCAAGGATCAAAAACAGAATCCCTGCAATCAGCGTAACTGCCTTATTCTGGAGGTTCATCCTGGAGAGTTTGCTTATCATTTTATAACCCTTGTTGCCGTAGTCAGCAGATCAAAAGGAACTTTAAGCCCCATGTCAGTGGCCTCCTTGAGGTTAACAATAAGATCGATCTTTTTCGGCGGCTCCACGGAAATTGAGGCAGGCTTCACGCCCTTGATCACCTTGGCCGCGATCTTCGCTGCCTCTTTTCCCTGCTCCTGCGGATTTGCCGAAAGAGTCAGTATAATGCCGCTGTTTTCTCCGCCGCCAATAGTTGTTCCTGTTGGTATCTTCGCCTTTCTAGCAACGCCGATGATGTTATTCACACAGTGCATGGCAGCACACCCTGTTGTCAGGAAAAGAGCATCAACGTTCGCTATCTTTGCAATATCGTCAGCCTTTTTGACGCTGAACCTTGAGGACTTGAATCCGAAAGAGGCCTCCAGCTGTTTTACATCATTGGCCTGAAGAACCGTATCCTTTTCCGACTCGCTGAATACGACGCCGAGCGTTGTAAAGTTTGCAATGCCTTTAAGATTCTTCACCAGGCTCGCAACAGGAACCTTTGAACTGACGCCTGTTGCATTCTTGCCCATAATGCCGAGCGACTGAGGATCATAGACACCGGCAAACACGATCGGAATTTCTGAGGTTTCACCCATTGTGGTGAGCGTTGCAGGTGCGCCATACGTGACAATAATATCAGCACCGACCGAGATCAGCTTGCGGGCAGCGTTTGCCCAGGACATCGGTTCAGGTGTCGGCGTCTGTAGGACTATTTCGACTTTGCCCACGCCTTCTGCCGCAAGTCCTTCGGTAAACGCCTTGTGCATCTCCTTATAGTAAGGAATGTTACCGGTCATAATAACGCCAATGGTCTTTTCCGCAGCAGTCGCAGAACCAGCACCAATACATAGCGCTGAACAGATAAGAATCAGAAAATAGATAGCTGTCTTCTTCATGTAATACGTAAACTCCTTACCATTTCTTCGAAAGTGTCAGGAACACAATATGCGCCCTGCCGTCCTTTACATCATCCAGCATATTGTCGTAAGCATCCTTGAACGTCGCATACCGATAATTCAGACCTATGCTAAAGCCATTTCTGAGCCGATATTCTCCGGATGCGGAATAGATTGTCTCCCTTGTTTTCAGTTCTGATAAATCATCGATACTGCTCTGGCCCAGAAGATTGGAAGGTGAGAATCTGCCCTGTGCTGTGGTATGGGATACACCGCCATCGAGTGTAAGGGAGCTGGTTGGCTGGTGGGTCAGATTAAGGCCAAAGGTCTGAAACAACGTTTTGAAAGGTACCATAGGATCGGCATAGATGGTGCCTGCAGGATCGGCACCGAAACAGCCTCCGGTATTACAGGCATAAGTGATATCCTGCTTTGTTTTTGTCCTGCCAAAGGCATAGCTGCCGGTGATGCTCAGATTGTTCAGCAGCATATAGTTGACAACACCTGTCAGTCGTTCATCATCAACCTTTCGCGCTCCAAACAACAGATCGTTATCAATGCCTCCGCTGGCATACAGATAATGCACTTTATCACGACTTTCATGTCTGTTCGTATAGCTTATGAATGTCGTCAGATTCCTCAGTGGATTCCAGGAAAGAGAGGCGTAAATCTCGTCAGAGCTTTCCGGCTCGATGTTGTGTGCCGGATCGTTTATGTCTTTATGCGTATATTTCAGCTTCAGTTTCAGGGTCTTATACAATTTCATGTCTGAAGAGAGTGTCATGGTGACTTTTTCAGTGCTGTCCGGCACGTTCCATGCCTCATTATTCTCACGGCGGATATTCTCCAGATCGATCTCACCCCTGAGCGAAATATTCGGCAGGGCTCTGAACCTGATCGCCGCGGTATATTTATCGGAGATCGACGAAATCGGCTGATCAACTTGAGATTGATACACTACACCACTTGTCAGGTTCTTAATGAGGGCAACATCCGGACTTTCAAGGTCAGACTCTTTATGGCGATACTTAAGGAATATGGCTATGCGCTCTGAAGGCATATAGGTAAGATCCGCGGCGCCATACAGAAAATCTGCCTGGGCGCTGTTGTCGCGGTTCTCCTTCTCTGTTTTTGAAAGTGTGGCGCTCGCAACGATCTGACCGGTATAGGTAGTATGAATCTTCAGCGTATCCGTGGCACTCTTAAACTCAGGTATGCCGTTATGTGCATACCTTCCCGCGTTAAGCGGTGCAGGCCCGCCCGTGTAGTCATAAAACATTTCAGGTTCAGTGCCAACGCTAAATCGTTTTTCAGTGTGGGAATAATCAACCTCAATCGGACCAAGATGAGCATTCGATCCAATAGTATATATCTGAGTATCAGTGTCTATATCTCTCTTCTGGCTTACTCTTCTCCCCCCTCCGAATGTTGCAGTTCCGCCCAGAAACTTCTGCTGTTGCGTGCCGTCCTTATCCACAAAAAATCCATCAAAATAAAGATGGGCAGGAAAATCAGGCATCTTCAGGCTGAGTAAAAGATTGTTGATTCCAACGGTTTTGCCGTAATGCTTCCCGTTGTCAAAAACCTGGACAGCGGCAGTAGTAGCTGTTGCAGGGTTAAGGTCAACAGGAGGGGTATTACCCAGATTATGAAACAGAGTTGAATTAATCCATCTGAAAAGAACAAGGTCTTTGAAGGCATAGGACAGGTCGCCTTCATAATCTTTCTGATTATTATATTCAACATCGACATGCAGGCGGTGCAGCTTATTGACAATACGGAGCTCTCCACCCAAGGTCAATGAACTGTGAGGATATTCAAACTCAATGACCTGTCTATCTCCACTCACGTGAGTGTACCGATATCCGGTTCTGAGATAAGCCTCAGGCGCGATCGTCGGGAACACATAATCGCTAACCGGCGTTGATATCTCTTCAGCAGATGCGCCCTCAGCAATGGCCGGTGCAACTTCTTCTGCAGATGCCCGAACCGTAAATATTACTGCAACGAGAAACAATACTATTATTATTTTTTTCATCATATCCTCCATCTCCCTTATCTGATGAACCGGCTGCGAGGGCTGCCAGTTGAGTAAGGACGATCGGTTCCATGAATCTGAGAATGGCAGTCAGTGCATCTTGTATAGGTCTGTCCCTTCGATTCCTTTGCTGCTGCGGCTGTTGTCCGATGCCCTGTGTGGCACTGCAGACAAAGAAACGGCTGGGAGAGCTTCAGCAGATTATTGAACGGTGAACCATGAGGGCTATGACAAGCCCTGCAGTCATCGGTGTTATCGGCATGCTCATAAATAAAGGGGCCTTCCTTTTCTGCATGACACTGCGTGCAGGTATCCTTGAGCGTAAGTTTTTTGAGCAGTTTCTCTCCGGAAGTTCCGTGAGGCTCATGGCAATTCGTGCAGAAGATCTTCTTCTCAGGAACAGGATGATGGCTCGGCATCGAAAATTCCGCCTTCACCTCATGGTGGCAGCGCTCACACATATTTTCCATCTCCTCCTTCCTGACGGTAAGATCCGGGCCAGCATGAATTTTATGGCATTCGAAGCAGGAAACATCATTCTGTGCATGGGTGCCTGCATTCCAGTTGTGCAGTCTGAAATTTGCAGAAGAGGTATGGCATTTCAGACAGATGAGGGACTGGGCAGGCGGCGGCAGCTCTTTGAGATGTATCAGGGTCTTATGGTCACATGCCGTCTGCTTGCCGGCCTTCGCGTCAGCCTCCACCTTCTCGGGAGTCAATCCTTCGATGGCTAGGCTGCCAGGGCCATGGCAGGACTCGCAGTTGACAAGCGGCATGCCAGACTTACCGGAGAGCTGAACACCCATGGTACTTGCATCAAAATCGCTCTTAATCTTGTCATGAAAATGACAGGCTGCAAGGCAGTTCTGAGTGCCGATATAATTGGCATCAAGCCTTCCCGCGATCATCCGCTCATAGTCCTTGAGAGGCATAATGGGCTTCGAGGTCTTGAGAGACTCGCAGCCAACGAATAAAACCGGCAACAGGGCAAGAACAACAATGATTCTTCGCACTAAGACCATGAGGAACCTCCATATATTTATAGGTTATACATAATATTAAATACGTTTACAACAAGTCAACCGAGACAGGACTGCAGAATGACGGACCAAGGACCAGAATAGAGAGTCAAAATTACCATTCGCTGAGAATCGTGCGAATTTGGATATAACTCCACTTTAGCAACAACGGAATAGAATTCTGATATTATATGTAGTATGATCTGTCGTGAAATGGATTATTGGAGACTCCATGCCTGAATACAAGGTTTCAATTGACCAACTTAGGGAGGGAGTCTTTATCCGTCTTGAAAAGAAATGGTTCGAGCATCCATTTCTTTTCAACAGCTTCAAGATTGATTCGCAGGAGCAGCTTTCGATACTCAGAGAACTCGGTATTTCCGAGGCAACCTGCATCCCTGAAAAAAGCGATGTTCTGCCCCTGCCTAACCAGCAGGCGACCTCATCCACAGCTGAGAGACAGGCATTACAGACACCAATCCGTGCAGCGGAGAGTATTGAAGCCAAGAAACTGTGGGAAGTGAAAAAGGAGAGAATTGAACGCCTCAAAGTCCGAAGGGAAAAGGATGAAAAATGCGAAAAGAAATTCAAGGAGAGTATTGCTGAAGTTAAAAATGTGATGCAGAGCGTAGAATCCGGCTCCCGTGAGGCCTATGAGGAGTCAGACCGACTGATGCAGTCGATCGTGTCATCGCTTATGCCGGAAAAAGAATCTGCAGTGCAGCTCATGAACACAAAATTCGGCAAAGAAAATGTCTTTTTCCATTCTCTGAACGTAGCCGTGCTCTCGATGATGCTCGGCAGAGAACACGGTCTCGACAGCGAGATGATGCGCATACTCGGTCTTGGAGCCATGTTCCATGATATTGGCAAGAGCCGCATCCCCAAAAGCATCCTGCACAAGTCCGGCACACTGACTCGCGCTGAGCGGAGCTTCTATCAACTGCACCCGCGCTACGGTATAGACATACTCTCCCGGCTCGACATGGTTCCCTCCGATGCCATGCATGCTGTTTATCAGCACCACGAAAGAAATGACGGCAAGGGATTTCCCGAGGGCTTGGCAGCAGGGAAGATATCGCTCTTTGCCAGGATCATCTCGATCGTCAATGTTTACGACAATCACTGCAACCGTTACAACCCCCAGGAATCACTCACGCCGCATGAAGCATTGGCTTATATGTTCGGCATACAGAAGGAACAGTTCGACGTTGATCTCCTGGCTCTCTTCATCCAGTGTCTCGGTGTTTATCCTCCGGGCACGATCGTAAAACTCTCAAATGGTTTTATCGGCATGGTCATATCGGTCAATCCCCGGAATCCGCTCTACCCGAGCCTGATGATATATAATCCCGAAATACCAAAGAAAGAAGCGCTTATATACGATCTGCTGGAGGAACCGAATCTGAAAATCGAGCACAGTATAAAGCCGTCTCAGCTCGACCAGGAAGTCCATGATTATCTCAGTCCGAGAACGCGGGTAACTTACTACGTGGCAGAAACGGAATCCTCTCCAGGCGATCCGAAGAAACGGCTCCCATAACTCTTTAGAATTAGGCCCTTGTTGCTTTTTGTATGCTTTGATCCATGATAATTCGGATCATTGTGCTGTGCAGTCCTTCTTGGGATGTCTTCTGTGTGGCCAATGTAATAGCTATGCGTTGATTCGCTGCGAAGTATATAAAGAAAAAAATCATGAAGCCAAGAAGTTGGCTCCCAGGGAGGGATTCGAACCCCCGACATGGTGATTAACAGTCACCCGCTCTGCCGGCTGAGCTACCTGGGAACATTGAAAGAGCAACACTGTTTACTGATACAGGCAAGCTATATTAATAGCAAAGTAAACCAAATTTTGTCAATGAAATGCTCTCACAAAAATCCCTGTCGCTGTCAATTTCCCTGAGTTGCATATCTCCCATAGTATAATAAATGTACGAAGCGGCATGGTATCATTGCATGGCGAACTTTGTTCAGCATTCTCAGATACCCCGATTGAGAAAGGCAAACACATCATCGTAAGGGCGGTAAGCGGACTTAAACTAAAAAGTCACGAAAAAGGAGAAATGATCATGGAGATACTCACACCATTCCTGACGTTGCTCATAGTTAGTCTGTTCTTCAGCTTCTATATTTTGACGAGCGCGATAAAGATTCTGAAGGAATACGAACGCGGCGTTGTCTTCAGACTTGGAAGAATCATACCGATTAAAGGACCTGGTCTTGTTCTGATCTGGCCGATCATAGACAAGCTTGTCAGGGTAAGTCTCAGGACCATCACCATGGACGTGCCCCCGCAGGATGTCATCACCCGCGATAACATTACCGTTAAGGTAAATGCTGTTATCTACTTCAGGGTCATTGATCCCATCAAGGCGATCACAGAAGTTGAGGATTTTTATTATGCAACTTCTCAGATGTCACAGACCACGCTGAGGAGTGTTCTTGGTCAAAGTCAGTTGGATGACCTGCTTGCAAAGCGCGATGAACTGAATGCTGAACTTCAAAAAGTGATCGACTTTCAGACCGAGCCCTGGGGCATAAAGGTTTCAACCGTTGAGGTAAAGAACGTTGATCTGCCTGTTGAGATGCAGCGCGTCATTGCCCGACAGGCTGAAGCTGAGAGAGAGAGAAGGGCAAAGATCATTCATGCCGAGGGTGAATTCCAGGCATCTCAGAAACTTGCAGATGCAGCGGCTGTAATATCTTCTCAGCCAATCGCCCTGCAGCTCAGATTCCTTCAGGCACTGACCGAGATCGCAGCAGAAAAGAACTCCACCATCCTCTTCCCGGTACCAATTGATACGCTGAAGTATTTCATAGGGCCGGATAAAGCAAAGGCTGAGTCATAGAACAGCAGATCGAAAAGAGAGGCTCTGAGCATATATGGATCAAGGTGTCCGTATTGCTCTTCTTCCTTCTTCTGACTTTTATCCTGTACAAGGCAGGCGCCTTCCAGTTCTTTATGGACAGGGAACGGGTTAGGGCATTCCTTGACTCCCTCGGCCCCCTTTCATTTCTCGGATTCATTCTGCTCCAGGCACTCCAGGTAGTTGCAGCGCCCATCCCCGGTGAGGTAACAGGTGTCCTCGGCGGGTTTCTTTATGGACCGCTGCTCGGGCTATTCCTTTCGACCATCGGCCTCACCGTAGGATCGTGGGTGAACTTTGCTCTGGCAAAGACATTCGGCAGGCCGTTTACGGACAAATTTGTCTCCAGAAGAACAATGGATAAATATGACTATCTCCTGCATCACAAGGGAGCATTTCTTGTTTTTGTTCTGTTCCTCATCCCGGGATTTCCAAAGGACATTCTTTGCTATATCATCGGTTTGGGGCATCTCACTACCAGAGAATTCCTGATCATCAGCACAGTCGGGAGGTTCGGCGGCACAGTCCTTCTGACTCTTGGCGGCACCTATCTAAGATACCAGCAGTATTATCACTTCTCTATCCTGCTTGGGGTTGCTGTTGTCGTCATCTTTCTTTCGATGGCGTACAAGGACAAGATTGAGAGGATCTTCCGGATATGGCATATCAGTTCGAGAAAGAAAGAAAGAGACAGGAAGAAGCAGAAAGAATAAGATTCAGATTAAGGTTGAGGTCAAGGTTGAGATATTAACCAAGAGCGGATCATATCGACATTAATTGCTGCATTCGACTGAAGTTCATATTCTGTGCGTTCCATAGTCAATCTTAGCCTAAGCCTGGACCTAAGCCTTCCCTACTCTACCACTTGAGCAGTGCTGATGCCCAGGTTAGTCCACCACCAAAGGCTTCAAGAAGTATATATTCTCCA
Source organism: uncultured Nitrospiraceae bacterium (assembly GCA_964461065.1). Classification (GTDB taxonomy): domain Bacteria; phylum Nitrospirota; class Thermodesulfovibrionia; order Thermodesulfovibrionales; family UBA6898; genus UBA6898. The sequence continues at coordinate 243,561 of CAYWRK010000002.1, forward strand.
TCGCTGACTCTTCCTGCGCGGACTGCTTCATCAAGGGCAATGGGTATGGAGGCAGCAGAAGTGTTGCCGTATTTCTCGATATTCACAAAGACTTTTTCATCAGGCAGATTAAGCCGCCTTGCCGTTGCCTGGATGATCCTCAGATTAGCCTGATGAGGGATAAGCAGCGAGAGCTTTGACGGATCAAGCTTGTTTTCCTCAAGCGTATTTGCAGCAAGCTCCGCAAGGGTCCTCACAGCCACTTTGAAGGTCTCATTTCCCTTCATCTTGATAAAGTGCAACTTCTTCAGGATGCTTTCCTGTGAACAGGAGAAACGTGAACCGCCGCCAGGCAGCATGATCAAGTCACCAAGGCTTCCGTCGGACTGGATATGGGTTGACATAATACCGCGTTTTTCTTTGGTACCCTCCAGAATAACAGCGCCAGCACCATCCCCGAAAAGTACGCAAGTCGTCCTGTCCTGCCAGTCCGTTACCCTTGACAGCACCTCAGCGCCGACCAGAAGTATTCTCTTATGCGCCTCTGTCTTTATCAGTGAATCTGCAATATGCAGGCCGTAGACAAAGCCGGAACAGGCGGCATTTATATCAAAAGCAGCGGCATGTTTTATGCCGAGTTTGTCCTGAAGAATGCATGCTGTTGAGGGAAAGGGCATATCAGGAGTGCATGTGGCAACGATAACAAGGTCTATGTCCTTAGGTTTCAGGTGAGCATGCTTAAGCGCCTTTTTCGCAGCCTCACATGCAAGGTCAGAAGCAGCCTGAGATGCATCAGCGATTCTTCGTTCCCTGATCCCTGTCCTGTCCATGATCCATTCATCAGAGGTTTCAACGATCCGTTCCAGGTCATGGTTGGTGATAACGCTCTCAGGAACATAGGAACCAGCAGAGATAATCCGTGTCCTAATCACTTAAGCCTCACGGGCATGAAGATCTGACTGGATAGCGTCAGAGATTGCTTCGTACACGCGTTTGCGGGAAAAATCATGAGCAACCTTGAGAGCATTTTTGATAGCTTTTGACGATGATCTTCCGTGACTTATGATGCTCGTGCCATTAATGCCGAGAAGCGGAGCTCCGCCAAATTCATCATAGTCGGTCTTTTTCTTGAAGTTCTTGAATGCCGGCCTGAGCATGAGGTAACCGAGCCTTCCCGCAGTGATGCCCGATATCTCCCTCTTGAGCATCTTGATAATCGTCTCTGCAAGGCCTTCACTGATCTTGAGCGCTATATTGCCGGTAAAGCCGTCGCAGACAACAACATCTGCTTTGCCGCTGAAGATGTCCCTGCCTTCGATATTTCCGATAAAATTCAGCGACGACTGTTTGATCAGTTTAAATGCCTCTTTGGTAAGTTCATTCCCTTTAATGTCCTCTTCGCCGATGCCGAGAAGTCCGACCTTCGGCTTTTCGCGCTCTAGAATCAGGCGGCAGTAAATGTTACCCATGAGCGCAAACTGATGGAGATTCCGAGGGGTGCAATCGACATTGGCGCCAACATCGAGGATCAGGAATTTGTCTTTCAAGTTCGGCATAAGCGTTGCAATTGCCGGACGATCAACTCCCTTAGACATGCCAAGGAGGAGTAGCGAGGTGCCCATCACAACACCAGAATGGCCCGCGCTCACAAAAGCATCAGCCTTGCCTGCCCTGACCAGACCGATGCCAACACGGATGGAGGAATCCTTCTTTTTTCTTATTGCCAAGGAAGGGGTCTCATGCATCTCAACTACCTGAGATGCATGGACTATGGAGATGCTTCCTGATCTGTATTTTCTACCCTTGAGTTCTTTCCTGATGGCAGCTTCATCGCCAACAAGAGTTACATGAATGTCTTCTGACTCATGCACCGTATCCAGGGCTCCGTCAATATTGACAGTCGGCGCATGGTCACCGCCCATGGCATCAAGAACGACATTCATTATGTCGGTTATTTTTCTACAATTTCGAGGACTTTAGTGCCATTGTAGGCGCCGCAACTGGGGCATGCCCGGTGAGGCATCTTAAGTTCCTTGCACTCCGGACACTGGCCGAGATTAGGCGTCTCACCCTTCCAGTTTGCCCGTCTCTTGTCTCTTCTTGCTCTCGAATGTCTGCTTGTCGGATTTGCCAAAGTACTACTCCTTTTCTTTGTCTAATAATTTCTTCAAGACCTCAAGCCTGGGGTCTATCTCTTTCTGAACACAGGCACAGGTGCCATGATTCAGGTCAATGCCGCATTTCGGGCAGATGCCCTTACATTCTTCCTTGCAGAGCGGTTTCATCTGAACGTTGAGCAATATCTGCTCTGTGATCAGTTCCTGCAGCTCCAACTCTTCTCCGGAATAAAAACCCATGTCCATCTCATCATCATGGAGTCCGTGCTTTTCCGACCCAATCTCATCAGCAGGATGATACACCACACTTATCGGAAACTCCTGCGCTTGCTTCACACCTTGCAGGCATCTGCTACATTCCAGCTCCAGCTCAACAGAGTAACTTCCCGTGACCATGACCTCATTTGCAGTCTTGTTCACAGCCAGTTGTGCCTTCACCGGAGAAGAGAACGAATAACCTTCAATGCTTATATTCTCCTCAAGCTCGACAATAAGCCCTTCTTCCGGTATATCTGGGATAACTATTTTCATTAATTAAGACCGTAAAAGAACTTAATTATAGAGATTTGCAGTTCAATAAGTCAAGAAAACAGGCAGACAATACCCCTGGCGCTGCCATGACAAAAAATCGCTATTCCGGCTGTTTAGGGCAGGTTGCACTTTGTCTCCTCGATGGTATTTAATAATCGTTATGTCAGAACTCACGCCGCTTATGAAGCAGTATACTTCCGTCAAAGAGAGCTATCCCGATGCAATCGTGCTCTTCAGGCTCGGTGATTTTTATGAAATGTTCGGGGAGGACGCAGAGAAGGCATCCCGCATACTTCAGATCGCACTCACCTCAAGAGACAAATCTAAAGATAACCCCCTGCCCATGTGCGGGGTTCCCTACTTTGCATCAGAGACATATATTTCCAAACTTATCAAGGCTGGTTTTAAGGTTGCGGTCTGCGAACAGGTAGAAGATCCGAAAGAATCCAAGGGTATTGTTGCTCGAGAAGTGGTAAGAGTGATTACACCCGGCACGCACACGCCAGAGAACCCCAAGGAAAACACTTACATCATCGCACTTTTTCCTGCGGGCAGAAAACATGGCGTCGCCGTTGCAGACATATCAACAGGCCAGTTCATCGTCTTTGAGACCTCAGAGAATATCGAGGACGAGGTGAGCTGCTTTGAGCCAAAAGAGATCATGCTCCCCTCAAGCCTCAGGGATAATATTCATTACCAGGAGACCCTTTCAGGCTATTATCAGACATTCCGGGATGACTGGTCGTTTGACTATGCTGACGCGTATCGGATGCTCACAGAGTATTTCCGGGTATCATCTCTTGACGGATTCGGCTGCGGCGGGTTCACAGCCGGCATTTCAGCCGCAGGAGCTCTTCTTGAGTATCTCAAGACCACCCTGAAGGAGAATACCGATTTCAGAAAGATCACAACATTCAGGCAGGCAACGAATATGTTCATCGATGCCGCAACCCAGCGCAATCTTGAGCTGACGCACAATACCAGGGACAGTTCGCGGGAAGATACACTTCTTTGGGCTCTGGACGAGACACTCACCCCCATGGGCGGCAGGTTTCTCAGAACATCTCTGTTGCGGCCGCTGACAGACATATCCCGGATTCAGGCAAGGCTCAGCGCAATCGAATACCTGATCGATGATTTCGAACTGCTCGAAACTATCAGGACATGCTTCAGGAGAGTGCAAGATCTGGAGAGGCTTGCTGCACGGGTCTCAACAGGAAAGGCACATGCCCGGGATCTTGTTGCGATACGGACATCGCTGGCAGAATTACCAAAGCTCAAAAAGGCCCTGTATGCTTCGCGGGAGCCCTACCTTAAATCCCTTGCAGAGGAGATAGCAGAACTGCCCCTGCACAGGGAACTGATCGAAAAAAGCATTGTGGAAAGCCCGCCACTCAGTATCAGAGACGGCGGCATTATCAGGCACGCATACCATACAGAAGTTGATGAGCTCAGATCTATATCAACAACAGGCAAAGACTTCATTGCCGAGATGGAAGCACGAGAGAAAAAACGCACAGGCATATCCTCCCTGAAGATTGGGTACAACAGGGTTTTCGGTTATTACATCGAAATTACCAAGGCAAACCTCGATATCGTCCCGGATGATTACATCAGGAAGCAAACCCTTGTGGGAGGAGAACGCTTCATCACTCCCGAACTCAAGGAGTATGAGACAAGGGTTCTCGGTTCTGAAGACAAGCTAAAGAGCCTTGAATTTCACGTATTCAACCAGATACTTCTGAGCGTCAAAGATGCCGCTGACCAGATCCTCAGGACAGCATCCTCACTGGCACAGACTGATTTTCTCTCTTCTCTTGCTGTTGTGGCCAAACGGCACAATTTCATAAAACCGGAGATTCTCGAAGATGCGGTTATCGAGATCACAGAAGGCAGGCATCCCGTGCTTGAGCGGGTTCTGGCCGGAGATCGGTTCATTCCGAACAACACCCTCATTGATACACAGGATAATCTGCTGATCATCCTGACCGGTCCAAACATGGCAGGCAAGTCCACATACATGAGGCAGGTTGCATTGATCACCCTGATGGCACAGATGGGAAGCTTTGTGCCTGCAGCTGCTGCTCGTATCGGCATCACAGACAGGATATTCACCAGAATCGGGGCATCTGACTTCCTCGTCAAGGGACAGAGCACCTTTATGGTCGAAATGATAGAGGCAGCCAATATCATACATAACGCCACCGGGCGGAGCCTCATCATCCTGGACGAGGTGGGCAGAGGCACGAGCACCTTTGACGGCATCAGCATCGCCTGGGCCATTGCAGAGCATATTCTGAACAGGATCCAGGCGCGAACGCTTTTCGCTACGCATTACAATGAACTGACCGAACTGGCCATTATTCATGAGGGCGTTAAGAACTGCAACATCTCAGTCAGGGAGTGGGGAGATGAGATCATCTTTCTGAGAAAGATCGAGGACGGCCCGGCAGATAAAAGCTATGGCATTCAGGTCGCCCGTCTTGCCGGTGTTCCGGACAGTATTATTGCGCGGGCAAAAGAAGTTCTTCATAATCTCGAGAAGGAAGAATTGAATGAGGCGGGCGCACCCAAGTTCGCCCAGCAGAAGGGCGGAAAAAAGAAGCTCGACCAGCTCGACCTTTTTTCCTCATCAAGCAACTCTGTCATTGACGCAATTCTTGCCCTTGACACGGACAGCATGAAGCCGGAAGAGGCACTTGCCAAGCTGATCGAACTGAAGAACAGGGTTCGGCTCTAAGCATCCAGCCAAACCCTTTTTTGGCTAAAGGGAACATGCTATGATAGGAAGAAATATCGGTTTTATTTTCTCAGTAAGGAGGCTGCTATGCATCCGCAGGACATCAGGTATCACAAGGAACACACATGGGTCAGGGTTTCCGGCAACAAAGGAATGATCGGCATAACGGATTATGCACAGGACGCACTGGGAGATATTGTATACATTGAACTCCCTGAGGTCGATTCATCTGTTGAGGCAAGCACCGAGATTACCGAGATCGAATCAACAAAATCTACATCATCCGTAATATCACCGGTTAGCGGAAGGGTAATTGAAGTTAACGACGAACTTTCCGATACTCCGGAGATCATCAATGAAGACCCGTATGGAAAAGGCTGGATAGCAGTTATCGAGCTGGATAGCCTGGCTGAGATCGATGATCTGCTGGATGACTCTGAATACGGCAAGCTCGTGGACGAGGAATCCAAGTGAGACTATCGGTCCTCGGTGCAGGACCGGGTGGATATGTGGCTGCAATCAGGGCTGCCCAACTGGGTGCCCAAGTCACGGTAATAGAAAATAGCGAGGTCGGCGGCACGTGTCTGAACTGGGGATGCATCCCCACAAAAACACTCATTGCATCAACAGAACTTCTTGCTAAGGTAAGAGATCTTGAGGCTTTCGGACTTGAACTAAAGGGAGAAGTAATCCCGAATCTGAGCCGCATCATTGACAGGAAGAACAAGGTTGTCTCCACGCTCGTCAAAGGTATCAGGGGTCTCTTCATAAGTCGGGATATAAGACTCCTTCAGGGAAAAGGAGTTCTCGCGGCACCAGGAACAATTGCCGTTACGCTGAATGACGGAACAGAGGAAACCGTTTCGTCAGACAGCATTATCATTGCGACAGGCTCGCGTCCTGCGGCATTACCTTCCCTGCCTTTTGATGGTACGCATATCCTTTCTTCCACTGATGCACTTAATCTCCGGCAGATACCAAAAAGCATTCTCATTGTCGGCGCAGGCGTTATTGGTTGCGAGTTCGCCTGCATCTTTCGTGAACTGGGCAGTGAGGTAACTGTTGTGGAGATGCTGCCCAGGGCACTTGCAGCAGAAGACCGCGAGATATCTGAGCTCCTTGAAAAGGAACTAAAGAAGAAGAAGATTAAACTCATCACTGGCGTCAGGGTTGAGAAGACCGACATCAGAGAAGATGGCGTTCACACCCAGCTGTCTGACGGAAAAGAGATCATTGCCGAAAAAATACTGGTATCCATCGGCAGGGCCTTGAATACCAATGACATCGGCCTGGAAGAAGCAGGCATAAGTCAGGGACCAAGGGGCGAGATCATCGTTAACAGAAAAATGGAAACAAACATTCCCGGTATTTATGCTGTTGGTGACGCTACCGGCGGGATACTCCTTGCTCATAAGGCATCTGCAGAAGGTATCGTCGCTGCAAGGAACATCATGGGACAGAATGCTGAAATTGACTATAGTGTTTTACCGGCAGCAATTTTCACCTCGCCGGAGATTGCCTCGGTTGGGATTCGCGAAGATCAGGCAGTTGAAAAAAGCATCACTTACCAGGTGGGTCGTTTCCCTTTCAGGGCCCTTGGTAAGGCTCATGCCATGGGTGAGATAGCCGGCATAGTGAAGATCATTACGGATGCAGCTACTGACAGGATTATCGGCGCTCACATTATAGGGCCTCATGCCTCTGATCTTATCGCTGAGGCTGCAGTTGCCATGAGCACCGGGCTCACTGCCCGGGCGCTTGCAGAAAGTATCCATGCGCATCCTACGCTGGCAGAGGCTGTCATGGAAGCCGCGGAAGACATCCACCAGATGGCAGTGCATCTGCCTGGCACCAAGGAAAGCCGGGGATAATGATACCGAAAGAGAGCAGACAAGACTGGGTAGCGCAATCAAAACAGGACAATGCAGTTCTTTTTTCGGAGCTTGATGTGCTGCTCCGCGCTCTTGACCGCTTCTTCAATATAGAGAATCTGCCCTTTTCGAATGAGGATATCGCAAGCAGGAACTTTTACGAAGAACTGCTCGCAGCCAGGGATGTGATTCTCCGTGTGCTCGGCATCCTCGAAGTCATAATACCGGAAAACAGGAAGAACGCGTACTGGTTCCGGAAGTTCGCAGAATCCAAATTCATGCCTGAGCGCAAGATTGATGACTTCAGAAAAGATCTGTATCTGCAGGATACGCCTGAAAAAGGGCTCTACCTTGTATATGACTCATTCATCAATATGAAGGGCCTCATCACGGATCTCGCCCGCTCAGGCCACATCTCCTACATGGGATTTCTGAATGTCGGAAATCTGATCAGCAAGGAGATCAGGGAAAATGTTTTTTTCAATCCATTTAAAAAGAATATGAATCCTGATTTCGATATGATCACCAACCAGACCATTTCAAGGATCGCCAAATCACTGGAAGATAAGGATGAGAAGAAGCACATCTCGGTCATCTATCTCTACCTCTTCAGGTTCATTCGGATCATGAGCTTCATTGAGCTTACCACGCAGCGTGCCGTATCCCTCAACGCTTCGCTGATCCTGCTTGTTCTTCTCAGGTCGGAAATCAATGCGTTCCGCTTGTATATCGACAAGTCAATAAAAAAAATTAAAAGCAATGATCTCCAGATACTACTCCATGCCATTGCTTACCAATTCTCCATGGAAACCAAGCGCGTGTACCAGCAGGAACTGAAAGATATCCTTCGCAAGAAGGCTTCGATACGGTTCAGGGGAAAAATAGAGAACAGCCACGGCATCCTTAAGAATCTGACCGAACAGTCCGTTGTTCAGCTTACCCAGCACTTTAACCCTGGGATCTGCGGTGTCGAGGTCTTTGCCAGCTTTATGAACAAAATCGAGCAATCCATCAGGCTGAGGGAAGACATCCATGTCCTTCACGCCTTTGTTGCACTCTTCTGCTCACGGGCTGACGACCCCGCTGAGCGTCTCAATAGTTTTGAATCTCTGCGCAACTATATGGTATATTTTGAGAGTTTTACATTCAGGCTATTAAGGCACGATGATTATGAAGAGTTCACCCTTTTTTTTCACGACCTGAACGGTATTAAGAAAGAAATGCTCGCAGGCCAGAGCTTCCCGAAGATCCTGGATAGGATAAAGCAGTTCAGGATCTATCTTGAAACAACTTTGCGGCACATAGGCAATCGTTCCGAACTGATGGACAATCAGCTTGACATGGTTCGGATTGAAACCCTGATGAGCCAATATCTGTAAGGAGGATGTAAAACTATGGGCGAGATTATTGATCTGATAGCACGTGAAATTATTGATTCAAGGGGAAATCCTACCATTGAGGTTGATGCCCTCCTTGACAGCGGCGTTATCGGCAGAGCTGCTGTGCCTTCGGGTGCCTCAACAGGACAGAGAGAAGCCCTTGAACTGAGGGACGGCGGGAAGCGATTCCATGGCAAAGGGGTGCTCAAGGCGATCAAGAATATTTTTGAGGAGATCGCTCCCCGACTTCGAGGGTTCGAATCAACGGATCAGGACTTTATTGACAACTTCATGATCGAACTCGACGGCACAGAGAACAAGCGGAAGCTTGGAGCCAATGCCATACTCGGCGTCTCTCTTGCAGTCTGCCGGGCATCGGCCATTGAGTCAGGTATGCCGCTCTACCGGTATATCGGCGGCTGCAACGCAAAGGTGCTTCCTGTGCCGATGATGAACATCATCAATGGCGGAGCTCATGCAGACAACAATCTCGACTTCCAGGAATTTATGATCATGCCTGCAGGCCTCCCTGATTTTGCTTCTGCCCTCAGAGCTGGTACCGAGATCTTCCATACCCTGAAAAGTATCCTGAAAAGCAAAGGCCTCAACACGGCAGTCGGCGATGAGGGAGGGTTTGCGCCGAATCTGAAAAGCAACGAAGAGGCGATCACCTATATTCTCACTGCGATAGAGAAGTCAGGGTACAAACCCGGTAAGGACATATATCTTGCTCTCGATGTTGCTGCATCAGAGTTCTTTGACAAAGGCAAATATCAGTTTGAAGGCAGGAAGGTGACCTACAACGAACTGATCAATTACTATGAAAAGATTGTTGCGAATTACCCTGTACTTTCGATAGAGGATGGCCTGTCGGAAAATGACTGGGCCGGCTGGAAAGCTCTGACCGATGTGCTCGGCAAGAAAGTCCAGCTTGTAGGCGATGACCTGTTCGTGACAAATACCGCTATCCTTGCAAAAGGCATTGAGAAGGGGATATCTAACTCGATACTGATAAAACTGAACCAGATCGGTACCGTGACCGAGACTCTTGATGCGATCGAGATGGCGAAGACTGCAAACTTTACAGCGGTTATTTCTCATCGTTCGGGAGAAACGGAAGATACCACTATCGCAGATCTTGCAGTTGCCTGCAACACGGGCTTTATCAAGACGGGTTCACTTGCGCGAAGTGAGCGCGTAGCTAAATACAACCGGCTCCTTCAGATCGAAGAAGAGCTCGCGGAATCAGCGCTGTACAAAGGGAAGAAAGGTTTCTATAATCTTCATTCATGACCACACTCGAAAAACAGGTCAATTCAGAGGTAAAGAAGAGGCAGATGATTTTTTTCACGGTCATCGTATTGACTCTTCTTTACCTCTCGATCAGCCTCGTTTTTGGTGACATGGGCCTCTTCAAATATATTGAACTCAACAGAACGCGCAGGAGTCTCGAAAAGCAGATAGCGCAGATCAGCACGCAGAATGAGCAGATGAGATCTCAGCTCAAAGCCCTCAAGGACGACCCTTTTTATCGCGAAAAACTTGCCAGAGAGGAATACGGGCTTTCAAGGCCGGACGAATATATTTTCCAGTATGACCGATAATCCTCTTCATATCGTCTTCATCTGGCATATGCACCAGCCATATTACAAGGACCCTTCCACAGGTTTATATCGCCTGCCCTGGGTAAGACTACACGGTACCAAAGACTATCTGGACATGCTCGAGATCCTTAAAGACTTTCCTGCTGTCAAACAGAACTTCAATCTCGTTCCATCGCTCCTTGAGCAGCTTGTCGACTATTCAGAGCATGGCGGCCAGGACGTTCACCTTCAGATGACCAGAAAGCCAGCTGCTGACCTCTCTGAACGGGATCGCTCTTTTATTCTCGAAAACTTCTTCCTTGCGCACTGGGATAATATGATCAAGCCATTTCCGCGGTATTATGAACTGCTGGTGAAACGCGGAACTCATGTCATTAAGAGTGATCTCATGCGAGCAGTTAAATATTTCACTGACCAGGATTTTCTGGATCTTCAGGTTTTTTTCAACCTTTGCTGGATAGATCCTCTTTTCAGGAATAACGATCCCTTCCTGAGCTCTCTCGTAGAAAAGGGACATGGCTACACAGAGGAAGAGAAGGCAATACTTATAGAAAAACAGCTGGATATTTTGCACAGGATCATACCTGCGTACAAGGATATGGCAGCTTCGGGCCAGGTCGAGCTCTCGTTCACACCCTTTTACCACCCTATCCTCCCCTTGCTCTGCGACACTGACATCGCCCGCGTAGCAATGCCAAATGTGCGGCTGCCACGGCAGCGTTTCGTGCATCCGGAAGATGCGGAAAAGCAGATCAAAATGGGCATTAATTATTTTGAGTCGCTGTTCAATTACCGGCCTGTGGGCATGTGGCCGTCTGAGGGCTCTGTAAGCGAAGAAGTGCTCCGCATTGTTTCACGTCATGGCATTCAGTGGGTGGCAACTGATGAAGGTGTTCTCTCTGCATCATTAGGCAGAGGTCTCCGCGATGGCGCTGGCAATCTGCTCGATCCTCATATGCTCTATCGTCCCTATTCCTATGAAAATGTCTCGATGGTCTTCAGGGACCATACGGTCTCTGACCTTATCGGTTTTGTCTATTCCCAGTGGGACCCCAAGAGAGCTGCAGATGACCTGATCCAGAGGCTCCTGAATATCCGCAACTCGCTTCCCTCTCACTCTCCTCACGTGGTGCCGATCATTCTTGATGGCGAAAATGCATGGGAACACTACAAGAATGACGGCAGGGACTTTTTCCTCTATCTGTATGAAGGGCTTTCGAACGAAGAACGCCTTAAGACAATTACTGTCTCAGAATATATTAATACCCAACACCGCGGCGATCCCCTTGAACGTCTGCATCCGGGCTCCTGGATCAATGCCAATTATGGTATATGGATAGGACATGAAGAGGACAACCTTTCCTGGGATTATCTTACTGAAGCACGGGAAGCGCTCGAGCATTACCAGCAGGCTAACCCTGACCTGACACTTGAAAAAGCCTGGAAATCTATCCATATTGCAGAAGGCAGCGACTGGAACTGGTGGTATGGTGATGAGCACTCTACAGAGACAGAAGAGGATTTTGATGAACTCTTCAGGTTAAATCTCATGCAGGTATATAAAGAGATGGGCAAGGATGTTCCGGCCCACCTTTTCGTGCCTGTACTCAGACACGACAGGGGCGTTGCACCCGCCCTTGCTATCCGGGGATTCATCAAGCCGAAGATCGATGGCATTGTCACAAGCTATTACGAGTGGTATCAGGGAGCGCAGATCGATGCAAAGAAGTCGGGCGGAAGCATGCATAAATCAGAAAGTCTGGTTGCATCTATGTACTACGGCTTCAATGAAGATAACCTTTTCGTTAGAATCGATCCTGCCACAGCTTTTGACGCTCTCGACAATGATATCGAAATAGCGATCATGACCTCAAAACCTGCTGAGATCAAGATCAGCTGTCCTGTCAACGGCAGCGACATCCGTGCGCTGCTCTTCGAAAAACCGAATGAAGAATGGGTCTTGGTCAAAGAGATGCCTGATGCAGCGATAAAGGACATTTTCGAGATCTGCATTCCCTTTGCAGATCTGAAGGCAAAACAGAAGGATGAACTCAATCTCTTTATTTCGATCCGAAAAAGAAACGAAGAAATTGAGCGCTGCCCCTGGAGAGGCCATATCAGCTTATCTGTCCCTACCAGTGACTTTGAAGCAATGATGTGGTATTAGCAAGGCCGTAATTCGTTAAGCGTGAATAGTGAAGCGTCGGGATACCGCGCATAGAACCGTCCTAATACTTGCTTGATTCGAAACTGCGCTCTTTCTTATGAAGACTGTTATGACGATGATCTTGAGAGGCTGCATACACGAATGAATGAAAAAGAAATTGAGCAATTTAAACACAAGCTCTTAAGTCATCGATCTGAACTTCAGAATCTTGATAAATCTTCGGTGCAAACGACTAAGCCGGTGGAACTTGAACAGGCCTGCATGGGCCGCTTTTCCCTCATGAGTGCCATGATAGCGCAGCGAAGGGCAGAAGAAGGCTCAAGGCTTCGGCAGCGTCAACTCCAGAAAATTGACGGAGCTTTGCGTCGCATCGAATCCGGTGAATACGGTAAATGCTTTATGTGTGAGAAAGAAATTGATGCCCAAAGGCTTTCTGTGGACCCGACAGACACACGCTGCAGGGAATGCATGGAGCAGAAGCAAAATATCTCAATAACCGAGGATCCCCCTCATTAGGCCGCCCTTTCCTTTCCGCGGTTTCTCTTCTCTCTTTTCTGTATCAGCAGACTGTTCATCCTGATCTGTCTGCCTGGACCTTGTCTTTCGTTCTGCCCTTCCATCCTCCTGTCCAAGAGGCAGCATGCCCGTAGATTTGTTCCGTAATTTCATGGCCCATATATAGTCATGCGGTATTTTCGGATCTTTCGGCTTTGGCGGCCACGAAATGTTCAGTTCATCGCCATAACCGATGAACTGAAGGACCGCACCATTTGCATCCCTGAATATGCCCTGGGGGATCGAACAGTTCGTGCTCTCAGGCCCCATAACAACCTTCTCCTTGATAAACCTGCTCACATCAGAGGGAGCAAGATAGTTCATAAGCCCATATCCCGGGTCCTGAGGTTCGCTCGAAGACCAGATGATCATCTCACCTGTCTTCTCATTGTGAGCCATGGCCGTGGCAAAGTACCCAAGGGCTGTCGGGATCTTCTTCCACTGAAATCTGATGCTGTCGCTGAGACCACCTTTCACTGAGGAAAACTCGACAGGAGCCATGAAATCATGCTTCTCATCCACGAAGAACTTTATATCAGGCGAATAATTGCCATGCACAAAGTGATCTCCAATCAAAGAGCTTCCCTTTGGGACCTCCTGCTGCTGATGTTTTCTGTTCGGCCACTCAGCATAGGCCCATCCTGATCTTGGCGATGGAGAATGCTGAGGCGATCCGGAACGACCGGCCATTGCCCTGCCAAAATCGATCATGCTCATCTTCTCCGTATCGAGCACCTTTGGCTGACCCGTCCTCACGGTTTCGCTGCATCCCCAGTACATAAGCATGCGCATCTTCGGTTTTTCGAATTTTGCCTCCTCCCCTTCCTCTTCTTTTACCGGCCTGGCCTTCTCCGGAATGATCAGCTGAAGTGTGTTGCCCATCCTCTGGCCCGGAGGTATGTCATGGGTAGCCTCAGGAGCGGCAGGTATGGCCCTGGGAGAATTGAGCTGGAGCATAAGGCTCCGCTTGGGCCCCATGCCAGCCGCTCTGCCCATCATCATGCTTTCCATGGCGTCCATATCCTCAGATGACATGCCTGGTATGCTCATGCTCTGCGTTGACGCATTCATCCAGTATTGGGTTATCGGGGGCTTCTTTTCTTCTGCTGATAAAAAAGAAGAGGAGCTGAGTAACAGTAGTGCGATCAGGATGAGTCCTGCCTTGTTTAGAATCTGTATGATCATAAATCCTCCGTGATATGTTCTCATAATTGAACCATGTCTTCAGGCTTTTCGATAACGGTGGCGAAGGAACTCAATAATGCCGGGCATAATCGAAAGAATGATTATCACCATAATTACAAGTGTGAAGTTACGCTTAACCACAGGAATATTGCCGAAGAAATATCCGCCAAAGACAAAGGACGCTATCCAGATAATGCCCCCAGCAACATTGTAGCTGATGAAATGAAGATAGGTCATCTTGCCGATTCCGGCCACAAAGGGTGCAAAGGTGCGTATGATAGGCATAAACCGGGCAATAATGATCGTCTTACCGCCGTATTTCTCATAAAATTGGTGGGTTCTGTCCAGATATTCACGGTTCAGAAACCGAACCTTCTCTTTACGAAAGAGCCTTGGCCCCATATAACTGCCGATCGAGTAGTTCAGAGTATCCCCTGCAACGGCAGCTATTGTAAGTAGAACAAACAACCACATCACGCTAAAAGCTCCGAGAGCAGCAAAGGCGCCGGCAGCAAAAAGCAGCGAATCCCCTGGAAGAATTGGCGTGATCACAAGTCCTGTTTCGCAGAAAATGATCAGGAAAAGAATGAGATACGTCCAGATCCCGTATGACTGTATGACTGCACCAAGATGCTTATCGAGGTGCATAAAAATATCAAAGAATGTTTTTATCAGATCCATCTATCGTCCTCAATCTCATATTTTTGGCTCTCAAGAACGCATTGACGCTTCAACGCCCAGCTTCACAGCCACTTCCTCTTCCTAAAGAAGATCAGCATCCAGATGGCTATGACGATCATGATGCACCAGAGTCCGAAATAGCCATAATGCCACTCAAGCTCTGGCATATGTTTGAAATTCATGCCGTAAACCCCGGCAAGAAAAGTCAACGGCATAAAGATCGTGGCAATGATCGTCAGGACCTTCATTACAGCATTCATCCTGTTGGAGACGCTTGAAAGATATATGTCAAGCATACCGGAGACCATGTCGCGGTAAGACTCCACCGTGTCGATCACCTGTATAGTATGGTCATAAACGTCTCTGAGGTAAATCCGTGTTGATTCCTGAACGATATCCGAGTCGGTCCTGCTGAAAATACTTATCACCTCGCGCAGGGGCCATACTGCTTTTCTGAGATAGATCATTTCGCGCTTCAGGTAATGAATGTCATGCAGCGTGGTTGTCGTCGGGTTTGAAACAAGCCTTTCCTCAAGCAGCTCGATCTTTTCACCCAGCCTCTCAAGAATGGAGAAGTAGTTATCCACAATGGCATCGATGAGCGAGTATGCAAGGTAATCGGCACCGAGCTTGCGCGCCCGACCCTTCTCATTCCTGAGTCGCTCGCGCAGATGTCCGAACACATCGCCCTCAAGACCCTCCTGGAAAGATATGACATAATTTTGGCCCACGATAAGACTGACCTGTTCTGTCGAAACAGCATTTACCGCTTCATCGAAATAGAGCATCTTAAGGACGACGTAAAGATAATCAGTGTAGCTCTCGATCTTTGGGCGCTGCTCAGTGTTCTGAATATCCTCCAGAACAAGAGGATGAAGGTTATAACAGGCACCCATCTTCTCAATGATCTCTGCCTGGTGAATGCCGTCAATATTGATCCACGTAACAGTGGGCTTGTCCCTGAAAGCAAAGCAGGCCTCTACAGCGTCATAACTTTCTTCAATAAATTGTGTCTCATCGTAAACTATAACAGTTATCTTTGTCTTCTCTGCGCGCTGTCTGCCGATATGTACCAGCGAACCGGGAGGAAGTCCCGCCTTATGGGATCGTTGCTTAAGAGATCTTTTCAGATGATTTTGCATAGGATTACTGAAATATTACCATGAAAAAGAAGAAGAAAGCAGGTATCGCAGTGCGAGTTTAGTATACAGAGCATGAAAATCAGACACTGTTGCACAGAATGCAAATATATTTATTGGTAACAGAATATAAGTTCTGCTATAGTCTAATAAAGTAAGCTTTTCGGAGGGACTATGATCGCAATCGCTGGATTATTGTTAGCGCTGTTCATGAGTATTGCAATATTGATCATCGTGGCTGTTATTATCATCTACAACAAGCTTGTCCGCCTTAGGACAACCGTGAAGTCATCATGGTCTGATATTGATGTGAACCTCAAGAAACGCTATGACCTCGTGCCAAATCTTGTCGAAACAGTAAAGGGTTACGCTGATCATGAAAAAGCGGTCTTCGAAAATGTAGCTTTGGCCAGATCAGCAGCCATGAAGGCAACAGCCCCTGCTGACAAATCGAAATCAGAGAATATGTTCACCGAAACGCTGAAGAGCCTCTTCGCTGTTGCTGAAGCCTATCCGCAGCTCCAGGCAAACGCAAACTTCATGCAGCTCCAGCAGCAGTTGAAGGAGCTTGAGGACAATATTGAATATTCCCGCCGCTATTATAATGCAGTTGTCAGGGACTATAACATCATGACCGAAACCTTCCCGTCCAATCTCGTGGCAGGTCAGTTCAAATTTGAGAAGTCAGAGTTCTTCGAACTGGAAGAGGCAGAGGTCGAAAGAAAGCCGACAAAAGTAAGTTTTTCCTGAGGGCAAAATGACGAGAAAAGCCGGCTGCGATATTTTCGTTGTCTGCCTGATCCTCTGCCTTAACCTGTTTCTGTCTTCTTCTGCCTCTGCGCAGGACTTTACGATCAATGACTTTGATGCCTTTATTGCCATAGATCAGGATTCTTCCTTTACGGTCAAAGAGACACTTACCGTAGAGTTTCACCGGCCGCGACATGGCATTTACCGGGATATCCCGTATAGGTACACAGACAGCACGGGTGGTATCATAACCACTCCCACTGACATTCTGTCTGTTACTGATGAGAACAGCACGCCCGTGAAATACAGCATTATCAGGCAGGGAAATACCATCAGAGTCCGTATCGGCGATGCAAAGAAATATGTATCAGGCGTTCAGAAGTATGAGATATTCTACAAGGTCGAAAATGCTATTCTCTTCTTTGATGATCATGACGAGCTTTACTGGAACGTGACCGGAAACGAATGGAACGCCTCTATAAAGAGGGCCCGATGCATGATATCCCTGGCCGGGGCTGTGACAAAAGAACACTGGGCCTCTTGCTACACAGGGAGAAAAGCTTCCCGTGAATCTGCCTGCAGAAATATCCCAGGAGAAAATTTTATTGAGTTCATCACAACAAAGCCTCTCCAGGCAGAAGAAGGACTCACGATCGCATACGGATGGGACAAGGGAATTGTTTCTTCACCCACTTCGCTCAGAAAATTCCTTTGGTCCTTAAATCTGAAGCAGAACTGGGTATTCATCCTGCCAGTAATCTCTTTCATTATCATGCTCTTCATCTGGATGCAGACCGGCAGGGACCCTCGCGTGAGGGAATCAATTACGGTCATGTATAGCCCGCCTGAGTATCTGAAAGTCCCGCTCACACCCGCAGAAGTTGGCACTATGGTAGATGAAAAGCTCGATCCGCGTGACATCACGGCAACCATTGTCGGGCTTGCAGTAAAAGGCTACATCAAGATCGAGGAGACAAAAGAGGAAGGTATTATTTTCGATAAGACGGATTACTATCTGAAGAAGACCAAGGATGCGGACGCTTCGCTCACGATGTTCGAGCAGCAGTTGATGCTGGATGTCTTCGGCTCCATGCCGGGCAAAATGATCTCAGAACTGAAGAACACCTTCTACAAGAATCTTCCTACGCTCAAAAGTTCTTTATATAAGGAGCTCCTCAGAAAAAAATACTTTAATACCAACCCGGAGCATGTAGTCGTCACCTATTCGGTTATTGCAATAGCAGTCGGGTTTGCAACCGCCTTCGGACTCGTAACACTTCTCGAGGATTCCCTTGGAGAGATCAGGACAATAGCTTCCGGAGTTCTGACAGGGCTGACAGTACTCTGTTTTGCCAAGTTCATGCCTGCGAAGACACGGGAAGGGTCTGCTGTGTACATGCAGATTCTGGGTTTTCAGGAGTTTATGAACAGGGCAGAAAGAGACCAACTCCAAAGGATTAAAGACCAGAACCTTTTTTCAAACTTCTTCCCCTATGCCCTGGCTCTTGATGTGGCAGACAACTGGGCAAAGGCATTCGAGGGTATATACCAGGAGCCGCCCGACTGGTATATCTCGCCCGGAGGAATGAGGACATTCAATCCGGTCAGCTTTAACCACTCCATGCATTCAGCTATGACAGATATGTCATCGGCCATGTACTCTGCGCCTCGAGGAAGCGGGGCAGGAGGGAGCGGGAGCTCTGGCGGTGGCTCCTCAGGGGGCGGTTTCGGCGGCGGCGGTGGAGGGAGTTGGTAGAGTAAGCAGAAAGCGCTGCATGGCAGCGCTTATTTCAACACTTTTCTCATCTCAATTCTCTCCAGAATCTTTTCCCCCTCTTTGTTGTCGGCATCAGGCCATGCAGCGATTTCCTCAATCGTGCGAAAACAGTTAGTACAAAGATGATCTTCATTTAGCGCGCATTTTTTGATACAAGGTGACTTAATAGGGATTCTGTTAGATCCTTTCATTTCTATTATAGTTATGTAATAAATCGATCAGGTTATAAATGATATGAGAACCTCATCGGTCTCTACAGCCTTGCCGATAGTTGCAGCCACATTATCAACGATCCCGTCGCAGGGAGAGGAAACACCGCTTTCCATCTTCATGGATTCGATGACCACAAGGTCCTGGCCGCGGTACACGCGATCGCCTTTCTTGACAAGGATATTGACCACCATGCCGGGAAGGGGCGAGAGAAGCTCATTTTCATGGGCGTCCTTTTTCTCCTTTGGCATGTACTGAGCCAGTTCCCACTCCCTCGGCGTGTATATTTCAAAAATACGGGTAATGCCGCTATACGCAGTCCATATGAAATTTTGCCTGTACTGAAGCCTGAAGTATTGATCCACCCCATCTATCGACAGTTTCAGCCTTCGCCGGTAGAATTCAAAAACGGGCGCAACAACGGTATGGTCCCTTCCATTTATCCTCACGCTCCAGTCCCGGGATGAGAGCTGTCCCTGCAGTTCGACCTCAAAGATATTCTTGTTGCCTTTGACAACATAGCTGTGGCGCTGAGCAGGCTTGTGGGAGAGTCCGACCTTTGCAGCCATGGGCTTTAACGATTCACGGACCAGGTTCTTGCGGTTGTGATACACGACGGTCGTGGCAATGACCATGGTTTCGAGCTGCTCCATCGGCGGGTCGATCTTGGCCTCGCCATCGTCGTAATGTTCCTCAATGAATCCGGTCGTAAGCTCGCCTTTGATAAAAGCAGGGTGGTTCAGAATGGAGTTTGCAAAATTGAGATTGGTGGTCACGCCCTCAACATGGTAGCGATTCAGGGCATTGATCAGGGTGGTTCGGGCCGCCTCACGCGTCTCACCCCAGCTGATGACCTTTGACAGGAGCGAGTCATAGTACACGCTAATAAAGCTGCCGGCTTCGACACCGCTGTCAAGCCGTATATTTCTGCCTCTGAGGGTCGAATACCGGGTGATCAGTCCGGTTGATGGCAAGAAGTGACGGGAAGAATCCTCAGCGCAGATCCTGGCCTCTATTGACCAGCCCTTGATCGAGACATCTTTCTGCGAGATCGGCAGATGCTCGCCCGCTGCAACCCTGAGCTGCAGTTCGACAAGGTCGAGTGAAGTGACCATCTCGGTAATCGGATGCTCCACCTGAAGCCTCGTATTCATCTCCATGAAGAAGAAGTTCCTGTTGTTATCCATAATAAATTCGACTGTTCCGGCATTGGAATATCCTGCCTGCCGGGCCAGGGCGCAGGCCATTTCGCCCATACGTGATCTGAGTGCCGCGTCAACCGCCATCGAGGGAGCCTCTTCGATCACCTTCTGGTACCGCCGCTGAATAGAACATTCCCGCTCACCAAGAGAGACGACGCTCCCATGCTTGTCCGCAATGATCTGGATCTCAATATGGCGGGGGTTGACGATAAATCGTTCCAGAAAGATCCTGTCGTCGCCGAATGCCTTGCGGGTCTCATCCTGTGCAGAATGGAGCGCTGATTCAAGATCCTCAGGCGTGGCTGCAAGGCGCATGCCCCGGCCTCCTCCTCCTGCAGCAGGCTTGAGCAGAACAGGGTACCCGATCTCGGCCGCAAGTGCCCTAATCTCTTCAATATCAACGATCGGCAGGTTGTGCCCAAGCACAACAGGCACCCCTGCCTTCATCGCAATATTCTTGGCAGAGATCTTATCTCCAAGAGCAGATATCACCTCTGATGAAGGCCCGATATATACCAAACCGGCCTTGACCACGGATGCAGCGAATTCTGAATTCTCCGAAAGGAAACCATACCCCGGATGAATAGCCTGGCAACCCTGGGCAAGCGCAGCATTGATAATCTTTTCATGAACGAGATAGGAAGAAGTAGATGGAGACGGCCCGATATGGACAGCCTCGTCAGCCTCCCGGACATGGAGTGAACGTGCATCAATATCCGAATAGACTGCTACGGTCTTCACATTCAGCTTCCTGCAGGTCCGGATTATACGGATCGCGATCTCACCACGATTGGCTATAAGGATTTTTTCAAACATAGTGACCCCATAAATGTAGTATTGAAATTCTCTTCTGAATGCATTTCAGCTCCCTGCTCACAGTGGAATATTCCCATGTCTTCTCTTAGGCAGTATCGTGCTCTTGTTCTCTAGGAACTGGAGGCTTCGGATCAAGCGGTGCCTTGTATCACGCGGCGTGATGACGTCGTCGATATATCCTCTCTTTGCAGCCATGAACGGATTGGCGTATGTCTGCCTGTATTCCTCAGTCATCCGGGAGAGCATCTCACCCGGGTCAGCAGCCTCTTCGATCTCCTTGCGGTAGATGATCTGTGCTGCGCCCTTGGGGCCGAGCACGGCAATTTCGGATGCCGGCCATGCAAAATTCATATCGCAGCCGATGTGCTTGGAATTCATCACCACGTATGCTCCGCCGTATGCCTTCCGAATGATGACCGTAATTCTCGGCACGGTTGCCTCTGAAAATGCATAGAGCAGTTTTGCACCGTGCCGGATGATACCGCCATGCTCCTGCTCAGGACCAGGCATAAAACCCGGTACGTCCACAAGGCAGACAAGGGGAATATTAAAAGCATCACAGAACCGTACAAAACGTGCTGCCTTTTCCGAGGCCTGGACATCAAGCACACCGGCGAGCACTGCAGGCTGGTTGGCAATAAGACCGATGGTCTGACCGCCGAGACGGCCGAATCCAACAATAATGTTCCGTGCAAAATGGGAATGTATCTCCAGAAATTCCGCACCGTCCAGAATACTGGTAATCAGAATTTTCATGTCATAGGTCTGGTTGGGATTAGCCGGCACCAGATAATCCAGAGCAGGGTCCGTGCGTTCAGCCGGGTCGCTCAGATCAAGGATCGGCGCCTGCTGACGATTATTTGAAGGCAGATAATTGATCAGCCGCCTCACCTCGCGCAGGCAGAGGATATCATTGGGCAACGCGAAATGGGCTACGCCGCTCTTCTTGCAGTGCACCATGGCTCCGCCTAATTCTTCTGCGGTGATGTCCTGGTGGGTAACGGTCTTGACCACGTTCGGTCCGGTCACAAACATATATGACGTGTTTTCGACCATGAAGGTAAAATCCGTTATGGCAGGGCTGTACACTGCACCGCCGGCGCAGGGGCCCATGACGCATGATATCTGCGGCACCACCCCGCTTGCCTGAACATTGCGGTGGAAGATCTCTCCATACGCTGCCAGGGATTCAACCCCTTCCTGGATGCGCGCGCCGCCGGAGTCGTTCAGGCCGATGATCGGAGCGCCAACCCTTACAGCATGGTCCATAACTTTGCAGATCTTCTGAGCATGAGCCTCTCCAAGCGCCCCGCCCATGATGGTGAAATCCTGGCTGAATACAAAAACCTCGCGGCCGTCAATGGTTCCGTGTCCGGTAATCACCCCGTCACCGGGAAACTCACCGATCCCGGCACTTTGACCAGCCCTTCCGGTCATCAGCAGATCGAATTCTTCAAACGAACCCTCATCAAGGAGCAGATCGATGCGTTCTCGTGCGGTGAGCTTTCCCTTGCGGTGTTGGGCCTCGATTCTTTTGGCCCCTCCACCGAGAAAGGCTTCCTCTTTCATGGCTTCAAGCTTTATCAGATTATCCTGTCCTGGCTGCTGCACGATTACACCCCCAATGTGAATTCTATTAAGCGCTTTTTCATTATACCTGCGTCACAGGCCCTAAATCGAATCACCCTCTGTACTCGAAGAAAACCTCCCGCAGGACCTGGCAGATCGCGTCCAGTGTAGCATATGTCTTAACTGCCCCAAGGATCTCCGGCATTACGCAGGGCGCGGACAATGAACTTAGTGCTCCAGTCATGGCCGTCCAGGCCTGGTTTTCTGATCAATACTCCCTGTGTTCCTTTATGGTCAGACATTCGCTACTCCTGCTCAGCAAATAACGTTCTAAAAAACATCAGCACAGAGATCGCCGAATCTTCCGAGATTATCGCAGACATGAAT
>CAYWRK010000003.1:0-242682 GCA_964461065.1 uncultured Nitrospiraceae bacterium
CACCATACTTGCATGTCGGCAAGCAGTCTCCGCACTTCACACACCTTTTCTGTCTTACCTCAAACGGCAGATATCCGGTCCGGTAGGAGACCTTCTTTTCCCCCTGAATTGCATTATATCTGCAGGCTTTCTGACAATCGCCGCAGAGCACGCACTTCTCCGGAATGATTCGGTAAATGACATAAGCCGGGCACTCGTGCTCTTCGCAATGCCCACCCAGATGCTCCTTGAATGCTTCGGTCTTCAGTGCATTCAGGAGGAACTTCGCGGTATCCTTGCCCTTGATACATCTCGAAGACTCAAGCATATCATCCGCTATCCGCTGTATGGCAGCAACATCTCCCTGAGATCCGATGCCTGAAGAAATTCTCTTCAGCCTCACAAGCGCCTCATAACTGCCCAACGCACAGGGATGACATTTGCCGCACATGGGTTCAGAAAGAAATTCCTCGACAAATTTCTGGGACTTCTGCACCATGCATTTGATGTTTTCAGTCGCAGCCAGAACATCCTTCATATCTTTCTTGGGAGTTTCTTCTTTGTTGGGGGTTTCGCTCATATAACCTCCTGCTTTGCATTCTGCCTTTTCTGTTTCTCTACCTTGACCGCACCGATAGGACATGCCGTGTAACATGCCTTGCATTTTGTGCAGTAGTCCTGATCAATGAAGAACTTGTCCCTTGTAACTTTGACTGCATCAAAGGCACACGCTTCCTTGCACAACCCGCAGAGAAAACATTCGTCATGATCAATTCTGAACACACCCAGACCGCTGCATGCCTTTGCACTGCAGTATTTGTCATGGATATGTTCCTCGTATTCTTTCCTAAAATATTTTATTGTGGTGAGAACCGGATTCGGGGCGCTATTACCGAGTCCGCAGAGAGCGCCGTCCTTTATAAGGTTGCCGATCTCTTCAAGCCGCTCTATATCGCCAGCCTCGCCCTTCCCTGAGGTGATTCTCTCCAGGATCTGGAGCATCTGATACGTGCCAACCCTGCATGGCGGACACTTGCCGCATGATTCTGACTGGCAGAACGACAGAAAGTATTTTGCAACATCAACCATGCAGTTATCTTCGTCCATGGCGACCATGCCGCCCGAGCCCATCATAGAACCGACCTTTGCAAGTGAGTCGAAATCAACAGGCAGGTCAAGATGCTCCTCGGGAATACATCCTCCTGAAGGTCCCCCGGTCTGGAGAGCCTTGAATTTCTTTCCATTCATAATACCGCCGCCAATGTCGTATATGATCTCCCGCAGAGTAATTCCCATCGGAACCTCTACAAGACCGGTATTCACAACTTTTCCGGTGAGCGCAAAGACCTTTGTGCCGGGAGAATTTTTCGTGCCAATGCCCAGGAACCAGTCAGCGCCCTTTTCTATTATCGGAGGAACGCAAGCATAGGTTTCGATATTATTCAGGTTTGAAGGATAGCCCCAGACACCTCCACCCTGCTGAGAAAGTCTGGGAGGTCTCGGTCTCGGAAAACCTCTCTCACCCTCAATCGATGCAACAAGTGCTGTAGATTCACCACAAACGAATGCTCCGGCACCTTCTCTGATATCAAGAGTAAAATTAAGACCGCTGCCGAGTATATTCTTCCCCAACAGTCCGAGATCCTCTGCCTGCTTAATCGCCAGGGCAAGATTCTTGACCGCCAGCGGATATTCATGCCTGACATAGATTATCCCGTATTCTGCACCGATTGCATAAGCGCAGAGAAGCATGCCTTCAAAAAGACTGTGAGGATCGCCTTCCATGACAGACCTGTCCATGAATGCACCCGGATCACCCTCATCTCCATTGGCTATGACAAACTTGATCTTTGACTTGTCGCTCTTGGTATGTTTCCACTTCTTGCCGGCAGGAAAACCGGCACCGCCCCTGCCTCTCAGATTTGCCTTGTCGACTTCTTCCAGCACCTGATCAGGTGTCATAGAACCAAGTGCCTTTTCAAGAGCTGCATATCCGCCCACCGCAATGTAGTGGTAAATATTCCTGGGATCGATAACGCCGTTGTTCCTCAGCGCAATTCTCAGCTGTTTCTTATAAAAGGGAACGTCCAGCATCTCCGGGATCGGTTCGCTCAGAATATTGTCGCGGTAAAGGCTCTGCCGGAATGGCGTTCCGCCAACTACCGTATACGCGAGGATAGACTTTGCGTGATCCGGTTTAACCTTCTGGTAAAAGATACCCTGCGGCTCCACCTTCATGACCGGACCCTTCTGGCAGAGGCCCTGGCAGCCTGTCTTTACAACATCAAGCGTAATGCCCCTTTTCGCAGCCTCTTCTTCAAGCGCAGTCACGACCTTCGGCGTGCCGGTAGCAGTGCAGGCAGTCCCGCTGCAGAGACGTATCCGAGGGACTTCCGGTCTGAACGTCTCTTCTGAAAGAAGCTTTCTGAGATTGGTGAGCTCTTCTACGGTATGCAGTTTGCCCATGGCCTATTTCTCCTCAACCATTCTAATTATCTCGTCGACCTTTTTTGGATTGAGGTCGCCGATGACATCTTCATTGACGGTAACGACAGGAGCCAGACCGCAGCAGCCTACGCAGCCGACAGTTTCAAGGGTAACCGACATGTCTGCGGCTGTCTCGCCTTCCTTCAATCCGAAAGACTCTTCTATTTTCTCAAGGACCTTTCCAGCTCCCCTGACGTGGCATGCGGTTCCGACACATACGCAGACAATATTCCTGCCCCTGGGTTTGAAATAAAAATGCTTGTAAAAAGAGGCGGTACTATACACCTCTGACAACGGCAAATCGAGTTTCTTTGCAAGCGCACTCAGCACATCCTCAGGAAGATAATTGTATTCCTTCTGTATGCTCTGGAATGCATGGATGAGCACACCCCTCTTCCTCTGGGATTCTGTCAATATCCCTCTTGCATGGCCAATCTTTTCATCAACATTCAATTCTTCTACAAACATAGATTCACCTCAGCACACTTTTTTATCAGGAGTCTTGTCCTTCAGCACTTGAAAACCTTAGCTGAACATTTGTCGCACTCTGCAACCAGTCAACAGTGAACACCGCTTTGATTTCATGCACGTAAAGAGCTTGATTTTAACATAACAATTTTCACTTTTGCCATTATTTAAATTCAATAAATGCCCCTCATTTCCGATAATATCATACATTTATTCTACTAATTATCAAATAAGTTATTTTTATAAGTATTCCTCCACAATAAAACTCATCCGGACAGGCTTATCAGAAGGAATAATAAGCGTCTGATAATGTGGCATTTTGTAGTGCACGGCTAAGGCTGACTGGAGCAGAATGGCATTCGCTTACAGAGATACTACTGGGGCATAATTACCCATAACTCTGAGGCAATTTTCTACGACGTGCTGATACGCCCCCAAAATAATTTCTTTACTATCAAGTTATTACATAGGAATCCTATCGTGGCACTGGAATTGCCTATTACGATCAGACATGGGCAACGGCCTGCGCAAATAAAACATTATATTCATAATAAAGCCTTATATCATTTATATAATTGTCTTATATAATAGAGCATATTTTTTTCGCATTCATCATAGGAGCACTACCATGTATGCCATACTAAAGAAAGAGATACTCACTCCGGTAACTAAACTGATGGAAATAGCCGCCCCGCATGTGGCTCGAAAGGCAGCAGCCGGTCAGTTCGTGATTGTTCGCATTGATGAGTTCGGCGAACGGATTCCTCTTACTATTGCCGATTATGATCGCCAACGAGGAACGATAACCATTATCTTCCAGGAGCTCGGCAAATCAACCATGCATCTCGGAAAACTTATTCCCGGCGATTCAGTGGCATCCTTTGCTGGCCCTCTTGGGCATCCCACAGAGATTATGAATTTCGGCACGGTTATCTGCATGGGAGGCGGTGTCGGAGTTGCACCAATCTATCCAATCGCACGCTCACTGAAAGAGGCAGGCAATCGCGTCATATCCATTATAGGGGCACGCACTAAGGAACTTCTGTTTTGGGAGGAGCGTATGCGGGCTGTTTCTGATGAACTCATAGTCTGCACAGATGACGGCTCACATGCCAGGAAGTCACTGGTAACAGAGCCACTAAAGGAAATACTCGACAATAAGAATAGTAATATCGCTAAGGTCTGGGCAATCGGTCCTGCTATTATGATGAAGTACGTGACCCTGACTACCAGACTGTACAGCGTCCCGACCATTGTTAGCCTGAACACAATCATGATCGACGGCACAGGCATGTGCGGAGGCTGCAGAGTGCTCCTTGAGGAAGGAGCGCAATTCGTCTGCGTTGACGGTCCCGAGTTTGACGGCCATAAGGTCGACTGGGACAACCTCCTCTCCAGACTTTCATTTTATAAAGATGAAGAGAAGACGGCGGTCGAGCACTACGAGCACAAGTGCAGAATCGATGGCGCTACCGTAAAAGGCAGGGAATAATGCCAGAGCTGAAGCCTGCAGAACGCATGAAGATAAAGCGGCACGCGATGCCGAACCAGGATGAGCATGTCCGCAGCTGCAACTTTGAAGAAGTAGCGCTCGGCTATTCCCTTGAAACGGCAGAGGCAGAGGCAGAGCGGTGTCTCCAATGCAAAGACCCAAAATGCGTACAGGGCTGCCCTGTCGGCGTTTTGATCCCGCAGTTCATCAAAGCGCTTCGCGAAGGCGACATGATCAAGGCAGTTGAGTGGATGAAGGTGAAGAACAACCTGCCTGCCATCTGCGGCAGGGTCTGTCCTCAGGAAAGCCAATGCGAAGGCAACTGCATACTCGGCAAAAAAAGCGAGCCAGTAGCAATCGGCCGACTGG
Source organism: uncultured Nitrospiraceae bacterium (assembly GCA_964461065.1). Lineage (GTDB taxonomy): Bacteria > Nitrospirota > Thermodesulfovibrionia > Thermodesulfovibrionales > UBA6898 > UBA6898. The sequence continues at coordinate 4,796 of CAYWRK010000003.1, forward strand.
AACGCTTTGTCGGTGATTACGAACTTTCTCATCGCACATGCCCTCTTACAAAAGCACCCAAGACCAGGAAAAAGATTGCTGTCGTAGGATCTGGCCCTGCCGGACTTTCCTGTGCAGTAGATCTCGGAAGGGAAGGCCATGATGTGACGATCTTTGAGTCGCTCCACGGCCCTGGCGGTGTACTCATCTATGGCATACCAGAGTTCAGGCTTCCCAAGAGTGTTGTCAGCGGAGAAGTTAACTATGCAGTCGAATGTCTCGGCATAGAGATCAAGACCGACCATATCATCGGCAGATCCTTCACCCTCGATGAACTGCTGAATGACTTCGACGCAGTATTTCTCGGCACAGGTGCAGGCCTTCCCTCATTCATGCAGATTCCGGGCATCAATCTTAACGGCGTCATGTCAGCAAACGAGTTTCTTACAAGGGTAAACCTGATGAAGGCATATCAGTTCCCTGACTATGATACGCCTGTCAGATTAGGGAAGAAGGTCGCCGTGATTGGCGCCGGCAATGTTGCAATGGACGCAGTGAGATGCAGTCGGAGGCTTCTGTCTCTTGAGGCAAAAAAGACCGGCGGAACTCCTGGCGAAGCTCATATTGTATACCGCAGATCCAAGGATGAAGTTCCTGCAAGAACTGAAGAAGTGGAGCATGCAGCTGAGGAAGGGGTGATTTTCAACTTCCTGACCAATCCGCTCGAAATTCTTGGCGATGACAAGAGAACTGTCCGAGCGCTTCGCTGCGTACGCATGGAACTCGGCGAATCTGATTCTTCGGGCAGGAAAAAGCCCGTTGAGATCAAGGGATCAGAGTTTGATATGGAGGTCGATACGGTTATCATGGCCCTTGGCACCAATCCTAACCCGATCGTATTTGTTGATGCTGACGGGCTTGAGAGAACAAAATTCGGGACTGCTGTTGCCGACAGCGAGACCGGAAGGACAATGAAGAAGCGTGTCTGGGCGGGTGGCGATGTAGTGACCGGTGCAGCAACGGTCATCAGCGCCATGGGAGCTGGCAAGAGGGCGGCCTTGGACATCAACAAGTTTTTGAAAGGCGAGGCAGCCTGGGAATAATCATCACACGGTAATACCAACAAAAAGGCCCTGTTCAAATGAACAGGGCCTTTTTATACTACAATATTCGAGAGTTATTCGTTTTACAGTCCGGCATGTCCCCTTGTCGCCTTCTCGATCTCGCGGCGGGCTGCCATATCCATCAGAACCTTCTCAGTTCCGAACTTGCCCGGCTCATACTTCTTCAGTTTCAGCGCAGCCCTCGCCTTATCAATATAATCAAGTGCAAGCTCCAGCATCTTCTCTGGATCCGGTTCGAAATGGAATGCTCCTTTGAAACGCTCCATCCATACCTCGGTCATAATTCTTGTCACTTCCTTTGAAGCGCCGACAGGAGAATTGCCGCCAAAGATGACCGGCACGCCTGATGCCGCAAAATAGACGCCGATCGAAACAGCCTTCTCGGTAATCCATTCAGGAGCAATGCCAACCGCAGGCATGCCGCCAATCTCATCAGAAAGACCACCCTCTGCTGCCATGGCACTTGCGATTGTGAGTATTCTCGAGTTGTCAACGCATGCACCAAGATGCAAGATCGGAGGAATACCGATCGCCTCGCAGACTTCCCTGAGACCAGGGCCTGCATTTTCAAGCGCCATCTCAGGAGTAAGATATCCTGCTCCGCCGCAGGCAGCAGAACTGCAACCGGTTGATACAATTAGGACGTCATTCTTTATCAGTTCTCTGGCAAGGAACTTGTGGACGCCGGTAGAAGGCCACCTCGGGTTGTCGCATCCGGCAAGGCCGACGACACCACGGACTCTGCCCGCAGCAATAGCATCATTGAGGGGTCTGAAGGACCCTCTCCATTTGCCACCCTGCATATACTCAATGTATTCGTGAGAGAAGCCTCCGATAACCGGAAACTTCTCAGTGACATGGCTCCCCTTTGTCGTCCTGTTCGGGTAGTTATCAATCGCCATCCTGACGATCTGCCGCGCCTGCTCCTTCGCGATATGCTCGTCAAAAGGCATGTGAGTGGCGCCCGGGATTTTCACCTTGTCAGATGAAGTAACAACGATGGTATGAAACTTCTTAGCTACCTCGACAATTGCCGGTATAATGCACTGCACATCAACGGTGAAGACATCGATCAGTCCGGTCATTATGGCAGGTTCCTGGTTTGTAAAACCTCCGGCAGTCGAAATACCGTGTCTCATCAGCACCTCATTGGCAGTACAGCACATGCCGCCAAGGTTGATACCCTTTGCACCCTTTGTCTTTGCATATTCGATCATTTCAGGCTCGCTTACTGCCTCAACGATCATCTCTGCGAGAGAAGGCTCATGACCATGAACAATAATATTGACCTCATCTTCCTTGAAGATGCCAAGACTCGCCTCTGCCTTTATCGGCATTGGTGTGCCGAACAGAATATCCGTAATATCGGTTGAGATCATGCTTCCGCCCCAGCCGTTTGCAAGCGCTGATCTGATTGCAGAATTAAGAATAGAGTCTGCGTCAGCATCCATGCCCATCGTAGTCCTGTCCAGTACCTCAACAGTCTCGCGATCAAGCCCACGCGGCACGACACCATGTTTCTTCCATCTCTCCTGTGTCTTCTTCGGAGCCCGCGTCAGGAAGTTCATCTCACCGCGCTGCCTGCTGAAGTCCTCAAGCAGTTTTGTTGCAACATCCTTTGCAACTTCGTTGACCGTTCTGCCCTCAAACTCGATACCCAAGATCTCCGCTGTCCGGAAAAGCTTCTTAACGTCCTTGACCCTGAAATCCTTTGCATGTCCTTCTGCAACAGCAAGGAGCGTAAAGACCATGTCGCGGCCGTGGTCACCATGACATGCTGTTCCGGCTGCAACCATTCTTGCAATATAACGTGCTGCGACCACCGGGAGTGTCGCGCCGCAAACACCTCTTGCGTTCTGTTCAGCATCTTTTCCGACGAGCCTGCACGGTCCCATATGACAGACTTTGCAGCATCCTCCGTTTTCACCGATTGGACACTGTTTCATTTCCTGAGCTCTGTCGAAACAGGACTGAATCTTTTGCTCTTCAGCCCAGCGAAGAACTGTCTCTGCAGCAGCGCTATCACTCTGAATTTTCGTTTCCATATTACCTCCGTTCTATAAGAACAACAGTCTGGGTTATCACTATATAATCGACGGCATTTCCAATGCAGGGTGCGAAACGCCTGTCAGAAATTCGGTCAATTTCTCTGAATCATCACAAATGGTCTCATCCGCTATCTTGTCCAACAGATCAGGCACGCCCTCTTCTGCACACCGTTTCTTGAAATCCTCGCTGATCCTCTCCTTAAGGGCCTTCGGCATCCAGACAATACGCTTAATCCCGCCATCGCCAAAAAGGAATTTTTTGCTCGATATGAAATTCACGCCGACACCCATAAAGCCGGGTGTCTGAGCGCCGCCGCCCACGGTGCCTGCAAGCGTCGAAAACTTCATGCCAACCGGAGTCATACCGGTGTGCCCGCGGTTCACGATCATAACGCCGTTTACCTCAGGCACAATTGCAAGAATGCACTCGAAGCAACCGCAAGAGGTCATGGGGTTTTCCATGATCGTATAAAGGTTCAACGTCTCTACTGCACCGCCGGTTGACTTTTTCAGGTAATCATCCGCACCCGAATAACGGCCGAGTTTGGCATCAAGACATTCGCCCTTTGCAATAGGCTGGTTGCCTCCGGTCGGGTCTATTTCATATGCCGCTTTGCCGTCAAGCCAATTGTACGCGCCGCAGAGACCAAGCCTTTCAGGAGTAATAACGCAGACATGAGCCGGAGCAAAAGACTGGCAGAGCAGGCAGGAGTAAAAGATCTCAACCGACTCATCCGTCATGCTCCCGATCCTTGCGTCACGCTCCTTGTATGCTGCGACTGCCTCGGCATGTTTTTCCTTGACGTCCTTCTCGTCAATAAAGAGAGTAACCTGCACCTTGTCTACGATGGACTGGAAGCGATGGTGTACCATTGCCGCGTTCATAATGCCAAGGTGTTCAAGGGTAAAACCTTCCTTCTTGGCATTATTGCTGATCCTAATCCAGTTTATATCCCTCTGTCCCATATGCCAGACGCCCTGGGCTTCGTTGATATTCGCATGGGTCTTTCTTTCAATAACAGACTCGAAATCCGTCTGCATCTTCCTGCCGGCAACCTCGATAAGGAGTCCGAGCGGCAACTGCCCGCCCTTCTCATACCGCTCCTGCCAGTTATCTCCGACAATGATGACTTTATTATCCTCAATGTCCTCCATCTCCCTCATGCGGACCCACTCAAAAGCAGGGGTTCTCTGGCCGCCGAACTCGATAAAGGTATCTTCCTTCCTGATACGCTCGCCTTCAAATGCAGGCCCAAAGGCAACCGGTATCGGCGGTTTTTCGACCGTGATCTTGAGACCGCGGAGCTCGATGGCGCGCTGCACAATCTTGGAGTGGTCAAATTCTTTGTCAACCTCTTCATAGGTGCAGACGCCCGTGGGATGAATAACAGGCACATCGGTATCACATATGGCCGGGAAGCCCATATTTATAGCGCCGGCGCCGGTTGTCCACTTTATGTCATCCATCTCGCCAAGTGCGATAGCAAAAGCAAAGACTCTGTCCTTCTGGTACTTCAGGTGCTCCCTAAAATCACCCGGCTTCTTCCCGCCGAATATCAGGGAGGCTCTAATCGCCCAGTCAAGTGCATACAGCGTATGCTCTGTATCCGGTCCGAGCGGAACAATTCTTGCGTCCCAGCCGAGATCAACACCTTTTCTGAGCAGTTGCTTGGTAACGCTGTTCCCGTTTGACTGGCCGGAAAGGAAAGTCAGAATATTCTTTTCCTGAAGTCCCCGTACTATGCTGACAGCAATCTCGTCAGTCGGCGCAGCTCCGATGATTGCAGCAAAACCGGGCATTGTCCCATCAACGAGCTGAACGCCAAGATTTCTCTGAATTGTATCCGTAATGAAACCGTTATAAACATAACCGGTCTCTGGGTCTGTGCAGGGCTCCAACCCATTGATGTATTTCAGCGCAAGTATGATTTCCTCGGCAAAGAGCGTTGCCATCCCGGAGTCGAGCGCCTCACCCAGATAAGGCTTCCAGACATTCTCCTCAGGTTCGTCATGGAGCAGTTCCTTGGCAAACCCAAGACCCACAGTCATGTCGCCGACCGTCTTGACCTGAAATCCGGTCATGGCGTAGATCATGGGAAGGTAGAATGCAGTGTCAGGGAATTCAAAGACAAAGTCCTTCCCCTTTTCAGCAATGGTCTTCTGAAGCAGTTCATCAGCCTGTTTGACCAGCGTCTGAGCGCCCCTAATGGCAGCTGTTGCAATTAACTTTGACATCTGACCTCCTTCTCCCGGTCTGGCACGAGCAGCTTAATGTCCAGACACAGTACGGTAATATTATATTTATACTATTTACTATTATAATTCAAGAAGAATATTACAATCGGCTACGCCCTCGATTTCAGAAACACAGGAATAGCATTTGCCTCGCGAGGTCCAACGGTTATCTTCCATCCTGGGAGCTTCTCCTCAACCGCACCGCTCAGAATTGCAACATACCCAGGGAGAATGAGCTCCTTGTGAGGAACATCTTTTTCAATACCGCTGTCCTGGATAAACTGAGCGATCTTGGAGGCAGTGAACTTACCGGCAGCCCAGGCAGTGAGGACAGAGAGACCTTCACAGTCCATGACAGCGAGCCTGCTGGCAACCTTGCTGTTTTCGATCTCACCAGAAACAATGAAATAGGTGAGTGAGAAGTTGGTAGTGATGAAAAGCGGTGATTCCGGTTTCGGCTCACCAATGTTGTAGATCTTCTGTTCGACCTGCATGGGAACCTGCGGGTCAGTATAGATGTTCTGCCTGAGCGTAAAGAGTGCAAGGTTTTTCCATTTATCAATACTGCTCATAACAATAATCGAAGCATATTTCGCTATACCAACAGAGGCAACAAGACCCTCAAACATACTGTCTTCCCGCTGCATGAAATTGATCAGCGGATATCCAACAGACTTCACTCCCTTCTTGATGGCAGCCCTTCTGATTAAGGTGTTATGCTCAATGATATCTTTAGCCTTTCGTGCTCCGGAATCAAGCACCATATCCTCAACGCCAAGGCCCTTAATCTTTTCAGTCAGTTCCGTAAGTTCATCAAGTCCTTTCGCCGCAATGCCGAGCGCCGCCTTGTTAGCCTTGGCAACTGCTGCCATAGCCTCAGCATTTACTACATTCGCACCATATATAATAGGTTTCTTGTCTGCAAAGTGCTTCACAGCTGCTTCTGCTGCCTGAGGGTTCGTAGTGCTGATGATTACCGGCACAACAGCTGCTTTCGCAGCAACGAGCTTTGCAGCTGCCTCAAGCTTTCCTGCATCGCCGGACTCATTAGAAATCATGATCGCATCGATCCTCAATTTCTGACCAACCCGGTCCATCTCAGACTCAAGGACCTGCTGGCAGATCTTCGAGATCTCATCCTCGGAGAGGGTGTCCTTGATCTCAACTGCAAAGGCGCATGGATTGACAAATTTCTTGTCATGGCGGAAAAGGACGGTCTCCTCCCCCATCTTTACTGCCTTATCGCCGGCACCAAAGGTGATCGGGCGGACAGGAGGCGCCGAAGCCTCACCCAGTTTCTGCTTTGCCTCTTCAGATACATCAGGGCAAGAGTCAATGCTCGCCTGTCTTTGTGCAAGCTTCATGGCAAATGCAAGGCAGGTCGGAGAACCGCACTTCTTGCAGTTTGTCTTCGGTAAGAGTTTAAATATTTCAACGCCGGATAATGCCATGGTTATTCCTCCTTACACCAATTCATCAATTAAGGTTTCAATTGTCCGGATCGCTCTCGGATGTCTCATGATCAGGAGCTCAGCCCCTGATATCAGAAGGGCTGCTGCTGTTTCAGCCTCCCATGCAATACCGCGTTCTTCCTGTGCACCCCAGTGAGGCAGATCAGTCTCAGAAGCATTTGCCTCTTTCACCTTCCATGCATACATGCCAACATCGCCAAGCAGCGGCTGCTGCATGGTGACATCGTTCTGGGTCAGCGCTGCAAGCCTGATCCTCTCCATAACCGAGTAGGTGTATTCAAGACCGTATCCCAGTGCAGAGCACATAGGGTCTGTTATGATCTTCTCCTTGTCAAACCCCATTTGTGAAATCAGGATATTCAGCTGTTTTGAGAGGTTGATATCGAGTTCTGACATGGCAACGATCTTATGATTGTTCGCCATTGCAGCAGCAGCGATCGTCTTATAGTTCGCCTCCTGCGCCTTGCCGATAATGCAATTTTTATCCTTGGCCGCTTCAGCAGCAGCAATGAGAACAGACGTATCCTTCTCAGCATGGTTGCTGCCAAGGATAATAAGCGGAACCTGTATTGCAGCAAGCACATCTTTAACTGTCTTTGCTGCTTCCTCAGGTGAACGGTTTTCGCGGTCAGGGTGTGTGCCGACCAACCTCAGTGCGATTGCCTTCGCTTTCAACTCATCCTGACAATATTTTGCCCAGGTGACCGGGTCAGAACTGACCGCTTCATACGGTTTTTTTACCGTGTCCGACCAATCAGTCGGGGGAACATCCTGGATCTCGATCGCAATAACCGGCCTATTTGGCGACTCTCCTTCAAATGAGTGGAACGGAAGAACATTTTCTCCGCCAAAGGTCACTGCCCTCTCCCCTGTGCCGATGGTTACAGAATAGACCTTTCCGGCGTATGTTTCTTTAGGTGCTGTAAATGCCATGGTACAACCTCCTGTTTTTCGTAATCAGTGATGCGTAATCAGTGATGCGTAATCAGTTATGAGAAAAAGAGCAAATAACATTTTGTTCCGCACCCATCACTCATAACGGTATTTTACATTTCCAGATACGAATGCGCGTACAGCGTATTGCCCATGATGACATCGAGTGTCTTCTTGATCTCGGCCATCTTCTGCTTGTCCTCTATCTCCTTGCCAGCCAACACATCGAGAATGAGGCCCCGATCTTCCTGAACCTCAGCCATCTCCTTGGCATCGGCTATCGCAGCGGTCAAGCCTGCATCCTCTAACAGTACAAACATAATCTTGTTCAAAATCGGCCTGAGCGCTTTCGGACAACCATTTGAAATATTGCTCAGTCCCACTATCGTCTTCATCGGAGGCTCATTGATGTGCTGGAATAACTTAACCGCTTCTATAACATGACGGGCCTGATCCTGGGTAGTGGCTATCTGCAGGACAAGGGGGTCAAGATACAGATTCTCGAGTGGCAGGCCGTATTCCATGGCACGCCCCATGATCTCCGCAGCAATATGGGCACGCTCCTCTGCATCAGCAGGTAGACCGCCCTTGCCCACGGTGAGACCGATAACATCGCAGTTATATTTTGCACCCAGTTCAAGGATAGGAAACCGCTCCGGATCATTCGATGTCGAATTGATCATAGGCTTTCCCCACTGGTTATTATGAATCTTGAGACCAGCCTCGATCGCACTGAAATTCGTGGTGTCAAGACATACTGGAAGAGGAACAACCTCCTGTATGGTGGTTACCATCCACTGCATAAGGTCCTCGCCTCCATCCTCTGCTGGGCCGATGTTCGCATCGATGATACCTGACCCTTCCTTCCACTGCCTGGTCGCGATCTCCTGGATCGGCCCTTTGTCCTTCTTCATCATAGCTTCCCGAACCCGTTTGGCTATGATGCTTAACTTCTCTCCAATGATCAGCATTAGGTTACTCCTTTCTTTATGATAAAGTTGTCTCTATGCTATCGAAGTCTTAGTCTTCTGCGCAAGGATTTTGGATGCAGAGACTATAACTTAACTTAATAAAGTTATAAAACTTAAAAATATTAATAACGTTTATAAGAATTACAAATGTCTAAGAAAATACCATAGAGCTAACCTAAAAAAAAAGGAGAGAGCAATTATATAAATTAATAATATTATAAGGATACATAGACGACCTAGCGGTGAGCCATCAAGATCTCTCACGGCCTGTCACAAACCACCGCAAAAGCACGGTTTATTTAATCGTATCTAAAAAATGGACTTTTTCCTCAAACTCCTTTTCGGTCAAGATCCTGTTCTTATGAAGGACCGTCAGCATGTCGAGGAGCATGCGCTTCTTCTTTTCAGGCGGGATCGCATCGATCTCCTTCATGTCAGAAACAGCCCCCTGATGCGTCACTTTGGCTTCAAGGATCCGCTTTATCCAGTGATCGGTCTCTGGGATATTGAAAAGATATTCTTTGCGCCGGGTCTTCAGGATCAGATAGTTGAAGAAAAGTCTTGTGGTCTGCCTTGCCTCAAGCACGTCAGCATAGAAAAAAGCATTGCTCAGGTAGCTGCCCATGCCGTCAAAGCGGAAGATAACCCGCTTGTTCGTGAGAAATATAGAATAAGCAGCCTTTATAACATCATGGTCTCTTTGCGTTGAATCCTCTATCACCTCTTCCCCAGGCAACAGCTCAAACGAAAAACTCCAGGACATATATGCTCCTTAACTGCATTTTCATTACTTTGTCAAAGCGGATACCTCTTTGTCAATGAAGGCCCTGCTTGAAAACTTCGCATAGCGGGTGTTAGACTTTCGAGACTTCATATGTTGCGGAGGCTTTTTTGGATCTATACAGGCTGGGCATTGCTGAACTTTCAGAACTGCTCGAAAAAAATGAGATATCTGCACAAGAGATAAGTGTATCTATCTTTGACAGGATTGATAAGGTTGAGGACAAGATCAGGGCCTACCTGACACTGACCAGGGACGAAGCGCTGCGCATGGCCCAAAAAGCAGATCAGGAGCGCTTATCAGGAAACAAAAAAGACCTTTCAGGCATTCCGATAGCAATCAAAGACAACATGTGCACAAAGGGCATTCGCACGACCTGCGCATCAACGATATTGAAAGACTTCATCCCACCCTATGAAAGCACAGCAACCTCAAAACTCCTTGAGCAGGGATATGTGCACATTGGCAAGACAAACCTTGACGAATTTGCTATGGGCTCTTCTACGGAGAATTCAGGCTTTCAGACGACCTCTAACCCCTGGGACACAGAGAGAATCCCCGGCGGATCGAGCGGCGGATCAGCTGCAGCAGTCGCTGCTGATGAATGCATCGCAGCGCTCGGCTCTGACACAGGTGGATCGATCAGGCAGCCTGCGGCACTCTGCGGCGTTGTGGGCCTGAAGCCTACATACGGCAGGGTATCGCGGTATGGTCTTGTTGCCTTTGCATCCTCACTTGACCAGATCGGCCCGATCACAAAGAATGTGAGAGATGCAGCGATACTTATGAATGTCATCGCTGGCAACGACCCTATGGACTCCACGTCGGCATCTGTAACCACTCCTGATTTCACCGCAGCAATCGGCAGGGATATCAAGGGCCTGAAGATAGGAATTCCAAAGGAATATTTCATCGAAGGCATAGATCCTGAAGTCAATACAGCCGTGCAGGCTGCGATAAAGCAATATGAAGCGCTCGGCGCTGTTCCAATCCCTGTCTCCCTCCCCCACTCAGACTATGCAATCGCAACGTATTACGTCCTTGCAACATCAGAGGCAAGCTCAAATCTGGCCCGGTACGACGGCGTGAAATACGGGTCCCGTGCAGAGGGAAAAGATCTTATTGATATGTATATGCAGACAAGGGCCAGGGGATTCGGTCCAGAGGTGAAGAGAAGGATCATGTTAGGAACATACACGCTTTCTTCCGGGTATTATGATGCCTATTACAAGAAGGCCCAGCAGGTCAGGACTCTTCTGAAGCAGGATTTCGAGGAGGCGTTCAAGACCGTTGACCTGATCCTTACGCCGACAGCGCCGACTGCTGCATTCAAAAAAGGCGAAAAGACGGATGACCCTCTCCAGATGTATCTTGCGGACATCTTCACTATTTCTGTGAACCTGGCCGGAGTTCCGGCCATCTCGATACCCTGCGGGTTCACATCAAATAATCTTCCCATCGGGCTGCAGCTGATCGGAAGACATTTTGATGAAGAGAGCCTGCTGCAGGCTGCTCACGCCTATGAACAATCGACAGATTGGCACAAGAGGAGACCGAACCTATGAAATGGGAAGCGGTCATAGGGCTTGAAGTCCATGCACAGATGCTCACAACAACCAAGATCTTCTGCGGCTGTTCAACTACGTTCGGCAGTGAGCCGAATTCGCAGACCTGCCAGATATGCATCGGCATGCCGGGCGTGCTGCCGGTCCTGAATAAGAAGGCACTCGAGTTTGCAATCCGAACCGGCCTGGCAACAAACTGCACTATATCCGGATACAGCCGCTTTGCGAGAAAGAACTATTTTTACCCGGATCTGCCGAAGGGATACCAGATCAGCCAGTATGAGCATCCGATCTGTGAGCGTGGCCATATCGAGATCATGGTTGACGGAGATGTCAGGAGAATAGGCATTACCCGCATCCATATGGAAGAAGATGCAGGCAAGAATATCCACGAAGGTGCAGGGGGGTACAGCTTTGTTGATCTGAACCGCACCGGTGTGCCGCTTATGGAGATCGTATCTGAACCGGATATCAGGAGCCCGAAAGAGGCAGCTGAATATATGAGAAAACTGAGGAGTATTGTGCGGTACCTCGGCGCATGCGACGGCAATCTTGAGCAGGGCTCGCTCAGATGCGATGCAAACGTGTCTGTCAGACCGGTTGGTCAGAAGGAGCTCGGTACCCGTGCTGAGGTGAAGAATATCAACTCTTTTCGGTATGTTGAAAAAGCGATAGAATACGAGATCAAGCGTCAGATCAAGCTGATAGAGGAAGGCGGTAAGGTCATACAGGAGACCCGTCTCTGGGATGCGAACAAGGGCATTACCGAATCCATGCGCTCAAAGGAAGAAGCACACGATTACCGCTATTTCCCTGACCCTGATCTTGTCCCGATTATGACAGATCGGAAATGGATAGATGAGATCAGGGAGTCGCTGCCCGAACTGCCTGATGCCAAACGGCATCGGTTTGTTGAGGCATGCGGTCTTTCGGAGAATGACGCAGATCAGCTGACAGCTGAGCGTTCAATTGCAGAGTGGTTCGAGAGCGCAGTCATGGCTGGTGGTCAGCCCAAGGCTGTATCAAACTGGATCATGGGAGACCTGATGAAGCTCCTGAATGAAGAGAACAAATCCATCGAAGGTTGTTTGATCAAGCCGCCTCAGCTTGCAGCAATGCTGAAGCTTATCGACCAAGGGCTGATCAGCGGCAAGATCGCAAAGACCGTTTTTGATGAAATGTACAAGACAGGGAATGATGCAGCGGAGATCGTTAAGGAAAAAGGTCTTGTCCAGATCAGCGACTCATCCGAGATAGAGAAGATCGTTGACCAGATCATTGCAAGGAGTCCCAAAGAGGTCGAGCGGTTCAAGGCTGGGGATCAAAAACTTATTGGTTTCTTTGTCGGCCAGGCCATGAAGGCCAGCAAAGGCAAGGCCAATCCCCAGGTGCTGAACGAACTGCTGAAGAAGAAACTTTCTTAAGAACTTTTTCCCTGAAACCGGCCTTTTAACAAGGCCCTGCGGAAATTCCATCGGCTGACCATATAGCCTGCTAACACAAAAATTACGATAAGAAGAGGCCTCAGCATGCCCCGTATGCTCACATACCACAAGGGTGCATTCTCCCCATAGCCGAGAACCTGAGCGCTGTACAGGAACCACAGGATATTCGCCAGCCCGCCGAGAAGCCAGCCGGAGATAATTCCAATCGCAGTGAAGAGCAGTTTTGTCTTTCCCTGTTCTGTCATGGACTGCATGTTGTACAGTCAGACGCTTTGGCAAGTCAAGAGATAAAGTTGCATTCTCCCTGCAATATGTAATTTAATAGTAACCTCATTACAACGATAAAGGAGCTTGGAAAATGGACGCGGTACTCAAAAAGGTGCAGGAACTTGCCCTGCTGCATGATAAACTTGATCCCAAAACGATCAAGGAAAAAAGCATAAAGCTGGGGCTCAGAAACGAGGACGGCACAGGCGTCTTCGTCGGCATAACCAGCAAGGGACAGGTTATTGGTTATGAGAAGGTCAGCTGCGGCGATGGCACGGAAAAGGTAAATCCTGTTCCCGGCAAACTTTTCTATTGCGGCTATGACGTTGATGATCTTGTCCGTGAGAAGGAAAAAGAATGCCGGTTCGGATTTGAAGAGACGATATATCTGCTCCTGACTGGAGAACTCCCGGGAAAGCAGGATCTGAAGGCCTTTTCTCAGCTGCTCGATAAGAAACGGTCCCTGCCTGCAGAGGTCAAGCAGATGATCCTCAGTAGGCCTCTGCACAATGACCAGATGGGAGCACTGCATACCATCGTGTCTGCCATGCATCTTTTCGACAAGCATCCGAATTCCACGGACATGAACGATGTGACTCGGCAGTGCATCGATCTCATTGCAAAATTTCCAACCATAATCGCTTACAATTACATAGCGGCAACTCTTGAGAAGAAATCTCTTTCAAAGCTGAAGGAACCTGCACCCAACGTGAGCACAGCAGAGAATTTCCTTTACCTCCTTTCAGGTAAAATGCCGGACAAAGCCACCGCAGAACTTTTTGATACCATGCTCATCTTCCATGCGGAGCATGGCGGAGGAAATAATTCGACCTTTTCAACACGCTGTGTCTCATCATCGGGTGCAAACTCTTACATGGCCATTTGCGCCGGCATAGGGTCCCTTTCAGGCCATCTTCACGGAGGCGCGAATGAAGCGGTCATTCGCATGATGAAAGACATCAAGGCCAAGGTGAAGAACTGGGAAGATGATGACGAGCTATCATCGTATCTTGAGATGATCCTCGACAAAAAGACCGGAGACAAATCTGGCAAGATATACGGTCTCGGTCACGCCGTTTACACGGTCTCAGATCCGCGCGCAGTATTCCTCGAGACACGGGCCTCAGAACTGGCAAAGGCCGCAAACCGCGAAAAGGAGTTTGAACTCTATAAGCGGATAGCACGGCTCGCGCCGTCCATCGTGAAGAACAAAAAGGGCAAGGTAGTCTGCACTAACGTAGACTTCTACTCCGGATTTGTTTATCGATGCATGGGCATACCCAAGGAGCTTTTTACGCCAATCTTTGCGATGGCTCGTGTTGCCGGCTGGGCAGCGCACCGTATCGAAGAGATCGTTCAGGGGCGGATCATCAGACCCTCGTATGTCACATCATTAAAGGGCAAGAAGAACTATATCGCGCTTGCCAAACGTTGATTTAACGAGCCTGCATCAGTTAAGATTTTTCCTGCATTATCATCAACGGAGAGGTGGCCGAGTGGCTGAAGGCGCACGCCTGGAAAGCGTGTGTGCGTTAATCCGCACCCAGGGTTCAAATCCCTGCCTCTCCGCCATTTTTTCAGCAAAGGGGTGACAACCATAACAAACCCGGAAGAAAGGCACTGCATTGTCTAACCTTGTTCTTCAGTATCCTGTGCACACAATCGGCAATCAGATGCTGCTGGCTGCTGATACCGAGTTATCGCCACAGAGCATTGATGAGCTGATCTTTTCCAACAGGGCAGCTGCGTATGAGAAGCGCCCTATTTTGCGTCATGGAACCGTGAAGCAAGACCTCCTCAATTTTCTCAATCACCATCCCTATAATGCTATCTTCACTGACCAGGAAAAGATCAGCAGTATCTTCACGGTCATGGAAAAAGTCAGTCTGGCTGCCCCCCTTCTTCAATCCCTGGATTACTTCAGACAGAACGATGACTATACATACCGCCACCTGATCGTGGTCTTCGCCCTGTCAACGCTTCTCGCAAAAGACCTCATACAGGATTATGACCGGCAGATACAGAGCATTGCGACCGGCCCGTTTCATGATATCGGCAAGACATGCGTTCCGTTAAATGTCCTGAAGAAAATTACTCCTCTTACCCAATGCGAGCGAAAGATGCTCATGCACCACACAGCTGCCGGATATGTCCTCTCTTCTTATTACCTTCGGGATTCCCTGGACATCACCGCAGTAGTGGCGCGAGATCATCACGAGCGAAGGGACGGGTCAGGCCATCCCCGCGGCGCCTGCATTGACGAACTTGTCGTCGAGATCGTCTCGGTCTGCGATGTGTACGACGCACTCCTTTCTCCGCGCCCGTACCGCCCTGTCTCGTTTGACAACCGTACGGCCCTTGAAGTAATTACCGAAATGGCTGAAAAGAATCAGGTCCGATGGGAAGTGGTCAGAGCTCTGGTAGATCATAACCGTAAAGACAGCTCCCGGGCCGAACGGCCAATCTCCCTCGATAAGCGCGGCACACCGCCATCCCAGAATGTTTACGGTAAAGTGTCAGAAGAAGATCAGGACTGTAGCGGCTGAGCCGCAGCTTTAATTACGGCTATGGTTACTGATAATCATCAGCCGGCAGGGCTATGCTATCATCTCGCTTATGAGGCCAGAAAATACCCTCAGGGTAGAGTAATTGTTCGCATAACAAAGGAAATATCAGAAAATGACCGACAGCGATTCCATTCACCATGAATCCAACTACAAAGATCGGTTCCTGATCCTTTTGCGGGACAGCCTTGAGCAGAATACGTTCGTTAAACTGATTCTCGGAAAATACCGGGGCCAGGGTTCAGAACTAAAACAGATCCTTGTCAGAAAAGTTACCGTTAAGGGCCAGCAGCTCTTTTCATTTATCTATTGCTACAAGACAAGGGAGGTTACGAAGAACGTCACCGTGGCCGCTGGCGTCGAGACGATTGGTGAGCTTATTGGAGATCCGTTTATGAGCGCCCACCTGTTTTCATTAACTGAGGATGTCCAGATAGAGTTTAGCCGGAAAGGAAAATGCCGTTGGAGTAGCAGCAAGGCGAGCCACAATGATGTCCCTTCAGAGAAGCACGACCGGGATAAAAGGCGTTTGCTTGATCCCGGTAACCCATTCCTGACAGCGCTGGGAATCACAGATGAGGATCATCGCATTATCCCATCAATGGCTCGAAAATTGAAACAGATCAATAAATTTTTAGAGATCTTCCAGCATGCATTTGAGTCATCCAGGATCTCGAAGACAAAAGACGTTCATGTGGTGGACTTCGGGTCTGGAAAAGGGTATTTGACCTTTGCAATACATGATCTCCTCCGGAACTCCCATGATATCCAGGCGCAAGTGACTGGCATTGAATTGCGGGATGATCTTGTGCGTTTTTGTAATGAGGCAGCGAAGAAACTGGCGCTGGACAGTTTGTGTTTTTATCAAGGTGATGTCAGCAGCTATTTGCCGGAGACAATCCAGATCATGATTGCGTTGCACGCCTGCGACACTGCAACCGATCAGGCAATTTACCTGGGCATCCGCTCTGGTGCAGAAATCATCATGTGTGCCCCATGCTGCCACAAGCAAATCAGGCAGCAAATGTGCATTCCCGGGGTTATGGAACCTGTGCTTAAATTCGGTGTTCACCTTGGACAGGAAGCAGAAATGGTAACCGATAGTTTACGCGCCCTTCTCCTTGAGGCATACGGCTATACAACCCACCTCCTTGAGTTTGTCTCCCTGGAACATACGAGCAAGAACAAGATGCTCCTGGCCATAAAGCGCGAAACAACTCCAGACCAGGAAGATCTTCTGACAAAAATCGAAAAGATAAAGGATTTCTACGGCATACGGGAACATTTTCTTGAAACGTTGCTGAACAGGAAATAACAAAGGATGCAAATTATGCGCTCAAGGCGATACGATGATCCGGGCCTTAGGTTGAACGTTCTGAGCCTTTCTCGTGATATTGGATACATTCCACGCTCTGCCAATTGCGTTTAAGTAGAAGATAACCACAGATAAGAAGACTATGCGTCCTTCCAGACGAATGATTCACTCTCGAAATACTATTTAATCAACGCAAAGATCATTTCTATGCCTGACTTCTTTCTGCCTGCCGTGAGATCATATCTGCAGCCAATTCCAGCGCCTCTTCGCGCGAAGTGACTTTGCCGAGGTCCTGGGCAAATCGCAGACGGTAAAGTATCCTTCCGAGCGCAATGCCCGGCTGCATGCCCATGCTGATCAGGTCATTGCCGTTGATCAGCAGCGGTGCTTCCAGTTTCGGTTTGAGAGATGAAAAATAGTCCTGCATGCTTTCAACTGCCCAGGCCATAAAATGCTCACGGTATTCCTCTCCCGATTCAGGTCCAAGACTGCTCATGACATCAGCCATCGAAAGGATCAGCGCAGGCGCAGCATCATCTCTCATCTTCCGGAACCAACGCATGCGCGCAGCATTTGTGGCCTTTGGGGATGAAAGAGCTAAAGGCCTGAGATGCTCAGCAATAATGCGCACGAGAAAATCTTTTGAACCAGACGACAGCTTCAGCCGCCCTGCCATCTCCTTCATGATCTCTGCCCCTGCCTTGTCATGTCCATAAAAGATGATCCTGTTGGTTCCCGGCTTTATTCCCCCTGTTAATGGTTTTCCAATGTCGTGAAGAAGGCCTGCAAGCTTCAGGAGAACAGTTTGTTCATCATCAAGAAGATCTGCTATCCTGGCACGCGCATCACCAAATCGTGAGAAGTCATACAGGATCTCTTCAACCTGCTCCATGACAAGCAGGGAATGTTCCCAGACATCTTTGTGATGGTACCAGTTTTGTTCACAGCTCTTCATCGGCAGGATATCCGGAAAGATGACCTCAAGGATTCCCATCTCATCCATCTGCCTGAACCATGCAGAACTATTCAGCGTCAGGAGGATATGCTTCAATTCTGCCATGATGCGTTCAACGGATACTTGCTTCAGGAAGGCTGCATTGTTTTTCATTGCTTTCAGCGTCTGCTCTTCGATATCAAAGCCCAGCGCAGCAGCAAAGCGAAATGCGCGTAATATCCTCAAGGGATCAGAGACAAACGCCTCCTTACTGACCACTCTGATGGTCTTCTGCTGAATATCTTCGCAGCCATGAAACGGGTCAAGAAGTTCCCCTGCAGTTCCATCATCAAGCAGTTTGATCGCCATGGCATTGATCGTGAAATCTCTGCGGCCCAGATCTTCCTCGATAGTGCCTCCTCGCATCTCGGCCATATCGAGGCACTCATCAGGATTGCCTCTGTCCACTACCCTGTAGCAGGGTTCATCTGCCTTCTTTTCCATCATGACGAGTGCGGCATTCTTCTGTTTCGCAATGCATACTGCAAGGTTCTTTGCATTTTTGCATACAAGGTCCAGATCCTTTGGAGCAGCATTCATGAGCAAGTCCCGCACGGTCCCGCCGACCAGATAGCATTGGCCGCCTTCAGGCACCCCATTCTGAAACCATTTTCTGAGCGATGCTGGTATTATCATTTTCTTTCCAATGCTGATAACAATATATCGTAATTGCTTAGGTTGTTTAGGCTGTAGTCTATTAGGACTACAAAAAAATAAAGAATCAAGGCTCTGAGCTTTGCTTTATCTCATAGGCCTATTTTCATCTCTGACCCACCTGAACACCTACAGACTATCCACCTGAGCAATTACAATATATCATATGCATCCATGAATACTTCGACGGCTATGCTTAAAAGCTGACATCTATGCTAAAATAAACAGAATTTTATAACCCTGGAGATATTTTCCTGCTCCATCCCGTGTGCGGCCCTGCGCAACAGTCAGGTGTGAACCTCGTCAGGTCCGGAAGGAAGCAGCGATAAGCATTTTGCCTGTGTGCCGCAGCAAGCCGTTCACGGGATGGAGCAGGAAAAATAACCGTAACTCGTGATTCGTGATTGAGAAAAATAGACTTTTTCTCACTGTCAGCTTTTCTCGAGATTTACGATTTACGAAATTTATGAGCTATCTTGTATTAGCACGAAAATGGCGGCCAAATACCTTCGATGACCTCGTAGGTCAGGAACCTATTGCCCGTATGCTTAAAAATGCTCTCCTGCAGGGGAAGATCTCCCATGCCTATATTTTTTCCGGGCCGCGCGGCGTCGGCAAGACCACTACCGCCCGCATCCTCGCAAAGGCACTGAACTGTAAAGAAGGTCCAACGGCCTCACCCTGCGGCATTTGTGAATCCTGCATCGCTGTCACCGAGGGCTCTTCCATTGACGTCATTGAGATAGACGGCGCATCGAACAACAGCGTTGACGATGTGAGGGATCTCAGGGAGAGGGTAAAGTATGCACCCTCCGGAGGCAAATACAAGGTCTATATCATCGACGAAGTGCATATGCTTTCGAGCTCTGCTTTTAATGCCCTTCTGAAAACCCTTGAAGAACCACCTCCGCATGTTATCTTTGTCCTTGCAACGACAGAGATGAAGAAGATCCCTGCAACCGTGCTTTCCCGCTGCCAGCATATGCCTTTCCGGAGGATAGCAACAAGCGTTATCAAAGCGCGGCTTCAGCATATTGCAGACACAGAAAAGATCAGCATATCCACCCATGCGCTGGGACTGGTGGCAAAGGCGGCTGACGGCAGCATGAGGGACTCGCTCACGATCCTTGACCAGGTCTCCTCCTTCTCTGATGAGATCAATGAGGAGCAGGTGCAGAGCCTGCTCGGCCTGACTGACTTCGGCATGCTTGCAAAGGCATCCATGGCAATCATCACCGGCAATCGCGTTGACCTTATAAATATCATTGAAAGCCTTTCTGAGCAGGGTTTTGACCTCAGAGCCTTCGCCAGAGAGCTCGCCCAATTCTTCAGGGATATTCTGATCGCAAGTGTTGTAAAGCAGCCGCAAGCCGTGCTTGAACTGAACAATGAAGAACTTGTCTCCGTCAGGGAACTGGTGTCAGCCTCTTCGGAGGATCAGCTCACCCTCATGCTCACCGAGGTTATGAAAGCAGAGGCCGACGTGAGAAACTCCGCACTGCCCCGCATAGCCCTTGAAATGGCACTCATCAGGGCAAGCTTCCTGAGCAGCCTGAAACCGGTAAAAGAAATCATCAAAAATCTCGACAATCTGAGCAGAGGATTGCCTGTACAGGCCGCAGTTGCTGAGCCCATAAAGGAAAGGCTTGATACGAAAGTTGCACTACCTGCAGCTGCACCAAAAGACAGAGATATTGTCGAAAATGAAAGAAAAGCAGAACCGCCTGTTGTACCAGCTCAAAAGCCGGTATCAGTAACTGAAACAGAAGCCGCTGAATTGATTGAAGAAGATATTGAGGATGAGCCCCTGTTAGATGTTGGAGAGGAGGAATCCGTCTCCGAAGAGCCTCCTGCAGGTATTCTTCAGACTTCAACGGCAGCCAAAGATAATGACATAACCGTTATATGGCAGAAGGTTCTCGACAGCATCGATGCTCCTCTTGCATCGAAAATTGAGCATGCAGCAATCGAATTGACAGGAGATCAGCTGCAGATAACGCTGCAGAGCAGCCAGGCACTGTTTTTAGATATGGTCAGAAAAAGTCTTGCGAATATTGAAAAGATATTGGCAGAACATGCTGGAAGGAAGCTCAGCATAACCCTTTCAGCAGAGGCAAAGAAGAAGACCGTGCAAAAAAAAGACCTCAAGAAGAAAGCATCTGACGAGCCGGTAATCAAAGAGGCGCTTGAACTTTTTGACGGCAGGATTATTGACGTTATACCTGTAGAATCCCAGACCACTACCAAAAACGGAGGAGTCGATGTCTAAGAAAATGTTAGGAGACCTGATGCGTCAGGCACAGAAACTTCAGGAAGAGATGATGAAAGCTCAGGAAGAGGCGAAGAAGAAGACCGTTGAAGCAACTGCCGGAGGCGGCATGGTCACCGTTGTTGCCAGCGGCTCTGGTGAGATCGTTTCGATCAAGATCGAGAAGGACGTGGTAAATCCCGATGATGTTGATATGCTTCAGGATCTGATCCTTGCGGCTACAAATGAAGCGATCAGAAGAGCGCAGGAATTGGTGAACAGCGACATGTCCAAACTCACAGGCGGGCTCAATATGCCAGGCATGGGCAACCTTGGCGGCATGTTCGGTAAATAGCTTTAAGCTGAAGGCTTATTGCTTATAGCTACACAACTATGCACGGGATAATCGAAAATCTGATCAATGAACTGACACGGCTGCCGGGGATCGGCAGGAAGTCTGCCCAGAGACTGGCCTTTTTCATCCTCTCCATGCCTGAGTCAGAGGCCATGTCCATCGCAGACGCAATCCGAACAGTGAAACAGACAGCGAGGTTCTGCAGCAACTGTTTTAATATCACGGACAGCGAACTCTGCGAGGTCTGCAGCGACGACTCGCGTGACACGAGCAGAATCGTTGTGGTCGAAGAACCGAGCAACATTCTGGTGATCGAGAGGTCCAAGGCATTCCGGTGCCTGTATCATGTGCTGCTCGGAGCACTCTCTCCCATAGACGGCATAACGCCGGAGAAACTGAAGATCAAAGAGCTTATTGAGCGGGTCAAAAACAATCCTGTCCAGGAAGTTATCGTTGCCACAAACCCAAACACAAGGGGTGAGATCACCGCCCAGTATATCAAGGAAGTGCTCAGCCCGCTTGGCGTCAGAGTTACCCGGATAGCATACGGTCTGCCCATGGGGAGCGACATTGAGTTTGCAGATGAGGTTACACTCAGTAAGGCGCTTGAGGGCAGGCGAGAACTCTAATCCCAGTCCGCATTCAAACGCTAACTGCGTTGGCCTCGTTGTCAGCTCCTTAACATACCCCGCAGTATGCCTGCGTCGCTTTCTCTGCCTAAAACACCTACTTCTGGCTCGCTGCCTTGTTATCTTTTTGAATGCAGCCTGGGATAAGATATATTCTCTCTTCTTCTCAGAACAAGAATTACCAGAAGTAGTAATATAGCGATACCCAACAGCAGAAAGTCATACAACGTAAGCACGAACCCTTCCTCAACAGTCATGCTGTATCCCTGATCAGCAATCACCCTCGGAGTCCTATTTCTGGCCACCTCTGCCTGAGGTTCAGCAGTTGGCAGGATTGGAACGATCACAACTTCACGCTTTGATAGCTTTGGTTCAGGTTTTATTGACGGCGCCCTCAAAGACTTCTTCCTGCCGTCCATGCGTATGGCGTTTCTGTCCTTATCATGAAGGTGGTATTCATCGTAATTCATATCCCAATCTTCACAGTTCTTAAGGCATTTGTGACCGTCCTGGTAGTCGGTCTTTCCCGGGTGAGCAAATGCTGCGGAGGCAGCCAGGATAATAAGAAGAGAAGCAGATATTACGATTCTGATGAACAGATTACGAATGGCAATGTCCTTCCTTTATTTTTTTACCCCATGCGACTGCCTTTGCAATGATCTCAGCTTCGTCAAGAACAGACAGGTTTCTCTGCTCTAATAAGACCTTTCCGCCAACGACCACCGTATCAATGTCAGCAGCATGCATGGCATAGACAATGTGCGAGTAGATGTCATACAAAGGTGTCAGATGGGGCCGCCTGAGATCAGCGATCACAATGTCAGCAGCCTTGCCTGATTCAAGACTCCCGATCAGACTACCGAGACCGAGGGCATCAGCGCCGTGGCGTGTTGCCATAAGCAGTGCCTGTTTTGCTGTCAATGCTGTCGGATCCCCCGATATGGCCTTATGCACCTTTGCAGCAGTTGACATCTCACTCAGAATACTCAAGTCATTGTTACTTGCAGCGCCGTCAGTGCCAAAAGAGACATTCACGCCTGCATGCAGCATCTTCACGATTGGGGCTATACCAGAAGCAAGTTTGAGATTCGATTCTATGCAGTGCGAAACATTGGTCTTTGATCTCGCCAGCATAGTGATTTCATCCGGCTCAAGCCAGACGCAATGGGCTGCGATCAGACGTTCATCAAGAAGGCCCAGGGAATTAAGATGTGCCACAGGCCGTTTGCCATGGCGGGAAAGCATTTCACTGACCTCCCACTCGGTCTCAGCCAGATGTATCTGAAGCATCACGTCATGCCGGTCTGCAAGGGCCTTTGATTTTTTCAGGGTTTCTGGTGAACAGGCGTACGCCGAATGATCAGCTATCGACGGAATAATGAGGTCATCACCCTTCCACTTCTTGATGAAACTGTCAGCATTGGCCAGATAGTCATCAGCATTATTTCCGGTCGCAGACGGAAAATCAACAACACCTGAACCGACAACAGCGCGCATGCCGATTTTCCTGGTCGACTGGGCCACTGCATTGCCAAAGAAATACATGTCCGCGAATGCCGTGATCCCTGCCTTCAGCATCTCAAGACAGGCAAGTTCGACCGCATCGCTCACAAACTCAGGGCTGAGCCATTTTGCCTCTGCAGGCCAGATATGCTCCTCAAGCCAGACCTTGAGAGGAAGATCATCCGCCAGACCCCTGAAATAGACCATGGCTGCATGGGTGTGGGTATTTACCAGACCGGGAAAGGCAACCTTGCCTTCCCCTTCGATGATCTTTGAAGCAGAATATTTCCGTGTAATCTCTGAGGCTGTATCTACAGCAACGATCTTCTTGCCCTTAATTGCTATTGCGCCTCCTTCGATAACAACAAAATCCTGATCCATGGTCAGGACATAGTCGGCTTTAACAATCAGATCAACAGATTTCATATACCTCTGGATATTCCAATTTTCTTATATACACAGAACAGATAGGGCGGAGGTTCCGAAAAGCCGGTCGCAGCGATTCAGATGAGCATCTCCAGCCACGGCTGTATATCCGACAGCACTGCAACTACAGTGAACTCCGGCAAACCCGACTCAATGCCAAGGGAAATAATATCACCTTGACCGGCTTTGAGGGATCACCGTCATATCTGCGAGATCAAGCCGTCACTTTTCTTTCCATGCGTCGCATTGACAATGGATGACGCGCAATACAGCATACGGACTTTTTACCTCGCCGTCACTTTTCTACGAGAATTCTGAGCATCCGCCGCAACGGCTCCGCTGCTCCCCAGAGAAGCTGATCGCCGCAGGTGAATGCAGCAAGGAACTGAGGCCCCATGTTCATCTTGCGCAGACGGCCGACAGGGACACTCAGCGTTCCGGTGATCGCAGCAGGCGTCAGCTCGCGCATGGTTATGTCGCGCTGGTTCGGCACCAGTTTCACCCACTGGTTATGCTTGGCTATCATCTCATTGATCTCGTCCAGCGGTACATCCTTTGTGAGCTTGATCGTGAGCGCCTGACTGTGGCAGCGCATTGCACCGATCCGCACGCAGAGGCCGTCGATCGGGATTGGGTTCTCTTCACGGCCCAGTATCTTGTTCGTCTCTGCCTGACCCTTCCACTCTTCCTTGCTCTGGCCATTATCGAGCTGTTTGTCTATCCAGGGGATGAGCGATCCGGCAAGCGGCACACCGAAATAGGCAGTCGGAAAGTTCTTGTCCCGAAGCGTGCCGGCGACCTCGCGGTCAATATCAAGGATGGCAGATGCCGGGTCATCGAGCAGAACCCTCGCAGCCCTGTGCGCCTCTCCCATCTGCTTTAGCAGTTCGCGCATGTTATTCGCGCCTGCGCCTGATGCAGCCTGATAGGTCATCGCGCTCATCCACTCCACAAGTCCTGCCTTATACAATCCGCCTAATGCCAAAAGCATCAAAGAGACTGTACAGTTGCCGCCGATGTAGTTCTTTATCCCCTTTGCCAGCCCGTCCTTGATGACATCCATATTGACCGGATCAAGAATGATGATTGCATCCTTTTCCATGCGGAGCGTTGACGCTGCATCTATCCAAAGACCGTTCCAGTCTTGCGCACGGAGTTTAGGAAAGACCTCAGAGGTATAGTCGCCGCCCTGACAGGAGACAATGATCTCCATTGTCTTGAGGTCGTCGATATTTTTTGCGTCTTTCAACGCAGGCACATCCTTGCCGATCTTCGGCCCAAGACCGCCCACATTCGACGTTGTAAAAAAGACCGGATCAATAAGATCGAAATCCTTCTCTTCCAGCATGCGGCCCATCAGCACTGAGCCAACCATACCACGCCATCCCACAAATCCGACTCGCTTCATTATCATTGCTCCCGTAAAGTGAATTTTAGGTAAATATTATACTCAAACCATTACGTTCTTTGCACGCAGGGCAGGTCACTCATAATTGCTTTGAGCAATCAACTATGCTACATTCAGAGCAGTTAGGCAAACAAATTCGCGCTGTTTTACAACGCCTTGATTGGCTCTGTACTGAGGTCGTTAATCAGAAACAGAATAACAGGGGAAAATAATACCATGACCAATAATGAAATACTAAAAAAACTGAGGATCGCGCTGAACCTGAAGGATACGGATATGATCGAGATCCTGAAACTTGCGGATTTTGACATCTCAAAAGCAGAACTGTCTGCGCTCTTCAGGAGCGAGGACCAGAGAAATTACCGGGAATGCGGCGATCAGATTCTCAGACGCTTCTTGAACGGCCTTATTATTAAAAACCGCGGCAAAAAACCTGAATAAGCCGAAATGACTAACGAAGCAGATCAGGACATGCCTGACCAGCAGGCCAACAATCCCCTTCACGGCATCACGCTCGAAATGATGCTTACCCACTTGGTGGAACATTATGGTTGGGAAGAAATGAGCAACCTCATAAGGATCAGATGCTTCTCTTATGATCCAAGCATCAAGTCTAGTCTGGCATTTCTGAGAAAAACCCCCTGGGCCAGAAAAAAAGTGGAAACGTTGTTTATGCGACAGAAGAAAATCCGAATCAAGAGGAAGAAGATTAACAAAGAAGCCGACTAAACGATTATTGGCAGAGATCATCCTGATCAGTGGTAAGATATATAAATACACAATCTGCATCAGGGGGATACATGATAAAAAGACCATTTGGAAAACTGCTGTTATTATTTCTCACATTCTTTTTTCTGCTTATTCTCCTGCCGGAGTTTCTCTCTCTCTATATTGACTGGCTCTGGTTCAAAGACATCGGACAGGGCCTGATATTCAGCACGCAGGTTCAAGGACAGGCTTTCTCAGCCCTTGCCGGCGCACTGGGCGGCTTTCTGATCACGTACATAAACATACAGATTGCGCTGCAGGCTATGAAAGGCAGGGCAGTCGTAATCCCCCTGAACATTCAGACCATGCCGCAGCTCGATCTGCTCCGGCATATTGACTGGATCAGGATCATTGTTCCGGTTTTGACCGGCCTCTTCATGGCAAGTCTGTTTAACGCTAACTGGCTCACCTTTCTCTCATACATCCATGGAACTGCATCAGGATATGCTGACCCGATCTTCAACAAGGATGTCTCTTTTTATCTATTCGCTCTTCCTGCTCACGAGCTCGCTGCGAATGCCCTTCAGTTAACGCTCTGGGCAACGCTCGCTGCGCTCGCTCTGATCTACGTTGTCAAGGGAGCGATGTCCCTGAGCAACCGTGGCATAACAGCAGAGCACGCTGCCTCAGCTCACCTCTCTCTGCTCGGCTCCATGATCTTTGCTGTTATGGCCTGGAAGTCATACATCGGCATGCATGCTATCCTCTATTCGTCTCACGGCCATATTGCCGGCGCCACCTATACGGATGTGCATGCTGTAATCCCCTTCATGAAGATAAGAATCACGATGGCTATAGGATTAGCAGCTCTCTTCCTGGCCAATATATACATCAGACGCAGCCTGCTCCTTGGCGCCAGCGTAGCTTTATATATTGCAGTCTCATTTATTGGCAGCTCGGTTTATCCTGCGATCCTGCAGAAGTTTTTTGTTGCACCGAACGAGCTGGTCAAGGAAACCCCGTATATCAAGAACAACATCGCATTCACGCGCAAGGCCTTTGGCCTCGACAAGGTAAAGGATCGGGATATCTCAGGCAGCACTGCTCTTGACCGCAGTGATATCAAAAAGAATAGCGCAACTATTAAGAACATACGTCTGTGGGACCATCGGCCGCTGCTCGATACCTTCAGCCAGATCCAGGAGATTCGGACATATTACCGCTTTTCGTCCGTGGGCAACGACCGTTACATGATCAACGGAGAATACCGTCAGACCATGCTCTCGCCAAGAGAGATGTCGAGCGAGAGCATCCCGACCCGCAACTGGATCAACGAGACCCTGACCTTTACCCATGGATACGGGTTGACGCTCGGACCGGTAAATCAGGTAACCCCTGAAGGGCTGCCGGTGCTGCTGATCAAGGACATCCCGCCGATATCGACTTCAGATGCGATCAAGGTGACCAGGCCGGAAATCTATTTCGGCAGGCTCTCAAGCCCCTATGTGATCGTGAATACGAAGTCCAAGGAGTTTGATTATCCCTCCGGAGAAGAGAATGTCTTTTCTGAATATTCAGGAAAAACAGGGGTGCCGCTCGATTCCTTACTGAAGAAGATGGCCTTTGCCGCCTATTTTCAATCCATGAAGCTTATTCTTTCGAACGATGTTACCAGTCAGAGTAAAGTCATTTTTCACCGGAATATCATGGAAAGGGTACACAAAGTGATGCCGTTCCTGATGCTCGATGCTGATCCTTACATGGTCATTGCAGATGACGGACACCTATTCTGGATGGTGGATGCATACACCGTAAGCAGGCGGTTTCCCTATTCCCAGCCATCCGCAAAAGGCATGAACTACATGCGGAATTCGGTAAAGATCACGATCAATGCCTTTGACGGCAGCATGATGTTCTATGTTGCAGACAAGGAAGATCCATTGATCAAAACAATCGATGCGATCTTCCCAAAAACGCTGCAGCCGCTTGCAGAAATGCCTGCTGATCTCAGAAAGCATATTCGCTATCCCCTCGACTTCTTCGATATCCAGACACAGATCTACTCCACCTACCATATGGAGGAGCCTCAGAGCTTCTATAACAGAGAAGACCAGTGGGAGATTCCGGCATTAGGCGGCAAGGATAAAGCAGTAATGGAGTCTTACTATACGATCATGAAACTTCCGGAAGAAAAGAAGGAAGAGTTTATCCTGATGATTCCCTTCAATCCAAAAAAGAAGGATAATCTTTCGGCCTGGATGGTGGCACGCAGCGACGGAGACGATTACGGAAAGCTTGTTGTATATCGTTTTCCCAAAGATAGGCTTGTGTACGGTCCAAAGCAGATCGTTGCCAGGTTCAATCAGGATACGGAGATATCCCGCCAGATCTCGCTCTGGGACCAGCGCGGCTCACAGGTGATCCAGGGCACACTGCTGGTGATCCCAATCGAAAACTCTCTGATCTATGTTCAGCCGCTCTATCTACGTGCAGAAACCGGCAAAATACCTGAGCTCAAACGGGTCATTGTTGCGTATGAAAACCGCATCGCCATGGAAGAGACCCTTGATGCCGCGCTATCAAAGATCTTTGGTGAGGTGAAGGTTACGGATGAGGCTTTGGCATCTGGCAATCTGCGGCTGCCTGCAGTAATTGCAGGAAAAGAAGATAAGAAACTGACTACGCTTGCAAAGGAGCATTTCGACCGCGCCATAAAAGCGCAGAGAGAAGGCAACTGGGCACTGTATGGAGAAGAAATTCAGAAGCTCGGCGAAGCTATCAAGAAGATGCAGAAGTGAACAGAATCTATATAAATAATGATATTTGGTAACAGGGACTACTCAGGTATTTAGACTGTAGTCTGTTAGGACTATCTAAATGCCTACAGACTATACACCTGAGCAGTTCTCAGTTTTCTTACGACTTTGCGACAAGGTCTGCTATCTTGTCACCCACCTCAGTCGTGCTCATGCCCATCTGGCCGGCAGCCTGGCTCTTCATTTTCTGCATCACGGCGATCATGGCCGCCTCGATCCCCTGTGCTGCCTTTGACTCGCCAATGGTATCAAGCATCATCATGGCTGCGCCGATCGCTGCCATCGGATTGATCACATTCTTCCCGGTATACTTCGGAGCGCTGCCGCCCATCGGCTCGAACATCGAGACGCCTTGCGGATTAATGTTGCCGCCTGAGGCCACGCCAAGCCCGCCCTGGATCATGGCACCGAGATCGGTGATGATATCGCCGAAAAGATTTTCCGTGACAGCAACGTCAAACCATTCAGGGTTCTTTACAAACCACATGTTCGCTGCATCAACGTGATTGTAATCGCGTTTCAGCTCAGGATACTGATTTGCTCCCATCTCTTCGAAAGCCCGGTACCAGAGATCACCACAATGGGTGAGCACATTCCTCTTATGAATGAGCGTGATTGGCTTTGCTGCGTATTTGGGATTCATTGCATTGCGTTTCTTTTTTAGTTCAAAAGCATACTTCAAACAACGGTCAACGGTCTTGCGGTCGTATACCATCAGCTGTGTGGCGATCTCATCAGGTGTGCCAACACGCGTTGCGCCGCCAATGCTGGTATAAATGCCGCCCGTGTTCTCGCGAATAACCACAAAATCGATCTCATCAGGTCCCTTGTCCTTAAGAGGGGTTTCCACATTGGGATAGAGCTTGACCGGCCTGAGATTGATGTATTGGTCAAGGGCAAAGCGCGTTTTGAGAAGTATGCCTGTTTCGAGAATACCGGGTTTTACATCAGGGTGGCCGATCGCACCAAGAAACATGGAGTCAAATTTCTTGAACTCCTCAATAGCGCTGTCAGGGAGCGTCTCTCCGGTCTTCAGATACCGTTCTGCACCAAAATCGAACGTTGTATACTCAAGTTTGAACTCGGCCTTAACAGCTGCAGCATTAAGGACCTTGACTCCCTCACGGACAACTTCGGGTCCCGTGCCGTCACCGGGGATGAGCGCTATAGTGTATGTCTTTGCCATGGAATCCTCCTGCATTGAAAAAAGTTAGGTATATTAGCATATCTGGGGATCATCTTTGCATAGAGCAGCTTTTTCATGATATTAAGACTGTGATACAATATTTCGAATAATAACCGTGGAGGGATTCATGTCTCTAAAATTTACTGATGCTGCATCATGCTGGAAAACCATTCTTTCTGATGTGTTGACAAACAAGGGGCTGCTTTCAGCTATAGAAAAGTTTGCAAGGGAAAACATGGCTCCTGCACCGGTCGTATTCGGCACCTCAGGATGGCGCGGCGAGATCGGCACGGATTATACCTTCAATAATGTGCGCATCGTGACGTCTGCTGTCATAGAGATGCTCAGGTCAGATGATCCCACGGTCATGCAGGCAATGGGAGTAAGAGATTTCGCCGAGATAAAAAAACGCGGCGCCATCGTCGGCCATGACAACCGTTTCCTCGGGCCGGACTTTGCCATGGAGGTGATCGGTCAACTCCAAAATGCAGGCATTAAGACATGGTATGCGGGAGAAGCTGCCACGCCCGAATTCTCTGCAGGCATTGAGATGCTCAAAGCAGCATGCGCCATTAACCTTACGCCGTCGCATAATCCTGCCAACTATGCAGGCTTTAAGTTCAATCCCTCTGACGGCGGGCCGGCCGGCTCGGAAATAACCACGAAAATCGAAGAAATCGCCAATCGCATGATGCAGGATGCTGAGACGCCTCCATCTGTCAAGCCAGAGCATATCGAAAAAATCGACCTGACCACACTGTATCTCGATTACATCCAGCAGAGAAAAACGATCGACCTTCAGAAGATAAAGGAGTTCATTGCAGTAGCAGATTGTATCATCTGTATTGATAATGTTCATGGTTCAACACGTGGCAGGGCACAGAGGATTCTCGGCACAAGCCCGAAGATCATATACCTCAGGACCGCGGATGACTACCTCTTTGGCGGGGTGCCTCCCGAGCCTTCAGAAACAAATATGGCAGGAGTAGAAAAGATCCTCGCTGCAAGCACTGCAAAACTAAAGCTCGGCGTTATCATGGACCCTGATGGCGA
The DNA here is from genome assembly GCA_964461065.1 of uncultured Nitrospiraceae bacterium. Taxonomy (GTDB): domain Bacteria; phylum Nitrospirota; class Thermodesulfovibrionia; order Thermodesulfovibrionales; family UBA6898; genus UBA6898. The sequence goes on from CAYWRK010000003.1 coordinate 35,475, forward strand.
CCGCATCCGCTTCTCTGACGGCGCAATGCAGATAGCAATGAATTATTTTGGCGCCATGGCACTGCATTTTCTCCACGTGCACAAAAAGTTCCACGGTCTAGTTGCAAAATCCGTAGGAACAAGCAATCTGGTAAATGCCGTGGCAGAAAAGCTCGGCATACCTGTCAGAGAGACAAAGGTCGGATTCAAGAACTTCAGGCCATTCCTCCTGCCGTCTTCTGATAAGCGGGCTATCGCTGCCTTTGAAGAATCTGATGGAATTACCGGATACAACCACACACTCGAAAAAGACGCGATCTTCGGCCTTTTGCTTGCGATCGAGATGATGGTAGTCACCGGAAAGAATTTGGGGAATTATCTTAACGAGATCATGAATGAGTTCGGACATTATTATCCTGACCGTTCAGGCATCTCGGTTGACCGTTCCCTTGTGGGGCAGCCGCTTCTTCAAAGACTTTCGGTCATTGCACAGCGCTATCCTGTGGGCGCGTCGCTCACAATCGCTGGACAGAAACGCACGGTCAAGAATCTGATCACGGTCGATGGCACTAAGCTGGTCTTTGACGACGGCTCGTGGCTCATGATAAGACCATCAGGCACAGAACCAAAGGTCAGGTTCTATATTGAGGCACGCACAGAAGAAGGGAAAAAAGCGGTCTTCGAAATTGCTGAGCAGATGACCAAAGAAGCATTAGGGATGTAAAATCCTCTGCCTTACTCCGCGTAATCCGGATTGTCATACTCGATCAGCACCTTGTTGCAGGTGACGCACTCCATCGAAACCTTTAAGATCTGAACGCCTCTGGGAAATGAAACGATCTGGATCCTGTGGCCTGCATGTTTCAGCATCTCTTCGTAGTTCGATGCCTCCTGACTCTCTTTGCCCAGACAGAACTCAACATTTACATCCTTTTCTTCAGACATAGAGCCTCCATTAATGTACAACCGGGTTTGCATTCACATCCATGGGATTCATCCTGACCGCCAGAGAAAACAGATACGGGTAATCATTTTTTAGATGCTTCATGTATGAGAGCCACTCAACAAGCAACTGGGAGTAAGCACGTTTTATGTCGCCAGAGAGATGGTCAAAGTCAGACTTCGGAAGATTCGTAAACTCCTGCCGTGCAGCCAGTTCCTCAACAAGATGAAAGACCGCCCAGAGCAGGTCGGTAAAGGCATCATGTTCAAGAAGATTGGGGTTTGCAAGAAGGCTCAGCAGAAAAGTCCTCTTTTCTGCAAGAAAGGTTTTGAGTTCGTTCAGGTCACCTGTTCTGCTGTCTATGCCATAGTGAGCGTTTTTGACTGCAGTTTGTGCGTTCAAAAAATCTCTCTCTGTCCACTTTCCTGAAACAAGCATCCCTTGTCTCACTGCTGACAGATCGCTACCGAACTGGTAGAGCTGCTTCATAAGGTCAGTCCCCACCTCTATGTAAAACGTACCGATCAGCATGTTCAGTTTCTTCAGCAACACCCTCTTCTCCCTCATGGTGAGAAGTTGATTCAGAAAAAGCGTTACAAGGAGAACCTGAACCGGCACAAAGGCAATGTCCTGCAGCATATAAAAGAACGTATCTTCGGTCTTGTGAAAGATAGCGATCTGGACAAGATAAAATACTGCTGAAATACCAACCAGCGCTGCAGTAAGGAACAGATACCAGCGAATCTGTTTCATGCATGACTCCTCGTCAATTCAGAATGTGTTTCATTATATCATGCGACTCAGATAATATTTTATTCTCCTGCATCCTCGAAGTCGAAGAGTTCGTAAAAAGGCAATTATAAAACGGCTTTGCAAAAAGCTTCGGAGGCAAGGCGCGCAAAAAGTGAGGAATGAGGCGTGCTTATGGGCAGGTCGCAGTGACGAGCTTTGAAGCGCAACGCAGCAGACGGACTTTTTACGAGAGCGTCAAAGTTGATTTGCATTGCATGATTTTTGTAACATCATTGCATCCCGATGCTGGCTGTCTCATGGGGAGATTTCTGTCTTCTAAAATAACCACTCTATTTGGAGGCGCTTGTGAAAAAGATGAACCTTGACCAACTCTGCATTAACACCATACGGATGCTCTCAGCTGACGCAGTTCAGCAGGCGAATTCAGGCCATCCCGGCATGCCTATGGGAGATGCTGCCATGGCATATGTGCTCTGGAACAGCTTTCTGAAGCACAATCCGAAAAATCCCTACTGGAATAATCGTGACCGGTTCGTGCTCTCAGCCGGCCATGGCTCCATGCTTCTGTACAGCCTTCTCCATCTGACAGGCCATGATATTTCGCTCGATGACATTAAGAACTTCAGGCAGTGGGAGAGCAAGACCCCGGGCCATCCCGAGTATTGTCTTGACTGCGGCATCGAGACAACTACAGGACCTCTTGGCCAGGGATTTGCAACAGGGGTCGGCATGGCTATGGCAGAAAGATATCTTTCCGATATGTTCAATAAACCGGGCTTTCCTCTTCTCGACTATCACATCTACGGTATTGTAAGCGACGGCGATCTTATGGAAGGTCTTTCATCAGAAGCTGCGTCTTTGGCAGGTCATCTGAAGCTCGGCAAGATCATCTATCTCTATTCTGACAATAAGATCACCATTGAGGGCACCACAGATATTGCATTCACAGAAGACGTTGCGAAGAGATTCGATGCATACGGATGGCATGTGCAGCGGGTAGACGGCGAAGACCTTAAGGGAATCGAAAAAGCGATTGCAGCAGCAAAGAAAGAGAAATCAAAACCATCTATACTTCTGGTGCGCACCCATATCGGCTTCGGCAGCCCGCACAAACAGGACACGCCGGATGTGCACGGTTCCCCGCTTGGCGAGGAGGAGCTGAAACTTACAAAGCAGAACCTCGGCTGGCCGCTCAAGAAGTTTTACATCCCTGCTCAGGCGCTCAGGCAGATGCGTAAGGCTGTTCAGAAGGGCAAGAAAGACGAGGCATCATGGACAGTCATACTGAAAAGGTATGCAAAGAAATTCCCTGAACTCTCAAAAACATGGAATACCATCTCAACAGGAAAACTGCCTGACGGATGGGAAAAGCTTCTGCCAATGTTCAAGCCTGAGGACGGAAGCATTGCAACGCGGAGTGCCTCAGGCAAAGTACTCAATGCAATAGCTGACAAGCTCCCCCATCTTGTCGGAGGCTCTGCAGACCTCGCACCATCCAACAACACACACCTCAAGAAATATGCAGACTTTGGCTCTGCAAAAGGCGGCAGAAATATTCACTTCGGCGTCAGGGAACATGCCATGGGCGCAATCCTAAACGGCATGGCCTTGAGCAGGATGATCATTCCCTATGGCGGCACCTTCCTTGTTTTTTCCGATTATATGAGGCCTGCGATCAGACTTGCAGCTCTCATGGAAACACATGCTGTCTATGTCTTTACCCATGACTCCATCGGCCTTGGTGAAGACGGGCCGACACATCAGCCCATCGGCCATCTCAGCAGTCTCAGAGCAATGCCGCATCTTTACGTTATCCGTCCTGCCGATGCAAATGAGACTTCCTCGGCCTGGAAGATCGCTATCAAGGACCAAAAAAGACCGCATGCACTGATCCTTTCGAGGCAGAATCTTCCCGTGCTGGACAGGAAAAAATACGGCTCTGCAGAGGGGGTAGAAAAAGGCGGATACGTGCTTCTGGACTGCAAAGGCACACCTGATATCATTCTTCTATCTTCAGGCGCAGAAATACATCCTACTCTTGCGGCCGCAGAAGAGCTGCAGAAGACAGGAGTGAAAGCACGTGTGGTAAACATGGTTTCGTTTGAACTTTTTGAAGAGCAGGCAGCAGCATACAAAAACTCGGTCCTTCCTTTAAAGGTTGAGAAGAGACTTGCAGTTGAAGCTGCATCTACGCAGAGCTGGTATCGGTACGTCGGCCTTAAAGGTGATGTAATCGGCATGGACCGATTCGGCGCATCGGCACCAGCAAAGATCCTTTTCGAGAAGTTTGGCTTTACAAAAGAAAACATCGCGGCACGGGCAAAGAAGCTTCTCAAGAAATAGGCGCATGAAGATCGCAGTCGGTGCAGACCACGGCGGGTTTCATCTGAAGCAGGAGATCATTTCATTGCTGAAGAAGAACAGCCATACGGTCATTGATGTTGGCGCTCATAATGACAAACCCTCGGATTATCCGGATTTTGCGTTGGCTGTTGCAGATAAGATCATCCGAAAGAAAGCTGTTCGCGGCATAATCGTCTGCGGAAGCGGAGTTGGCGCCTGTATTGCTGCAAACAAAGTTCCCGGCATTCGGGCATCCGTATGCCATGATACGTTTTCGGCCCGCCAGGGAGTTGAAGACGATGAAATGAACGTGCTCTGCCTCGGCGCAAGGGTCATAGGTCCCAATCTCGCAGAAGAGATCGTTTCTGTCTTCCTCCGGGCAAAGTTTTCAAAGGCTGAACGCCATAAGAAAAGGCTGAAAAAGGTAGCGGCAATGGAAAAGGACTTTCAGCGGTGCTAAGGGATAACGACTTTTCTCATCAGACTCTGCCGGCCGTTGCCAGGCGAGTCGTGTCTCACTTGCCTCGAAACTCATGGAGATGCTTCTTCACAGTATCAGCGTTCATGACATTCAGTTCGACCAGTGCCTCGCCAAAGAGCAGATATGACTCTTTCTGATATCCCAACAGTTCGTTTACACGCTCCTGCGATATATATTTCAGTCTGACACCTATCTCGCCGAACTTTTCGCCAGTCTCTTCCTGGATGATGAGTATCCTCATGACAGCATGCTCGGTAAGCCAGCCCTTTGCCATGGCAAGATCACCGATCTGCCGATTCCTCCTGCGCTGGAGCAGCCGCGCACTAATAACCGACTCCATCGTTATGACACCTTTTTCTACAAGGTATCTTCCAAATAGCATCTGCTTTGACATTGCCGTTCTCCAAAATAAAAAACGTTTGCATTATAGTAGCATGTCCCGATACTGCAGAGGGATTTGAAGAGAGCGGAAAGGAACAGGAAGCAGGACCTAACGGCTTGCTCTGCCGTATTTAACGATAATCTCATACTCCACACTTGCATGATCACCAGCAACTGCATCGACCTTTCCCTTGCAGTCAAGTGCACCCTTCTTCTCTTTCTTGCGAGCCTTGATCATGTTCTTAATTACCGGAGTGAGGTCAAATCCGCCGCTTTCACAGCCCTTTATCATGCAGTCCATTTTGAAATAGGCGGCAGAGGTCGGAAAAACGTTGATTGTGCGGACCATGAGAACAGGGTTTATACCATTTTGATAATAAGTCATGTGGATCACCATACCGGTAACTTGAGGAAAGCGTTCCGAAAGCAGTCCAGCCGCAAAGGTATTCTGTTTTTTTAATTCCACCTTTGCCGCCTGTTGCTGTCTGTTCGCCATGATACCCCCCGGAAAATAAAAACCCCTTGCAGAAAAAGGGGTATTTTGACAGTCCTTGTTGCCCTACAAGTCCAAAAACCTCAAAAACTTTACGGCGATAATAGCATGAGTGCCCTTCGTGAGTCAACACATACGTTTAGCGCAGGCAGGCCTTCAGCGCATAAAAGCGGCTGTTAGCAGCAACTGACGAGCTAAGTCCAATCGCAGGCAATCTCGCGTTTAACTCCTGTATAATAGACCATGTCCGGTCTTGAACAGGATGTTCAGAACGCAGAAAAAAAGTCCCGCTTCGGGGTCCTTATCATCATATTCTTCATCCTTGGAGGGCTTGCAGGCGTTGGCGGCGGCTTTCTCTACTGGACACTCTCTGATCTTCCCAAGCTCAATGCCATTGAGGAATATGTGCCGGTTGAATCTTCACGGGTATATTCCAGTGACAGACAGGTGATCGCTGAATTCTATGTTGAGCGCAGGACATTCATTCCTCATTACGAGATCCCGGTTCATGTGAAGAAGGCTATTATTGCGATCGAGGACGTCCGTTTCTATAGCCATCCGGGCGTTGATATCATCGGCATCGTGCGCGCGCTCACGCATGATATCAGGGCAGGCGGCATGAAACAGGGCGGAAGTACCATCACCCAGCAGCTGGCAAAAATGCTCTTTCTGAAACCGGAAAAATCAATAAAACGCAAGATCCGTGAAGCAGCACTTTCTATTCAGATCGAAAAGCGCTACACGAAAGATGAGATTCTCGGTCTGTATCTGAATCAGGCCTATTTCGGCACAAGGTCGTATGGCATTGAGGCTGCGAGTCAGACCTATTTCGGAAAGACCGTGAAAGATCTGACCATTGCTGAAGCAGCACTTCTCGCATCCCTCCCCAAGGCCCCCTCACAGTATTCTCCGTTCAGAAACTTTGAAAAAGCAAAGGAAAGGCGTTCAATAGTGCTTCAGCTGATGCTTCAGCATAAGTTAATCAAGCGGGAGCAGTACGACGAGGCCTTGACGGAACCAATACCCACGGCTCCTCATTACCGAAAATATGAAGCGCCCTATTTTGTCGAACTCCTAAGACAGCAACTGGAGCAGAAATACGGCAGCGAGCTTTATACCGCTGGATACAAGATCCATGCAACCATTGACCTGAAGATGCAGCAGGCTGCAGAAAAAGCACTCACAAATGGTGTCAAGGCCATAGAAAAACGGTGCAAGCCCGGGATACAGGCATCGCTCGTTGCCCTCGATCTCCGCACCGGCCATATCAAGGCAATGGTCGGCGGATTCGATTTCTGGAAAAACCAGTTTAACCGGGCAACCCAGGCGTTGCGCCAGCCTGGCTCTGCATTCAAACCGTTTGTCTATGTTACCGCAATAAAAGACGGCATGACCGCTGAGGACACGATAAACGACGCTCCAATATCCTTCAAGGGCAGCAGGCAGGGGCAGATGTGGACACCAAAAAACTATGATGGGAAATATCATGGAGTTGTCACCCTGAGGACAGCCCTTGCCCGTTCGTTAAACAGCGCAACAGTCCGGCTCGCAAGCACTGTTGGACTTGAGAATGTGATCCAGACAGCTCGAGATCTCGGCGTCAAGAGCGAACTTCAACCCTATATGCCCCTTGCGCTCGGCGCCTCAGACGTAACACTTCTTGAGATGACCCATGCATACGCTGTCTTTGCATCCGGGAAGATGATGGACCTGATCCCCTATGAGCGGATCGAGAACAGGGACAAGATCGTTATAGACGAAATTCTGCCGAAGCAGACAGAGATTCTTGAAGAGGATGTTGTTAAGGAACTCAGAATATTGCTCAGTGCTGTCGTAAAAGAAGGCACTGCCACGCGGGCAAAGGAACTGAAGCGTCCGGTGTATGGCAAAACCGGAACCACAAACGACTACACAGACGCATGGTTCATCGGCTTTGACGACAATCTCGTAGTTGGCGTATGGGTAGGCAGAGACGATCATAAGCCCATCGGCAGCAAGGAAACAGGAGCCTCGGCAGCCCTGCCGATATGGATAGAATTCATGAAGACCGAAGCAGGCGGTCAGGAGCCAGAAGTCAGTAGTAAGAAGATAATACCTCAGGAAAAATCCAGCAATAGCGAAAGATAAAAAAGGAGTCAGAATCCTGATACTGCTGAATTCTGACTCCTGAATTCTGTATTCTGAATATAGACGTTATTTTTTCGGTTCTGCCTTCTTTTCCTCAGGCTTTGCAGGTGCTTCCTGCTTATCCGTTTTTGCTGGAGCAGGCTTTGCGTTCAGGGCTTCCTTGTTGATCTCGACCTTGTGGGTCTTCTTCAGCTCAGCCATATAGGTATCAAAGACCCCTTTCTGTTTCTCGCCGGAAAGCTTCTGCGAAACGAGGTCGCGCACTTTGTCAAAGGGAATAGGATCGCCGGTCTTCTTGTCCGTCACCTTGATAACATGGAAACCAAAGGGGCTCTTGACCGGTGAACTGGTGATCTCGCCAGTCTTGAGTGCTGCAGCTGCCCGTTCAAATTCAGGCACCATCTGGCCTTTCTTGAAAAAGCCGAGATCGCCGCCGTTCTTTGCTGAACCGGTATCTATTGAAACGGCCTTGGCAACTGCCTCGAACTTCTCACCCTTCTTCAAACGAGCGAGGACTTTCTGGGCCTCATCCTCGGTCTTCACCAGAATATGGCTTGCCTTGATTTCCTTTGCAACAATAAAGTCATCCTTGTTCTTATCGTAATAGTCTTTTGTTTCCTGGTCAGAGACCTTGGCCTTTGCCATGATCTCTTTCTCAAAGAGCTCGGACACGAGAGAGAGTTTCTTGAACTCTTCCACTTTCTTAATGTAATCCTGGCCCTTGTCATAGCCCTTTTTGACCGCTTCCTTATACAGAAGCTCCTTGTTAATGATCTCGTTCAGGAATTTCTCTTTCCCCGCAGCATCGGTGAAAATTTGCTGGGCATAATCAGGCAGCGCCTGGAACTCCCGGTCAAAATCTGCCTGGGTCACTGCCGTATTGTCAACCTTCGCAAGATAGGGACCCTTTACCTCGGCATCCTTCTTGGAACAGGATACTAATGCCAGTGCAAGAACACATAGTACAGCAACTCTTCTCATCATCTATAAGCCTCCAATTTTAAAGTGCATCTGTTATAGCATATCTAAGAAAAAATATCGCAGATTTTGACACAAAAACTTTTTTTGTGATAGATTAACTAGTTATGAAAAATCACTCCATTTCAAAGAGTTTGTTTCGAAGGGCATCAGCGGTTATTCCCGGGGGCGTAAACAGCCCTGTGCGGGCATTCAAGGCTGTCGGAGGCAACCCACTTTTTATCGACAGTGCAAAGGGTTCCCGTATCTATGACGTTGACGGTAATTCCTATATAGATTACGTGCTTTCCTGGGGCCCTATGATCCTCGGCCATGCCTTCCCGCGGGTAGTAACTGCACTCAAGAAGGCTGCAGAAAAAGGTACAAGCTACGGCGCACCCACTGCGCTTGAAATAGAACTTGCAGACCTTGTGCTCAAGATCTATCCTTCCATGGACAAAATCAGGATGGTAAATTCCGGCACTGAGGCGACCATGTCAGCTATCAGGGTTGCCCGGGGATTCACCGGAAGAGACAAGATCGTCAAGTTTGAAGGCTGCTACCATGGTCATGCTGACGGATTGCTCGTTAAGGCCGGGTCAGGTGCTATGACGTTCGGTCTGCCCGACAGCCCCGGAGTGCCAAAGTCCTATGCACGGAATACGCTCACCCTTCCCTATAATGATATCGCTGCGTTCAAGAGTCTCGTCGAAAAGGAAGCCAACAACATCGCATGCGTAATTATCGAGCCTGTTGTCGGCAATATCGGCTGCGTACTTCCAAAATCGGGCTTTTTGGAAACACTGAGAAAACTCACAAAGAAACACGGTATCGTGCTCATCTTCGACGAAGTCATGACCGGATTCAGGGTATCCTTCGGCGGAGCACAGGCGTACTATGGCATAAAGCCGGACATGACCTGTCTCGGCAAGGTGATCGGCGGAGGTCTGCCTGTAGGTGCATACGGCGGAAGAAAAGAGATCATGTCCATGATCTCTCCGGAAGGCCCGGTCTATCAGGCGGGTACACTCTCCGGCAACCCTCTAGCCATGACAGCCGGTATTGAGACCATAAAAGAGCTTTCAAAGCCAGGGCGTTATAAATCGATCGAAGCAAAATCCGCAATGCTCGAAAAGGGACTTAACGACGCAGCAAAAAAAGCTGGTGTCCCGACTCGCTTTTACCGTGCAGGCAGCATGTTCTGCACCTACTTCACCGATATTGATGTTACAGACTATACAACAGCAAAGAAAGCGGATGCACAGAAATTCTCACAGTTCTTCTCAGAGATGCTTGAGCAGGGTATAAATCTGGCGCCTTCGCAGTTCGAGGCTGGTTTCATGTCTCTTGCGCATTCAGAAAAAGACATAGAAGCAACAGTAAAAGCAGCTTACGTAAGCCTGAAAAAACTAAATAAATAAAGAAGCAGGTTGTTGGGGAGGAATTTGTTGATGTTCAATCCGGTTCGTCTTGTGAAAAGAACCATGATATGGTTCAGCCAGGGAATTTCTACAAAAGCCCGTATTGTCATCATTACCATCCTCTTCCTCTTTTCTCTCACCATGCTCTTCGTTGCATACAAGATCAATGATTACTTTGAAAACGATCCTAATGCATGCTTTGCCTGCCATGTGCATGATGAGGCTAACAAGCAGTGGGCAAAAAGTGAGCATGCGGGCATCAACTGTCACGAATGCCACCACTCAACCAAGAAGGACCAGCTCATTCAGATGTACCGTTTTGCTTTCATGGGCCAAAGATCTGTTGCCCCGCGGCACGGCGAGATTATTGTTCCCCGGATTCTTTGCCTGAGATGCCACTGGGATAGGGACGAAAAATACCCTAAGGCCCCTGACATCAGCAAGTCGCGGTATCATGCAAAGCATGTGTTCAACGAGAAGATTGAATGCACCAAGTGCCACGGGTATAAGACCCATAAATTCACCATGGAAGAACGGTATTGCGTTACCTGTCATCTGAACAAGGAACTTCAGCCTCATGATTCAACCGTACAGACCAAAGATGCCAAAGGCAATAAGGCATGCTTGCCCATGGGGAGCCTCCCCTGCTTCAATTGTCACACAGACCGTACGTCGGACCTTATGCCGGGCAGGAAAAAATGTCTCTTTTGTCACGGGAGCGAAGCTGTACGGCAGGAACTGATCGCTGACGGCACTATTGACGTAAAGCATTTCCAGCCAAAAAAGGAAACCATACAGAAGGCGATTAAATTAAAGATATCAGCTAACGCTGCCATGCAGTTCCATTGTTACGAGTGCCACAATCCGCATGTCAAGGCGCGGCCTGACTGGAATAACTGCACATCAAAGTGCCACACGAATGTTCGCAATGTCGGCAAGCATGAACTGCATCTGCAGATGAACCTGACATGCAAAGACTGCCACAAACCTCACGAGTGGAAAGTATCTCCTGAGCAGGCAAAGAAAGACTGTATTAAGTGCCATGAATATAAAGATCCGAAACTTTTTCTAAAATAGAGGTAAGACTATGACATTGAATCCGATCAAGCTGTTCAACAACGTCACAAACTGGTTTTCAGAAAAACTGACGCCTAAGGCCAAGATCATCATCGCAATTGGTGCCCTGATGTTTGTGATCATCATGGGCTTTGTTGCGTACAAGATCAATGACTACTTTGAAAACGATCCCAATGCCTGTTTTGCCTGTCACGTGCATGATGATGCAAACAAGCAGTGGGCCAAGAGTGAACATGCCAACATCAACTGCCATGAGTGTCATCATTCATCAAAGAAAGATCAAATGATACAAATGTATCGTTTTGCCTTCCTTGGCCAGCGAGCTGTAGCACCGAGGCACGGCGAGATCATTGTTCCCCGGACTCTCTGCCTGAGATGCCACTGGGATAGAGATGAAAAGTATCCCAAGGCCCCTGACATCAGCAAGTCCCGGTATCATGCAAAGCATGTGTTCATCGAGAAGATTGAATGCACAAAATGCCATGGGTACAGAACGCACAAATTCTCTCTGGAAGAACGGTATTGTCTGACCTGCCATAAAGACAAGGGATTCAAACCTCATGGCACAACAGACAAACCACATGAAAAAGTGCCGATGGGCGAACTGCCCTGCCTCAACTGCCATACAGACCGCACATCCAATCTGCTGCCGGAGAGAAAGAAATGCCTCTTCTGTCATGGGGATGAAAAAGTGAGAAAAGAACTGATTAGCGATGCCACGATTGACGTCAAACATTTCAGGCCTTCCGATGAGACCGTAAAGAAAGCTATCAAGATAAATGTTCCTGATAAGGCTCCTATGCAGTTTGAATGCAGGACCTGTCATAACCCGCATCTGCGTTCAAGGCCAGACTGGGCAGCCTGCACGGTCAAGTGCCACACAACGGTTCCTTACACCGGCAAACACGAGATCCATCTGCAGATGAATCTGACATGCAAGAGTTGCCACAAACCGCATGGATGGAAAGTGACTGTTGAGCAGGCAAAAAAAGAATGCGTGACCTGTCACGAATATAAGGATCCGAAGCTTTTCATAAAATAGATATAGATAAGGCATAGCGGGCCGGAAACAGATAAAATATACATCCGGCCTGCTCAGATTTCAGTATAATATGGTAACGCTTATGGGGAGGTGCATTGCATGAAGAGTCATGTATTCAGACCGCTATTAGTAGTAATCGGCCTCGTAGCTATTGTCCTTATCATTCGGGTATTCTACGTTCCCAAGGATTTCGGTGTTCATGAACGTGGATACATGTATGGATGGTACAGGGAAGGCAACATTGAAGAATGGAAAACACAGGTTAAGGTCAAGTATCAAGGCAAGGAATATTGCGCAAACTGTCACGCTGACAAGGTTCAAGTCATCGATAAGACCGCTCACGCGATCATTCAGTGCGAAAACTGCCATGGTCCGGCAAACGATGCAGTAGCCGATCACCCTTCTGAGCAGCGACCTAAACTCACCATCGACAAGACCCGGGGGCAGTGTCTCAGATGTCACTCAAAGATGCACTATCCTTCAAGCGGCCGTGACAAGATCAGGGGAATAGACCCTGACAAGCATAATCCCGATATCGAATGCGTCATGTGCCACAATCCTCATAAGCCAAGCCTGGAGGGATTGAAATGAACAGAAGAGATTTCCTGAAAAATACAGTAAAAGGTATCGCGGGTCTCGGCATTTCAGCTGCAGCAATCGAGTTTATAAATCCGAAAGAACTTCTCGCAAATATTAATAAAGATACTGCTAAGGTCAGATGGGCCTTTCTCGTTAATACGTACAAGTGTGTTGGCTGCGGCTTCTGCGTCAAGGCCTGCAAGAACGAAAACGAGATCCCTTATGATGCCAATGTTACCAGAACCTGGGTCGAGCGCTATGTCATCACCAAGGATGGGAAGCGCTATGCTGATACGCCAAAGGGTGCGCGTGACGGCTTTATCACAACAAAGATCGAAATGGGAAAAGATAAGTTTCAGGAAGTAAAGGATGAAGACATTCAAAAGGCGTTCTTTGTCCCGAAGCTCTGCAACCAGTGCGAAAACCCTCCCTGTGTGCAGGTCTGTCCGGTAGGTGCCACGTATCAGGCTCCGGATGGTGTTGTACTTGTTGACAGGACCTGGTGCATCGGCTGCGGATACTGCATCATGGGATGTCCCTACGGTGTCCGCTTCTTTCACCCCAAATACCACACCGCGGAAAAATGCAATTTCTGCTATCACCGGATAAGCAAGGGACTCAAGACAGCATGTGTTCAGGCCTGCCCATTCGGCGCCCGCCAGATCGGCAATATCAAGGATCCAAATGATCCGATCACCAAGATCATTCTGACGGAAAGGGTCGGCATTCTGAAGGAAGAATTCGGCACAAAACCCCAGGTCTTTTATATAGGCCTTGACAGGGAGGTAAAATAAGATGGTACATGGTGAACTCTGGACAATAAAAGAGCTTTTTGTATATCCCAATGAATATATCTACTGGAGCGTACAGATCGTCATGTATCCCTTCATGACCGGTCTCGTTGCCGGAGCATTTGTTCTCTCTTCGCTCTACCATGTCTTTGGAATCAAGGAGCTGAAGGATATTGCGCGTTTTGCGCTAGTTTTTTCCTTTGCCCTGCTTTTTATAGCCCCTGTACCGATCATTCTGCATCTGCAGCATCCTTTCAGAGGTATCAACAACCTTATGACGCCGCATTTCACATCAGCTATCGCCGCCTTCGGCATCGTATTTTCGACCTATGGAGCCATTGTCGCTTCAGAGCTCTGGTTTCTGTACCGAAGGCATTTTGTAAGTATTGCACAACCCCTGAAAGATAAACAGGACAAGACCATTGGCGAATGGATTAAATTTTTCATCTTCTGTTCTCTCACTCTTGGTGTGTACGATGTCAGTGAAGAATCGCTCAAAAAAGATGAAAAAGCGATCACGGTACTGGCAGGTCTCGGCATTCCGGTCGCCTGCTTCCTGCACGGATATGCGGGATTCATCTTTGGTTCGGTCAAGGCGAATGCACTCTGGATGACACCGCTCATGCCGGTCATTTTTATTATGTCTGCCATTGTTTCCGGAATCGCGCTCTGCATGCTCACGTATATTGTGACCATGGAGATACGGAAATTCCTGGCGAAACGCAAAAAAGCTTCTCAGTTCGGACAGCATACAACAGAAGAACTTCAGAGCGCAGAGATCAATGTCATTCGCATGACAGCAAAATATCTTCTGCTGTTCCTCGTGTTCGCGATCAGCCTTGAACTCCTGGACCTTGTTTTCCGCGGATATACGGCTACGAAGTCATGGGATGTTCTCAGAAGCGTGATCTATGGTAAAGATTTTACCAGCATCTTCATCCTGCAATACACGATCGGCAACCTCATTCCGTTCATTCTTTTCCTTCTTCCTAATCTCACAATTCGCAGGGCACTGGTTGCCGTTTGTCTCGTGATGTTCGGCGTCTTCATGATGCGCTGGAACGTCGTTATCGGGGGCCAGGCATTTTCACTCTCGTTCGCCGGGTACATGCATTATCACCTGCCTATGATTCCGCATGATTGGGAAACACTCAAGGAAGGTTTTATGGGGGCATTGGCAGTATTTTTAGCGCCCTTCGGGCTCTTCTGGATCATCACAAAAATCTTTCCTGTCTTCGATGTTAAGGAATCTCACTAATGCTTAACGCCTGCAGCCCTCACACGGGGGCTGCAGGCACCATCTCCCCGATTATTCTTACCCTCACTAAATTGTTATTGCATCGTTGCTGTTCTGTAATATAATGAAAGCAAGGTCCATCACGGAGAGATAAAAGGTTTTTATGCATTCTCCTCAAAAGATAAAGAAGCTTATTCCTCTTTTCATACTACTGGCGGCAATTATACTGTTGGCAGAGCATGCTGTTGCTTTAGATCAAGCCGCACCTGCAAAAAAATTCCTTGTGCCTCCTCCTCCGTTCAGTCCCGGTATCTTTCCCTGCTCTCAGTGTCATCAGGGCATGCCGGCAAACCGCACGCCTCGAAAACTTGAGATGATGCACCAGGACATTACCCTGAAACATATGCCGGGTGGCTGGTGCTTTGACTGCCACAATCCTGACAATCGTGACAAGTTGAAACTGTCCAACGGAAAGCTGGTTCCTTTTGACGAATCATACAATCTCTGCGGCCAGTGTCACGGCACCATTCTCCGCGAATGGAAAGCAGGACTTCATGGGAAAAGGACAGGCATGTGGAACGGAGAAAAGCAGTATCTGCTCTGCGTACATTGCCATTGGCCACACGAGCCGGCATTTAAACCCCTCACCCCTATGCCCCCTCCTGTGCGGCCGGCTGATATAAAATGAGAGGTAATCGATGAGCAATTCCAGTCGCAGAAAAGGCATAAACAGAAGGGCCTTTCTCCAGGGGGCTGCAGCCGGCATTGCCGGCATGGCGCTTCCCCTTGATGATGCTCAGGCGTCTTTCTGGGATGCTTTTCTCCAAAAACATTTCCGTGAGATGAACGACACTGAGATAAAAAAGGTTATTAGCCGTCTTGAAAAGGAATGCGAAGAGAAATACAAAAAAGCAATCAGCATAGGCACTGAAAAACCGCTTCCAGGAGTCCAGTTCGGTTACGGTCTTGACCTGTCGCGCTGTATTGGCTGCAGACGCTGTGTCTATGCCTGTGTGGAGGAGAACAATCAGTCCCTTGACCCCCAGATTCACTGGATCAGCGTACTCAGATTCAAAAAGGGCGACAAATGGGTAGACCTTGAAAACTCAGAGAAATACTATAATCCGGAAAAAGTCCCTCAGAAGGAATATTTCTACATGCCTGTCCAGTGTCAGCAGTGCGAAAATCCTCCCTGTGTCAGGGCCTGCCCAACACGGGCAACATGGAAGGAACCGGACGGCATCGTTGTCATCGACTATAACTGGTGCATCGGCTGCAGATACTGCATGGCTGCCTGTCCTTACGGCGCACGCAGGTTCAATTGGACTGCTCCAAACAGACCGGCAGAAAAGCTTAATCCCAAGACCCATTACTTGGGCAACCGCCCGCGGTACAAAGGCGTTGTAGAAAAGTGCACGTTCTGCATTCAGAGAACTCGCAATGGCCGTTACCCTGCCTGCGTGGAGATCTGCCCTGTTGGTGCAAGAAAGTTTGGCAATCTCCTTGACCCGAACAGCGAGATCAGGTATGCCATAGAGCACAAACGGGTATTCAGGCTCAAGGAAGACCTGAATACCTATCCCAAATTCTATTACTTCTTTGCTTACGGGAGATAGGAGGATCTGATGATGATCATAAGGAATTTCCTCATCGCCTGGAAGCTGTCCCTCAAGGGAGACAGGAAGTTTTATGCATGGCTGATCTTTCTTCTGATACTTATGGCCATTGGCGCCAACGCCTATATGAACCAGGTGAATAGGGGACTCATTCTAACAGCAATGCGCGATCAGGTCTCCTGGGGGTTTTACATATCAAACTTCACGTTCCTTGTCGGTGTTGCTGCAGCTGCCGTATTACTTGTCGTGCCCGCATACCTCTATAACTTCAAGCCTATCAAGGAGATTGTCCTCTTCGGAGAACTGCTGGCGATCACTGCGATCACGATGTGCATCATTTTTATCATGGTGGATCTGGGCCAGCCGCTGCGGGTATGGCATCTCATGCCATTTATCGGCACCATGAACTTTCCATCATCTCTACTTGCCTGGGATGTGCTGGTTTTGAACGGATATCTTGCCATTAACACAGCTATTGCCTTTTATGTGCTGTACCGACTCTCTATCGGGAAAGAGTATAAGATGTCAGTCATCGGGCCGCTGATTATCCTTTCTATCCCCTGGGCAGTGAGCATTCATACGGTTACGGCATTCCTATACAACGGTCTTTCTGCGCGGCCATACTGGAATGCGTCCATCCTTGCCCCCCGCTTTCTTGCTTCAGCCTTCTGCTCAGGCCCTGCGCTTATGATCATTATCTTTCAGCTGATCAGAAAACTGTCCGAGGTTGAGATAGAAGACCGTGCACTCTTCAAGATCGCAGAACTGATTGCCTATGCTATGGCTA
The DNA here is from genome assembly GCA_964461065.1 of uncultured Nitrospiraceae bacterium. GTDB lineage: Bacteria > Nitrospirota > Thermodesulfovibrionia > Thermodesulfovibrionales > UBA6898 > UBA6898. The sequence goes on from CAYWRK010000003.1 coordinate 52,482, forward strand.
TCAATCTTTTTCTTCTCGGCGCGGAGATATTCAAAGAGTTCTATTCTGGCAGCATCCATTCCGAGCCGATCAAATATCTTTATTTTGGCATTCATGGCCAAACAAAACTGGTCCCCTGGATATGGACGGCTACGATTCTCAACATTACGGCCTTCTTCATCTTCCTGTTTCCCAGATCACGGCAGAATTTTGCCACGCTCAACGTGGCATGTGTTTTTATGATCATCGGCATCTACATTGAAAAAGGCATGGGCCTCGTGATTCCCGGCTTTATCCCTGACACACTCGGCGAGATCTATGAGTATTCGCCCTCATCGACCGAGGTGCTTGTGACAATCGGCGTATGGGCAACAGGAGCTCTGATCTATACCATGCTTCTCAAATTCTCTCTTCCTATCTATACCGGCAAGCTGAGATTTCATAAAAAGTAAGATCAGGACTGTGGCGCCACTCTTTGACAAATCAATCATAAAACACTTTGCACGTGCAGGTACCATCGGCTTTCATATGGTTATCTCTACGTTTGTGGGATATCTGATCGGTTCACAGTTAGACAAATGGTTGAACACCTCACCCTGGCTTACAATCACTTTCCTCATCCTCGGTATAGCATCCGGCTTCAGGGAACTTGCCCGCATTGCAAAGAGATTATCTGATGACAATGATTAAGAAGATCGCAAGAAATACCGCTATTATCCTGATACCCGCTGCAATAGCTTCAGCGTTTCTGCCCTGGGAAAATATGCCCTTCAGCATTTTGATCGGAGGGCTGCTCGGTATCCTGAACATACGGGCGCTTGCATGGAGCATCGAAGGAATCATTGGAACATCTGCAGTAAGCATGAAAATGCTCTTCTTCAGCCAGTTCCGCTTTGTAATGCTTGCCCTGATTGTTGTCCTGCTGGCCTATCTGAGGCTTGTAACCATTCCCGGCATTATGGCCGGATTCACGGCAGTATTTTTCCAGGTGCTGTTTGTGGGAATAACTCACGCAAATAAATCTTCTGATACCTAACCAGCCCCGGGTGTCCTGGAGCCGCCATCCGGCACCGATACGTGAGCCTCAAAATATCTGTCAATAAGCCGAGTCAGCATCCTTTTCAACGTTTTTTCGTCAGCTTTGTTGATCTCTGCATACAACCCCTCTACTATGCCGCTGAAGGCATCGACAAGCCCGGGATCAAAATGTGTCCCCCGCATGTCCCGTATCATCTTCAGCGACGTCTCAAAGGGAAACGGTTCTTTGTAAGGCCTTTTAGACGTCAGGGCATCAAAGACATCGCAGACCGCAAAGATTCGGGCCGGCAGCGGGATATCTTCGCCCTGCATACCTTTGAGAAAACCCCTGCCGTCAAATTTCTCATGATGGCAGGAGACTATATCCAGAGCATCCCCAAGCCAGCGATAATCACTGATAATATCAACGCCGTGCTGAACATGGGTTCTCATAACTTCTATCTCTTCGGGCGTGAGCTCTGCCGGTTTAAGCAGAATATTATCGCTTATCGCGATCTTGCCCAGATCGTGGAGGAAGGCTCCCTTGATCAATCCCGTCATCTCCTCGCGGCTGAGGCCAAGGGCTTCTGCAAGGCGTATGGAATAGATGGTCACGCGGTAATTGTGGGTATTGGTATCACTGTCCCTCTTTGCTATGGCATTGCCCAGGATCTCAAGCATGCCGAGATTTGCACGATAGAGTTCATCCGAGCGCTTGATAAGCTCGCGGTTCAGAGAAATGATGATCGGGTACAGAACCAATGCCGTAATAAATATGACCGAAACTACCTGCCAGATTGACCAGATGATCCTGTCCCTGATATCTTTCATTACTATCGGATCGACTTCATAGACACCCTCAAAATACCCGCCCGTGATGGAACCATCTATTTTGAGCGGCACGACCACCATAATATAGAGTTGCCGGCCGACATAGAGCTTTTTGTAGTTTACGTTATCCTTCATGAGTGCCTGATGCTGGTATTTATTCATCTCAACTTCGAGTTGCTCACTGCCAGGTCGTATTGCCTCGGCAATCAGTTTCCTGTTCTTGTCATAAAGCTCAATAACAATAAAGTTTCCTTTCCCCCCATGACTTTCGTTCTTTCTGATATACAACCCGAGGTCAATATGTTGAGGGTCCTCCCAGTGCCTCCCATAATCCGCAAGCACTGCCTGGGATTCTCCTATCGCAAGATCCATAACCAGTGTGTCGATATTTTCGAGCTCAAGATAATAGACAACAGCACCGACAAGCATGCTCAGAATAAGCAATGCTGGCAACAGTCGTTTGAGAAGTATCCTGTGGAGATCTTTATTGGTCATCGAGCGCCTTCCCTTTTTGTTTCTTTCAGTATGAGCATTCTATCACATATTTCCCTGCGTTACTTTTTTCTCAAATAAGAGTTGCGGGCGATTACTGTCCAGTGTAATATGAAACAAAAAGGCAGTATTGCAGGAACAATACAATTCGATGTTTGAACAACTGAAACAGACAGCTGCCGTAATCAAGACAGAACTGAAAGCATATCGTTTTGCCATACAGCATGCCGGCACGCCAAAGGCTGCGAAGGTGCTTCTTGCCGCTGCGGTCGGCTATACCCTGCTTCCCTTTGACATTATCCCGGACTTCATACCGGTCATAGGGCAGCTCGATGATGCGATCATCGTGCCCCTCCTGGTCGTCGCAGCACTCGGCATGATACCTCCCGAGGTGATGCAGGAATGCAGGGCAAAAGCTAAAGAGGAAACATAAGAGACAACAGATGCATGTAAGGCAAAGACAATGAGTCTACTTACGGCACATCAGGATACGCGATCTTCAGTTCATCTCCGCTGAGGGCATCAACAAGAAATGTCTTAAGCGCCTGTTTCTCATCATCGCTCAGGCCAAGAGGTTTTAGATGCTTATTCCCCTTTCCGCCGCCTGCATTAAAGAACTCGATCACTTCGTCCAGTGAGTTGAAAACTCCGTTATGCATGTATGGACCAGTGCGCGCAATCTCGCGAACCGTTGGTGTCCTGAAGGCCTTCCAGTCTTTCTTGTCTTTTGTTATAAGATATCTGCCCGGGTCCTCTTTCAGATTTCTGTAATCAGGATAATGGTACACCTTTGCCACAAACCGCATAGTTGAGGTGACGCGGGGGTCATTTAACAGCGCTGGATTCTCGGGCACATTAAGCGCATAGAACTTGTCATCTGAAAGGTTTGCGCTGTAATGACATTCTGTGCATTTGCCTTTACCCTTGAAGATCTCATAGCCTTTTCTGGGAGCATCTGAAAGAGCACTCTGTTCACCCTTCAAGAATCGGTCAAACGGTGCATTGAGCGAAATAAGAGTCCGCTCGAACGAGGCAATGGCCATGGCAATGCGTTCTCTGTTCGGTTCTCCGCCAAAGACCTTCTTGAAGGCCTCGACATATTCAGGCACCACCCGTATCTCTTCTTCAACAAAATCAAGGTTCTGGTTCATCTCAAAGGCTGACATCATCGGAAAAAGCGCCTGATCCTCAAGCGTCTTTACCCTGCCGTCATGAAAAAGGCTTTTATACATGCCGACATTGTACAGGGTCTGTGCATTGCGCCAATTTTTGGTCGTGGGATAGCTCTGGGAGATATCCTGTCCGTCAGCATATCCCTGTTCAGGAACGTGGCATGTGGCACAGCTTGTGGTGCCGTCACCGGAAAGCCTGCGGTCGAAAAAAAGCTTCTTGCCGAGCTCGATCTTCTCTGCAGTCTGGGGATTGTTCTTCGGCACCGGCACTGACTTAAAGGGCTCCAGATGACCGGCGTACGCATTCACGGCAAATCCCATAATAATACAAAGAGATAGACTCAGCGCGCAGATAAGGTTTGATATGGCACTTGAGCGGTTTTTTTGACCGCAATTCCCAAAAATATTCTGCCCATAATAGAAGCGGTCAAAACCTCGGAGACCTGATCTTGTCAAATCGAGAATGAGCGAAAATGCCATATTGAACCTTAATAAGCTATTTCTTAACATTCTTCAGTTCCTCCTCGATTATCTGCTTCAGATACTCATACGGCCTGTTGCCAACTACCTTCCTGCCGTTGATAAAATAGGTGGGCGTGCTGTACAGATCCATGTCAAAAGCAGTCTGCTTGTCTTTCTCGATCTCTGCGGCATGTTTCTTGCCATCGATGGAGGCAGCAAACAGCTTTAGGTCAAGGCTGAGTTCTTTCGCATATTTCATGAGACTTTCCCGATCAAGCTTCGGCGAGTTCTTCAGCAGCAGGTCATGCATCTCCCAATATTTTCCCTGATCTGCTGCAGCAAGAGACGCCTCTGCTGCGATATGGGAATAGTCGCGATATTTATAGGGATAGTTCTTGATTACCAGTCTGACCTTGCCCTTATATGTATCCATGACCTTCTTGACGACCTGACCGGCCGCCACACAGTGCGGTCATTGAAAGTCGATAAATTCTATGATCGTGACAGGAGCATCAGAAGGGCCCTTCTGAGGTGATACAGTCACTGGAATGGAGAAGCGTTTTTCTTCACCATGAGCAAAACTAACACAGGCAAGCACGAGAATAAAGGCACATAAAATCTTTTTCATAACTCCCCCAAAAAAAAGACGGGGCAGATTCTGCCCCGTCTTCGGTTAACAGATGGTCAGTTTTTGGATTCGGCCTCATGAAAGACCGGAAGGAATGTTGCTGCCAGACGGTATATAAGAATGCCCAGAGCAATAAGACCGAGCGTTATGGCTATCTCCTTGTTCGAAGGGAAATAACTCACTCCGTTTCCGATCTGAGCCATGAAGTTTGTATTAAACCTGTTCATCAGAACACCGGCGATCACGAGGACAGCGCTGCCAAGCACACCGGCAATGGATTGGCGAACTCCCTTAATAGCAAGCAAAACCATTGGAAAAACAAAACCAACGCCAACTTCAAGCATAAACATATTTCCCGCTGTGCTGCCATCAAAAGCCTGCGATAGTGCACCGCGCATGGCAAGATCTCCGATGCGCGCGATAAGATAAACGACAAGTGCAATGGCCGTTCCTTTGGCAAGACCGGAAACAATCTCACGCTCCTGCTCACGCTTAAAGGCCCAGGCACCTACGATCGATTCAAGCGAGACCATGGCAAGACCGACAGCTATTGCCGAGAGGTAAAACAGATAAGGCATGTTCGGCGAATACCAGAGAGGCGAAAGCTTTGAAGGCATAATGAGAAAGAATCCACCCAATGAAGACTGATGCAGAAAAGAAAGCACAATTCCTGCAATTACCAACGGGAAAGTAAAGAATTTCAAAATCTTCCCCAGGAAGTTAAGTTTCAGCTTTTCAAGGAATGCCGGAGCAAACTCAAGCCCGAGAACCGTCGAGTAGAGTGTGATGCACCAGACTACTTCGAACATAACCGAGCGGTTCTGCCACATCACAAGAGGATGCCAAAATCTCAGAGGCTGGCCGATATCAACGACAAGGCCCATGACAACGATGAGATAACCTATGAAGGCAGTCAGAATTGCTGGTCGTGCGATTGGCTTGTACTTTTTCATATTAAAGATATAGACTGCAGCAGTGATCGAAAATCCTCCTGCAGCGAGGGCCACACCGGCGAGAACGTCAAAGGCTATCCAGAGCCCCCAAGGCACTTCGTCGGTCAGGTTGGTCGATGCACCAAGCCCATATTGAAAACGGTAGTATGCAGCATAAGCCCCGATAGCAAAAACCACCATTACGAGCAGTGTCCCCAGGGAGAAAAACGGAACTTTTTTCTGTGTTGTCGTGCTCACGGCCTAACCCTCCTTTCCCTTTTCTGAATCTGAAGAGGCGTTGCCGCCTCTATTGCGGAATAATGCAATCGCCGAAAGCAGAACGACAAGGCCGCCAACTTTATGGGGGATCGACGAGAGCATATTCCAGGTCAGATCAGGAAGTTTTTTGTTCGGGATGTTTGTCCGGAAGCCGAGATCCTCAAATGGCACAGAAGAAAGATAGACCCATGAGGTGCCACCTGCCTCTTCCTTGCCGTAGATATGATTAACATACAGATTGGGATAAGCCTTTAGCCTCCGCTCTGCCTCAGCAATAACTTTTTCCTGATCATCAAAATAGATGGCACCCGGAGCGCAGGACTTTGCACAGGCAGGCATCATGCCATCAGCAAGACGCTCAGCACAAAATGTGCACTTCTGCACAACCGGATATTTTTTATCCCACTCATACTTGGGAATCCCAAAGGGGCAGGCTACCATGCAGTACCGGCAGCCTATGCACTTTTCCTGCGTATAGGTAACCGGCCCATTCTCCTGCTTTTTGAACGCGCCGACCGGACAGGCAGAGGCGCAGGCTGGTTCCTTGCAATGCATGCACTGGACCTTGATAAAATCCCAGTTCAGATCCTGCTTCTCCGTTGTCTCGACGAACCTGATCAGTGTATACGTATCCGAGTTCAGCTGTAGCGGACTGGTCAGATTATCTTTAAGCACTGTTTTCCTCACACCGAGACTGTTCCAGCTCTTGCAGGCTACCTGGCAGCCCCGACAGCCGATGCATTTTGTCAGATCTATTAAAGCTCCTTTTGCTTTTATCACTGTTGCCATATCGCCTCCTATGCCTTTGCCTTTTCGATATTGACCATAAAGGCCTTGGACTCAGGGATCATAGTGTTTGCATCCCCAATGGTTGGCGTCAAAAGATTTGCCGACTCTCCTGAGCTGCCGTCCTCCGGGTACTGCCATCCGAAATGATAGGGCAGTCCAACCTGGTGAACTGTCGACCCCGCTATTTTAAAAGGCTTCAGCCGCTTTGTGACCAGGGCAACAGCTCTCACCTCACCCCGACCGGATTTCACGATAACCTTTTCACCGCCCGTAATCCCCTTTTCCTTGGCAAGTTCGATGCTCATCTCGACATAGAGCTGCGGAGCTGCCTCAAGAAGCCAAGGCATGTGGCGCGTCATAACGCCGGTCTGCCAATGCTCGGTCATGCGGTAGGTAGATGCAACATACGGATAACGCGTATCGCAGGAATAGAACATGTCCTCAGCTGCTCCGCTCTTGCCGTCATGGAAAAGCTTAACCGCAGGGTTTATCTTTGTCTTGGACATCAGATTTTCCTGGAGCGGACATTCGAGCGCTTCATAGTGCTCAGGGAATGGCCCGTCAGCAAGGCCAGGGCCAAACAGGGCTCCCATACCATCCGCCCTCATGATAAACGGATACTTGCCCTTCTCATCCGACATAGGAGGAGCAGGTCCATCAGGAATATCACCGTCCCACCCGGGAGCAATTTTTTGCGTCTTCGGGTCTATCTTATTCGGATTCCACTTAATAACTGCTCTCTTTGAATCCCACGGTTTTCCGTTCATATCCACAGATGCGCGATTGTAGATGATCCTCCTGTTAAGGGGCCAGGCAAAAGACCATTCGGGAAAGAGCCCAAGTCCTGTAGGGTCTGTCTTGCCCCGGCGGGCCATCATATTAATAACTTTGCCCTCTTTCTGCGTATAACTGCCGCTATATATCCAGCATCCACAGGAGGTAGTCCCGTCAGCCTGAAGGCTCACAAAATTCGTGGTCAGTTCACCCTTTTTGCCAACAGGTGCCGGAGGCGTCTTTGTCTTATCGAAGATATCATCGAGATAGTAACCGTTTATCTCCTTGGCAATAAGATGGGTATCGATCTCCTTGCCCTTTGTTTTATAGTTCCACGTGAGGTTTGTAATCGGCTCGGGGAATTTGCCACCCTTTGTCTGATAAAGCTTCTTTACTCTCTTATGGAGTTCATTGATAATCTCTCCGTCAGGTTTTGACTGCCCTACAGGCGCAACAGCTGCATACCGCCACTGGGCCCAACGACCTGAGTTGGAAACGCTCCCCTCCTTTTCGACTGATGAAGCACAGGGCAGCATAAAGACCTCCGTCTGAATATCCTTCGGTGTCATACCCGGGCCTCTCCAGAACGACGCAGTCTCATTATCAAACAGATTTACATTCACCATCCATTTTAGCTTTGCCATAGCCTTACGGGTTTTATTCGCATTGGCACCTGAACAGGCAGGATTCTGGCCCCAGGCAAAGAAGCCTTCGAACTTGCCCTTGAACATCTCATCAAAGAGCATAAGCCAGGATGCATTCATCCCCTCATCAATCTTCGGCAACAACGAATAACCGAAGTCATTATCTTTTGTGGCATGCTCACCATAAATCGCCTTCAGGTAGCTGGTAATATACTTGGGTCTATTCCCCCACCAGTTGACACTCTTACCGTCCTTTGTCTTTGGCGTAAACTTCTCGTTATATGTCTTAAGATCAACAGCGGTTGCTGTCGGAACAGGAACATACCCTGGCAGAATATGGAAGAGAAGCCCGTAGTCGGTTGATCCCTGAACATTGGACTCACCCCTGAGAGCATTCACACCACCACCCGCCATGCCGATATTGCCTAACAGCAGCTGAATGATTGCCATAGTCCTGATGTTCTGAGTACCTACCGTATGCTGTGTCCAGCCCATGGCATAGCACTCTGTGCCCACTCTATTGGGTTTACCTGTTGAACCGTATACCTTGTATACCTCGAGAAGATTTTCTTTCGGAGTACCGGTTATGTCAGAGACCTTTTCAAGCGTATAACGCGAGTAGTGTTTTTTCAGAAGCTGGAAAACGCAGTTAGGGTCCTTCAGAGTCATGTCTCTCTTCGGCAGCCCCTTGTCATCCATCTGAACAGACCAGGTCTTCTTATCATACTTCCTGGTCTTTTCATCGTATCCGGAGAAGATTCCGTTAAGCTGACCGGGCATCTTGAAATCAGGGTTTATCAAATAGGATGCATTTGTATAGTTGATAACATAATCCTTGAAATAGAGGTTGTTATCGAGGATATATTTTATCATGCCGCCAAGAAAAGCAATGTCAGTACCGGAACGAAGAGGAGCATACAGATCGGCCTTTGAGGCTGTACGGGTAAAGCGGGGATCAACGACAATAAGCTTGCCGCCCTTCTCCCTTGCCTTCATAATCCATTTCATCGAGATGGGATGGTTCTCAGCAGGATTGCCGCCCATAACCAGAACTACATCAGCATTTTTGAGATCTATCCAGTGATTCGTCATTGCACCGCGACCATACGACTCTCCCAGAGCCGCAACAGTAGCGGAGTGTCATATTCGGGCCTGATGTTCTATATAGACAAGGCCAAGCGACCTGAGCCATTTCTGCAGGATATAGCATTCCTCATTATCAAGGGCAGCGCTTCCCACATGGGCAATGGCATCAGTCCTGTTCACAGTAAACTCTTTCTCAACATCTTTCTCTGTTCCATCAGGCTGTTTTTCCTTGATCTTTGATTTTGAGAGAAACTTGAATGTTTTGTCGCGTGTCGCCTTGATCTTCTTTGCAATCTCATCAAGCGCCCAGTCCCACTCTACCTCCTTCCACTTGTCCGCACCGGCAGCGCGGTAAAGAGGCTTTGTTACACGTGCAGGATTATTCGCCAGCTGGTAAAGCGATGCTCCCTTGGCGCAGAGAGTACCTTCATTAATTGGGTGGTTAGGATCGCCCTCGGTATTAACCACCTTGCCATCCTTTGAATGTACCAGGATACCGCAGCCGACAGAGCAGTATGGACAGATCGTAGTCGTCTCTTTGGCACCCTTAATACGGTTCTCTTTAAGCTCTGCAGACGCTTCCTGAGGTGTTGCCCCTAACGCTGCAGCACCTGCCACAGCCGTACCTCCTGAAAGCTTCAGAAAGTCCCTTCTCGATAAACTCATACGCAACCTCCTGCACATAAATTATGAACCACGCTATATGATGAATGTATCATGATCGATCTGCAAAAAGGCGAAAAACCATCTCAGCCCAACAGATCACCTTGCAATAAAATGTTATGAGCTCATTAAATATTATTATCGACACGCTTAGATTAAAGGAAGTCTCTTACACTGTCAAGGCTTTTTGAGGTGCGCTTTCCGTATGAAATCAAGCCGTTTATTGTGCTAATATTGAGCTCGCCTGGCAGCACTGAATTATACTGACAGATAGGGTTGCCAACATATTAAATAAAATGTCTACGAAAGCCCATACAACCCCAAACCAGGTTCTGAGGAGACTCAGGGCCATCAAACTCTGGCACCTTGCCGTGATCACTGTCGCTGCCGAGATCGTCACCGCTGTCATGAACACTATCATGGGGATCATATGGTGGGGCAGTGTCTCCTATGATCTCATCATGATCGGAACAGTTGATGCCTTCGTGGCCTCACTCGTGGTCGCCCCGATCGTGCTGTATATTATTGAGCAGGTTCGTGAGACCGACAAGAAATACCGCGAACTCATTGACCACGCCAACAGCATCATCCTCAAGATGAATGCAGACGGCAACATCATCTTCTTCAATGAGTTTGCAGAGAAATTCTTCGGCTTTTCCAAAGAACAGATATTGGGCCGCAGTGTTATCGGCACGATCGTGCCGGAAACAGAGAGCACCGGCCGTGACCTGAAGTTCATGATCCAGGACATCTGTACGAATACAGAAAAATATATTGCTAACGTGAATGAAAACATGCTCAGCAACGGAGACCGCGTCTGGATCTCATGGACAAACAAGCCCGTATTCGACCAAACAGGTAACATCTGCGAGATCCTCTGCATCGGCAGCGATGTTACTGAGATCAGAAAAAAAGATAAACAGCTCAAGGAATATAGCCGAACTCTTGAAAAACTGGTCTTCGAAAGAACATCAGAACTGACGGCAGCAATCGAGAAAATGCGTCACGAGATCGCAGAGCGGGAAACAACAGAGCTTGCCCTCCGTGAAAGTGAGGAGCGGTTCCGCGAGATCTTTGATCAGAACGAAGATGCCCTTCTGATCCTTGAACCCTTAGCCAGCGAGATCATGGATGCAAATCCGACTGCAATAGACATGTTCGGATACTCACGGCTGGAGCTCATCTCCGGAGGTCTCCCCCTGATTCTGATGACAGGGGAGCAGAACCAGTTCATGCATGCAATGCACGGCAGAGACACATCAGGAAAATTCCGTATTGAAAAGACTACGTGCAAAGCAAATGACGGACGTGAGATAATTGCGTCAATCTGGGGAAAGGCGGTCAAGCTGAAAGAGAGCGAAGTTCTCTTCTGCTCCTTCCGCAATATAACCGATAAAATGCGACTTGGAGAAGAAGCCAGGCTGCTTCAGGGCAAGCTTATCCAGGCGAATAAGATGACCTCTCTCGGTATGCTTGTCTCCGGCATTGCTCATGAGATCAACAACCCAAACCATTTTATTATGGCGAATGCAGAGATGGTTTCTGATGCATGGAAAGATACAGCAGACATACTGGCAGACCACTACCGCACGCACGGGGACTTTCCGCTGGGTGGTGTGCCCTACTCTGAAATGCGCTACATCATGCCTCGGCTTCTTACGGCAATGGCAGAGGGGGCAGCCCGTATCAAGAACATCGTTGATAATCTGAAAGATTTTTCGAAGCAGGGCAGCGCAGACCAGTACAAAGCTGTTGACGTCAACCAGGCGGTAACTGCCGCAGCAGCCTTAGTAAGCAGCCAGATCGGAAAGTTCACAGACCGTTTTGAGATAAGAGAAGGCGTTGACCTTCCCCTGGCAGAGGGCAACAAACAGCAGATTGAGCAGGTGGTCATTAATCTTGTCATGAACGCGCTTCAGTCCCTCCGGAACAAAAATGAAGCTGTTATCGTGGCAACCTCCTATGACAAAGAAGCAGACTGTATCCAAATCCTTGTGAAAGATGAAGGAATCGGTATGGCACAGGAAGAGCTCAGCCGTATTACAGAACCATTCTATACGTCAAGGATCGATGAGGGCGGCACCGGCCTCGGACTCTCAATCTCCTATTCTCTTATCAAGAACCACCAGGGAACTCTGACCTTTTCGTCAGAACCTGGCAAAGGCACAACCGTAATTGTCTCTCTCCCTGCATATCAAGCCTCCACGGAAAGGAACAGCAATGCAACAGACCAGATATCCTGAACATCCCATCTTGCTTGTAGACGATGAGCCGATGATCCTCCTGAGCTTCGGCACGATCCTCCGCAAGTCAGGCATCAACAATTTCCAGACCATAGAGGACAGCAGGGAAGTTATGCAGACACTTGAAGATCAGTCTGTGTCAGTAGTCCTGCTTGACCTCAATATGCCCCATATCTCAGGAGTTGAACTGCTTGAGAAGATCAATCAGAGCTATCCTGAGATCCTGGTCATTGTGGTCACAGCTACGGACGATATAGAAACGGCTGTTGCATGTATGCGGTCAGGTGCTTTTGACTATCTGGTCAAGCCGGTAGAGATGAACCGCTTTACCTCAAGCATCCGCAAGGCCCTCGAAATCTCGTCGCTGATGAGCGAGGTCTCATCTCTGAAGCAGCATCTCCTGACCGACAGCCTTGAGCACGAGACAGTTTTTTCTCCTATTGTTACTGAGAATAAAAAGATGCGCAGCCTTTTCCATTATGCAGAGGCGATCTCCGCGTCACCGCAGCCTGTGCTCATAACCGGAGAAACAGGCACCGGCAAGGAACTTTTTGCCCGTGCCATACATGACGCCAGCTGCAGAAAAGGAGCTTTTATTGCCCTGAACATTTCCGGCCTTGACGATACCATGTTCTCTGATACGCTGTTTGGGCACAAGAAAGGAGCTTATACCGGAGGCGACACATCTCGCGAGGGGCAGATTGCACAGGCAGCAGGGGGAACCCTTTTCCTTGATGAAATCGGCGACCTCAGCGAAACATCGCAGGTAAAGCTGCTGAGGCTGCTCCAGGAAAAACAGTATTTTCCCCTTGGGTCAGACATCCCCAAGCAGAGTGATGCAAGGGTCATTGTTGCGACTAACCGGGACTTACTGCAGCTAATCGCTACCGACAGTTTCAGAAAAGATCTGTATTTCAGGCTCCGTACCCACCATATTCATATCCCGCCGCTGAGGGAGAGGCTGGAGGATATCCCGGATCTGCTGGATCACTTTATTGAGGCTGCGGCAACGTCACTCATAAAAAACCTGCCTTCTTACCCCAGAGAACTGGTCACACTCCTGTCAGCCTATCATTTCCCCGGAAATGTGCGTGAGCTTCAATCAATGGTGTTTGATGCTGTCGCTCGTCACCGGACAGGAAAACTGTCCCTCGACAGCTTCAGGGAAACGATTCAGCATGATCAGGAACTGCATCCTCTTGTACTGCCTGCAGATGATGCAGCAGCGATTCTGCTCACAAAGCTCTTCGGCAGGTTCCCCTCCCTGCGGGAAGCTGAGGATCACCTCGTAGCAGAAGCAGTGCGGCTTTCTGATAACAATCAGGGAATTGCCGCTTCACTTCTCGGCATCAGCCGGCAGGCACTGAACAAAAGACTGAGCAAAAGGAAGAAACAGTAAGGCAGCTCATCCGAGTCCTTTTCCCCTGCATGAGGGTGCAACTTTAATTGCATGTATTCAATCAGTTTTTTTCATGTAACCTATTATTTTAATTGACTTTTTTAGAACTCTTTAGCAAAACCAATCAACTAAGGTTTCACCCAACATAAGAGCCTTTTTCGACCAGTTACTAATCATCTCATTGATTTTAAAGACAATTTTATTTTTCAAACATTGGCAGGGATACTGCAATAGTAATGCTATGCGTAAGGAGCATGGCAGAAAATGCAGAAAGCAGCCTCTGGGGACAAAAGAGCGTGCCGAATGCATGAAGAAGCTCTCAGAATCCATCATCCTGCAATGCATCGAGGACCTATGGGACAAGGCCTCAATGAAGCAGAGCGCAAGATTCTTTCGTCAGAGGGACTTTAGCATCTGTGCCATCATTGCAGGGATGGATATCTGTGACCAGGTGAGACTTCTCGATCTCGTAAACTGCGCCATCTCAAGAATTCGGACTCTGCACCATGGGAGGTCACCACGCACAAGAAGATGCGTTCCTTCCCTCTTCAGACAAAATACCATGGCAGGCCTTAGAGCGGATAGCCAACCCAGGGGGCATCATGGCCTTCAGTTTTGAGAAAAAAGGCTCAGTCGGGACTCTGAAGTGCGAAGGCAGTCTTGGCGCAGATCGGGCACAGACACTGAAGGACGCTTTGATGGTCAGCATCGATAACGCGGACCATGTGGTAGTTAACTGCGGCAAAGTAAAAACAATCGACAGCCATTGCATACAGATCTTCTGCGCAGCACACAGAATAGCGGTAAGAGCCGATAAAAAGCTGATGATTACCGGTATAGATCCTGATTTTTCGCCATCACCGCAGGAGATCAGCGATCTCTGTTTGTCTCGCTCAGCCATCGGTTGCAATGAGTCATGCATCTGGTTGCCAGTTGAGCAGGCATCTAATTCCAACTAACCATACAACAGGCAAAGAGAGAGAGACGGACATGCATCAGAAGAAACAAAAAATAAGCGTAATGGTCATAGATGCTTCAGCCGTAACACGGTATCTCCTGACCGAGATACTGGAACAGACAGGTGACATTGAAGTTGTAGCCTCAGTGCATGACACTGCAGACGCGTTGAGCAAGATACAGAATCTCAGACCCCACGTTGTAACTCTTGACGTCACAATGCCGGGCCTAAACGGTTTCACCTTTCTCGAGAAGCTGATGGAGCTGCATCCAACGCCTGTTGTTATTGTCAGCGCTGTATCGGAACATCAGGGCGATTCTGCGCTTAGGGCAATGCAGCTTGGCGCAGTCTCCTATGTAGGCAAGCAGAGATCACAAACCTGGAACGGCATACTGAGCCTTGCCGATGAGATCGTCGAAAAAGTCAGACATGCTTCGACCGTCCAGTTTAAGGCAACTATCCGGGCAGCAGGGCAGGCAGCAGTCGGCAATTGTTAATACAACGGTAGACCTTTCTTTAATCGTCACGGCTTATCTTTAAATCCATCGCCTCCCGCAAAAAAACTATAAGCTGCCCTCTATACCCAAATTTATTTTCTCTTTTCTGGTAAAATAACTGCCTTGCCGGGATAGCTCAGTTGGTAGAGCAACTGATTCGTAATCAGTAGGTCGCCAGTTCGACTCTGGTTCTCGGCTCCAGTAACTATAAGGGATTACAGGGTTTCCTGTAGTCCCTTTTTCTATCCTCGAGACACTCCCACTATTTTTCAACTATTTTCAAACTTGTGGGGGCCTCTATGCCCCTGACATACCGCCAGTTCCGGAACAAGACCACAGGGAAGATCTGCTATACTCCTGCTGGCAGATACGGTAATTTTCTGAACTCGATCAAGAAGCTTGTTCACTATGTCCGTTATAACATCCCTCGTTATTATTTTGTGCATATGACCCTTACGGTTGCTGAGAATGTCTCAGAAGTGGACTTCAAGCATTTGCACAGGGTGACGCAATTCATTCAGCAGCGGTTGAAGCGTGAAGGCTCGGAATTCAAATATGTTGCCGTCAAGGAGCTGCAGGCGCGCGGCGCAATCCATTATCACGTTCTCTGCGTCTACAGCGTGCCAAGGGTCTTTCCGTCCTCTTCGGAGATAGCAGCGTCGTGGAAGCTGGGTTTTGTGAAAATTACAGCCCCAAAAATTCGTATGAAGCTTCATTCCGTTGCCCGATACATCGGAAAGTATATAGGCAAGGGATATGAATATGAGGCGTTGGATACAAAGAAGTCATTCACGGCAAGTCAGATAAAACAAATCTATAAACTATCATCTGGACGACTTGATCGCGTTATGCGTGAATTTGGTAAACAGGTCGCTGAGGAATTGAAGTGTTCTTACAAAAAAATATATGAGATCATCAAATTTCCACCCTTCCCTGATCAGCGCAAACTTGTCATGGAGTTTCCCAGTGACTGGGAATATTTAGGAATTGAAGAAGAACCGTTTTAGAAGAAATGGAAGATTGTTAAAATTAACTTTACAAACGGTATAGCCTATGAGCATCCAGATATGCCAATAGAGACAATAATTTATTCATAAAGCAAAGGAATCAGTTTGTCCTCACTAGCCAACTTAAGTGATCAAATAATTGCGCCGTTGAACCAAACCCTTTGACCTTTCCTGCCTTAGCGCAGTTTCCAAACTTTATTGTATCCTCTTTTTGCTAATTCAATAGCTCTGTCGTTAACACTTGTATCACTCCAGTCCTCAGTGCAGTTATCTACAAATTCTTTCAACATTTTATTATTTCCAATATCTTGATAGAATTCAGTTTTGAGCTTTAAAACCTTATCATGAGGATCTAAATTATTTAACCGCCCGTTTAATTCAGTCCCTATGATAAATAAATTTCCGATATTATGAACATTATCTATGGCAGCTCCCTGACGCGGAGTCCGAGGAGAATAATGTTCGATACTGTACAAATGTCTTCTTATGTTTCTTGTTGGATTATAGTAAGGGATCCAAGCTGCAGGATCAACATTTCTACCGTTTTCTTCATCATAATTATTAAACCTATCAAATATATAATATAGAATGCTATTTTTTCTTAAATTGCGATCGTTATATTCCAGATCTTTAAAACCCGCAATGAATACATCTTCACTCGCAGTATATTCACTTTTCATTTTGTTAATTAGGTTATTAATAAGGCCAACAAAATCAATGTTGCAATTTTGAAATTTTTCACAATATTCTGCATACAATCTTTCAACCCGGTTAGCTCTTGAATCGCAGATACGTGTATTAACAAAATGAAATTTCTCTATTGATTCGAATATTCTAACAAAAGCTCTTCTTGCGGCATCGTTCTGATCATTTCGCATATATGCCTCTGTTAATGCATATAGCATGGGATAGCAAAGAGTAATCTCTAAAAGCTGGATTCCTTGGACTGCACGGTAAATACGTCCCATACTTTGCTCATTCTGAATAATGCTCTCACATGCAAAAACATCATTAAGCATCTCTTTCAACGATGACTCAGAAATATCATCCTCAAATGTACGATAGAATACTGAAAAGGCACGATATTTGATAACGAAATCTTGTGCTCTTCCTCTTACTAAGTTGTCTCTCACCTTTCTGTAAATATTTCCTCTTTCCAGAGTACCGCGCGTGGCGGTATAGTAATATTTAAGCATCCTTACGCCTGTGGTTCCGGAATTGTTTGCTATATCATTCCAAGCTGATTCTGTTGCTTCATTGTCACCCATTTCTTCCATTAAAAGATTTTTTAGAAGATCTGTGGCCTCAAGTGGAGTTCCTTTTGCGTTAGTATTCTCAAATAAAGAATAGGTCTCTGCTGCATCTTCGGAGATAAGTCTGAAAACATATGCATCTAATAACGTTGCAATGATAGTAGTCAAAGATAGTTGATCCTTATCAGAGAGAACTGCTTTGAATTCTTCGAATACATTTTTTATGACTTTTAATTGTTTCCTCCATTGTGCAAGTGAAACATTTTGTGGCCTTTCATAATCAAAGCTGGGAACAGTGCAAATATTATCAAATATATCCCTTATAGATTTTGACGTGGAGACTCGCAGTCCTTCCACTCGTCCATCAGGGCCATTAACAAAACTAATATATCTTTGCATCGTTGCCTGTTGATCGGGATTGAGAAGGTCTTTAGCCTTATCTCTGCAGGCCGCTAGAAATAAACAGATCGTAGTCAGCCTTTGTTGTCCATCTATAATCTTATATTCTTCTATGCCAATGTATTCTTTTTTAAGCAATACCACTTGTCCAAGAAACCATTTATCTGCACGATTCTCTGAATAATATTTTATGTCAGTTAAAAAATCACCTATTTGACCGCCGCCTAAACTCCAAACATATTCGCGTTGATTATTAACAAGTGAATACTTCCCTCCACTAAGTAACTCCATTATTGATTTTCGATCTCCTGTTAACATAAATAAATCTCCTTACTCAATAAAATTAAATAGTCACATGTAAGGACAGACTACCGGTAAAATCGGAAATTGCATGCAAGTCAGCTGAAGCTAGCTACTCCTGTACTTGCGCATTGCTATAAATTACACTATTTGATATTTTTTGAGAAGAGCGTTTTTCAGGGACTATTTCTGGCCCTTATATCTCTCAGAATGGATTGGTAAGTAGGTTTACCAAATATTCTCTCCGTTGGGTAATCTTTGCACATATTTGACTAACAATTTTCTTTAACGGCCTAATGCGAGTGCCCACGGCAGGGGCGCAAGCGTGCAGGCCGGGGCTGCTCTGATTACTTGATACTATATAGTCATAACTGCAACAACAATAATAATAGTTGACATTGTATGTAATCAGTGATATTCTAAATAAAATTAATGAAGAGAGGAATGCAATGGGACTTAAATCATATACCCTGCGACTTGATGAAGAAGAATATGAGAAACTGAAGAGCTTTTTGGATGGCTATGGTGATCCGGACTTGAATATAAGCTTTATACTTAGGCGTTATATCAGGGATTTGAATGCTGCTTTGCCTAATCTCAAGAAAAGTCCATTAAATTTACTGAATACATTGAGCTTGTATGGGAGTGCTCTCAAGCAAATGATCAGGACAGCGGAAGTTGAGAATATTATGAAAGGTTACCCTATTGTCGAGAGAGCTCAGGCCGAGGAAGATGACAAGAAAGCGTTTTATGCAGCAAAGAAGAAGGCAAAGTAGGCAAGAGATGCCTGAAATGCTCCTGAATGACATTCTGACAGCCGAAGAAGCAGCTTTAGTGCTTAAGCTTCCCCTGCAGCGTGTTGTTTCGCTTGCAAGACGTGGTGAGCTTCCAGCTAAGAAATTGGGGAAGGAATGGAGATTCAAGGCCAGTGAGATCGTGAAATGGTTTGCGGACTGGCAGCCTAATACATTTGATCCGAACCGGAGGGCAGGCGAAATCCTGCAGGCTATCAATGGGAAGACGAAAAATAGGATATAAGGCCCCTGAAGGGCTTGTAAGGATACCAAAATCACGGTTCTGGTATATCAAGAGAACTGTCATGGGGAAGCCGATCTACAAGTCTACCGGCACAGCAGACCTTATTGAAGCGGAAGAGATATATCATATGGTCATGTCTGAGCTATTAAAAGAGGCTAAGGCTCATTCAGCTAACAGGATCTTGGGGCGTTCCGTCCCCTTCTCTTCTGTTGTCGAAAGATACCTGCGCGAAATATCCCCTTCTAAGAGTAAAGGCGGTAGGAATGACAAGAACAGCAGCAAGGCCCCCCTTGCCTATTTTGGAGAATCGAAGATTGACGGCATTATTAAGCAGGACATATACAAGTTCTTGGATACACGTAAGGCCACTATAAGCGAAAAGACAGGCCGGGTGATATCAGGCTACGGTCAACAGGGAAAAGTCTTTCATGAGTAAATTGTTTAAGTTTGCGATCAGGTGCGGATATATCACTGACAGCCCAATGCTCGGAATAGAGGGCTTTTCTGAGAATCGCAGGGAACGATATATTACGGATCAGGAGTTCGGCGATATCAAAAAACATGTACCTGATGATGTCCGCGATATCTTGGATGCGCTTTATAATACATCCCAGAGGCCGGGGCGCATCTATAATCTGCAATGGAAGCAGATCAATATGGAGGACAGGTCTATAGCCTTCGAGAACACAAGCAGGAATAAACGGGTTCCTGAAATACTCTGGATCAATGATACTCTGTATGATATTCTTACCAGAAGGAAGATGAACAGACGAACCCTGAGCCCTTATGTATTTTATAAGCCAAGCTTTAAGCCCTATTCTGAATTCGATATTTTAAAGGCATGGAAAAAGGCCTGTAAGGATGCAGAGGTTGAAAGCTGCATCCCCCGCGATCTCAGGCACAAGGCAATAACGGACATGAAAAAAGCCGGATATAATGATTCGTTCGTCGGTAATGTTGCCGGTCATAGCGATCCAAGGACAACAAAGCGATATACCCATTTTTCCGTGGAAGAAACAAAATCTCCCCTGCAGGCGCTGGTCATGAGAGTGAAAGGATAATAATGAAAAAGAAACTGAGGATATACATTGATACGTCGGTTATTGGTGGCTGCATGGACGATGAATTTCAGGAATGGTCTAATAAATTGATGGATGAATTCAAGATCGGCCTTCATATTCCGGTAATCTCGTCTATTACTCAGGCAGAAATAAGCAAAGCGCCTGAAGAAGTACAAAACATACTATTAAATCTGCTTGATTACGATTGTGAAGTTTTGCTGGAAAATGATGAATCAATGGCGCTGGCCCATAAATACTTAAAGGAAAGGGTAGTCTCAAAGAATTTTGAGGATGACGCCCGGCATATAGCAGTAGCCACAACTAACAATGTTGATATCGTTGTAAGCTGGAACTTTAAACATATTGTTCATTTTGATAAAATAAGACAGTTTAACAGCATTAATTTAAGGGAAGGCTATAAGGCAATCGAGATATATTCTCCAAGGGAGGTGGTGCGTTATGAAGTTTAAAGCTGTGGATTGGGTTCGCAAAGTAAGAGATGAAAATTATGAAAAAAGCAAAAAGATGAATCAAGACGAGAAGATCGCACTTACCAGAAAAATGGCTGAGACTTTTGCAAAGAGGCAGTCAAAGGTTGGTTCGGCAAAGTAGAAAATATCGGTTCAACTTTTTCAAAAACATTTGCTGATTTATAAGGATTTTTAAAGAAGGATGTTAAGAGAGAACAATGATCAGATACCTCGGACAAAAGCATATATATCATACTCCTTCCTTCCCACAAAACGGGGAGTGAATTCGTAATCAGTAGGTCGCCAGTTCGACTCTGGTTCTCGGCTCCAGTAATATCAAGGGGTTACGATCATCTCGTAACCCCTTTTTTGTGCCGTTACAAACGATTGTAATAGATTTGTCATAGATGATGATAATTTAAGATGATATCAAAACTGACAGAATTGCTCCCAAAACCAGCACAAACGGGCTTGAGAAAAATATAGTCTGCATCAATTGCTGTCACTTCTATGTAACGCATGATAGATCCTTCCAATACGGTTGCAGGTCTATGGGGTTTAAGTCCAAG
This sequence comes from uncultured Nitrospiraceae bacterium, assembly GCA_964461065.1. GTDB lineage: Bacteria > Nitrospirota > Thermodesulfovibrionia > Thermodesulfovibrionales > UBA6898 > UBA6898. Next base: position 73,424 of record CAYWRK010000003.1, read on the forward strand.
ATAATACCATCAGTCAGTAAGGTAACAGCTTTTATGTATAGCCTCACCCTCCAGCATTGCATACGCCTCCACTACTGCGCACATAGGATCAGTCTATCATGTGGGTTTTACTGAGTTTGCCTCTTTGCCTATCGAAAAAGCCGAGCCGATAAATCCCCCGACTTTGTGGTATGCCCTTGTCTCCGGGGAAAAGATTATAGGACTGATTTTCTCAATATCCGGCAATCCCTGTTCATTCAGGACAGACTCATCAACTTTAATATCCATGATTTCCCCGATGAACTGAGTATGAAGACCGATCTCTACTGTCTTAATGAGCTTACATTCCAAAACAACGGGAAACTCCTTAATGTAGGGTGCATCAACCAGCTCGCTCTTTACCGGTGTCAGCCCCGTGACAGAGAACTTATCCACCGTTTTGCCAGAAACCAACCCAAAATAATCAACCTGTGCAGCGTAGTAATCGGAAGGTATGTTTATTGTAAATGCCTTTTTCTCGACAATATTTCCGAAACTGTAAGTGGCTTGTCTGAGAGAGACAGCTACACAGGGAGGAGCAGAGCAGCATATCCCGCCCCATGCTATAGTCATTACATTTGGTTTGTTCTGGTTGTCATATGTCCCAACGACCCAGACAGGTGTTGGATAGAGCAGAGTTTTTGGCCCAAATGATTTCTTCATAATGTCCTCCCCTGGACTATTTGTAGTTTTAGTATCAACATTATATCAGTGTTCTAACAAGAAGCCCCGGAAGATCGCTTCTCCAGGGCTCATTAACTTCAAACGTAAAGCAAGGGCATCAAAAAAGTCCTTAAATCTGGATATTACAAAAGCAAAAAGGAGACTCGTCATCTCCTCTTTGTGAATCGCTCTCTTTTACTTTGCTTTGTTAGTTTGTCTTGGCAGCTGCCTCAGATGTCTCCTTGGCAGATACAGGGGCTGAAACTGCCTCTATAGCATATCCTATCCCCGTGCCGATGACCGACCCAAGCACTATGCTCACTGACCCGATGCAGACTACGCCAAGAAGTGTTCCTACTGCTACTGCCATCCTTACAATCACCGTTGGCTCTACCGGTCCGCCCATAAGGTGTTTAAGCACCAACAGTGTTCCGTAGCTCCCAAAGAAGAATCCGGGAAGTGCTCCAAATACCAGAAATGCTATTCCTCCCAGTGCTGCCCCGATCTTTGTTCCCATTGCTACCATCTCTTTTCTTGCTTTCATTGTCGTTCTCCTTTATTCCGAATTTTAGTTATTATGACTATCTGCTTCTTGCTTCAACTGCAACCGCTCTGCCGGCCAGTAACGTCTCAGCCATATTGCCCATGAGCCAGCCAAGGGATGAGGTTGCCGTTACCAACACAGCGCCTGACATACATACGCCCAGGATCATCGAGGCTGCTACAATCAGCCGTGCAAGTATGGTAGCCTCAAGAGGCAGACCGAAGAGGCTACCAGCTATATTGATGCCTATCATTCCGCCTATCACTGAACCGGGGAGCAACCCTATGATTGCAAACAGCATAAGGCCAGCCCCTGCTCCGATGTATAATCCTGTTTTTGTCATTCCGTTGGTTTTCATTTTCTTAATCTCCTTTGTTTGATCTTGTAATACATGTTGCAGACTTCATGCCAACTTTAGATGCCTTGTTTTTAAAGGATTCTCACACAGATATCCTTTGCAACTCTGCAAAAGAAGCTTATCTGTTTGCAGTTCTGCGAAGATATTGAAGCTTTAACGTGGAGTTTTGCGGTAGGCAGTCTTGCTGGTTCTATCTTTTGCGGAGTCTGATATTCATGGAAACATAAAACCCAGGATCAGCCCTGCTTTTAACGTAAGCCCTCTCTATTTTGTCAGCCGTGCCTTATCTTCAATAACAAAAGCCGATTGAGAGGGCAATAAAAAAGAAGTGAAACACCTTGGGTCTTGGGTATGCTTAGATGTTTTTTAAGTGGGTGCTTTGGCAGATGTTTTAGGCTTCCCCCTCGCTTCTGGAGGCTTGCTCACCGCATCTTGCTCCTGCTCCCGAACCTATTGACTTAGTTCTAAGGCTAAACCCAGTCCAAGGCATTTACTTCTTCTGTTTTAAAAGTGGTGTTCTGCTCATCCCAGCGCTCAGCGGTGTTAACTGCTTGAGACATACAGCATGAGAGTTTTACGTCTTGCACTTTACGTCTTGCTGCCAAAACCTTTCTGCTGAGTTGAGAAGAGCAAAACAACCACTTGGTGTGCCTCTCTCTTAATTACACACTACTCCTATTTTGGACGTTGTCAACTTAAATGTTGCATTGCGAATTGACTCACAAAGAATGTTACCGAAAGGGGTAGAGGAAGAGGATCGTTGACTCATAATGCATGTTACCGAAAATAACATGCATAAGAGGGGACAGATTCAATGAGTTCACGATCGAAGCGAGAGTATCTTGAGGCGATTTATGAGGTATAAGGCAGGCACAAGGAAGCAGAAGAAACTTATCCTTGACGAATTCTGTGCCGCCTGTGGATACCACCGGAAACATGCCATACAACTCCTGAAGGAATTCAGGCGTTTCAGCAAGCCCAAGCATAAGAAGAAGGGCAGATCCCCGGTATACCAGACAGAGGCAATCCTTGTTCCTTTGAAACGGATCTGGCTGGAAACAAACCTCCCCTGTTCCAAGAGACTCAAGGCAGTATTGCCGCTTTGGCTACCAGGCTATGCACAGCAGTATGGTACTCTAACAGAACAAATGACAAGAACTATGTAATCAGTAGGTCGCCAGTTCGACTCTGGTTCTCGGCTCCAGTTATATCAAGGGGTTACGAGATGATCGTAACCCCTTTTTCTTTTCGAAAAGAGGGCTATCTATCTAATCGTAAATGTGGCATTGCTTTCGTCATTGACCGTTGCTATGGTCGTGCTCGTCACCCTCACCTTATAGTCACTTCCCAGTGTCTGGGTTGCAGGCACAGTCCATAGGTAGCTGCCACCTCCTGCTGTCCCCACTGTTGTAGATGCTATGATCGCCTTGTTGAACACTCCGCCCTTATACAGATCCAGCTTTACCGCTGTCCCAGGGTTACCGGCATACGTCCATCTAATCGTATATGACGCTCCTGCTGTTAATGACTCTCCTCCATCAGGCGAGGTCAGCGTGATCGTGGGTGGGTTAATCGTAAATGTAGCATTGCTTTCGTCATTGACCGTTGCTATGGTCGTGCTCGTCACCCTCACCTTATAGTCACTTCCCAGTGTCTGGGTTGCAGGCACAGTCCATAGGTAGCTGCCACCTCCTGCTGTCCCCACTGTTGTAGATGCTATGATCGCCTTGTTGAACACTCCGCCCTTATACAGATCCAGCTTTACCGCTGTCCCAGGGTTACCGGCATACGTCCATCTAATCGTATATGACGCTCCTGCTGTTAATGACTCTCCTCCATCAGGCGAGGTCAGCGTGATCGTGGGTGGGTTAATCGTAAATGTAGCATTGCTTTCGTCATTGACCGTTGCTATGGTCGTGCTCGTCACCCTCACCTTATAGTCACTTCCCAGTGTCTGGGTTGCAGGCACAGTCCATAGGTAGCTGCCACCTCCTGCTGTCCCCACTGTTGTAGATGCTATGATCGCCTTGTTGAACACTCCGCCCTTATACAGATCCAGCTTTACCGCTGTCCCAGGGTTACCGGCATACGTCCATCTAATCGTATATGACGCTCCTGCTGTTAATGACTCTCCTCCATCAGGCGAGGTCAGCGTAATCGAAGGCATTATTCCGGTTGCAACTGCGCCCGATGAGATATTTTCGACCGCATCGATTGCGCAGACCCTATATCCATAGGTCTGCCCGTTGATGACAGTCAAATCGGTATATGTCAGCAGCGCACCTTCATACAGCGCCGTTCCGTCACAGTTGGCCGGGACTAAGCCTGTCGCCCTTACCAGCTTGTATCTGTTAATTCCACTTCCGGCATCAGTTGCTGCCAGCCAATTAAGCACAATCTGGCCACTCCCTACAGCTGCAGTCATGGTCCCGTCTGTCGGTTTCTTCAGGTCCTGCTGAACAAGGACAGACTTTGTTGTCTCTATATTGCCGGCAATGTCAGTAGAGAAGAATCTGACTGTCTGGCTGCACTCGCTGCCGTTTGCACAATTGAGGGTTGCCGTATTGCCAACCGTTGCAGGTGTACAGGTGATCAACGGGCTGCAGTATTTTGTTGATGCTACGCCGGTGCCATCTGTATCGTCTGTTGCCGTCAGTGTAACTGCCACTGTCCCTGCATTAACCCATGCTGCAGGAGCATTAGTAGTTGTAACCGGCGCGGTCAAATCTATCAATATAGTCTTTGAGCCGTTAGGTGACCAGAACCCTGCTGCTGTCATCTCCTGCACATATAGGGTGTGGTTGCCTGAGGTAAGCGCTATACCAGGTGTATACGTCAACTGCCTCGTCGTTGTAGTACCTGTCGAGAGTTCTGGATTATCCAGGCGATAGCGGAAGGTGCCGTTGCCGCCATTGCCTCCACTCACCCATGTCCAGGTCGGTGTTGCATCATTCGTCGGTGTAGTTGCCGAAACAACCGGCGGGGCGTTTACTGTTTTAACGCCCAGCAGGAGTTCGATTTCCCCAACATTGCCTGCATTGGGGTCGGTCTTGACCAGCATAAAGGTGCTGCCGTCAGAACTTACGATACCGGAGAAGCCGGTGGTTAATATTGTTCCATCCGCTGCCACTGCATAGGAACTGCTGATAGTCCAGGGTAGCCCATCGGATGAATATAGCCCGTCTGAAGACATCGAGCCAGAACCATCGCTATCAAAATGGGCCATTGCTGTCCATATCCCCTCTGTCGGTCCATTAAAATCAAAGAGCTTCTCAACCGTTATATAGTTTCCGGAGAGCTTGTCATTGGTCATACCGGATGATTTCCTGATGCCAACACCAAAATAGACCTGCTCATCTGTCAGGTCAGTCTCCACAACCGTGAATACCTGGCCGTCGGATTTCACAATGCCATGCTGCAGCTGCCCGTTGTTTAAGGTGATGGTAAACGTGCCATCAGTGGCCACGGCATATGTGCCAGTATCATTCTTGGTAGTGCCTTCAGAGTCAACCAATGAAAGCGTTACCGCTCCGGCGCCATCAAACGCATATTCCGCGCGACCGGTAAATGATCGGTCATTACCCGTCCCGATACCATATTTCCCCAGGAAGCCGGATATGTAGATTCCATCCAGCGCCGTATTGGACATGTTGAGTGATTGTTGTATGCCAAAGTCTATCTGCAGACCGTTGAGACTATCCCCTGTGGTTGTATCCACATATGCAATAATCTGGCGGTCGTGTGACATGATGCCATGGGATGTCTCGCCATCTCCCTCAATACTGAGCTGCCCGTCTTCTGCTACGCTGTACGAGGTTGTTCCGACAATCAGATCATTGTCCGAAGCAAGCAGGGTCTCATAATCCAGGGTATTATCTGCTTTGAACTGCAGCAACAGTTCCTCAGACCTGGTCTCTTGCGTAGAGTTGACATATCTCATGCCAAAACTGCCTGAGATATAAATAGGCGGTGCCTCATCATCAATTATCTCAATGATGGCACTGCTGGGCGCCCCAAGGAAAGCTCCTCCGGTCGGCGTGTGCAAGGTTATGGTGAAACTTTCATCGCCTTCGTAATTCGTGTCATTAAGAATCGGGATGAAGATGCTCCTGACTGAGGTATCCCCGCTGGCCCATGAAAGGGTGCCGGAAGTTGTGGTAAAGTCAGACCCGGCAAAGGCAGTCCCATCGGATGTTGTATAGCTGACGCTCACGGCCCCGGAGTTGCCACCTGTCCTTGATACAATGATTTCAACAGTCGGGCCTGCTTCAGTTACCGTAAAGGTGGCAGCATTCAGCTGGAAACTGCCAGAATTAGTGTCATAAATTCTGCTTAGCTGGGAAGCTGCAGTATTGCTGTTGTTGGCTGCATCAACTGCCGCTCCTGCCGTCACATTCACCGTCACAACGGCCACTCCATTTATCATATTTGTAGGCGTTACATTAAATGTATAAATCTTTCCGCTTCCACTGAACGCACTTATTGTACCGTTGCCCACCGATACATCGTTTGCAATAAACCCGGTTACCACCTCATCGAAGGTAACCTTCACAGGAATCGGTGAAATATTCGTCGGATTGGTTGCCGTTGATGTTATCGACACAGATGGCGGCACATTATCATACGTTCTGCTGAACTGGACAGCAGCCGTGTTGCCGGTGTTAGCAGCATCAACCGCCACGCCTGCCGCTACATTCACCGTCACCAATCCATTGCTTACCGGTGTCACGTTAAACGTATAGGTTGTACCGACTCCGCTGAAGCCGCTTATTGTGCCGTTGCCCACGGCGACATCGCCTGCAATAAATCCGGTCACGATCTTGCTGAAGGTCACGGTCACGGGTATCGGCGAAACGTTAGTAATATTGGGCACCGGTGATGTCAGCGTCACGGATGGAGGAGGTGAATACGTTCTGCTCAGCTGGGCAGCCGCTGTGTTAGGAGTGTTGGCAGCATTAACCGCCACGCCTGCCGCTACATTCACTGTCACCAATCCACTGCCGACGGGAGTTACGTTGAACGTATAGGTAGATCCGACTCCACTAAAGCCGCTGATCGTACCATTGCTTACGGTGACGTCACCGGGCACAAACCCGGTCACGATCTCACTGAAGGTCACGGTCACGGGAATCGGAGAAACACTCGTTATATTGGGTGCCGATGATGTTATCACCACTGATGGCGGCAGAGGGGGAGTATATGTTCTGCTGAGCTGAGCAGCCGCTGTGTTGCCGATGTTAGCAGCATTAACCGCCACGCCTGCCCCTATATTCACCGTCACCAATCCACTGCTTGCAGGTGTTACATTGAACGTATAGGTCGTTCCGCTTCCACTGAACCCGCTTATCGAACCGTTGCCCACCGTTACATCGCCGGGTGTAAACCCGGTTACGTTCTCACTGAAGGTCGCTGTCACGGGAATCGGCGAAACACTCGTGGTATTGGGCGCCGTTGATGTCAGCGTCACAGATGGCGCTGGAGGTGGAGTATAGTTAGCAATCAGATCGAAGTTTTCTATTCTTGACTCTTGAGACACTGCGACAAACGATCTTGATTGAGAGATGTATCCGCTTGCTGAAACATTTATATTGTAAGTACTGCCACCATTAGTACTGCTGGTATAGAAGCCGTTGATTACCGGTAATGGTGCACCGTTATTTATTGTTAAGATCGTGTTCGGTATCGGTTTCCTGGTGAGCTGATCAAGCACATTTCCAAAAACTATTGCCCCTCCATTTGTAAAGGCAGCCTGGAACCTGTTTGATGACCCAAGGTTTGCACCGGTACTCAGCACTGACAAGCCTTTGTTGTCTATGGCTTCGACTTCCCAATGATAATATTTGTTGAGTGTGAACAAGTCTGTGCCATCGGCTCTCTTCTCCTCTGTCGCATTCAGGGTGAACCACTCCCGCATGATCTGCTCATACCGTTTGATCTCAGCACCTTTTCCCCCTGCATCGTCCTCATAGATCTTTAAGGTATATGTCACAATGTCTGTAGGATCAGGGTCAACGGATTTTGTCCATGTAAAGCCCATCAAGCTGCTGGTAACGGTGCTGTTGTTCTCAGGGCCGATCAGACTGAAAGCCCCGGGCGCATTATTATTAATCGTGTTTACATACAGTGTCCCTGCAACCGGCGGCAGTACGTTATTGTTCATGTCCTTCGCATAGTAGTAGATCGTGTACATGCCTGACTCAATGAGGCCAGTATCGCCGGTCGCGGGAATCACAAAGTTCCATCTGTTGCCGGTTGCCCCAGGAGTCCAGGGTATATGCTTAAGATCTCTCAATAAAATCTGTCCTGTGCCAGCGGGATCTGCTGATATGCTAAACGAAGGCCTCTTAACCTCTATCCATGTATCATTCACATACGCTGGGTCTATCAGTCCGTACACAGTAGCCCCGCTGCCAAGCTGCACAGTGGTTGTAGGCATAATCTCCTGCCACCTCACCAACGCCGGGCTGGTGCCCAGGCCCAGGCTTATGCCGGCAGCCAGACCATCTTTCCCGCCTTCCTGCCCCCTCACATTCATGGTGCTGCCTACGCCGTCCCCATTGTCATCCAGCAGGGGGTTCTGGCGTGAGCCCTTGCCCTTTTCACTGTCTTCATCCCTGCCATTCTGGCTCGGGCAATCCTCATGACAGCTAACAAGCTGCCTGGTGGCAGTAGCCGCTTCCTTAAATGCATCAAGCAGTGTTTCTCCCTCAACCAGATTGCTAAACAGATAGTAAACAAAGTATTCCCCATAAGTGGTCGAGCCAACAGTCGGCCCCTGAAAAGACTGCTCATCTTCTGAACTGCTCGTGATTATTACCCGTTTTTTGTCAGGCTTTGACAAGCCGGCTATGAACCTGCCTGAGTAGCATGAGCCGTTAATTACAATTATCTTGAACTGCTCGCGGCCTGGGATAGTCGTATCATTTTGAATCTTTGTCTCAAGACTGCTTATCCAGCCGTCAAGGTCTGCAGGCGTGATGTATTTTTCGTCATCAGGAACAGCACCGATCTGGTCTATGAGAAATCTTCCTTCGCCGGTGGTTCCTTCATAACTGCCATGGTCCATCATCACAAGATAAAGCGGCGCCACTCCTCCAGCTTTGATCCGATCGTATGCCCAGGTGGTGATAGCAGCCTCAGCATTCTGTTTCGTTGTCGGAGCGTCCGCGATGCCGGAAGATATGAGGCTGCTTTCATAGCTCAGATAGTAGATGTTATTATCTCCCAGAGTGACCTGCTCATCCTTAAAGCCCCGGCTCAGCATCTTCTGCCTTATATCGTTAAGACTGTAAGTATAATTCTCCCTGTTTGTGGTGCCGCTGGCTCCCTCAAGCAGAATGGCATACCCTGCTGAATTGGCAACATTAAAATCAATTTCGTCCGATACGCTTGCATTAAAGTTGCCGTTGCCCGCAAATTTTGCCGTTGCGTGCCAGATGCCGGTAATGTTGTTGAATTGATTGAACGGAACATTATAGCGGCCAAAAGAATCGGTCACGGCGCTCACATCATGCTTGCTGCCGTTGGGCTCTTTAAATTCAATAGTGATCGGCAGGTTCAGAAGTGCTCCATCCGGCACCGTGGTGAGCGTCCTGAGTGTGCCGGTTGCTGTAATCGAACCGGTAGGAGCAATGCTTGCAGCGTCAAGGGTCATCGAAGGAATGCTTGTGTCCACCTTGGCAACAGCAAAGCCGGCAGAGGCTGTCTTTGCGTTGTATGTGCCGTCTCCGCTGAATTTCGCCGTAACGCTCCAGTTGCCTGCAGCGTCGATCATTGAAGCATCCACAAATTTCGCATACTCGCCATTGCTGTCTGTTGATATGCAGGGACCCGCTATCGGAAGAGTAGACGGAGCAGTGAAACTGAGACATATCTCTGCCCTATAGACTGGAGCACTTGGGGTAGCAGCAGTGGTCAGTCTGCCGGTTATACTGACGCCCTGACCATAGCTCGAGTTCGGGGTCGGAGTGACCGTGAGGTTCGTGTCAACCAAAATAGGGGCTTTCACAGTAACCGTATGCGAAGCTGAACCCCAGGCAGCGCTATATGTGCCTGCCTTGCCGACTGCCGTTATCGTAAAGATGCCTGATCTTGTATCTTTATAGTAAAAATCAATACCAGCAGAATCCTGATCTATGATAAGGGTCATAAGGCTTATAGGGCTGACTGACATACCGTTATAAAACTGGCCGGTGGTTGAGCTGGAGGTCACGGTAATCTTTGTCGGCTGGGTCACCGTAGTGGCTGAGCCGTAATCATCAACTACATAGACAATGATCTGCTCGCCGAAATAGTCTTTTTGCTGTTCCCAGGATGCAGATTCAAGCACCAGTTGCCGGTAAAGTGGATCGTAGATTCTGAGAGAATACTGTTTTGATGCACTGTTACCTTCACTGTCAGTTACCGTAATGGTAAAGGTATAAGTCCCTCTTGTTGTCGGCGTGCCTGTGATGGACCCATTATTGTTGAGGGTTAGTCCGGCAGGCCATGAGCCTGTTTTGGTATAAGTAAACGGCCCAACGCCGCCGGTTATAGCAACAGACGACGAAAATGCAGTACCTTTTACTCCAGTGCCATCTCCCAGACTATTTGTGATTATGCCAAGAGGCGTTACCACCGTCATGGTGATATCCTTAAACACGGACACACCGCCGCCTGAGCCAGTTATTCTGATAACGTAATCACCCGGAATAGTTGTTGAACCGGGGGTAAATGAAAGCACCGATGCAATGCCGGCTGGTGTGGGTGTAATAAGCACAGGCGCTATACTGAGTCCTGCATTAATTGGTGCCGTGCCCTGCCATGTGTAGGTCAGAGTTACAGGCTGGCTAAACCCGCCAAAGGAGGTAAGCGTAAGCGCCGTCTCCTGGGTATTGCCCTGCACCACCTTGATATTGTTTGCAGAGATACTAAAGCCTTCAATGGTATAAGTCGCTGTAACAAAAGTTCCGGGATTCCCCATGCTGTCAACCGCAAAGAACTTGAGTGTCGTTGTTGCGCTTATGGTTATCGGTACTGACGCAGAATATATAGTCGAAGCTGTAGTAGGCGTATCGCCGTTAGTTGTGTAATAAATTATTGCTCCCTGTTCAGTTGAAAGGGCTACTGTCTGGGCTGAGGTATATGACCCGCCTGCGACTGAAGGCGTGACTACGGGACCTGTGGTATCAAGCGTTATGTCATCGCTGTATACAACAGACCAGTTGCCCAGGGTGTCTTTGAATTTGACGTACACGGTCCGGAGACCATCAGGGCCAGGGGTGAGAACCCAGGGTCCAGGGGCAAGGGTATAGGGGCCAGTAGGAGAATAGGGAACTTCAACAGAGCCGGTGAATGACGAATCATTGCTGATCATCATTGTTGCAACCCCGCTTGGATCATAAGCAGAGAGCGTGAGGGTTACTGTTGTGCTGTTGGTCGATGTGTCTCCTGAGTTGATAGAAATAGCGGCATCGGGGGTGTATAGTTCAGCAGTTGAATATATCGCTGTATTCTCAGCATTATTGCCGCCTGAAATTAACACAGAGCCATTATTGAGAAGAGCGGCTATCGGATTATTTCTTGCTGTGTTCATTGGGGCTACTATCGAAAATGTTCCTGACACAGGATCAAACAATTCCGCTGATTTCAACACAACAGACGCGTTAGAATTATTCGACAATCCACCTGCAATAAGAACTTTACCACTGGAGAGTGATGTCGCGCTATGACCTATTCTTTCAATGCTCATATTGCCGGCAGAAGAAAATGTGCCAGTATTGGGATCATACAATTCTGGTACGTTGAGCATATACAAAACAGGGCCACTGTATGCCCCACCACCTGTTACAAGGACTTTCCCGTTAGGCAAAAGAGGTGCGGGTGTGTATGATAAACGCGCAGTATTCAAACTCCCAGTGCTCGAAAAAGTCTCAGCAGAAGGATCATAGAGTTCAGAAGATGAAAGATTGCCATTCGTCATATTATATCCACCGGCAATGAGCACCTTGCCGCCAGAGAGCAGTGTAGCGGCTGCCGGAGCAAAACGTGCGCTAATCATGCTCCCTGTAGGTGTAAATACTCCTGTTGATGGATCGTATAACTCTGCCGTGTTAGTCACAGAACCTGACCCGTTTCCTCCTCCTGCGATGAGAACCTTGCCGTTTTGGAGAAGTACTGCTCGATGCTGATACCGTACGCCACTCATGTTCCCTGTGGCAGTAAATGTTCCTGTGAATGGATCATACAATTCTGCTGAGGAAAGATTATTGTTATTCGCGCTTAATCCGCCAGTTATTAGAACCTTCCCGTTTGAAAGAACTGTTGCTGTATGAGCTGTGCGATTGTTACTCATGCTGCCCGTTGGTGTAAAAGTACCTAATAAAGGGTCATAGATCTCGGCAGAGCTATAGATAGTGTTGCCATTTTGTCCACCTGTAATCAGCACCTTGCCATTCGACAGTTGAGCGGCTACCGCACCAACCCTTGCGCTATTCATACTCCCTGTCGCAGTAAACGTTCCTTGTCCAACCCCGCCTATTGGACCTGTCGTATCCACGGTCACTGCATAACTGCCAGAGGTTGACCAGTTGCCTGTGTCATCACGCTCCTGCACATAAAGAGTGTGTGAACCGTCAGACAACGAACTCGAAGGTGTGTATGATGCAATAAGCGTTTCGGTTGCTCCGCTGGTTAAATTACTGCTGTCGAGCTTGTAACGGAATGTCCCGCTACCGCCGCCGTTAGGGCTCCATGTCCAGGTCGGCTTATTGTTGCTCGTAAGGGATGGCGTGCTTGTGACTGTTGGAGCAGTCGGCGCGGAGTTGTCCACTGCAAAGGTCGCACTCGGCCCTGCTGCTGCAGTCGGATTTCCCGCTGCATCGCGGCCTGTACCTGCCGCAAGGCTAATCCCTAATGTTCCATTGCCAATGATACCGGTGATGGTAACAGTTCTTGAGGTAGTGCCTGTCCCACTTACTGAAACGGTGCCGTCGGCAGTGCCGGTCTTGTTCAGGGTGATGTTGCCCGGCGCAAGGGAAATGCTGTCTGCCCCGCTGTACGTAATCGTATACGTCACATCGGCATTGTTTGTTACGGTTGCAGAAGGCGCACCTATCGCCAATGTCGGCACTGTCAGATCAAGCGTGATGGTATCGCTGTATACTGATGACCAGTTGCCAGCAATGTCCTTGAACTTGGCGTAAACGGTATAGGGGCCTTCGGGGCCAGGGTCCAGGGTCCAGGGGATAGAAGTTGAATAAGTAACTTCTGAAGCGCCGGTAAAGTTAGAGTCATTGCTCACCATCATCGTCGATACGCCATTTGCGTCAGTGACTGAAAGGCTAAGGGTCACGGCTGTGCTGTTGGTCGAAGCCGCACCATAGTTGATGGTGATACCGGTTCCAGCGCTATTTGAAAAACCGCCACGGACAGGCCAGACACTGGGACTGCCGGCCGTCTTAACGCCATCGCCAAGATTTCCATTGCCCATACTAAAGCCACGAGCATTGTTAGTTGCATAAGCGTAGGTAGAAGATGACCAGTACAGGTTAGCCTGCGCGTTCACGTTGCTGAAGCCTTGTCCGTTAAGCCATGCCGCCGGTGTTGATATGTAATTTGTCGGCAGGCTTGCCAGTTCAAGAATATTGGGAAGTCTCCAGTCGCCTGCTGCAGAACCGTCACTCAGTCCGCAACTGCCAGAAGCAAGGTTATTTGCTGATGATAATGCAGCACTCCAGGGTTGAACTCCAAAACAATTTGCATTTTTTAGCCATAGCAGACCTGTGAGATTATCTGTCACTGTGCCGTTATTATTATCCGTAAATCTTGGGCTCGGCACTGCAATTCCCTGTGGGATACTCACAACGTCTGACCAGGCGTTTTTATTCCATGTAATACCGTAGACCTTATCTGTAACACTGCTTCCATTATCAGTAAAGATTGGGCTTGTATAGTCGAGGCCTTCCTGTAAAGCACCATCATCACGTGTGCCATAGCTCGTGGTCTGGCCTGTTTTCGGTATCACTCCAAAACCTCCCCCTGTCGGGCCGGTCTGGTCGATCGTCCAGGAATAGCTTGCAGGTGTTGTATCATAATTGCCTGCTGTGTCCTTTGCCCTTACCTGGAAGGTATGGACTGCCACAGACAGACCGGTGTAATCTTGCGGACTTGGACAAACTACCCAGCCTGCACTGTCAAGGTTGCACTCAAAGGTTGACGGTTCATTGGCCGAGAAGGTGAATGTCGCTGAGGTGCTGTTTGTCACAAGCGGCGGATTGCCTGTTATGGCAGTAGAAGGCGGTGTCGTGTCAGATCCCTGGACTGTCGTGATGGTGATGGCATGACTGCCCGATGCCCACTGCTCACTCGATGTGCCCGGAACACCAGCCGCAGTTATAGTGAATATGTTGACAGTTGAGTCCTTATAAAGAAATCTCTTTGAGGATGCTCCGGTCGCAATGTCAGGAGAGAAGATACCGGACCAACTTGCGCCGTCGGCTGAGAAGAGTCCTGTGCCTGAGGTAGAGGTTATATCAATACCGGTTGGGGAGGCCATGATAACAAGCGCATCATAATCATCATATACCTTTGCATATATCCAGCCGGATGCAGCATCCTGCTCAATGCTCCATAAGGTGGACTCAAGCACCAGCTTTCTGTAGGCAGTGTCATAGATGCGGACTGTGTATTCTCTTGTCGCTGTATGACTGTCTGTGTCTGCCGCCTGAACGGTGAAGGTAAACGTGCCCCGTGCAGACAGAGTGCCGCTGAATGAACCGTTTGCGTTCAAGGTCAGCCCTGTCGGCAGTGTGCCGGAGGTCACAGTGAAGGTATATGCCCCTACTCCACCCGTCGCAGCAACTGTCGGTGTATATGTCTGGCCCTTCACGCCAGAGGCCAGTGTTGTGGTTGATATGGCAAGCGGTGCGGATACGTTCACAAGAATGTCGCCGGTCTGTATAATTGTCCCGCTTGTGGCAGTTACACGCAGCGTGTATGTGCCTATGGGCGTACCTGCTCCTGCGGTAAAGGAGACATTAGCGGTTGCGCCTAAAGGTGTTGGAGTGATGCTTGACGGTGTGATATTTACTGTTGCTCCTGCGGGTGTTGTGCCAACCCATGCATAGGTGAGGTCAGCGGATTGGCTATACCCGCCGTATGAGGCAAGATTCAGGTTCGCCGCGCGAGTGTCACCCTGAACAGCGTTGATAGTGCCTGCGTAACCGTAGAGGGCCTGAATTTCTGAGGCAGATAAAGAACGATTGTAAATGCGAAGATCATCGATTTGTCCAGGGAAATATGCACCATTAGCATCAGTGCTCCATCGTCCAATCGCAACAAATGATGAATTTGGACTGCTGCCAACATCCCTCCCAGAGGCGTTAGTCTTGGACATCATCATTCCATTGACATACAAGTACATATCATCATTGGAATCCCGAAGAGCTACAAAATGATGCCAAACATCATTATTATAATTTCCGCTATATTCTGCTGCAGTATGCTGTCCGCTAATTCTATTATCTCTAATGGCAAATGAAAGCATTCCACTTTGATAACTATCATCGCTCCATCGATGATTAAGATTCACTACAAAAGCATTTTGTGGCTCATAACTGGGATAGTTTCCGATTATAGATAAATATGAATTAGTCGTGCTATTTGTTTTAAACCACCCAGAAATAGAGAATGGATTTATCCCAAAATCCGCTCCAAACGACGTTCCAATGTAATCATTCACACCATCAAAACTATACGCCTTGTTCGAATTCCCGAATCTATCCGTGGTCAGTGTCGCGCCGTTGACTGTGCCGTTGTTGCCGTTGCCGCTTTCGTCATTCGCATTGCCGTTAAACGGATACCAAGCCACAAGACCGGTGTTGAGGTTGCTGGTGCCTGAAATAGTAAAGCCCTCAATGGTGAAGGTCGCAGTGACAACAGAACCGGGATTGCCCAAGCTGTCAACTGCGAAGAATTTGAGTGTTGTGGTTGCGGATATGGTTAGAGGGGCTGAATAGACCGCTGAACTTGTAGTCGGCTCGCTGCCATTGGTTGTGTAATAGATATTCCCGCAGCCTGTGCCTGTTCCGTCGTTACAGGTAAGTGTCACTGTCTGCGTGGTGCTGTATGTCCCGCTTGCGACTGACGGCGTGACTGTCGGGCCAGTTGTATCAAGCACGATCGTGTCGTTGTAATCGGAGGACCAGTTGTTAGCGTTGTCCTTGAATTTGACATAGACGGTCCGAACGCCGTCGGGTCCAGGGGCAAGGGTCCAGGGGCTGGAAATGGCATAAGAAACTTCTGAAGCTCCGGCAAAGCCAGGGTCATTGCTGATCATCATCTTTGCAACGCCGTTGGAGTCAGTGGCAGAGAGGGTAAGGGTTACGGATGTTGTGTTGGTTGCTGCTGCGTATGAGTTGATCGTAATGGCCTCAGGAGCAGGGGTGTAGAGTTCAGCGGATGAGAGTGCACTGCCATTGTAGCCGCCCGCAACCATTACTTTCCCATCAGGCAGTCTCACGGCGATAGGATTTTGCCGCCCTGTAACCATGCTGTCGGTTGCTGTAAAAGTCCCTGTTGCCGGATTATATATATCTGCGGCAGCAGGGAAGGTATTGTTTAGCCAGGCACCTGCTATCAAGACCTTACCGTTAGTCAATAATGTAGTCGTCAGATCAGATCTTGCCCCCGTCATGCTACCGGTAAGTGAAAAGGTTCCTGT
The DNA here is from genome assembly GCA_964461065.1 of uncultured Nitrospiraceae bacterium. GTDB lineage: Bacteria > Nitrospirota > Thermodesulfovibrionia > Thermodesulfovibrionales > UBA6898 > UBA6898. Next base: position 89,708 of record CAYWRK010000003.1, read on the forward strand.
TTCCGGATTATAAAGCTCGGCCGAACTCAGCGCTGCCCCGGCGTTCGATCCGCCTGCAATCAGCACTTTCCCGTTTGGAAGAAGGGTGGAAGCTGACGAATATCGGGCGCTGTTCATGTTCCCGGTCAGGGTAAATGTACCTGTGGTTGGATCATACAGTTCTGCAGAGTTGATAACAACTGAACCGTTATGTCCCCCTGCAATCAATACTTTTCCGTTTGGAAGAAGAATGAGGTTGGCAAGCATTCTTGCGCTGTTCATGCTGCCGGTTGATGCAAAGGTGCCATTTGACGGGTCATACAGTTCAGCAGAGTTGTAATATGTGCTGCCGTTGCGCCCGCCGACGATAAGCACCTTGCCGTTCGGCAGAAGTATGGATGAATGATACAGTCTTGGATTACTCATGCTGCCGGTCAGCGTAAAAGTCCCATTGGACGGGTCATACAGTTCAGCAGAACTTACGGCTCCAATTGCATCACGTCCTCCAGCAATAAGAACCTTGCCGTTAATCAGCAGTGTCGCTGTCGGCACATAGCCGCGTGCAGAATTCATGCTGCCGGTCGCTGCAAAGGTGCTGGCCACAGGATCATAAAGCTCAGCTGACGAGAGCATAGAACTATTGTCCCCACCCGCAATCAACACCTTACCATTAGGCAAAAGCACAGCCGCATGCTGCTGCCTCGGCGAGGTCATGCTCCCAGTCGCCGCAAATGTTCCCGTTCCTCCGCCACCCAAAGGCCCTGTAATATCAATCGCGATAGTTTTGGTGCCTGATGCTGACCAGTTGCCTATGTCATCGCGCTCCTGTACATAGAGCGTGTGCGAGCCTTCGGTCAGATTGGTTGCAGGGGTGTAGTTCAACGCTGTCGTCTCTGTTGCCCCGGTTGTCAGATCACTGCTGTCGAGCTTATAGCGATACGTGCCATTACCTCCGCCGCCCGGAGTCCATGTCCATGTCGGCATCTGATTGTTCGTGAGTGCTGTCGTGCTGGTGACGGACGGTGCAGTCGGAGCCGTGACGTCCCACGTCAGCGTCATATCGCTGTATGTGCTGTTTCCTGCAATGTCTGTTGCGGTAAAACGGATGGTATAGCTACCGGTTGCACTGGCGGATATGGTCGTTGATAATGCAGTCGCGGTCCCGAAGGTAACTGTCCCCGGACCGGCCTGTTTTGTCCATGAATAGGTCATGGCATTGGTATCTGTCGCGGTTGCGGTCTGGGTAAATTGTGCGTTCCTTGTCTGGTTTGCGCCTGCGCTTACTGCTGTGGGAGCGGTTGTATCTATCACAATCGCCTTTGCGTCTGCTATATTCTGCCCTGCCGGAATTGTTGGATTGGTTCTGCTGTTTGCTGCTGAATCGGTTATGGTTCCGGTGACGGAATTAATAGTCAGGTCTGGTGAGGTCTGACCTGCGCCGACTGTATATGTCCCGCTCCAGGTGCTGCCAAGACTGAAGGCCCCGGTTGTTATGGATGTGCCGGAGTTAAGGTTAATGGTTAGGCCTGTTGAACTTACGGGCTCGCTGAAGTTCAGGGTGATATTGATAGCACTGCCTGCCTTATACTCTCCGTTTGCGGTTGTGGAGGTGGCTGATAAAATCGTCGGTGCGACCGTATCATTACCCCATGCAAGCCCAACTGAGCCGGAATCTCCCTGCGTAATAAGAGTCTGGTTCGTGCCGTCTGTATTGATCCAGTAGAGATTGCCGCCTGTAGAAACAAGCACCTTGTTGCCGATCGGATGCCAGTCATTTGCCGTGCCTGTGCCTAAAGTGACAACAAGCTGATCGTTGTACCCGTTATTATTGATGATATGAATGTTGCCACCAGAGGAGGAGTAGAGGATCTTTGTGTCGTCGAAACTGTATACCGGGCTGTGCGGCGCATAATTTGCCTGTATCTCCAGAGGACTTGTGAAATCAGAGTTGCTCACATAAAGCTTGTTTGTAGCATCATTGCCCTCAGTTCCCCTGACATAGGACATATTCATTCCGCCACGTGACATGGCAAAGGTCTGCGTGTTGTACCCCGCCACATTCGTCAACTGCTGAGCTGCTCCTGTACCGTCAGACTTGATCTTCCATACTTCGCCATCCCCTGAGGTTGCGCTGTTAAAATAGATCCACTGTCCGTCTGCAGACCAGCGGGCATTGTCTGCCGGGTTGGCAGGGTTGGTTGTGGTGTTCGTAATCTGCGTCGGAACTCCCCCGACAGCAGGCATGGTCCATATTTCATTTCTTCCGCTTGAGTTCGAAGTAAACGCTATCCTGCTGCCGTCTTTGGAGAAGGATGGATTACTCTCAATTGCCGCTGAGTTTGTAAGATTCTGAGGCGAGGCCCCTGTTTCATTCGTTACCCAGATGTCATTATTTTTGACATAAGCGATCCTGACCTGTGATAACTCACCGTACAGTGACTGTATCTCGGCGTTGCTAAGCGCCCGGTTGTAGATGCGGACGTCGTCTATAAGACCATCTATATACTGAAAATCAAATTCTGAATCTTTTCCAATATTGATAGGGCTGTTGAGCACATTCAGTGAAAGAGACGCCTCTGCTACTTTTACACCGTCAATATATAGTTTCTGTACAGATCCGTCATATGTGCCAGAAACATAATGCCATGAATTCAAGGGTAAAGCTTCAGGTGAAAACAGTGTGCTGCCAGTGATACCGTCAGACATGCCAAATCTTATCTTCGTTGAATTATCCGTTTCCAGGAAAATGACTCCGGCGCCAAGCTTGAATTCAAGTATTTGTTTGACATCATTTACTGATGATCTGAAATTAACCCATGCCGCATACGTTGCCTGATTTGTGTTAATTGCAATTGTTGTGTTTGATCTAATGTAATCATTCACCCCATCAAAACTATATGCCTTATTTGAATTGCCGAATCTGTCGGTTGTTAGCGTTGCACCGTTGACTGTTCCGTTGTTGCCATATCCGCTTGCGTCATTGGCGTTTCCATTGAAAGGGTAATAGGCAACAAGCCCGTCGGTGAGGGTTAGAGGATTAAGGATCGTCCCGCCGCGGACAGGCCAAGCGTTGTAGTTGTAACCTACCTTACTATTAGCACCTGCATTGGCATAACCCATATGTACTTCCCATGCATAGTCCTTATAGTTAGAGTAGGTCGATGATGCCCAATAGTAGGGCTGCACAGTGCTGAACCCTTGACCATTGAGCCAGATAGATGTATCTGACTGCTCACTATTAAACATGCTTGAGAGTTCATTCCGATTTGGAAGCCTCCAATCCTTATATCCGCATAGGCCTGCTCCACTATTTATGGAGGCAACAAAGTCCAATGCCCCTTGCCATAGCTTACCACCCGAAAGATTCCCGTTCTTTGCCCAAATTAATCCGGTAAGTTTATCTGTAATGCATTCAGCCTCAGCGCCAGTTCCAACTACAAATCTGGTATCTGGCCATGCAACGCCAGATTGTTTTTCGCCATCTTGCCCAGTATTGGCACAGGAAATCGGAAGACCTCCCGTATCATAGCAACTGGTCTGTCCGGTCTTAGGCAGAAGAGATCCATTAGAAGAAGTGCGTACCGGCCATGCATAGAAATTACTGGTCTTAGGGTCCGAGCCATCACCTCCCTGATTAATACTCATATCCACATGGCGCGCACGAATAGTACCGAGTATGCTGCTAATATGGGTAGTCGACGACCAATATAATGATTGAACATTGGCAAAACCTTGACCGATAAGCCAAGTGGATTGCACTACTTGATCTGTAGTCAACATGCTTCTAAGTTCATTTATATTCGGCAGTCTCCAGTCATTATGCCCAAGGTAATTGTTCGTGTTCAGGCAGGCCACATAATCCAGCGCCGATTGCCATGTCTTTGTTCCGCCAGTGCAGGTTGGAGTGCCGGCCACAGTCGGAGTGCCGCCATCCTTGCTCCACTCAAGCCCGGTGAGCTTATCCTGTATGATATTGCTGTTTTCGCCGGATACCACAAACCTCGGGCTCGGCCATGCCGCGCCTGCCTGAATATCTCCATCCTGCCCCGTGCCTGCACATGATGCCAGTTCCGTCCCTGCTGCGTTATAACACTTCGTCTGTCCCGTGCGGGGCAGTTGGATCATGGGAATGGGGGTGTAGAGTTCGGCGGAACTATGATACACTTCGACATCAGTACGTCCACCCGCAGCCAATACTTTTCCATTTGAGAGTAGCGTAACTGTATGCATATCTCGCGCAATATTCATGTTGCTGGTAGCACTAAATGTTCCCGCAGTGGGATCATATAACTCCGCCCAACCGTTCCCAGAACTATTGCATCCTATAAATACCTTCCCTGACGAAAGTAAAATTGCGTCATCACCAAGACAATTTCTTCCAACACTCATAGAGCCTGTTAAACTGAAAGTTCCAGAGCTTGGATCATATAGTTCTGCCGAACCCATGTTTGCACCATTCCATCCGCCTGCTACTAATACTTTTCCATTTGGAAGCAAGGCGGCTGCATGCGCATATCGTGCATTGTTCATATTGCCCGTTGCAGTCAGTGTGTTTGTATTTGGGTCAAATATTTCTGCCGTGCTGACACCAGAACTGCCAAGTCCACCCGCAATTAAAACTTTCCCGTTAGATAGCAAGGTGGCTGTATTTTGTTGTCTTTCACTGCTAAAATTGCCTACAACTGTAAAAGTACCGCTACTGGGGTCATACAACTCTAACGCAGTCACGGCAGAACTTGAAGATGACCCTCCACCCGTAATCAACACCTTCCCGTTGGGTAAAAGCGTTGACATATGATAATGCCTTGCAGTATTCATGGCCCCTGTATTTGTGAATGTCCCAGTTGCGGGGTTGTACAATTCCGCAGTAGCAACAGAGGCAGTGCCATTGTGTCCTCCTGTAATGAGCACTCGGCCGTCAGGCAGACGTGTTGCTGCATGCCCATTTACAGCTTGATTCAGATTCCCCGTTGAGGTAAATATGCCTGTAACAGGCTCATACAATACTGCAGAGCTTAAATTAGTACTGCCATTCCATCCCCCTGCAATCAACGCTTTACCATTTTCCAAAAGGGTTGCCGTGTGATAAGCTCTTCCCGTGCCCATACTCCCCGGCGCCGTCCAGTAGCCATTGCCATAATTATTAGCTGCAAAGTTGGCAGTCACGTTTCTGGCCAGATCCATCGTAACCGTGCATGTGCCAATGCCTGTGCAGCCTTCACCAGACCAACCGGTAAAGACATTACCGCTGTCGGCTGTTGCAGTGAGCGTTATTGATGTGCCGCTTGCGTATGACGCAGTGCCGGTGTTGCCGGACCAGTTGATCGTGCCGGTATTAGGCGTGACAGTGCCGGTACCTGTGCCGGTTTTGGTAGCAGTGAGAGTGTATGTCGCGTACAGAGTCTGAATTTCAGCAGGCGATAGGGCGCGATTGTAGATACGGACTTCGTCAATGGCGCCGTTCCACCAATCATAATTACCCTCACTGTAGCCAATCGCCAAAACTGCGCTGGTAAAGGACCTTAGCGTATAGGGAAACGACTGACTATTATCCAGTTTGCCGTCAAGATATACATTTACCTGGCTGCCATCAAATACTGTCGCAACATGATGCCAGTTATTGTCATTGACCCGTGTGTTTGTGCCCACAGAGGCAACCACGGAGGTGGTGGCGGCATAAAATTGTGGTCTGCGTGGATATGAAGTATATAACTCAAGATTTAATGCGTAATAAGGGTTTTGAGATCCTGACGAAAAAACACCTGCAATCGTGGGAGTTGCATAACCGCCAGTGCCCTTGCTATTGATCCATGCCGAGACCGTCACCTGTGAGACAGATGCCTTTGAATCAACCGTGCTGTTAATTTTATTTGATGATCCATTAAAGTTATACGCCTTGTTCGCATTGCCGAATCTGTCGGTCGTGAGTGTTGCGCCGTTGACTGTGCCGTTATTGCCATTGCCGCTCTCGTCATTGGCATTGCCGTTGAAGGGGTAATAGGCGACAAGGCCATAGCTTGTGTTGTTGACAGTCCCGCCGCGGACGGGCCAGACGTAGTAGCTAAGTGACTTGTTGCTGGATTTTACCAAGTCGCCGTAAGGCATTTGAGCAAACCAAGCATTAGACGTATTTTCTGCTACTGTAGTAGATGTCCAATAGTTGCCTGCCTGCACATTTGTAAATGGGTGTCCAACCGAGATTGAAGGATTGTATTTTGAGTGGTCAAACAGACTAAACAGCTCTTTTCTGTTTGGAAGTCTCCAATCGTTGTAACCAAGATGGCTGTTAGTATTCAGACACTTGACATAGTCCAGAGCCGCCAGCCAAGTCTTTGTCGTTGCCGGATTGCATCCTGATGGACCCGGCGAATTTGCGTCCTTTGACCAAATTAAACCCGTTAGACCATCGGTTACAGTGCTGCCGTTATCTGTGAATCTGGGAGACGGCCAGGCAAGTCCATTCTGTAAAAGGCCGTCATCTCCTGGATAGTACTGTGTAGTCTGCCCCGTTTTAGGGATTAGCGACACCAAACTCTGACTATTACGTAATGTCAAAACGTTGAAGTTACGGTCCCAATTACTTAAGATGGGCACATATCCGCTGCTCATATCTACAACCCATGACCCGGTACTACTGTTTGCGCCTATGGACGATGCCCAGTAAAAATCAGACTGCAAATTGCTAAATCCCTGTTCGTTTAACCAAGTTGCAGTATTTGATGCTTCGCCATTCACAAGACTTTCCAACTCATTTATATTTGGCAGTCTCCAGTCACTATGGCCAAGGTAATTATTTGTATTCAGACATGCCACATAATCAAGCGCTGCTGTCCAGGTCTTTGTCCCGCCAGTGCATGTCGGTGTTCCGGAAACGGTCGGTGTGCCTGCATCCTTGGCCCACTCAAGGCCGGTGAGTTTGTCCTGAATGATATTACTGTTTTCATTTGATGCCACAAACCTCGGGCTCGGCCATGCAGCGCCTGCCTGAATATCTCCATCCTGTCCCGTGCCAGCGCAAGAGGCCAGTTCCGTCCCTGCTGCGTTATAGCACTTCGTCTGTCCCGTGCGGGGAAGGTTGATAAGTGATTTGTCAAAGAGCCGCAAAATGACCATGTCATTATCGCTAGCGGCATTAACAGTCCGCCCTGTTACAAGGATTCTACCTGAGGAATCAAGCGTGACCGAGGATGCCGAGTCAGCGTAATCCCCACCCGTCGCTCTGTTAAAAACTAAATATCCCGTTCCGTTAAAGGTGATGTCGGGCGTGCCGTTGGCATTGTATCGCCAGATGACCATGTCAAGTGACGAAGCGGCATTGTAGCTGCTCCCTGCAACAATAATTTTCCCAGCCGCATCGGTTGTGATTGAAGCTCCATAGTCATGGTTATTGACTCCCCCAGCGGCAGCGCCGTGAACCACAAATCCCGTTCCGTTAAAGGTGGTATCAAGTGTGCCGTTGGCATTGTATCGCCAGATCACCATGTCCCAGTCAGGACCAACGGCATTCATGCTATGTCCGGTGACGAGGATTCTGCCTGAGGAATCAGTCGTTATCGATGAAACCTGGTCATAGTTGTTGACTCCCCCAGCCGCGCCTGCATGGATTACAAAGCCTGTGCCGTTAAAGGTGGTATCAAGTGTGCCGTTGGCATTATATCGCCAGATGACGAGGTCATAATCGCTACTGGGATTGTGGCTGCCGCCTGCCACAAGAATTCGGCCCGAGGTGTCGAGCGTGACTGACGTTCCCCAGTCATAGCCGTCAGCCCCTGCCGCGCTGCCATGAACAACATATCCTGTGCCGTTAAAGGTGGTATCAAGCGTACCGTTCGTGTTGTATCGCCATATAACCATGTCAGAGTTATTTCGGGCATTCTGGCTATACCCTGTCACTACTATTCTGCCTGAGGAGTCCAGCGCGAGCGAGTTGCCATAGTCATCTCCATTGCCGCCTGCAGCGCCGTTATGAACGACGTATCCCGTACCATTGAATGTGGTATCGAGTGTGCCGTTGGAAGTATATCTCCATATGACCATGTCATAATTGTTCGAGGCGTTTTTACTGTATCCCGCAACCAGTATCCGGCCGGTGGAATCAGTCACAATAGACAAGCCATAGTCATTGCCATTGCCCCCAGCAGCACTGTTATGAATCACATATCCTGTGCCGTTAAAGGTGGTGTCGAGCGTGCCGTTGACATTGTATCGCCAGATGACCATGTCTTCATTGCTTGAAGCGTTTTTGCTATATCCCGCAACGAGTATCCGACCTGAGGAATCAGTCGTTATTGAATAGCCGGTGTCATTGCTATTGCCTCCGGCGGCATTGTTATGAATAACCGTTCCGGTATTGTTAAAGGTCGTATCAAGCCCTGCGGCAAAGGCATCCTTCGACGGGCTCAGGAGGACAAGAGAGAACAAAAGAATTAAGACGGTAATGAGTGATGAGTAATGGGCTATGGGAGAAAAACTATGAGACAACTCAACCCTGCACCCCTCCCGAGAGGAGACAGGAGGAAAGCCGAAAATTGGGCGCAGTTCGGGTGTGGGGGTTTTGGCTTCGGCACGGCAGGCAGTGGTGGGTAATGGGTTATAGGTGATAGGAGTAGTGGCAGAGACAGAGTGCTTTACTGATATTCCTTGCCCCAGGCCCCTTGACCCTTGCCCCTTCTTACCTGCCCCTTCATTTGCCTTATGCCCTGTATTCATCTCTACACCCTCCAGCCCTGTATTTGTCTTCATCTATTCCCTCCTGAAAAATCTATTTCAAATCTCTTGATGCCCGTCATTCTTTCTCCGCCAGAAAGCCTATACGTTTCTTTGGCTTTACGGGCGGCTCAAGCATCTGTTTTATCGTGTCGCCCCGTTAGAGATAGGAACCGCTTGAGCCTGTTTTTCAGATAGCGTTTTCCCATTCCTGTTTTCAAATATTTCTCCCTCGCGGTTGCGTCCTGTTCATCCAAACAGGCCTCGTAATAAATAAGTTCAAATGGTCCCCTGTTTTTTGTAGAACGAACATGTCCCAAGTTATGCTCATTCAAGCGGTTCCGTAAATCCCTTGTATATCCCGTATAAAATCGCCCATCTTTCTTGCTATGGATCAGATATGTATAGTACATGGGCGATGATCTCTAACGGGGTTGAATTGATGATCATACTTCTTTTCCATTGTTTCTATCTTGCGCTTTAGGTCCTTGTGGGTTGAAAGCATTTCTCTGAGTTGGACAAATGTCCTGATTATCTGAATATTTACTTGCACTGCACGCTCACTATTCAGAACGCTTGAAAGCATAGCAACTCCCTGCTCAGTGAAGACAAACGGCAAATAACGATGCCCTCCCCAACTTGAGGTCACAATTTGTGACCTCAAGATTTCAAACTCTTCCTGAGATAATTGGAACATAAAATCATCAGGGAAGCGGGTAATATTCCTTTTGACTGCCTGATTCAGCGCTTTAGTCTCAACCTCGTAGAGTTCGGCCAAATCACGATCGAGCATTACCTTTCGGCTCCTGATTATCAATATCTTCCTTTGTATGACCTCAATCGGCACTATATCCATGAATACCCCTCAGCAATAAAACAGCCGTTATCAGCGGCAAAGGCATCAGTTAACAGCCTCGGGATGAAAACTGAAAGGACGGAGATAGCGAGCAACGCGGCATGCAGACAGTTTCTATTGATGGACCTAATAACCCCTCCAAGGATTAAGAAAATTACTTTCTATTTATGATGTTATAGACGGAACTGAAAATGCTTTCTTACATGTCCACGGAATATTTTTTGTGAAAACAAAAAAACCCATGCCTCTATGGCTATGGGTTTGTCAGTTCAAGTATATATAAATGGTTTATCATCTACTTCGGCAGCCCTGCAATCCCTTTACATCCCCCAAAGGACCAGAAGCTTTGCGCCCTGCCCTTCCAGGCAGTTTGCTCTTATCGGTATCGATTACAGGTTAAAAGATTATCACAACCTGCTGATATTCCACAACAATTCCAGACTACGCAAGACTTGTGACTTCAACCATATGGTGTTTCTGACGAGCATCATCAACAATACCCTCCAACCTGGCAGCAATAGCATCACTGATCCAATCAGCACCGCATTGCGCACATACAGTAGCAGGCACATCACGAACAACTACAACACCAAAACCAAGATCAACAGTAAACGTTATAGTTCCCTGAGTCTTACTTCCAGCACACAACTGACAGCGGCCTGATGCCGTCTTAGTTCCCATGCTTCCTCCGTGATCTGTAGTCATCCATAAAATGTTCTAAATCGGGTCTATAAGCCGTATGGATTCGTAGTCTCATTTAAAATAATAAATCACCGAGGCCATGAGAGTATGCTGTTTGATGTCAACGTTTCTGCCAGCAATATTAGGGATATCAGAACTGACGTTACTGCCGAACCGGTATTGATAGGCCATATCAAAGGCAAACCTGCCACGCGCATACCCTGTGCCAAGCGATAAGCCGTAATATTCATCCAGATACCCGGTCTGGGGTTCCGGGTCATAGAACAGCCCGAATCTTACAGGAATTACATACTTGTCTTTGATAAAGAGATATTCTGTGCCGGCCCTGACCTGTGTCGTATCCTTCAGTCTTCCTTCACTTATGAGTTTTGTGTCAATTGGATTAATTTTATTGCCGGCACTATCTTTCAATAAAAAGTCCGACCATTCAGTTCTGTAAACATCCAACGAAATCGTCCATTTGTCAGAATGCCGGTACGAAAGCCCAAGCCCGTAGGAAGCAGGCATCTGCATAGTAATGCTCTCCGAGGTGTGGAAAGAATCCTCCCAATAAAGCGGCACATCCAGCCAGTTTTGACTCGCTAATTCAAAGGTCTTACTCTTGAGCTTTGCATCAAACGCGGTTTTATATACACCGCCGAGAGTCAGCTGCTTATTTATATTCCACAAAAAACCCAAATGCGCGTTTACCCCATCAAACGCCACGTCTTTTTCTACCCTGCTTTTCATAATAACGGCTCCTGGCGGAAGAATACCGTTTTTGGTAGATGTGTAGGTACTTTCCCAGCCATTATTGCCGATATAGTCTCCCCAGAAATTCACGGTAGCCCCAAGATAAAAATTAGGAGATACCTGAACCGCCATCGCAGGAGAGAGCGCATAAAGATAGCCCTTCTGCTTGAATTTAATAGCATCATAAAGCTTGTCCCCGGCTAGGTCCCACGTATAGTTGAAATTAACCTCTTTGTTCATGTCGTATAAGCGCTGGTAATTAAGAGAAACAACAACGTTTCTTTTCAGCAACTCAAAGGGATAGGCAATGCTCCAATAATTTATGCCTCCGGCATCCATTCGGTTTACGGTATCAATTTCAGGGTGAATGTCAGAGCTATAAGACTGCCGTCTGTCAAAAAATGAATAAACGACGGATACCTCAGGCTTTTCGAGTTGGACCAGGCCAGCCGGATTCCACGATGCAGCCGTTGCATCATCAGCTACGCCTATGAAAGCGCCGCCCATACCCATCGCCCTCGCCCCTGAGCCAACAGGATTGAGGGATGAAGACATTTCTACCTGCTGGCCATAAGCAGACACAGGAATAATTGCAATCAATAACAGCATGAAACATGAAATCCCCAACCAAGTTCTATTGAAATTCATCGAACGCTCCTCACCTTGATATAATTAAGGTTGTATGTTTTGCTTTCACTATTTTTGCTTTATCAGCAGAAAATGACCCTTTCTTGCGTTGAAACAGAGAGGCCCCCATTTGCAAAATACTAAAGCTGCCGCTCCTTTTTGTCAATGCTTCCTGCCGCATCCATCACTTCGTCACAATCAGGTCTTTGACAACAATTTCCTGTGGTGATGGCTTATCAAGAATTCTTGCCTTTGAAAAGTCTTCCTGGATCTCCTCGAATCTGCCCTGAGCCAGTTTTATTGTGTCAAAACCTAATGACTTGCCGGTGACCGGATGCCTGAGTTCCTTGCCTCTGCGGTACACTATGACCCCAGCGTCTTTATGAATCTTTACCTTGCTGCCAAGATCAGTGTAAATGTAGCCCTTATCTTTATTGATTACAATACCCTCGACAAGCGGGAATGCTACTGCGATTTTAGCTGCAAGACCTGCCATAAGCTCACGGACAGAAGTGGCGCTCTTGTCCTCAGTAAATACGTCGCGCACCTCCATCACCTGCGAGGTTTCAGTATTGATCACGCGGGAGACGATTTCTATCGACTTCTGATCCTCACGCACCGTGGTTGCAACGATCGCCTCTGCCGACATAAGTCTGCCAACCCTTATCGAGTTTTCAGGGTCAGTGAGCTTCGCCTTTGTAAGCTTCTGTTCAACCATCACCTGCTCAAGCTTAGACCTCTCGATCATATTAAACCGCTTCTGGTCTGAAAAAGATCCGATAAGATAATCATAAGCCAGAGTCATGAGGTCCGTGCTTTTTTTCGTTTCAAAGGGAAGCAGACTGATGCTCATGCGGGCGCCATTCTGCATAACCGAGGGCACGTGTTTTGTTACCGAGAATTCTGCTGCTGACTTGTTGCCGCTGACGTCTATGGCTTCTACCAGAATCCTGTTCTTACCCTCGCTGAGCGTCAGCATTTTGCTGAAGAAAACCTTCCTGCCCTTCTTCACCGAAATCTCTTTACCATTTATCAGAATCTTCTCGACACCCTTATTATCCCAAACCTCACCGTCGATATAATAGGAATTCAGAAAGACAAGAGGGACATCAGTTGGGTCTTTCAGTTTTATCTCAGGCGGTTCCCTGTCAGACAAGAAAATACCAGGGCCATTGAATGCAAGCTGAACCCAAGGTTCTTTGCGATGAAATACCGCAACTTCCCTGTCAACGTTAATGTCGGCATTTGTTTCATTGCCGAGCATATCAACTGTCTGAATGCTGACCATTCCCTTTGAATTCACGGGCTGCGAGATATCAAAGGACTGTTTTTTTGTATTTTCGGCTTTAACGTCCTGTCCGTTAATTATAATGCGTCGTATTCCGGTGCTGTCTTCGACTTCGCCTATGATCCGTGCGATTTTCTTCCCATCCCGTATCTCTGCAGTTACTCCAGTGAGTCCGATCGATGGTCCTTCTCTATCGACTATCACGAGAAGTGTCTTTTCAGAAGTGTTGCCCAAGAGATCCTCAGCCCTAACCACAATGTGATTCTCACCATCAGCAAGACTCACACCCTGCTCGAATGTCATCTGTTTAGCCGCAAGCTGTATATCGACAGCATGGCCGTTGACAGTTAATTTAGTTACAAGACCATCCCCGGAAACAATGCCTTTTATGACTGACGTCTCATCCTTTGTCGCTGAACCTTCTGCAGGAGCATCTAGGGCAATTGCCGGGGGCTTTAACCCTGCCTGCTTCTGCCGAATCATGATCGCCTTGCGTGCCCTGTTAAGATAGAAATATGCCTTTGCAGATCCTTCGCTTTTTATGGATTCTTCGAGTTCTGCTGATGCACGATCAATATCTCCGAGGGAAAGATAGGCAACACCAAGCTCCCGGTGGGGAAAATAATCCACAAAATGCATGCCGTACGTCCTGGCCATACGCTGATCTTTATCGCGCAGCGAAAGCGCTTTCAAAAGGTCAGTAACTGCTTCCTGCCATTTCCCCTGATCTGCACTCTCAAGAGCCCGATCATAGTAGCTCCACCACTTCCCCCTGAAGGTTCCGCTGTCATCCGCAGCCATAACCGGCAGAACAAGAAAACAGAAGATAAGGACTATTGAAAATGTTTGTTTCAATATGCAGGATATCTCTTTCATCGTGCTGCCGACTTTTCGCGAACCTTCGCGCCTACGGTAAAAGGTCCCTTCCCCGAGACAAGGGATGCCAATGAACTGTCCTTGCCAGCGTCGACAACCTCAAGCTCTCCGACTGCAACATATATGTCGCCACCCTTGCCTAATGCTGTTACGACCTCGAGTTTGTCACCTTTTTTCATGCCATGGCTTTGGCCGATATTGAGCTGATATCTGTCACCTGTCACGGCAGTTACTTTTCCGCGCAAAGGATATTCATTCTTTATGGTCTCCAGGATCTTCACGCTCAGGTCATCGGCAGCATCCTTACCAAGTTCTTTAGACTTGGATTCCACAGTTATGACTTTCTTCACAGCAGTTGTTTCAGTATCTATGATTCGGAGCATAACGATTTGGCCGTTTTCATCCGGCATAATGCTGCCGGTGACCATAACTCGGGCAGAAAGAACTCTTCCGACCTTTAGCGCAGTTGTCTGATCAGCAAGCGCAGAATTACTGAGTTTGAGTTCCTCAAGAAGCCGATTTATAAGCTCTCTTTCCACTACATTGATTCGGCCTCCAGCCTGAAGTGTCTGCGAGGTATAGCCGATAAGTTTTTCGATTCTCGAACTATCAGCCTTGATGTCCATGAAGACCAGACTGAGCGGCATGGAACTCCAATTATCGCCCGGCTTGAGTGCATCAAATTTATTCTCCCGGTATTTCTGCGAAAGTGACGCGACCAGTTCATCAATCCTTTTGGAGTCGGTTTCTTTCTGCATAACCTGCTGCGGCTGACTGATAGATTTTTCAGGCATTTCTCCTGACCTGGTCTTCATATAGAAACCTGCTGCGCCAGCCAGAAGGAGCATGACAAGGCCGGCAACCATGAACACGTTTTTTTGTTTCTTTTTTCCTGGGAACTGCACGACATCTTCACGGTGCCTCAGGTCAGCTGTTGCCAGCGTCTCTCTCTCCACCCTCTCTTCTGCCTTTGTCTCCCGCAGTTCAACCTCTGGCATTACATACTTTGTGGTCGGATCACCATAGAGCATGTAACTTGCCCATACAATCATATCCTCTCCGTATTTGTCGATAAGCGCCTGGCGCGCCAGCCTCATAGCTTCGCCGATTGAACTGCCCTGAAGCAGGTGACGGTAGAAATGTATGGCAAAGTGATAACCTGCCTCATCCGGTATCTCCCAAAAGGTGCCGATATAGTGCTGGACGCCGGAAATAAGGAAAGCATTGGCAAGACCAAATATCTTTGTCTCATAGTGTTCATCAAGTCGCCACTCATCTGTCTGGCCTGTCTGGCAGGCATTGGAAAAGACGAGGGCAGGCATCGGCATAATACCTGACATAGCGATGATATTTTCTGCGCTCAGTTTACCGTTTTTGAGAAGCCAGCCGCTATCTTCAGGTTTCAGGGCATTGTGATCAGCATGACCTGCATAATGAACAATATCAAAGTTTCTGATCTTTGCCTTCACATAATCAGTCTTGATGTCTGTTGTTTTCAGGGAGACATCAAGCCAGTCATCTATGCTCTCAATATCGTCCTTGATCCTGACTCCTTCGGTATAGGCAGCCTGAAGATCACCTCTCGCGTCTGCGAGAATCTGCATTTTAAGTGGCTTGCCAATGGTCCGTATAACCGCGGAAACGCGCTGCCGGGTGCTTACTGCCCGACCAAGGCTGAAACGCTGGCAGAGGAAATTCTCGCCGTCATGGAGCAGTTCCCATGGTATATGGACCAGATTGTCGTCTATGCTGATCAGCATATGATTGAAAACAGTCTTCGCGATCCTCTCTTTGATCTGAAGAGGCATCAGCGCGTCGAAAAGCAGCCGCCCATATTCCTTCAGCTTGATGAGGAGGTCATTGCCGATCTTGCCCCTCTTGTTCGCCCTATTGAGAAGATCGATTATGTTTTTTGTATAGTTTCTGATCGTGTCCTGACTGTATTTGATCTCCTCATAGTGCCTGACCGTGCGCTCCTCGCCTTCAGCCTTCTCGAATCCGCTGATCTTCAGTTTTTCTCCAACAACCGATGCCTCAATAATGAGTGTACCCTCTCTTTCGGCTGTGGAAGACAGCTTTCTGATCCTGCCCATAGAAACAAGCTCATCATGCCAGATGACACGGAAGACCCTCAGAGCATCCTTCTTCCCCTTTACTTCTACCAACTTTTCATGTCTAAAGATAAACTCATCGTTGTTCTTAACTGCCCTGTACAGGTCTTCCGTAATAAAGATTTCATCGCCATCCGCAAGCTCCTCAACACGACTTGCGACATTTACAATGTCACCAAATACATCCGACTCTTCAACAATGCCATCACCATAATTTATCCCAATTCTGACATGGATCTGTTCCCTGGCAGCCTTGTCGCTGTTGTAGATCTTCAGCCTCCGCTGTATGTCAATCGCAGTTCGGATGCTGTCCGATGGAGTATGGTATGCAGACATGGTTGCATCACCGATGGTCTTGACCAGAATACCGTTATGCTCCTTTATTATTGGCAGGACAACCTCATTATGTCTGTGCACCATTGCCCTTCCGGCTATGTTGCCGCGGGTGTCATACACAGTGGTTGAGCCCTTGATGTCTGTGAAC
Source organism: uncultured Nitrospiraceae bacterium (assembly GCA_964461065.1). Classification (GTDB taxonomy): domain Bacteria; phylum Nitrospirota; class Thermodesulfovibrionia; order Thermodesulfovibrionales; family UBA6898; genus UBA6898. Next base: position 106,069 of record CAYWRK010000003.1, read on the forward strand.
ATTACCGTTATCTTTTTAGTGAACTTGGCATGAATCTGCGCGTCAAGCTTGTCTCTCTCTGCCAGGATTCTGCCAATATCGGTTTTATTCTCTTCCATAAGGGGCTCCTTTATTCCAGGCTCAGCGTCACAGCGCCGAACAGATGGTCTTTTTTCCTGATTCTTAATGAATAACTTCCTTTGCCAATGTCTTCGAAAAGCACAAATCCATGTTCAACAAAATACGACGCAAGTTCCCTCTCGCCAGAGAATAGCTCTATCCTGAGCCCCTGAGACTGGAAGCCCGCTGCGGTCGGTATGATTGAGACCTTAATGTTGCAGGCCTCTTCTTCTACCTGCTCAATGTCAACCTCAACCTTCATGCCCTCAAAGGTCCTCGTAAGGACTGCCATCCGGGGGCTTGCAGCTTTGCTGTTTCTCAATGTAAATGCAGGCTCCGGATAAGACAACTGCAGGGAAGCAGCGATCTTAATCACCCTGAGCGTCTCTTTCATAAGGCTTATCACGACATCAAAGGAATGCCTGTCTTCCCCATACAGGGCTGCAGCACGAATTATTGCCCGTTCAGGGATATCTTCTGCCAAATTGTCGTCACTCGTGCACAGATGCCTGAGCGTTATGAGTTCCTGCAGACAATCCGGACACTCTGCCATTACCCTCTCTACAGCCTCTCTTCTGCCCAAAGAAAGCTTTCCATCCAGATACGCGCCGAGGTCAAATTCACTCAGGCAGCTTTTATCGCTGTGCATAAGTTCCTCCCATCTTTACTATTCTATGCATATAGACGGAACAGATTGGCATTTCTTACCTTGCCGTAAGAGATTTCTTAAGTTTTTCTGTAAGCCGGTTCTTCCGGGAGGAGACCGTTTCAACGCTGAGACCCATAATTGCCGCCGTCTCCTCAGGAGAAAGTCCTTTTTCCAGAACCAATCGCATAATAAGGCGGTCTTGTGTGCCTAATAACGCTATGGCGGCCTTGAGGCTCTCATCCCTCTGTCGGTCAACGATCAAATGTTCAAAAGACTCTTCTGAAGCAGGAATCGTGTCATAAATGTCAGGCCCACCCTCTGCCGTCTCCATAAACAGGTGGCTCCTGTCCTTCCTGATATGATCTATAGCGGTTCTCGATGCAATGATGGTCAGCCATGTAGAAAGAGAGCAGGAGTTCTCGTTCCTGAACTGCCGGAGTTTTCTGAAGTCATTTTCGAGGAGGGAAACGAAAACGGCATTAAATAAATCCTCAAGGTCCTCTTCTGTGTGGCGAAATGAATACGAGTGAAATGTCCTTCGAAGTGCGCCCCAGGTAAGTTTTGCGTAGCGCCTCACAAAAAGCTCCCAGACAATGCCATCTCCACCATCAAGGCATTGCTTGAGAAGCTCATTCTCACTCAAAAGATCATTCATGTCATATCCTATAGTTACAAGGCATTACCAAAGCTGGAAAAGTCTACACCAAAGTCAGCTAAAATACCAAGATGGCGCAACCCATACAAAATGTTAACAAATAGTCAGCAGATCAAGTGTCCTAAAAGTGGTATATGCCAGAGATGCATTAAATATCAATCGAGCTGACATCAGTTGCTCTTCCATGGAAGGTTGTGTTATTTTCTTGTCACTTTAATGATCTGAGATTACTGAAAAACAAAATGAAAAAAGTCGGATTTGTTTATGATGATATATTTCTTCTTCACGAAATGCCTTCAGGCCACCCTGAGTCTGCTGACCGTCTTATTGCCATTACAGAGAAACTGAAGCAATCTCCCCTTTGGAATACGTTACATCATCTTAAACCGCAAAAAGCAACTGAGGATGATATTCTCGCTGTACATACCGCATCCTATTTTTCTGAGATACTGCATTTCTCCGGTTATTTTGATCCGGACACCTATGTTTCACCGCGCTCAGTGGAAGCAGGCCTCTTTGCAGCAGGCTCAGTAACAAAAGCTGTTGACCAATGCAAAGTCGGGGAGATTGAAAGAGCGTTCTGCGCTGTGAGGCCTCCCGGCCACCATGCTGAGGCAGACAGGGCTATGGGATTCTGCATCTTTAATAACGTGGCTGTCGGCGCTCGCTATGCACAGAAGATAGGCTATGACAGGGTGTTTATCATCGATTTTGACGTGCATCACGGCAATGGAACCCAGCATATATTCGAGGAAGACGATACGGTGTATTATTTCAGCACACATCAATCTCCTCATTATCCCGGCACTGGTTCAGATGCTGAACGAGGAAAAGGAAAAGGCAAGGGCTTTACCTATAACATCCCTATGCGGCACGGGTCAGGGGATAAGGATTTTTTCCATGCTTACCAGGATATCCTTCCCGGGATTGTTTCGAATTTCAATCCCGATTTGGTGCTGGTGTCAGCGGGCTACGACCTGCATGCGGCCGATCCGCTTGCAGGTCTCCGGGTAACGAATGAGGGGATCAGAACTATTGTGCGTGGGATACTCTCTGCAAAACCGAATATCCCGTATATCTTCTGCCTTGAAGGCGGATATAACCTTGTCTCGCTCTGCGAATCAGTTTTGGTCACCATAGAAGAACTGCTTACCTACGACTGATCAGTCCTTCTTTGCTTCCTCTTCCCGGGCTGCTTGCTCAGCCGTTTCCTTCGCTTCCTTTGCCGCCTCTTTAAGTTTTTCCGCTCTTCTTTCAATCTGCTTTCTGAGTTCATTCACTCTGCCCTTATACTCCTCTGTCAACGCATCTGCCTCGTCGTGATTGGCAACAACATGAGGAGTAACCATGACAATCAGCTCTTTTTTTCGAACAGAATCTGTTGTTGTTCCAAAGAGATAACCGAGAAGAGGAATCTTGCTTAGGAAAGGAATCCCGGAACGCGATTGATCTTTCCGCTCGCTAAGTATGCCGCCGATAACCAGTGTATGGCCATCCTGAACAATAGCAGTAGTATTTGCCTTTCTGGTCTTAAATCCCTGAAACGATCCTGTTCCAACCAATACGGAATCACCCAATTCACTAACTTCCTGTACTATTTTTAACGTGACCTGCTTCTTCTCATTGATATGTGGAGTGACCGTTAAAATAGTGCCTGCAGATTTATACTGCACCTGTGATGTTACTGTGCCAGTCACCGTGCCAGCCGTAGCGTCCGTAATAGAGGTAGCTACAGGCACTTCATCAGCTATCTCTATCTTAGCCTCCTTATTGTCAAGAGCCAGGATATGAGGGCTTGCCAGCACATTGACATTGCCATTGGTCGCTGCTGCGCTTATCAGAAGATTAAAATTTGCTGGATCAATTATATTGGCAAATAGTCCTTTTGAAACCACAGGCACAAATTTGGTAAGATTTGCAGCCGTGGACCCGTCTGCCGAAGTCGATGAATTAAGAAAAGTTTTCGGGTCTGCAGTATTGCCCGTGATAAAATCAAAACTATGATTATCAATTTGATTGCGACCTTTTAATAACCACTCTAACCCGAGTTTTGTCTCATCAGTCAATGATATTTCAGCAATCAACACTTCGATCAGCACCTGCTTCGGCTGGATATCGATCTTCTTCAGCGTTTCAAGAAGTACCAAATAGGCACGCGGTGATGACTTTACAATCAATGCATTGATATCATCATATGCCTCGATAAGCACATCACCCTCAAGCTCAGCCGTCAGTATATCCGCCTGAACCGTGGTACCGGTAGCTGCCGGTGCGGCTGCAGTAACGGGTGTTCTGGGTCTTGTCGCTGCCGGTGGCGTTGGCGTCGGCTGTGCCGGTCTTGCGGGCGCCGGCGTCGCAGAAGCCCCACCCTTCTTGCCATACAGATTCTTCAGCACTTCGCCTAATTTCTTTGCCTCGCCATTTTCAACATGATAGATAAAGGTCTTTACAGAATCCCTTTCTGTTGAAGTAATATCAATCGCCTCAAGCAGTTTCAGCAGTTTCATGATGCCGGAAGGCAATGCCGTTACGATCAGCATATTTGAAGGCTCATAAACGATAATATCCGTACCTTTGGGCATGAGGTTCCGGACAAGATTGGCCACATCATTCGCTTTCACATACTCAAGCGGTATCTGCTGCGTCACAAAACTCGAATCCTTGGGCGACCCGGGCTTCTTACCCATCTGAATCGGGACCGGCTGCTGCTTTGCAGTGTCAATCTGAACAATGCGGTAAAAACTTCCTTCCTTCACTGCCGTGAAGCCATTAAACTCCAGGACCGTCTGAAAGGTGGAGAAGAGTTCGCTGACCGGTATCTTGTTATGCGACTGGATCGTAATTTTTCCGGAGATGCCTGGAGCAAGGATATAATTGATCTTCAGCATGTCGGAGATCGTCGAGACAACGGTCTCAATATCCGCATTCTCAAAGTTGAGCATGATATACTGTTCATCCGGCTTCTTCTCAGTAACGATCTTTTCCGCCTTCTTCAGTTCAGCCTTTGCGTCTATCTGTGGCGCTGCTTCAGGGAGCTTCACTTCCTCCGCTTTTGGAGGAGCGGCAATGGGCTCATCAGGTTGTAATGTCTGCTTTGCTCCGCAGGCACTGATAAAACAGATTATGAGACATAAACTTAATAACTTCAGGTTCATTTTCCTGTCCTCGGTTTACTGGATAGAGTCTTCACTTTTTCAATAGTAAGCGTAATTGTTTCGTTCAGCCATTTTAACACAACTGCTTTTTCGGATATATCGGAAACCTCTATATCCTCCACTTTGTCTCCCTTGCGCAACTGCGTTGTCTTTGCCTGATTTATATCGACATAGGCCACGTAATCACCAAAAGTATCAAGGATAATGCCCTTAAGTGCGAGCTCAGGCCTCTTTGGAGGAGGGGGAGGAGGTGCCTCTACGCGCACCGGTTTCGGCTCCTTATACGTCCGCAGGGTGTTAAAGAGATTCTTCTCATAGATGGCCTTGTCCCATGCCGCTGCGTATTGCGCCTTTGTCGGCTCGGACTCCCTGATCTTCGCCTTTTTTACCTGCAGGTCAGACAGGGGATTATACAGCACTGCGCTGACCGTAAACTTCCAGCTGACAACAAGGAATAGCGACCCGACTATGATAAGCATAACAATTTTTCGTATCATAATTTACCCAGGCCGGATATCTGCATTTTAAAGCGTAACTCTCTGGGGTTCTGTATGTTTGTTACATTAATGGACAGTTTCTCTATCTTAAGAAGCATAGCGTGCTTTTCGACCTCGTTCAAGAAATCACCGATCTGCTTGATCGTTCCGCTTCCCTCAAAATAGACCGGAATGAAAAAAAAGCTCTTTTCCTTCACCGTATTGAGCGGCCTTATAGTCTGCAAGTTAAGACCAGCATTCTGAGTGAGTTCCGCAAGTTCCTTCTGGACACGCGCGGCCGCAAGAAATTCCGATGATTCAATCACCAGTTTCTTTTCAACAGCCTTCATTTCTTCGCCGGCTGTCTTAATCGCAGCATCCGTAATGGAAGATCCCTCCACATAGGTCTCATATTTTTGCAGCGCAGCTGACTTGACCTGTATCTCCTCGCGCTTGATTTCAGATTTTGGAGTCAGTACATACACCTGAAAAAGAAGCAGCGTCATAACCAGCGCTGCGGCAAGCAGAATATATTTCTTCCTGGTCATGGTTCCTTGACCTCAAACTTCAGTGAAAACCGCTCTTCGCCGTCACGGGATAAGATTGGGGCAGCAAAAGCTATATTTTTAAAAAGGTTCGATTTGTCTAATGCCGTGACCAGATCCGAAGTCTTTCTCGAAAAACCCTCTATCTCGACAAGACCCTTTTCATCAACCACGAAATTGATGATCCATGCATTATCAGGAACAACCGTTGTCAGGTCTTTCAATACTCTGATTGCCATATTGGAGCGAGTCTGAAATGCAAGGAGCGTTTTCCTGTCATCCTGAAGCGCTTCAAGCTTCTTTCGGGCTTCAATGACGCCCGAGGCCTTGCTCTTGATGGTTTCGATCCGCGATTCGACCCTGCTGAGTGCGCGGGCATCCTTGTAATAGGCAATAAAACCTGTCAGCAGATACAGGCAGAGAGCTGCTACCGCCAGGCCTCCGATGACATACGGGTAAAGATCTTTTTTCTGCCTGAGCATCTCCGGCGGGATGAATTCAAGATTCAGCCGTGTTCTCTGAACATAGGAAAATATCAGTGCATTCGGCACCGTAATCTGAGACTTCGTCATAGCAAAACGCTCGGCAACCAACTGATCAACAGTCCCCGAGCAGAAGACCTTTCCGGGATATGATTTTCTAAAGACTTCGATGGTTTCGGCAAGGTCAGCGCCTGCAGAAATTCTCTTCATCGCGAGAGGAAGGGAATCCTCTATGCCTGCCATTTCATAGCCGCTATCCGTTGTCAGTATAAAAATACCCTTCATATTCTTCTCCCCGCTGACCCCGAGCATGCTGTTCAGCACATCCATTACCCGGCAGCGGACAGAAAGGACTTCCAGTCCGACCGCTGTGATCAATTTCACTACGGCATTGACCGTCTCCTTCTTTATCGAAAAGACGAGGGTTTTCATTCCTTTGTCTTTCTTGATCATAAAGAAATCAAAAAGATATTCATCAACAGCAAGCGGCAGGTGTTTTTCGAGTTCAAAAAGCAGAGCCTTTCTCATGTCCTCCCTGCCCATAACCGGCATATCAATAAGCTTGCAGGTGAAGAGCTGCAGCGAAAGCCCCACAACAACGCCTGAAGGGGCATGGGCAATCTTCCACTTCTGAAGCGCCTCTGAAAGTGCAATATTACCCTCTTCCCTGTCCGCAGGAAGGCTGATACCTTCCGAGCTCAGATAGGTAATCCGCTTCAGCTGCCTGTCGGCGACAGTCATACGTATATAGTTACTGTCTATATCAAGTCCTAACAGTCTCGACACGTTCTCTCCAATAGATCGTTCTTAATTCGCTTCCCTTTGCCGAGGCCTCCCTGCTTACGATTCCCGTAATACGGGAACCGATAGGGCTGTTCTTCGCCCTCGCAGTTACCTCGATTCTGTATGTCTGTGTTGCCATGGCATTAAGGCCCCGCACAGAAAACTGCTGCGGTATGAATCTGAATCCCCCAAATGCCTTATTCCTCTGTTTCATGATCGTCTCTATCTCAATGTCGTTAAGTCCGAGAAACTGCATAACTTCACGTGAAACCGTATTGATATTGATCGCATTTTTGCCAAACGTGGTTATCAATGCATGCAAGCCGGTATTGCCTGATCCGTCACCATAAAAATACTCAGGCTTCATTCCCCGCACCAAAGCCACTTCTTCCGGCACGTCAAAGAGAGCATTCTTGGCCTTGTAAGGTTCCTTGAGCGCCTCATAATATTCGTCCTCAGCTCCAGAGAGATGATGTTCTTTGTCCTGGTCTTTCCAGTCCAGTATAGAATCCATTATAACGATGATCTCGTCCTCCTGGGCGCCGGTACGTTCCAGCAGTTTACGCAGCCGTTCCTGCTGTACAAAGTTAATATTAATTCTCGAATTCTCATCCGTTATTCGAATCTCAAGCTCTCCCTCTTCAGTATCTCTTTTCCCGGTAACCGGAACTGCCTCATTATCAATCCAGAAAATACCTTCTTCGTCCAGAAAATCCACCTGCGGATCTCTATCAGAGGCAATATACTGGAGAGCCTCATGGTATCCTGACAATGCCTGATAGTAGGCAAGCGTTTCTTCTTTTAGATTGTGGGTGCTACCGGTGACCCAGCGCGTAGATCCAAGAAAATTCATCGACATAATACTCAGGAACACCAGCACCCAGAGCACCATCATCAGGGCAACACCGTTTTCAGAAGACAATTTTGAATTATTAATGTTGAATGTTGAATTAAGGAAATTCTTAAACTTCAATGAAAGACTCCTTCTTCCATCATTAAAAACTAAGAATTCAAAATTCAAAATTCTTTTTTTCACATCTCTACCTGCGTAACTCTCAGCACTTCATCAAGTGTCGTGATTCCCTTTATCACCTTCTCGATGCCATCTTCCCTGAGCGTCCTCATCCCGAGACTGATAGCAAGGTCCTTCATCTCCTTGATAGTAGCCCTTTTCATGATCAATTCTCTGATCGGTCCGTCAATGGGCAGAACCTCAAAAATGCCTATTCGTCCCTTATAACCCGTTCCGGAGCATTCCTCACAGCCTTTTCCGATCCATACTTCGCGAATGTCTTTACTGATCCGGTCAAGAACCTCTTGCGGCACCTCATCTTTCACCTTACAGGAAGGGCATATCTTTCTCACAAGTCTTTGTGCCATGACACAAACCAGGGTGGAGGCTACAAGGTAATTTTCAATGCCCATGTCCATGAGCCGGGTAATGGCTCCAGGGGCGTCATTCGTATGCAGAGTGCTGAAAAGGAGATGACCGGTCAGCGCAGCATGGATTGCAATGCTCGCTGTTTCCATATCCCTGATTTCTCCGACCATGATAATGTCCGGGTCCTGTCTCACGATATGCCTCAAGCCCGCAGCAAACGTCAGACCTATTTTCGGGCGAACCTGTATCTGGTTGATGCCGGGCATCAGGTATTCTACCGGCTCCTCCACGGTTATGATCTTCTTTTCAGACGAATTAATCTCGGCAAGAGAGGCATACAGCGTCGTTGACTTGCCGCTTCCGGTCGGCCCGGTGATCAGGATCATGCCGTAGGGTTTTTTGATAACCTCTTCGTAGATATCGCGAATCGTAATGTCAAAGCCAATATCCTCAAGGGTAATAATAGAGGATGATTTGTCCAGAAGCCTCATGACAACACTTTCGCCATACACCGTTGGAATCGTGGATACTCTGATATCAATGCTTCTGCCGGCAGAAGCCACCTTGATACGGCCGTCCTGGGGCAGCCTTCTCTCTGCAATATTCATCTGCGAAAGAAGCTTGATTCTCGAAGAGACAGCTGAATACATACTCCCCGGAAGGGTCTCTTTTTCATAGAGCACGCCGTCAATCCGGTAACGGACACGCACACTGAACTCACCCGGTTCGACATGAATATCGCTTGCCCTGTCCCTGACCGCATTCTCAATAATAAGATTGACCAGTTGGATAATGCCCTTTTCCTGGGCAAGGTCCCTGAGATGGCTAACCTCTCCAGTAAGATCAGCTGTCGGCAGATCGTCCTCAGCAGCACCTTCGATAAGCCTCTGCATAACCGCAGTCCTCGACCCCTGGAGCAGTTGAAGGTGCTGGAGTACGTCCGATTTTTTTGCCAGGGTTACAGACAGCTCATAGTCATAAGAAGACCGCAGGGCATCAACCCCCTCACTGTTCGTCGGGTCACCCAACGCAATGCTGAGCAAGTTGTCCTCAAGCGAAAGAGGTACGATAAGGTTCTTTTCGAGAAAACTGAAGGATACATGATCCAATGGCGTCTGTTCAGGGAAATCTTCCGCTTCCATAAGGGGCATACTGAACTGGATCGCCAAGGCCTTGTAAACCTCTTCTTCGGATATCCCTTTTTCAATAAGGATCTCTCCGAATCTGCGCGTATGCCCTTCCTGAGCCTGCAGATCGAGTGTGCGGCTGATCAGATCCTCTGATACGCTGCCCGATTCAATCAATATCTGTCCTATCATTTTATGCATAGTTCGTTCGCCGATATCCCCATAAGACTCGCAATGTATTACCTAAAATCCTCTTCCTGAAACCGTAAGCCCATGCCGACAAATGCTCCGCGATACCGTCTGCTCATCAGATTGTCTCCGCCGGCACTCAGAAACAGGTTTTTAAAAAGAAAATAACTGACACCGGCCTTTACATGCACGGTCTTGGCATTCTCCTCGTTTTTCTGAAAGTCCCAGATATCAACTGATATTTTACCTTTATCGTGGCCAAAAAAATAGTCGCCGCCCACGCCAAAGGTATTTTCAAAAAGCCCTAACCGCAGCGCGGCATCGTCAAAACGCTTTCCAAACTGCGCATTGAAGCGAATCTTACTGCTGAGTTCTTTCTCCCTCACCGTCGTGTCAGGCGGCGTTCTCGTCACATCTCTGACGAGTAACGTACGTGGGGATCCTCCCACCACACCGAAAATATAGTATTTATCTTTATCCGGCTGGAGCGTCACATCAAAAGATGCCTTGCCGTCTTTATTCCGGGCAAGGTAATCAGCCTGAAAGGTGATATATGCCCTGAATCGATCCACCGCTGAAAGCGTTTTGCTCAGTCCTTCAGCAGTTTTGCTGACCGCATCATACAGGCGGTCATCCTTGACCAACTTGCCAAGCGTGCCCTCACCCTTCTCGACCTGTTGGGCGATCTTGTCAAAGGATTCTACAGCGTTCCTGATGCCCGGCTTATTCTCCTCGAGCATTGCCTTCAAATCTCTCGCAGCCTTGTTCAGGTTTTCGATCAGTTCCGGACCTGTGTTTCTGAGACTCGTGGAGAAATCCTTCATGTTCGTTATTGAAGCGCTCAATGGATCACTGTTCTTTTCAACCAATCCGTTCAGCGAAGTTGTCAATGTATTGATATTGTCAAGAACCGTCCTGAGTTTTTGGTCGTTCAGCGTGATCGTCCGGTTCAGGGTTGACGATATTTCTTTGAGATTTACAATGGTCTCGCTCAAGGATTTTTTTGTCTGATCACCCCCCAGAACATCATTCATTGACTCGGTAAGCCTCGTGAAGCTCTGGGAGACATTGATAAGGTTTCTCGCAAGGTCATCCATATCAGCAATTTCCATAACATCCATTATGGAATCTCCGTCCTTCAATTGACCTGCCTCCGGAGAGCCGATACGAATATCGAGATATTTATCACCGAGAAGACCTGAAGACCTGATAGATGCCTGGGCATCTTTATAGATTTTCACACCAGGATCGACCCTCAGCCTGACCCGCGCCTTCCCTTCAATAAGTCCGATGTCTTCAACAACGCCTGAATCAACCCCTGCTATCTTTATGCGGGTCTTCTCATCAAGACCGGCAGTTGATCTGAAAACGATCTGAATGGTATATCCCTTCTTCTTTGCCCAGTCCAGACCGCCAACCTTAAAAGTCATGAACGTAAGAACAGCCAGCACGATAAGTGCAAATGAGCCGACCTTAAGCTCTGTTGACAGTTCTCGCATTAACTTACTCCTTGGATCTTAATCGGCCCCACTGCACTGCCGGTGATAAACTGCCTGACGATCGGATTGGCAGTATCGCGTATCTCATCAGGCGTCCCGGTCTCGATGATCGCTCCCTGATACAGCATCGAGATGCTATCTGCTATTTTATACGAACTGTGCATATCATGGGTAATGGCAACAGAAGTTACCTTGAGACGCTCCCTCAGGTCTACAATAAGATCATTGATCGCATCCGCAGTTATAGGATCAAGCCCCGTTGTCGGCTCATCATAAAGCAGGATCTCCGGTTCATGCGCAATAGCTCGCGCAAGACCCACCCGCTTCTTCATACCGCCTGAAAGTTCGGACGGCATCAGATTCTCCACATTCACCAAACCGACCAATTTCAGCTTCTCTATGGCAATTTCTCTGACCTCCGCAGGTTTCAGCGTTCCCTTGCGGGAGAGTGCAAATCCGACATTTTCCCAGACGCTCATGGAATCAAAAAGCGCCGCCATCTGAAAAAGCATGCCGAACTTTTTTCTGATCTCATACAGACCATGCTCTGTAAGGCTCGCAATATCCAGATCATCGATCAGCACCCTTCCCTTGTCAGGCTTCAGGATACCGACAATATGCTTCAGGATAACGCTCTTCCCTGAACCACTGCCTCCGATCACGACCCTGCTTTCGCCCTTCTTCACCTCAAAGCTGGCTCCCTTAAGCACATGATTCGAATTGAATGCTTTATACACATCATCAAGACAGATCATCGGAACAACCAGCTCGACAGAAAATAGTCGGAGATCAGAATGGTCATGGACGAAAGAACAACAGCTCCGGTAGTGGCCTTGCCCACACCTTCAGCCCCACCGTTTGTATAAAAGCCCTTATAGCTGCTTATGATCGATATGGCGCCCCCGAAAAAACAGGCCTTGATCAGCCCGTTATAAATATCAGCACTCTCAAGATAAGTCCAGGTCTGTTTCCAGTACACGACTGAACTGGTATTAAAGAGGACTACGGTAACAAAATAACCGCCAATAATACCGATAATGTCAGCGCAGACAGTTAGTGCCGGCATCATAATCAACCCGGCGACGAATCGTGGAACAATGAGATACTTGACCGGATTCGTGGCCAGTGTTTCAAGGGCGTCGATCTGTTCCGTCACCCGCATGGTCCCAAGCTCAGCTGCCATGGCAGCCCCAGCCCTTCCCGATACAATAAGACCGGTCAGCACAGGGCCGAGTTCTCGTGTCATAGACATGGCAACAACGGTCCCGACAAGCGTTTCTGCACCGAAGCGCTTAAAGCCGGTATAGGTCTGAAGGGCGAAGACCATGCCTGTAAATATTGCAGTAACAATAACCACCGGCACTGACCGCACGCCTACCTCGAGCATCTGCTTAAATATATTCATGATCTCAAAAGGAGGATGCACAAGCTGTTTCAGCGTGGTAAAAAGAAGAAGGAGTATCCTTCCGGTCTCCTCGGCAATAGCAATACCATTTCTGAAAAAAGATAAGATGAACCTGCCAAAGCGTTCGATAAGACGGGTCAATTGAGATATTCCTTTCTGGCCCGGGCTCCCAAAGAGGTAAGAATTTCATAGGGAATGGTATTGATCCTCTCTGCAAGCTCTGCGGCAGTGATCAACTCGTCACCCTGTCTGCCAAGGATCACAACCTCATCCCCTTCCGAGACATCAAGAACGTCAGTAACATCAAGCATGGTCATGTCCATACAGACCCTGCCAACCACAGGCACCCTGCGGCCATGCACCAGCATCTCTGCATTATTTGAAAAAAGCCGGCTGTATCCATCAGCATAACCAACAGGCACGACCGCTATGCTGCTGTCCCGTTTCGCAATAAAAGTTCTCCCATAGCTGACCGGGGTGCCAACAGGCAGGCTTCGCACGGCAAGGACCTTTGTCTTGAGGCTCAAGACCGGCCTGAGCCCAAAGCTCTCTTCAAAGGGGGAATATCCGTATAAGGCAATGCCGGGCCGCACAGCATCGCACAGGGAATCGGGCAGTGAAAATATTGCAGCGCTGTTTGCAATGTGACATTGAAGGCTCAATCCGGTCCTCAACTGTATGGCATCCCGCAGCTCCGTGAATATCTTAAGCTGCTGCCGGGCATAGGAGCTGTCCGCAAGATCAGCTTCGGAGAAATGGCTCATAAGTCCATCCAGTCTGATCCCCTCCATGCCGGCAATCGCAAGAGCAGATTCAACGGCCTGATCAGGCCTGAACCCTATCCTTCCCATGCCGGAATCAATCTTCATATGCACGGGGATACGAACTCCTCTTTTTCTTGCCCCATCAGAAAACACCCTGGCAGTTCTCTGGTCTCGTAGCACAGCCACCAGATCATATTGGAAATAGTCTGAGGGATTCTCCTGATCAATAAAGATCAGAATGGGTACAGTAATACCTGACTCCCGCAGGATTCTTGCTTCATCGGTATAGGCAACAGCGAGACAGGCGACTCCTCCTGCCACAAGCCTGCGCGCAACTTCTACAGCACCGTGGCCGTATGCATCAGCCTTAACAACGCCGACCACATCTCGCTTTCCTGCCTTCCTGCGAATGATCTGAAGATTATGCTGGAGCGCAGAAAGGTCTATCTCAGCATCAGGCCCCCTATGCACTCTTGTCTTTCTCTTCGTCCTTCTTTGCTTCGCCCTCAACGCCTTTCTTCGGCGTCACATCGATCTCGTCCGGCTCATTCGTAGCCTTCTTGAAATTTTTGATAGCCTTGCCCATGCCACTTGCAAGTTCCGGGAGCCTCTTCGCCCCGAAAAGAACAAGAACAATGACAAGGATAATGATAAGTTCCTGCATGCCTAACCCAAACATTGTAAGCCTCCTTCAATCTCAATTATTATTAAGATTTTCCTGTCATTAGACCCCTCTCTGTATCAGGTCGAGCTGCATCAGCCATCCAGGATAAAAATCTCATACACGAAAGCATCGACACAACTTAGCTGATATGAATATGTGAACAGATCTTTTGACGTCTCAATGATCCTTTTTCCGCACATTTCGGCAAGGTCCTTATGAGACAAAAAAAGACTTTTTCCACTGCCTGCACGTACGAGTGCGTTCTATAGAAATGTACTAAGATAGTCTATTAAAAAAATGCCTGCAATACAAGCTAAAACTCTGATTAGTAAAAGATTTTTTCCTTGCTCATTCCATACAATTTCTGGTATAACAAAGACATGAAAATGGTGATTACCTGCCCTGTAGGTGATATGTGAAAAAGTTAATCCGGCAAATTAGATCTTTCGGGAGCCTGTGTAATACACTGGTGTGCATGTTGGCCCTGTGCCAAAAGCCTGAAGGTGTATTTAAGGCACCCACCTATTTATTAGGCGGATCTAATTTTTCACGTACACGACAGGGCGGGCTTTTATTCACCAAAATAACAATGCTGATGACTATGGTCCTGGAGCTTTTGGTTACGAACAACAAACAAAATCATAGAGAAAACAATGGGTTCAAGTCTTTTATTACAGGCTTTTTCATAGATTCCTTGCAAACATCTTTTCCCAAAGACGCTGTTTTCTCTGTACCAAAAGGCTTCTTGAGACTATAGTCCGGCTCCGGACTATAGGAATTGGAACTATTCAAAACTGAAAAAAAAGCCGCTCCGCTTGCGTGGAGGATGCAGCCTGAGGACTTCGAGGATTTTCTCGGTCAGTCTCATCTACTCGACAGGAACAAACCGCTCAGACGCCTCATTGAAAACGACAAGATCGTCTCTGTCATATTTTATGGCCCCCCCGGCACCGGCAAGACCGCGCTGGCACATATTATTGCCCGAAAAACAGAAGCCCTCTTCATCTCGATCAATGCTGTAACTGCCGGAATCAAGGACATCAGGGAAGCAGTTGATTCGTCACGCGGACAGCGGGCAATCCTTTTTGTGGATGAGATCCACAGATTCAATAAGACTCAGCAGGATGCACTGCTCCCCCATGTTGAGAAGGGAGAGATCATCCTTGTCGGCGCATCAACCCAAAACCCCTATTTTTCTCTTGTTCCGGCTCTCTCCTCGCGTTCGCTTATCTTCCCGTTCAAGCCCATACCTGCAGAGGAACTGATAAAGCTGCTCTACCGTGCAATCTCAGATAAAAAAGGGCTCGGAGAATATGAGATATCGCTTCAGCAGGATGCTGCTGAATTCATCGCCTCGGTGAGCAATGGTGATGCGCGAAAGGCGCTGAATATCCTTGAACTTGCCTTCCTTACATCTCTTGAGAGCGCCTCAAAATGCGCAGAGATAACACTGGCTCAGGTTAAAGAAGTCACGCAGAACAGATCGATCTATTACGATGAAGATGATCATTACAATACAATATCAGCTTTTATCAAAAGTATGCGTGGCTCTGATCCGGATGCCACGGTATACTGGATGGCAAAGATGCTTGAGGCAGGAGAAGATCCTGTCTTCATTGCGCGCAGGATCGTGATATGCGCAGCTGAAGACGTTGGCAATGCAGATCCTCAGGCACTCATCGTGGCCGTCTCAGCACTTCAGGCCTTCGAAAAGATCGGACTTCCCGAGGGAAGGATCCCTCTTTCCATGGCAGCTCTTTATGTTGCGACTGCACCCAAAAGCAACGCAGCGTATGTGGCTATCGACAATGCGATCGACGCAGTCAGGAATGAACCTGCTCGGGAAGTGCCGGATCATCTCAAGGACGCAAGCTACAAAAGTGCCAAGAAGCTGGGTGCAGGTGTCGGTTATCTGTATCCTCATAGTTTTGACGGCCATTATGTGAAGCAGTCATATATGCCCCAGCAGAAGGCTTTTTACACCCCCTCTTCCGAGGGTTTCGAAAAAATAATAAAAGAAAGAATGCAGAAAAGGAGGGAAACACCAGATGGATAGCATGTTCTATGTAGGTATTGCCATAGCAATCGGCATTTCTGTTGGCCTCATTATGAGCCTTGTGTATAAAAGCACGCTAAAAGGTCAGAAGGCCACCATTGATGTGGACAAGGGCAAGACCATTGAGATCGCACAGAAAGAAGCTGAACACATTAAGAAGGAAGCGACTCTGGAGGCAAAGGATATTGTCTACCAGGCCAAGAGTGACGCAGAAAAGGAGCTCAGGGAACGCCGCAATGAAGTTAACCAGTTAGAGAAGCGTCTCCGCCAGAAGGAAGAAACGCTTGATCGCAAGTTTGATCAGAACGAGAAGCGCGATCAGGAGCTGACCAAGCGCGACCGTGATAGCACTGCAAAAGAGCGATTAATTCAGGAAAAAGAAAGCAAGTACTCGCAGATCCTCAAGGAACAGACAGAACTTCTCGAGAAGCTCTCAGGCCTTTCTTCTGAGGAGGCAAAGCTGGAGATACTCAGAAGGACCGAGGAAGAATCTCGTTTAGAGGTCGGAAAACTGATCAAGAAGATCGAGGACGAGGCAAAGGAAACTGCTGAGAAGAAAGCAAAAGAGATTATAGGTTTTGCAGTGCAGCGATATTCCAGCGACTACGTTGCTGACGCTACGGTGAGCGCAGTAAGCCTGCCAAGCGACGAAATGAAGGGAAGGATCATCGGCCGTGAAGGGAGAAACATCAGGGCACTTGAGGCGGCTACAGGTGTTGACCTGATTGTTGACGATACGCCGGAGATGGTAACCCTTTCGGGTTTTGACCCGGTTCGGCGTGAGATCGCAAGACTCTCGCTTGAGCGGCTGATCGCAGACGGGAGGATCCATCCCACGAGAATCGAGGAAGTTGTCGAGAAGGTCAAGAAAGAAGTTGAGACCAACATCCGTGAAGAGGGAGAAAAGGCTGTCTTTGATCTCGGACTCTCAGGCATCCACCCTGAGCTTATCAAGACCCTCGGCAGATTAAAATACCGGACCTCTTACGGTCAGAACATACTTCAGCATTCCCGTGAGGTGGCATATCTGGCAGGCATGATGGCTGCAGAGATAGGTTCAGATCAAAAACTCGCCAAGCGCGCAGGGCTTCTGCATGACCTCGGCAAGGCGATTGATCATGATGTTGAAGGATCTCATCAGGAGATAGGATCCAACCTCGCAAAGAAGTTTGGGGAGAACCACAAGGTTGTCAATGCGATATTCGCCCATCATGGCGATGTGGATCCGCTGACGGTTGAGGCTGCGCTGGTTGCTGCAGCTGATGCACTCTCGGCTGCAAGACCTGGCGTAAGGCGTGAAAGCATCGAGAATTATATAAAACGTCTTGAGGACCTTGAGAAATTGGCCCTCTCGTTCAAGGGCGTGGAAAAGTGCTATGCGATCCAGGCAGGAAGAGAGATAAGGATCATTGTTAAGCCGGATGAGGTGAACGATGAACTTTCTGCGCTCATCGCCCGTGACCTTTCGAAAAAGATCGAGGCCGAGATGTCCTATCCCGGACAGATCAAGGTGACGGTCATACGAGAATCAAGACATGTGGAATATGCAAAATAGTAAATACTGTAATGAGTTATGGGTCATGAGTAATGAGTTTACTAACCATGAGGCTGTTACACATCACTCATCACACATTACACATTACACACTATGAAGGTTTTATTTATTGGTGATATTGTCGGCAAGGTCGGGAGACAGGCGGTTAGCGCCTGCCTCCCTGGCCTCGTTGACAAATACGGTATCGACCTCGTCATCGCTAACGGCGAAAATGTGGCGGCCGGTTTTGGTCTCACCGAGAGTCTTGTAAAAGACCTGTTCAGGATGGGCGTGCAGGTTATAACCACAGGCAATCATGTGTGGGACAAGAAAGATTTTGTGGGGTATATATCAAAAGAGAACCGTGTTATCCGGCCTGCCAATTTCGCACCCGGCGTTCCCGGATACGGCAGCGTTGTTTACAGCCTGCCTGACGGCACCAAGGTCGGCGTATTAAACCTCTCAGGCAGAATATTCATGACACCGGTGGACTGCCCGTTTCGCACTGCCGAGGCGGAGATCGAGACACTGCAGAAAGATACAAAGATCATCATTGTTGACCTCCATGCAGAAGCAACGTCAGAAAAAGTTGCCTTCGGGTACTTCGTTGATGGAAAGGTGAGTGCTGTTGTAGGTACCCACACGCATGTGCAGACAGCTGATGAGAAGATCCTGTCTAACGGCACCGCGTATATTACCGATGTCGGCATGACTGGACCTGCTTATTCCGTGATAGGTATTGATGTGGATCAGATCGTCAGAAGATTTTTAACCGGCATGCCCGACAGGTTTGAGACAGCCCAGGGGCAGGCAATTCTATCAGCGGTAGTTATCGATATTGATAAGGACTCAGGAAAGGCAGCGGGGATACAGAGGATACAGCTTACGTATCCATAGAACTTACGTCGGACAGTTCAACTACAGATCGGCGGAGCAGCAGCGCTACTTACTTCAGATTCCATCTCTTTCGAAACATCCTCAATAATCATGGAGATGACCTTCAGAGACTCCTGGGCAGCTGCTTCATCAACCTTCTGGATTGCGAACCCTGCATGCACCAGGACAAAGTCTCCAACCTCGACGTCCTCGGCCATCAGCATAAGATTGATCTCCCTCCGTGCGCCGTACACATCGACAACAGCCCTGAACTGGTCTTTCTCGATGATCTTTGATGGAATGGCAAGACACATAAGTTATTATACCCTACATCTTTCCCCAGATACTCTCTGTCTGGGAAATCTCATTCGGCTGAAGGGGGATTACCTCACACCCTAATCTTCTCAATTCGTCGACAACAACCCCTACAAGATGAGCCATGCTTGCCCTCACCTCATCAGAAAGGCCGATAACCATCACTATTTCTTTCGGTTCAATGCCGAAGAGCACCAGCTTCTTCGGTATCTCATCCGTAAGGGTTGCAGCAGCAAGCAGGTCGGAAATGCCTAACTGATGTGGTGAAATCCTTGTCAAAAACTGAGCAGGCACATCCTCTCCTTCAACCCGGAGAACCGTGCCCGGCTGTTTACCGCTTTTTATGGCATCGATTATTATGAGATAGTCCTTGCCAGAAATATAAGAAAGAAGCTCGATCCCCGAAGTGCCGCCATCAAGAATCTCGACATTCTCCGGGAACCGATACCTCTTCTCTAATTCTTCCACAGCCCTGATACCAATTCCTTCGTCCATCATCAGGATGCTGCCTACACCCATAACAAGTATTCTCGGCTGCGATCCTGACGATGGCAGAGAGTTTTCCATTAGACAACCTTTACCCTGACTATCTCCTTTTGGTTCTTGTCCACTACATGAATCGCGCAGGCAAGACACGGATCAAAGGAATGAATCGTTCTCAGGATCTCAAGCGGCTTCTCAGGGTCCTTTACAGGAGTGCCTATCAACGCAGACTCATAAGGGCCAAGTGCATCCTGACTGTTCCTGGGTCCTGCATTCCATGTTGATGGCACAACTGCCTGATAATTCTTGATCTTGCCGTTTTCGATAACAATCCAATGAGATAGAATGCCTCTCGGCGCTTCGTGGTACCCAAAACCTTTCTGGACACCGGAGGGGAATGTCGGCACATTAAAGGTCTTGGTATCACCCTTTGCGATATTCTCGATAAGGGCATTCCACTGATCCTTAAGCGTATCATAGAGCACTGCACAGCGGATCGAGCGGGCCCCGATCCGGCCGATCGTTGAATGAAGAGCTCCGATGCCGACTTTTGTTCCGGCAAGTGAGCTGATCGTGTCGAGCATCTTCGTTGCGTATTTCTTGGTCGGCTCATGGCCAGCAGCAAACATGCAGAGAACATTTGCAAGCGGACCGACCTGGGCAGGTTTACCCATGAAGGTCGGTGACTTGACCCACGAGTATTTTCCCTTCTCCTGGAAGTCCGTATACTTTGGAATCGTCTCTCCATCCCATGGATGCCGGTCCCAGTCACCGTCGTACCAGGAGTGCTTTATGCTCTCCTTTACGTTGGTCTTGAAAAACTCATCGTTATAACTGGTAATAGCCTTGAACTTAGATATATCGCCGTCCGGGATGTACCCGCCGGGCAGTGCGAACTTTGTTCCCTTTGTGTCCATCGGCATATCAGGAGCAGACAGGTAATTGGTCACACCCTTGCCATGGCCGGTCCAATCTGCATAAAACGCCGCAACCGCAGCAGTGTCAACAAGCAGTACGTTTTCGACAAAATCTCCGACCTTGTCTATGAGCGTCTTGATGAAATAGAGTCGCTCCATGTTCAGCGTTGACTGACTGTCAAGGTTGATCGGATTGGAAACACCGCCGACCGCCATGTTCTGGATATGCGGTGTCTTTGATCCGAGGATTGCAACGACCTTGTTGATCTCCCTCTGGTATTCAAGCGCCTGCAGATAGTGATGCGCTGCCAGCATATTCACTTCAGGTGCAAGCTTCATCGCCGGATGACCCCAGTAACCGCTGCCATAAATGCCTAATTGACCTGATCCGACAAAGGTCTTAAGCTTGTCCTGAGAAGCCTTCACTGCATCGTAGCTGTTGCCGGTCCAGGAGGAAAGTTTCTGCCCCAGGTTTGCAACGGCACGCGCATCTGCCTTCAGTGCTGATACAATATCAACCCAGTCAAGCGCTCCAAGGTGATAGAAATGTACGATATGGTCATGAGTAGCATGAGCACCCATCATGATATTTCTGATGTACTGAGCGTTGAGCGGCACCTCCATCTGGAGTGCATTTTCTACCGAACGCACTGAAGCCAGTGCGTGAACGGTCGTTCAAACGCCGCAGAAGCGTTGCGTGAATATCCAGGCTTCGCGAGGATCCCGACCCTTCAGAATAGTCTCGATGCCCCTCCACATCTGGCCTGAGGACCAGGCATTTGTGACCTTTCCGTTGTCGATCTCACAGTCTATCCTCAGGTGACCTTCAATCCTGGTGATAGGGTCAATGGTAATTCTTTTTGACATGTAGGTATCCTCCTAATAGTTATGCATGCTTCACAATCGGAAGCACGGCCATTTTTTTTACAAAGAAAAGGTATCCCATAATTTCGATGGAAATGATGCCAATCGTGATCATAAGCTCCGAGAAGGACGGGAAATACTGCCAACCCTGTCCGGGGTCAAAGCCGATGAGAAAGGCATTGAAGCGATAGACTGCCCCTGCCAAAAGCAGTGAAACCGCTGCAACGAAAAGCTTCTGACTGCTCTTCCTGTTCGACGCTGATACGAGTATCGCAACCGGTATGACATAAAGCAGATTTTCGATCATAAACATCAGGGATTTAAAGTCAAGGGCAAAGATAAGGCCCAGCTTTCCCCTGAGGATAAGGTCGCCGAATCTCACAACCAGATAGAGGCCTATCAAGGGAGGAATAATACCGGCAAGCTTTCCTAAGATTGGTGTCTCTGCCGGCCGGTTGAATCCGACCGAGGAGAGAAGCGATTCGAAGATCACGATCGCAAACCCCATCGCAATCGCCGAGATGAGGAAAAGCAGCGGAAGAAAACCGGTCTGCCAGAGTGGCGAGAGCTTGTTTCCGGCAATAATCATAAGCGTGCCAAGCGATGACTGGTGCATGGTCGGCAAGAGAACACCTACTGCGATAAAAAAGAACATGATATTGTTCAGCGATTTTTTTAGCCCTTTGGCATCAATCCATGCAGCAAGCGTAGGTGAGAACTCTATCCAGAGGATAAAGATATAAAGCGTAATGCAGAATGCAACTTCCAACATGATGGAGTTGATGTTTGAAAAGCCGGGAAGAAACAGGTTGTATGCCTGCCAGTAACGGCCAACGTCAAAAAAGATAGAGATGCCGGCCAAGGTGTATCCGAACATGCTTGCCAAAAGCGCCGGCTTGACCAGAGGGTGATAGTCTCCCTTGTTAAAGATATACACCAAAAGAGCCATCGCATAACCACCGCAGGCAAAAGCAGTCCCGACCACAACGTCATAAGCAATCCAAATCCCCCATGGATAGCCGTCGCTGAGATTCGATACTGCTCCAATGCCATAGATAAATCGCTTGAGGATAAGAATACTGGCGATAGCAGCAAAGAAGGCGCAGACAAGGAAAGGCTTAGTTAATATTTTTCCACCAATTGGTTTGCTTTCACTCATAACTCGTCTCCCTCATTAGTAGTATTATTCATCGTCATTGCGGCCCCTCGTGCTCTTATAAGCAGCGAAAAGGAGCCCGGCTAAAACAGCTCCGGGGCCAATCATGCCCTTGTAGATCGTATGCTGAAGCCCTTCGGAAAATGCTGCATCAGGTTTATCCGACAATTCCGGCAGCCCAAGCTTCTTAAAGGGTATGCCTGCCAGCATAAGGTACTGCGTTCCGCCACCGTCCTTTTCGCCATATACATAACTCTGATAGCGGGAGACAGGCCGGTAAGATCTCTCCTTTGATTTAATATGAGCCACAGGATAATGATAGTATTCACCAGGCTTCAGGGTGAGTCGTTTCTTGGATTCCTCCAGCAGGTCTGTCACCTTGCCGAAAATTGAGGCACCCGTGGGACAGACCTCGCAGCATGCCGAGAATTTGTTGTCCTTGAAACGATGGTTGCAAAGCTGACATTTCCTGATCTGCGGTATAGCCTTGTCAAATTCGAATTTCGGAATATTATACGGACATGCTACCTGGCAATACCTGCAACCAATGCAGGCGTCCTTGTTATAGGTCACCACACCGTTATCAGGATCTTTTTTTAGGGCAGTTACCGGACATGCAGAGACGCAAGAAGGGTCTATGCAGTGCATGCAGTGCCTTTTAATAAATGAATAACCATTCGTTTCAGTGTCCTTATTCTCTCCGGTGCCTTCCTTGCATGCTTTGATGATATTAAGTGTTTTTGCAGAAAGATCTATTGGATCGTCCCATATTGCCTCCGGCGCAGTATGCTCGCTCGGCATCTCATTATGCTGCTTGCAGGATACCTGACACGCCTTACACCCGATACATACCGTGGCATCGTAGAGGATGCCGACTGCATTGGGAGGAAGTTTTTTTACTTCCCGTGCAAAGGCAGGCTCTCCTGCAGCAAGAAGAAGCCCGCCTCCTGCAGCTATCTTCAGAAATTCTCTCCTCTTGATATCCATGGCCTATTTCTCCCTGGATTCTGGGCCGCCCTGACCGTCCTGCTTGCCCAGGTTCTTGGCGGTAGCGACGCCAGCGCCGATCGCAGCACCTGCAATCCCGGCAACGACCGCTGCTGCTGCTGCCGTCACACCGCTTCCCTTCTTAGCATCAAGGCTCGGGAAGAGACTCGGCGGAGTGATGTATTTAGGACGTGCTGGGGAATGAAGGGGAACCGTAAAACCGACACCCTTCTCTGTACAGCCAAAGCATGGGTGCCCAGTGCCTACCGGCCATGCGCCTGAGCCGACGTCATTAAAGAGCTGGACTGGGCAATTCGCGAAGGTCTCAGGCCCCTTGCAGCCAAGCTTATAGAGACAATGTCCTTTTTTGTGACCATCATCACCGAACTGAAGAGCAAACCTTCCCGCATCAAAATGCGGACGGCGTTCGCAGTTTTCGTGAATGAGTCTTCCATAAGCAAACTTTGGCCTTGCCTGATCGTCAAGTTCAGGAAGTTTCTTGAACGTTACATAGTAGAGAACTGTTGAAAGGAAATTATATGGATTTGGGGGACATCCGGGAATATTCACGACCGGAGTTTTGATCCCTTTGCTCTTCAAAACTTCATGAGCAGCTGTCGCTCCTGTTGGATTGGGATCAGATGCAGGTAACCCACCCCATGATGAACAGGAGCCCATAGCTACAACAGCAGCAGCATCAGTAGCCATTTCAACGAGCAGGGAAAGGGCTGTTTTACCACCGATCTTGCAGTAAATGCCATTGTCTTTGATCGGTATGGAGCCGTCAACCACGAGGATATACTTACCCTTGTATTCCTTCATCGCGTTAACACGCCAATCCTCAGCCTGCTTTCCTGATCCGACGAGCAGGGTCTCATGATACTCAAGCGAGATCAGCTCAAGGATAAGTTTTTCAAGTGTCGGATGGCTCGCCCTCAAAAGGGTCTCTGTGCATCCCGTACACTCCTGCGCAGAAAGCCAGAGCACAGGCGGACGCTTCTGGGCTGTGACCGCTTCCGCTATCTTCGCCCCCATGCCGACCGGTAGCCCCATGCCGACTGCCATGGTGCTGCAGAATTTCAGAAAATCTCTGCGGGAGAAACCGCAGATCGTCTCCTCTTCCTTAGCTACACTTTCAAGTTCCTTCATTGCCATCCCCCTTCTTTATGATCAGGTTTACGCAACCTGCAATATGGTTCATCCTTCTTGGTTATAAAATATTCTTATCAATCCATTAAATCAATGCGAATATATTACTATTAAAAATTACATAAATTCAATAGCTCTTAATTCTTTATTTGTATATATCAAATTACATGACATATCTTTATAATTAAAATTATTAAGCGGAACATACAAAGCATAAAAGGAGTCCAAATATGACAAATGCGACGATTAGACTTACGAGTGGCATGCAGTTTGTGGCATCAGCAGATTCAGGGCATGCGGTGGTAATGGATGCTGATGCGGATTCAGGCGGAAACAACACTGGTTCACGGCCCATGGAACTTCTCCTCATGGGCATTGGCGGATGTTCAGGAATGGACATCATCTCCATACTGAAGAAAAAAAAGCAGCAGGTGACGGGCCTGGAAGCTCACGTCAGCGGAGCCATGGCAGACGATTACCCGCACAAATACACTGAGATTACTATCGAGTATGTTGTAACGGGCAAGGGAGTGTCAGAAGAGGCGGTCAAAAGAGCTATTCAATTATCCATGGACAAATACTGCTCTGTAAAGGCCACGCTCGAAGGTTCTGCCAAGATCAACTTCTCATACCGGATCATTGAAGTTTGATAACAAAAATAGATCATTAAAAAAGGTTGTGAGAAACTGCTGACTTTCCGGAGAATCCGGCAGACACGGCTATTGCCTGCTTTCTATGGCTTCAATATATGACTTGAGTATCCTGAGCTCTTCGTCCCGAATTTTGACAAACTCAATGCCAATATCATATTTCACTCCGCCCTCCCCCTTCGCCTCCGCACGGTTTGCAATTCGTCCGACAACCGCGATAGGAGTTCCGTCGAGGTGTATCTCCATCTCGTGCTCTGAGTCTATTTCGTGGGCTATATCTGACGCAATCAGCATGCCGGCAAGACTGATCTTCTTGATATCATATTCGCAGGGCATGTTTATCATGGCATTGTCAGGCTGTTGCACCTTGAACCTGACGCCAAGGATCCTTTTTTCAAGATCGCTTATTCTGCTCTTCTCAATATAGGTTATGAGATTCGTCGCCGCATCGGTCAAAACATTCGTAAACTTGACGCCAGCCTTATAAACCGGCACGACTTCGCCATTTTTCAGCGTCTTTGAGTGGCTGAGCACTGACCAGACTATTTTGCCTCTCAGTGTCAGTGAACTGCTCTCGTAGTTAAGTTTGAGCGCATATTCCCGGTCAATGGACAAACGCTGCGTAGTCGCAATAGCAGCCCCGTCCATGCTGATATTCAAAATATTAATATCAGACAAGTAAGCCATCTTGCCGTGGACGCTGTCTACCTCGTAGCGTCTGAATTTCCTGTGTTCAGCATTACCCTTTGCCATAGTATCTAAACTCTACCATGCCTCACGCATCTTGTCCACCCGCGCCAATTACTTAGACAGCACAATGCCAGCATATCCGACAACGCTGCTGCAGTCGCCGCTCATATCCCCTGACGTCATATAATTTATAAGATGAGCATTCTTCGCCCCAAGCAGCTGCGCAGCAATAAGCATGACCGTTGCCGGAAGGACACCGCACATGGATATCCTCTCCTGCATGACCGTATCATAGAGACCACGCGGGTCAATATCGAGCATCCTGTCTATCGCTTTTTTGTCTTTCTGACGTGCAATCTTGTCAGACACGTAATGGCTCATATCAGAACTCGCAAGGATCGTGACCGGATAATCCACGGACTGAATCGCCTCTGCAATCCCTTCAGCAAGTTCCCTGCAGCTGTCATATGATGCTGTCATGATAGCGATTGGAACAATAGATACCTCACGGGAAAAATAGGCAATAAAAGGGAGCTGCACCTCAAGAGAATGCTCGTACGCGTGAGCCTGCGAATCTCTGACCGCTAACGCGGCGTTCTGAAGGATCCTGCTCGAAAGCCGTCTGTCTATGTTGAGGCTTCCTGTGGGAACTTCCCATGCGCCGTCATCCATGAGTGAAACTGCATGACCGAGGCCTGTGTGATTTGGGCCGAGCATAATGAATGTCTTTGGCATGGTGATTGAAGAGTATACCTGTCCGGCAACAGCTCCTGAGTAGATGAGGCCTGCATGGGGAACCAGGATACCAACAGCCTCTGTGCAGGGCAGGTCCGAAACAACATACTGCTCAACCTGTTTCCTGAGTCCGGCATCTGTGCCGTCATAGAACTTGCCTGCAACTGCCGGAGTGCGATGCATTACTAAAAAGTCTCTTCCAGTTCCTGATATTCGACATCAGTAGCATCGACAAAACGCGTACAGTATGCAAGGAAGGTAAGATTAACTTTGTCTGTAGGACCGTTTCTCTGCTTTGCAATGTCGACCACAATACTTCCCCTGCCCTCTTTCTCGTCCTTTGCTTCGCGATAGAGAAACATAATAACGTCAGCATCTTGTTCGATCGCACCCGACTCTCTGAGGTCTGCAAGCGTCGGGTTTTTGTTGGCGCCGGTCCTGGTCTCCACACCGCGGTTCAGCTGGCTCAAGGCAATCACCGGCACCTCGAGTTCTTTTGCAAGCGCCTTCAGAGAACGCGATATATCAGCAATCTCCTGCTCGCGCCGCTCAAACTTTCCTGTTCCTTTCATGAGCTGAAGATAGTCGATAATGATCAGACTCAGACCGTGCTGCTGTTTCAACCTTCGCGCCTTTGCCCTCATCTCAAGCACTGAAAGGCCTGACGAATCATCGATAAATATCTTGGACTCGGCAAGTTTTCCCGCAGCATTAGTCAGCTTGTTCCAGTCCTCACGCTTATTGATAAATCCCTTTCTTACCTTGTTAGAATCTACCTTTGCCTCAGAGCAGAGCATTCTCATCACAAGCTGCTCCTTTGCCATTTCAAGACTGAAAATAGCAACAGGCTCGTTCAGGCCGATGCCTACATGTTGGGCAATATTCAGACAAAATGCGGTTTTGCCCATGCCTGGCCGTCCGCCGATAATGATCAGATCTCCCTTCTGGAAGCCAGTAGTCAGGTCATCAATGTCCTTAAACCCTGACGGTACGCCGGTAATCGACTCTTTTCTGTCGTAAAGCCTTTCGATCGTAACAAAGGTGTCGGTAATCAGATCCTTCATGGGGTAGAAGGCTGTCTTTACCTTCCGGTCATGGAGAGTGAAAATAGTCTTCTCTGCAAAGTCGATCAGCTCATCAGCATCCTGATCGCTTTCATAAACATTCTTCGCAATATCGGTAACTGATGTGAGAAGCCCCCTGACCAGAGCCTTTTCTTTGATAATCCTGGCATGATACCGCACATTGGCCGAGGTCGCTACGATAGACGCCAGCGAAGAGAGATACTGCAGACCCCCTACAGACTCGAGCTCTCCTCTGACTTTCATGAATTCAGTCAGGGTAATAATATCGACCGGTTCCGGCTTCCTTTGGAGATCGGTCATGGCCTGATAGATCTTCTTGTGGGAGTCCCGATAGAAATCATCGGCCACAAGCATCTCCACCGCGGTAAAAAGGGCGTCATTGTCAAGAAGAATAGCGCCCAGTACAGACTGCTCTGCCTCTATGCTTTGCGGAGGAACTCTGTCCTTCTGGACTTCAGAATCTCTCATTCAGGAACAACATGCACTTTTACCGGAGCTGACACCTCCGAATGAATCTTGACGTGAACAACATATTCACCAATGCGCTTGATCGGTTCATCAATATGTATTTTCTTCTTGTCGATTTCGAATCCCTGAGCAGCAAGAGCCTCGGCAATATCCATGCTGGTTACACTGCCGAAGAGCTTCTCTTCTTCTCCGACCTTGGCTTTAATAACAATAGTCAGCGCCGCGAGTTTCTCGGCAGATGCCTTAGAAGCATCCCTGATCTTGGCCGCCTTTTCAATAATGATCTTCTTGTTGTGCTCAAGCTCCTTTATATTCTTGGTGCTTGCTTCTGCGGCAAGATTCTTGGGGATCAGATAGTTCCGTGCATACCCGTCTGATGCATTGACAACGTCCCCCATATGGCCAAGTCCCTTTACATCATCT
The DNA here is from genome assembly GCA_964461065.1 of uncultured Nitrospiraceae bacterium. Classification (GTDB taxonomy): domain Bacteria; phylum Nitrospirota; class Thermodesulfovibrionia; order Thermodesulfovibrionales; family UBA6898; genus UBA6898. The sequence goes on from CAYWRK010000003.1 coordinate 134,330, forward strand.
TTGAGAATAACTTTCATAATATGTGTCTCCTTGTCTGTATTTTTGTATTACGATACCACAATAATTATAAAAAATTCCTTCTCTCTCTAATCGGCAAATCCGCTTGAATTTAGGCTATTAGATTGTTTACAATCTATGAAACTTTGCTGGAAAATAGCCGCAAAGAAGAGGAGGACTACCGGAATATCGTAACACTGATTTTCATCTTTTGAAATTATAAGGGCGTATTGAGCGTTCAAATCTTTGTAAACCGAAAAAAGGAGGGTATCAAATGAAGAAGACAGGCAGCAGATGGATTCATGGCTTTATTTTGCTCATGGTTTTTGTTGCAGGGGCTGGCTTTATGACTGGCAGTGCGGAAGCAACAAACGGCTATTTTGCTCATGGTTACAGTATCGAGAGTAAGGCTATGGGTGGCGCTGGTGTAGCATTACCCCAGAGCTCACTTGACGCGTCGGTAAACCCGGCGCTGATGGCTTTTGTGGGCAAACGTGCTGACATTTCTCTCAGCATTTTTAATCCAAACAGGGAATATACTGTTGTGGGAAATCCTTCCGGCTTTCCGAACACATTCGGGCTGGAACCGGGGACGGTCAAGAGTGACAGCAACTATTTTCTTGTTCCTGCCATGGGAGCTAACTGGACGTTAAATAACACTACTTCAGTCGGCATTTCAGTATACGGCAATGGCGGTATGAATACCGACTACGACAAAAGGACTTTCTATGGGTCAACACCCACTGGCGTTGATTTGATGCAGTTATTTATCGTTCCGACCCTTTCGGTAAAAGTAACACCGAAGCACTCTTTTGGCTTCAGTCCGATTATTGGATATCAAAGCTTTGAGGTAGTTGGCCTTCAGGCCTTTGGTGCTTTTTCTGGCAATCCGCAAAGCCTTACCAATAACGGTCATGACAGCGCTTTTGGATTGGGCGGCAGGATCGGTTACTATGGTGAGATATTGCCCTCTCTGAGCATAGGTGCATCATACCAGACGAAGATCTGGACGTCTAAATTTGACAAATATGCCGGGCTCTTTGCTGATCAGGGAGGCTTTGACATTCCGGCCAACTGGACGATCGGGATCGCAGTTAAACCGACTCCGGCATTAGCATTACTTTTTGACGTTCAGAAGATCTACTACAGTGACGTTACCTCTATCAGCAATCCGATGATGCCGAATCTCATGACAGCCGCATTGGGAAGTAACGGCGGAGCAGGTTTTGGCTGGCATGACATGACTGTGTACAAGGCTGGCGTGCAGTGGAAAAGCAGTGATGTCTGGACATGGAGAGCAGGCTATTCCTATGGCAAGCAGCCTATACGCAGTGAAGATGTAATGTTTAATATCCTCGCTCCCGGCGTCATAGAGCAGCATGCGACTGTCGGTTTTACCAGAGCCATGTCAAAGACACAGGACCTCAGTTTTTCACTTGTGCATGCGTTCTCAAAGACCGTCAGCGGACCGAACCCAATGGAAGTTCCCACACTGCAGGAATTACGCATAAAGATGAACCAGTGGGAAGCAACGGTAGGATATACCTGGAAGTTCTAAGCTAAGGCATTTTCAATAGCTGTTAAAGGGGCCCAGGCATGAACGCCGGGCCCTTTTCTATTTAATACTTACCGGCACCGGAATAAAAGTAAGGATAAAGATGAATAGTGCTATCAGCCCGATCGACACGCGCCTTGGGTCAAGGGGCACCTCAGGAAAAAGAATAGGCGGATGCTTTGCACCGAGAAAGAAGAGCAGCACTGCCCAGACCAGCCAGCCCGGGAAGAAGTAGCCGAGCAGAACAAGCAGTCCAATCACAATTCTTGATAGCCACCCGTGCTTTTCTCCAAGGATCGCATATGCAATATGCCCGCCATCAAGCTGACCAGCAGGAATAAGGTTCAGAGAGGTGACAAAAAAACCTATCCAGCCTGCAAAGGCAATGGGGTGGAGATAAACACCATAGGCATCCGGGATAGTGCCTATGACAATCTTTGTCAGGACAATAAAAAGAAGGGAATCACCCAATACCATCATCTCACCAGTCTGAGCGGGCAGTGTATGTATCTCTGAATACTGCAGACCAATAATGACAGCAACGACTGAAACTAAGAAGCCGGCAATCGGCCCTGATGCACCGATATCCATAAGCGCATTTTTTGTGGTTATGCTTGACCGCATTTTGATAAAGGCGCCGAGCGTTCCGAACAGGGTCGGGGCAGGTATGAAGTAGGGAAGTGATGCCTCTATGCCATGATACCGCGACGTTATGTAATGTGAAAACTCGTGGACAAGAAGAATCGAGAGCAGCGAAAGGGAAAACGGCAAGCCCTGAAAAATATCCCATGGTGCTTTTATAGGGTCAACGCCGGCATGGATGGCACCAACTACGAGCGTCGAAACAAACGTCAACAGGAACAGGGCAAGATTAAGTAGGGGAGACCTCCTCATTCAATAACTGTCCCCTGCAGATCATAGTCAAAAGCCTGATCGATCCTGACCTGAACGAACTCATGTGTCTTAAAACCCGATCCCTTCAAAAAAACCACCCCATCTATTTCAGGTGCCTGGGAATAGATCCGTGCAATGCCGACGCCATCATCTATTTCATCCACAAGAGCCCTGAAAACCCTGCCGATAAGGCGATTGTTCCTTTCAAGCGAAATTGACGACTGCACCTCCATGATCCTTTCGCGACGTTTTGACCGCACAGGTTTCGGAACCTGACCCTTTAGACCATAAGCAGAACTTCCCTCTTCCCGGGAATACGTAAAGACACCAAGTCTGTCTAATTCCATGCGCTGAACAAAATCGAGCATAGCGGCAAAATCCTTTTCTGTCTCCTGAGGGAAGCCCGTGATCAGGGTGCTCCTTAGCGCAACATCCGGCACGATCTCCCTGATCCTTTGTATCAGCTTCTCGTAATATTCTCTGCTGCCTCCGCGCTTCATCATTTTAAGAATTTTCTCTTCCGTGTGTTGCAGCGGTATATCAAGATATTTGCAGATCTTTGCCTCTGTCCTTATTGTTTCGAGGAGTTCATCCGTAATTGCAGTGGGATAGAGATAGAGCAGACGTATCCAGAAATCTCCGCTGATCGAGGCAATATCCCTTACCAGACGCGAGAGGCCATATCCGGCAAGGTCCTTGCCATAAGCTGTAATATCCTGTGCTACGATGATCAGTTCACGGCGCCCTGCCCTGATCAGGTCTTCTGCTTCTTTCAGGATCTCCTCAGGTGTCCTGCTTCTGAAACTGCCGCGGATATCAGGGATAACGCAGTAAGAACAGCCCCTGTCACAGCCTTCCGCTATCTTTAGATACGCATAGGACGTATCAGAAAGCCGAATGTCAGTTTCTGCTGGATTCGATGCCGTCAGGACACTGGTGCAGTAATCGACTATTTTATCATCATCGCCAACTCCGTAAAGCATATCGATCTCAGGGATCTCCCTTTTTAGGTCATCACCAAATCTTTTTGCTAAACATCCGAAGACCACAAGCTTCCTGTTGCCTGACTCCTTGCCGGCAGCCAGGTTAAGTATCTCTTCAATTGACTCCTTTTTGGCAGCATCGATAAACCCGCAGGTATTCACCAGAAGGAGCTCTGCCTGGTCACGGTCTTCAGTGTATGACAAACCCCTTGCAGCAAGCTTCTTCAGGAGGTTTTCTGAGTCAACCAGGTTTTTTGGGCAGCCGAGGCTTACCAGAGATATCTTAGACACGGTTCTTCTTCACCGTTCTGTATATGATGAAGTAACTGAGCAGTGCAGATACAGAGCCGAGAACTGTTGTGCCCAGAAGAAATGGCATAAGCAGAGGCCCCATGGTATGGAGCAGTTCTCTCATTGACAGATGAGCCCAATCAATGTCCGGGATAATATGATTTACGGTAAGGAGCTTTGCGCCAAGCCAAATACCAAGCGAATAGATCGGTACAATAGTCCATGGATTGGTTACGTATACACCAACAATACTCACGAACTTATTCAGCCTGAAAATCCATGCCACCAAAATACCGAGCACCGTATGCAGACCAATGAGCGGCGACATGCCGATAAATACGCCGACAGAAAATGCCAGTGCTATTCTGTGAGGCGATTCTTTAATGGTGAGGATCTGCCTGAACTTATCCCTGAGATGAGAAATGCTGGTACCCCCGTGCGGAGACTTGTATTTGTTTGCCCTTATCGTCTATGACCGAGATTCCCGAACGCGTAATTTCACCGATGCAAAAGGCCTTAATCTCTGCTTTTGCTGGAGCGGTGAAAAGGAGTTCATAATCCTCGCCGCCGCCCAAGGCAAGATCAAGTGCTGAAATCCCCATGCATGCCGATACCTCTTTCATCTCGTCCGAAACAGGTATGTCAGCGGCACGGATTCGTGCGCCAACGCCGCTCGCCTTGCAGAGCCGAGATAGATCAATTAATAAACCATCGCTGATATCAATCATCGCAGTAGCAACGCCTGATATTCCCTTCGGATTTCTGGCAAGCGGCAGCAGATGTCTTTTGAGCATGGGCGCAGCAACATCCCACGACACAGGCAGACCTTTTCTTTTGCGCTTCGAAAAATCGATCGTCCTGCACAAATTCTTGAGCATTGCCAGCCCACAGGCTGAATCACCGACCGTACCGGTCACGTAGATCCGGTCGCCAACACGGGCTCCCATTCGTTTCAGGATTTTCCCGCCTGTTCCCACTGCAGTAAGAGAAAGCATAATTCTGTCTGCAGAGGATATATCGCCGCCAACAAGGCTTACATTGTAGCTCTTCAGTGCTTCTTCAACGCCATCGAAGAATTGGTCAAAAAATGCCGTCGTACTGTCTGCGTGCGCCGAGAAGTTCAGGAGAACATATTGAGGCCTGCCGCCCATAGCGAAAATGTCGCTGATATTTACTGACACCAGCTTGAACCCTAACTGAAAAGGAGTTATCCATGACAGATCAAAATGCACGCCTTCCACCATCATATCTGTGGTAAGCAGAACATTTTGTCCGCTTCTGATCACAGCAGCATCGTCGCCAATGCCGACTATAACGCCCGGAAATCTCTTCCCAAATCGCTTTTTGAGAATCTCAAGAAGAGAGAGCTCTCCTGCCTGAGAGATCTTCATAGTAGAAAAATCAGGATTTCTTCTTGGCCTTAAGAGCCGCTTTCAAGACCTGATCCATGGTCTCGGCAAAGATAAACTCCATATCCTTTTTGATATACTTCGGGATATCTTCAAGGTCCTTCTTGTTGCGCTTCGGCAGGATGATCTTCATGATGCCCATGCGCTTGGCTGCAAGGGTCTTTTCCTTCAACCCGCCGATCGGCAGCACCCTGCCCCTGAGCGTAACTTCGCCGGTCATCGCAATGTTCTTGTTAACTGGCCTGCCATTAAATACCGAAGCTATGGCAGTAGCTATCGTGATGCCGGCGGAAGGCCCATCCTTGGGTATTGCGCCAGCAGGTACATGAATATGGACATCAGTCTTAGCAAAGATGTCATCCTTGATTCCGAGCAGCTTTGCGGTTGACCTGACATAGCTCAGCGCTGCCTGCGCAGATTCCTTCATGACATCTCCTAACTGTCCGGTCAGTGTAAGATTGCCCCTGCCCTTCATGGTGGTCGCTTCAATATAGATGATATCTCCACCGGCTTCTGTCCAGGCAAGTCCTGTGGAGACACCGACCTCATCCTTTGCCATCTCCTCTTCAGGAAGATACTTCGGCACACCAAGGAAACCATGAAGATTTTTGGCTGTTGCAATAAACTTCTTCTCCTTGCCTTCAGCGATCCTCTTCGCCACCTTCCTGCAGAGGTTTGCTATCTCACGCTCAAGATTGCGCACACCAGCCTCACGCGTATACTGAGATATCAGCAGGTTCAGTGCCTGGTCAGTGATCGAGAGTATCGTATTGGTCAGCCCGTGCTCCTCAAGCTGCTTTGGCAGCAAGTATTTTTTGGCAATACCGAGCTTCTCCTCAGTGGTATACCCTGAAAGATATATTATTTCCATCCTGTCCCTGAGCGGGCCCGGTATGGTGTCGGCAAGATTGCCTGTTGTGATGAACATGACCTTGCTCAGATCAAAGGGCACTGACAGATAATGGTCAGCAAAGGCAAAGTTCTGTTCAGGGTCAAGCACCTCAAGCAGCGCTGATGAGGGATCTCCGCGGTAATCCATACCGATCTTATCGATCTCATCGAGCATAAAGAGCGGATTGTTCGAGCCTGCAGTCTTGATACCCTGGATGATCCGGCCCGGCAGTGCACCTACATAGGTACGCCTGTGGCCGCGAATCTCAGCCTCATCACGAACACCGCCAAGAGACATGCGCACGAACTCTCTGCCTAATGCCCGTGCAATAGACCTGCCTAATGATGTCTTGCCAACACCCGGAGGTCCGATAAAACAGATGATCGGCCCTTTCGTCTTTTCCTTGAGTTTGCGCACGCTGAGATATTCGAGGATCCTCTCCTTCACCTTTTCGAGATCATAGTGATCGTCATTGAGAACCTTCTTGGCCGCCTTGATATCAAGGTTATCCTTTGTGCTCTTTGACCAGGGAAGCTCCACGAGCCAGTCCAGATAAGTCCTGATCGTTCCGGATTCTGCGCTATCAGGATGCATCTTCTCCAGCCTCTTGAGCTGCTTCTCAGATTCCTTCAGGACCTTTTCAGGCATCTTTGCGTCAGCTATTTTTTGCCTGAACTCTCTGATCTCCTCAGCCCGCTCATCAAAATCACCAAGCTCCTTCTGGATGGCCTTAAGCTGTTCTCGCAGGAAGTATTCGCGCTGCGTTTTATCGATTTCTCCCCTGGCCTCTGACTGTATCTTCTGCTGCACGATCAGGAGCTCAATCTCATGACCAAGAATGTCGCTCACCCGCTTCAGTTTCTTGATGGGATCTGCAAGCTCCAGTATTTCCTGGGCCTGCTCTGTTTTCAGCCCGAGATTGGATGCCACGAGATCTGCAAGCCTCCCCGGCTCGTCAAGGTTCTCGATCACAACCATAATGTCCGGCAGTATGGTCTTGCCGTAAGAAACCGCCTTATCGAGCTGCTCCTTGACCGTGCGGATCTGGGCCTCTTCTTCGATGGTGACCGTTGCCGGCTTTGCATCTTCTATCTTGGTGATCTCAGCCTCCATGTAAGGTGTCGCACGCAGAAATTTCTTCACCTTTGCCTTTGACAGGCCCTGCACCAGGATCTTCACCCTGCCATCCGGCAGCTTGAGCATTCTCATGATCATGCCGACCGTACCGCTCTCATACAGATCAGCAGCAGTCGGATTTTCAACGCTCATGTCTCTCTGCGTAAGCAGAAGGATCATCCGGCTTTCAGCAAGTGCCTGCTCGATCGCTTTAATGGACATCTCCCTCCCCACGAAAAGGGGAATGATCATATAGGGGAAGACCACAATATCTCTGACCGGCAGCACCGGTATGATCTCAGGAATCTCGGTCTCTTTATCGTTATCTTTTACTTTCTCCGCCATTGCTTCTCCTTATGCATTTCTTGAATTAATGTTTAAGCTTTTTGGCAACTTCAAGCAGATATTTCCCGAAGTCCTTTGCAAGCTCCTTATTCTTGAGGGCAAAATCCACGGTTGCCTTGAGATAACCAAGCTTGTCGCCCGCATCATACCGTCTGCCTTCAAAAAGATATCCGTATACAGGCCTTTTCTGAAGCAGCACACTAATGGCATCTGTCAGCTGAATCTCCCCGCCTTTGCCGGGCTTAATCTTAGCGAGAATATCAAAGATGTCAGGGGTCAGTATGTACCGACCGATGATAGCCATATTGGAAGGCGCATTTTCAGGATCAGGTTTTTCAACAAGGCTGTTGATCCTGAAGACATTGTCCCGCTCCTTCGCACCGCTGATGATTCCATACCGATTGACTTCATGATTCGGCACCCGTTCCAGCGCAAGTATCGGACTCTTCAGTTTTCGGTATAATTTGATCATATCAAGAAGCAGCGGCTCTTCAGGGGGAATAATGTCATCGCTCAGAATGACCGCAAAGGGCTCGTCTTTCACATAAGGTTTAGCGCAAAGGATAGCATGACCGAGGCCGAGAGCATATCCCTGCCGGATATAGGCAATATTGATCTCGCTCAGCCTGTTAATCTCTGCAAGAAGCTTTTCCTTTCCGCTCTTCTTGAGTTTATCTTCAAGCTCAAAGGCATAGTCAAAATGGTCCTCGATATTCCTCTTATGCTTGCCGGTAATGATAATAAACTCCGAGATATCGCATGCAATTGCCTCTTCAACACCATACTGGATCATCGGCTTGTCCACAATCGGCAGCATCTCCTTCGGAGAAGCCTTGGTTGCAGGAAGAAATCTTGTCCCAAGACCGGCAGCAGGAAAAATCGCCTTTTTTATATCATCAGACATATTTATACCCCAGAATGAAATTTGTTAATTATACCATAGATGAACAGGGGGATTTGATTGCAGTTTCAAATGGGAGTCGACTCGTAATACATATTGTAATGAGTAAGACAAGATCAGGAGCAGAGTCTGTTCGGACTATGCCTAATTATGTCTCAACTTCTGTACCGCAACTTCAACTTCAGAACAACAACAGTTACTCAGACGTTCCATACTGAATTACCAACAGTGTTTGCCGCTCTGACCCTGCACGAAGTGAATCACGAACTGCTTGAAATAACGCAAGAAAACCCATCTGGCTAATATATTTCTCATACCTATAGATTACCGTGTCGAGCCCTGACATTTCGATCAGCTAATCTCCTCTGCTAATATATCGGATGTCCGATTCTGACAGGGAAGAACTATTAGGCCTTCTGCAGGCCTTCTCTCCGGGAGCTATCTACACTATTGCGCCGAAACAATATGTGGTAAGGGGCTTTGACTATTACAGGCAGAGCAGGCTGGTCGAATTTGCATGGACACCGGACCGACCTGAGCTGATTGCATCCGTAAAGGGAACCAGGACCTACCATGTCGCAATCCGGGCTCAGGGCAAGCGTCTTTCCTTCAGCTGCGGCTGTCCTGCATGGTCCTTCCATTCAAACTGCAAGCATGTCATCTGCAGCATAATAACGATCACAAACCTGCTTGATCCCTCTGCCTTCAAGATCGTCAACCGCAATGATTCCAGGAGGGAAGACCTCCTGAGAGAACTCTTTGATGAGCCATCTCCAGCGGATATTTCTGTTGTCAGGAACGATATGCCTAAAGCGACTGCCCCCGAAGTTATGGGATATTCCATCGTCATTAATAAAGGCATGCAGATACACGAAATATATATCAGCCTGGACGGGAAGAGATTAAGGCAATACCATAGTACCTGTCCCCATGAACTGAGACAGTTTGTGCATCCCCAGCCCTCTTATCTGTATATGGGCAGAATGTTCGCTTTTGATCATTATCTTGAGCGCCACGGCAACAAGCATCCCATTATGCTTGAAACTGAAAGCGGACAAACAAGGATACGATACGATGAGGTCAGTGATTACAGGACATGCACAGAGTTCGACGCCTATCCCGCTCAGGTAACAATCAGCAGGCTCTGCATGCATGAAGGCAGAGAAATCGGAGCCTCGGATATTTCCGCTGATTATGTCTTTGACCTTGAGGCCGGCACATTCAGCCTGATCAAAGGCAGAAGCAGCTGGCAGCTCTGGAATGAGTGCAATGACATCTTTCATCCCTATAATCCCTACGAAGAAAAGCCGGAGCGTGATGATGCGTTTTTCTCGATTCCGACAGAGGCATTCCGGGAGCCGCAACTCATATTCCCTGCTTCTGAAGGAGATCTGCCTCCAGACCTTATCCTGAAGACCGAAGGACAGCCGGTTACGGTTTCGAAGTCTGATTCTTCCTGCCGGATGATGATCAACCGGATACCGGAGACAGACTTTTTCACGCTAAGGGCCGAATGTCTCGTTGAAGGCATGCCGACAGCCCCGGTCTTTAAACTCTTCAGGATGCTGATGCCAACAGGAAACGGACTTTCCCCGTCTTTGCGTGTTCATAAAAGAAGAAAAGCGCTCTGCCAGGCATTCTTCGATATGCTTGGCGAAGAGACAAAGTCAGGGGCTGAAGGCGTAATCAAGAAGATGCTTGCAAACGGAGACTTCGGCCGTTACAGGATAAAAAAAGAGACTCGACAAGCATTGAAAGCCTGTTTTACTGTCTTTAACCATGAGGAGCGACAGCTGCTTCTTCAGAATGACAGATGGGTGTCTGTTGCTCTGAATAAGAAAAGAGAGCTTCCCTTGTACAGAATCCCTTATGCGATATTCGGCTGGGAAATCTTCAAGGATATGCAGCAGCACGACCTCATGACAGTTCCGGCTGAAGCGATGAGCAGAAACCTCTCCCTTCTTCACGAACGATTACATAAAGAAGGAATTGATCTTTACTATGAACATAAGCCGGTCAAGACTACCTCCTGGGACTTTGCCTTCAATGCGGTGAGGCCTTCTAACCTCGACTGGTTCGAGATCAGACCCGAGATACGGTGCGATGGAAGATTGATCGATGAAGAAACATGGCAGAGAATACTTGCAGGCAGAGGTATGAGCGAACAGGACGACTGTATCCGGATCCTCGATGCCAATTCGCAGAAGGTGCTTGCCATGATTTCTGAAATCTGCAAGCCAAGGAAAAGAGATAAAAGAGAACGCAGGGAAGTGGTGCAGGTAGCGCGCCTCCGGATACTCGACTGGATCATGCTCAGAAATAGCGGCGTCAGGATCAAGCTTTCGCCTGAGGACGAAGAGATCATCAGCGGGCTGACCACCTTCGAAAATATCGAGGCCCGGCCACTACCCTCAAAACTTAAGGCTAAACTGAGAAACTACCAGAAGGACGGGTATGCATGGCTTGCCTTCCTTTATGAAAACAGATTCGGCGCCTGCCTGGCTGACGATATGGGACTCGGAAAAACAATTCAGGCTATAAGTCTGTTAGGAGGCATAAAGGAAGGTCGCATCAAAAGTCAGGGATCAGATGCACAATATCCGCACCTCGTTGTGTTGCCGCCGAGCCTTCTCTTTAACTGGGAGAATGAGATAGCAAGGTTCTACCCAAAGCTGAAAATTGTCTTTTACACCGGCAAGGAACGAAACACCTCTTTTGAGGGCTTTGATGTTGTGCTGACCACCTACGGGCTGGTAAGGAGGGATATCGAAAGACTGAGAGAGATCCGCTTTGATGTCATTATCTTTGACGAAGCCCAGGCTATCAAGAATATCTATGCTGATGTCACAGGAGCGGTCAGGCAATTAACGTGCAATTTCAAGCTTGCAATGACCGGCACACCGGTCGAAAACCATATCGGAGAATACTATTCGATCGTTGACCTGGCTGTTCCCGGTCTGCTTGGTGAATACGAGGAGTTCAGGCCCCTGATCAAACAGGAGGCTTCCCCTTCACTCAACAGGATTATAAAGCGGACAAGGCCGTTTGTACTCAGGAGAACCAAAGAGAAGATACTGAAGGAGCTGCCGCCCAAAATAGAGACTGACATTTATCTCGATCTGACCGAAAAACAGAAGGCACTCTATAAAAGAACTGTCTCAGAGATCAGGCAGACCATAGATGAGGCTTACAGAACAAAAACCGGACAGCAGGCCCAGATTATTGCACTGACTGCCATACTGAAGCTTCGGCAGCTCTGCATATCGCCGCAGCTCCTCTCCCCTGAAATAAAAGAACCCTCTCCGAAGATTGTTTTTCTTATTGAAAGTCTCAGAGAGCTTCTGGAGGAAAACCACAGCGCGCTGGTCTTTTCGCAGTTTACGTCCTTTCTTGATGTCCTTGAACCGGATCTCCGCAAGCACAATATACATTTCCTGAGACTCGACGGCTCGACTCAGGTGAAGAAAAGAAAAAAACTGATAGAATCATTCCAGGGTGGTGATGGCCCGTCGGTCTTTCTCCTGAGTCTGAAGGCAGGGGGGCAGGGGCTGAACCTGACCAGGGCATCCTATGTCTTTCATCTCGACCCGTGGTGGAATCCTGCGGTAGAAAATCAGGCATCTGACAGGGCACACCGCATCGGCCAGAAGAAGAATGTCACGATCACCCGTATCCTGATGCGCCATACCATTGAGGAAAAGATGATGGCTCTCAAGAAAAAGAAGCTTGAACTCTATAAGGCGGTCATGGAAGAGTCGGGCACAGGGAAGAGAGGCTTCTCGATAACAAAGGATGATTTCAATTATTTGCTCGGCTGACAGTAGCGTCATTATGGTGCTGCGCGATTAGAATCAGAGACCTTACGCCCTGCTCTCCAGTAAATTAACTCTTCTCGGTAGTCTATGCCGGACATGCGATTATCACATATCAGATTTTATTGAGCAAAGCCCAGTCAAGAAAGCGAGCACCGAAAAAGACTCATCATCTGGATAATCGGGGAAAAAGAAATTCTGGTACCGAAGACCGGATTTGAACCGGTACGAGGTTGCCCCCGAGGGATTTTAAGTCCCTTGTGTCTGCCAATTCCACCACTCCGGCAATGGATAAAAAGAAGTTTAATGCTATCACAAAAAACTGCGGAGTGTCAAAATGAGACTGAAACAAAAAAACGGATAATATCGGGGCCTTTGCTCTATTCCCTGCCACGCTGTCCGCTATTTTTTTATCGTGATCCTGATCATGCTGTCCACTTCACTGACATCAATCAATTCAAGTTTCAGCCTCTGCGCCAGATAAACAATGTCGGATTTTGCCGCTGCATCTTTGGTGCTGACTTCCAACAATTGACCAGGCTGCATGCTATCAATCGCCTTTTTGATCTTCAACACTGGCATGGGACAGAGCAGGCCTGTCGCATCAAGAACAACGTCAGGCATCACGCTTACTTCAGAGTTCTTCTTTAAGGAGCTTGTATTCAACGCTGTCGACAATGGCCTGATAGGATGCTTCGATGATATTCTCCGAAACACCGACCGTGCCCCAGCGGTTGTCCTTGTCGCCAGATTCAACAAGAACGCGGACCCTTGCTGTAGTGCCCTTTCCGGCAGTGAGTACACGGACCTTGTAGTCAAGGAGCTTCACATCTTTCAGGGCGGGGTAGAATTTCTCAAGAGCCTTGCGGAGTGCATTATCAAGGGCATTGACCGGGCCCCTGCCGGTGGCAGCCGTGTGTTCAACATGGCCGCTCACCTTCACCATGATCGTTGCCTCGCTCAGCGGTTCCTCGCCTTCTTTTCTCTTCTCAATAATGACCCTGAAACCGATAAGATCAAAGAACCGCTTGTGCAGACCAAGAGCCTTCTTCATGAGCAGTTCAAAAGAAGCCTCTGCCCCTTCGAACTGAAAACCCTGGCTCTCAAGTTCCTTGAGCTGCGTAATGATATCCTGCAGCTGAGTTGATTCGTTGGTGAGCCTGATGCCACATTCTTCTGCCTTGCGCAGGATATTCGCTCGTCCGGCAAGATCCGAGATGAGGATGCGCTGCGAATTGCCTACCAGCTCCGGTCGGATATGCTCATAGGTCTCGGAGCGTTTCAGAATAGCGTTCACATGCATGCCGCCCTTATGCGCAAACGCGCTGTCTCCGGTGTACGGCTGGCGCTTGAAATGTCTGAGGTTGGCTATCTCGGTCACAAATCGCGACACATCCCGAAGCTTGGCAAGTTGTTTGTCCGTGATGCAGCGCATGCCGAGCTTGACCTGTATGTTAGGAATGATCGAGATAAGGTTCGCGTTTCCGCACCGCTCACCCAGCCCGTTGATCGTGCCCTGCACCTGTGTCACACCCTCTTCAACAGCAACGATCGTGTTTGCAACTGCGCAGTCGCTGTCATTATGCACATGAATGCCGAGGGACGCAGTGCAATGCTTCTTCATCTTTCTGACGATCTCTTTAATAAGCGTAGGTGTACAGCCTCCATTTGTATCACAGAGCACCAGGCAGTCAGCGCCGGCATCCTGTGCAGCCTCAAGACATTTCAGCGCATAGTCAGGATTATTCCGGTAACCGTCAAAAAAATGCTCAGCATCAAAGAAGACCTTGTCAGCATGTTTTTTCAGAAAGGCCACAGAATCAAAAATAATATCGAGATTCTCTTTGAGCGGAACCTTCAATGCCTCTCTGACATGAAAGTCCCAGGTCTTGCCAAAGATCGTTATGACCGGGGTCTTTGCGTCTATGAGGGCTTTAAGCGTTTCATCTTTAGAAGCCTTTTTCTTTGGCCTATGCGTGCTGCCGAACGCGACCAGCTTAGCATTTACCAGCTTCAATTTCGCGGCCTTCTTGAAATAATCAATGTCACGGGGATTTGACCCGGGATACCCACCCTCTATGAACTGAACACCAAGATCATCAAGCCTCTCGGTTATTCGGAGCTTGTCCTCGAGCGAAAAAGAGATGTCCTCTGACTGGGCGCCGTCCCTGAGCGTAGTATCGTATATTTCTATTTTGCGCATATAAAGTATATATCCAAAATCCTGGATTCAACCTGTCCATGCTGCTTGCTGATAGCTGAAAGCCCAAAGCTCATAAACATTATCCTGCCAGCCCGAATGCTTCGTGAAGCACCCTGACAGCAAGCTCGGTATATTTCAGATCAATAACACAGGAGACCTTGATCTCAGATGTGCTGATCATGGCGATATTGATATTATTGGCAGCAAAGGTCTGAAACATCTTTGAGGCAACACCAGAATGGGTCCGCATGCCGACACCGATCACAGAAATCTTACTGATGTCTTCTCTCTTGTCAACGCGCTCTGCTCCCAGTTCCTTTGCAATGGCTTCTGATACCTCAAGGGCTTTGCGTGTGTCGGTCTTCGGCACCGTAAAAGAAATATCAGCGAACTTTCCATCGCTGCTCACATTCTGCACGATCATGTCGACCACAATGTTTGAAGCTGCAATCGCCTCGAAAAGCTTTGCAGCGATACCCGGCTTATCAGGCACATTCACGATCGTGATCTTCGCCTGATTCTTGTCATATGCTATACCTGAAACGAAAACATTCTCCATATCCCTATCCTCCTCAACAACCAGTGTTCCCGGATTATCATTAAAGCTGGACCTGACAACAACAGGCACCTTGTATTTCATCGCAAACTCAACTGAGCGCGTCTGCAAGACCTTTGCACCAAGACTTGCAAGCTCAAGCATCTCTTCATAGGATATTTTGTCGAGCTTGCGCGCTTCAGGCACAATGTTCGGGTCAGTAGTATAAACGCCGTCAACATCCGTATAGATCTCGCAAAGATCCGCCTTTATAGCAGAAGCGATTGCAACAGCAGAGAGATCAGAGCCTCCCCTGCCGAGGGTTGTAACATCCTCATTCGGCGTTATGCCCTGGAACCCTGCCAGCACTACAACAAAACCCTCATCCAGCGCCTTCTTGATACGTTCTCCATTGATACTCTCGATCTTCGCTTTTGTATGGACCGCATCAGTAACAATACCTGCCTGACGACCGGTAAAGGACTTTGCCTTATGGCCCAGCGCATCGATCGCCATAGCCGTAAGCGCACTGGTAACGCGCTCGCCAGACGACAGGAGCATGTCCAGTTCGCGCTCTGCCGGCATAGCTGACACCTGATTGGCAAGCCCGATCAGCTTGTCTGTCTCGCCAGACATGGCAGATACGACAACAACGACCTGGTTGCCCTGCTTTACAGTCTTTGCAACGCGGTTGGCAACATTCATGATTCTCTCTGTGTTACCGACTGATGTGCCGCCATATTTTTGAACTATGAGTGCCACTTTCTCTTCTCCTCCGCTTATCCATTCCAGGTCGCATTCAACCGCAAACTGCGTTGGCTCCGTCTGCTTAAGGCACCTACTTCTGGGTCAGCTCCTCAACATACCCTTCAGTATGCCTGCGTCGCTTCCTTCTTGCTGCCTTGTTATTATTTTGAATGCGACTTGGAATAAGAATCTTAACAAGACCAAATTATCCTCTGATAAAAAAGTCCATCAGTTTATATCCTTCTTCAAAAACCAAAATGTCATCTCTTTCGGTGATCGTCTCGTCATAGCCCGTCACGGCATTGCTCTTCTGCGCACGGCTGTCATAGAGCATGAACGGAACAGGCTCTTCTGAATGGGTTCTGATCGCTACCGGAGTAGCATGGTCAGGAAGCACCATGATCCGGTATTCTGGGAAGTCCTTCATACCAGCAAGAACACCGCCAACTATAAATTTATCAAAATCCTCTATCGCCTGAATCTTATCCTTGCAAATGCCGGAGTGTCCGGCTTCGTCCGGAGCCTCGACATGGAGATACACAAAGTCCACGCTTTTCAGTGCCTCGATCGTAGCATCTGCCTTTCCCTGATAATTAGTATCAAGATATCCTGTCATCCCCGGGACCTTAAGAATCTCGAATCCCGCATAGATGCCGAGTCCCTTTGTCAGATCGACCGCAGAGACAAGCGCTCCGCTGATCCCGTATTTTTCACGAAAGGTGGGCATCTGAGGTCGCCTGCCCTGCCCCCAGAACCAGACGCTGTTTCCGGGATTCTTCCCACCCCTGACCCTGTTCCTGTTCACCGGATGGCTGTCCAGAATATCAACTGAATCCATCATGATCTTTCTGAGCACTTCTTCGCCCTTGCCCATCGGAAGATAATCAATGATCTCCTTGCCAAGCATGTCGTGAGGAGGAACGCATTCGATATCAGCAAATCCATCAGCCCAGACCATGAGGTGTCGATAGCTGACTCCCGGATAGAACGATATCGTTTCCGTGCCAAGCTGATTGCCAACCTCTTTGATCAATACTGTTGCTTCATCGGTTGATATGTGGCCACTGCTGTAGTCTTCCATTACAGCCCGAGTCCTATCCCGATTGTATTTTAGGGTAACGAGATTACACCGGAAAGCCACGTCGTTATTCCGCAGGTCAACGCCGATGCTTGCAGCTTCAAGCGGAGCTCTGCCGGAATAATATTTGGCTGGGTCGTAACCAAGGATGCTCAGATTGGCAACATCAGAACCCGGGTGCATGCCTTCAGGTACAGTTCTCACCTTCCCCAGGATGCTTGTTGCGGCGAGCCGGTCCATATTTGGCGTACAGGCCTTCTGCAGCGGCGTCTTTCCGCCGAGCTCTTCCACTGGCCTGTCAGCCATGCCATCACCAAGAATAACAACGTATTTCATGAATTATTCGATGACGTCGCCGACTACCATCTCGACTTCGATACCTTTTTCCTTCAGAAAAGCAACACCCTTGTCGAGATCATCCTGGGCACCCTCGAGCTCCAGCACCATCTCTCCGACGGTTTCCGTGATCCTGGCCCGCCTGATGTTCGGCATTACATTGAACTGCTTTGCCATAGTGAAGAGCATCGGCTCCTTGATGAGATTCTGCGGAAAGGTCAGTTTCACGCGTGTCTTCATCATGCGCTCCTAACAGGCTCCGCCTGCTATAGCAGGAACAATCGAGACCTCATCGCCGTCCTTTACCAGTGTTTCCTCGGCACTAAGGAAGCGTATGTCCTCATCGTTGAGATAGATGTTCACGAACCTGCGAATCTTGCCATTCTCTGAAACTCTCTCTGCCAGCCCAGGGTAAGACCTGTCCAGCTCATTCACCAACGCAATGACTGTTCCCGCTGTTCCATCGACCTCTTCCTTTCCCTGTGTCAGTTTCTGAAGCGGTGTGGGTATTCTTACTTTCACTGCCATAACTCATCCCTCCTTGTTATTGGGCCTTGTTTATTTTTTCAAGCACTTCCTCGAAAGAGGAGAGGCTCGGCTTTATATAGTGCGGCAATGTTGTCTGTCCCTGCAAAGCTTCCTGAGTCTTCAACCCGTTTCCGGTAATGCAGATGACCGTCAACTCGTCGCGCTTAATCTTTCCGCTCTCGATCAGCTTACGGGTCGCTGCCAGGGTAACGCCTCCTGCTGTCTCGGCAAAAATACCTTCGGTCCTTGCGAGAAGCTTTATGGCTTCGATGATCTCCTGATCAGTGACATCCTCAGCATGTCCGCCGGTCTCCCTGATCACCTGGGATGCGTAAAATCCGTCCGCAGGATTGCCGATAGCAAGCGACTTTGCGATTGTGTTCGGCTTCACCGGTCGGATAATGTCTGTACCGGCCTTGACCGCGGCTGCTATGGGGTTGCAGCCGGCAGCCTGAGAGCCGAAGATCTTTGTATCAAGCTCCTTCAGGATGCCAATTTCCTTGAACTCCTTAAGCGCTTTCCATACCTTGGTCAAAAGCGATCCGCTTGCACAGGGGACAACAATATTATCAGGAGCCTTCCAGCCGAGCTGCTCGGCGATCTCAAACCCAATCGTCTTGGACCCTTCTGCGTAAAAGGGTCTGATATTGATATTCACGAATGCCCAACGGTATTTGTTCGCAACCTCGCTGCAGAGCCTGTTCACGTCATCATAATTGCCGTCAACAGCAATAAGATTCGGTTCATAGACCAGCGATGCCACGATCTTGCTGGCCTCAAGCGTTGCAGGAATGAAGATAAAACGGTTAAAGCCTGCCCGCGCCCCATGGGCAGATACAGAATGAGCAAGGTTGCCGGTTGATGCACAGGCAACTGTATCGAATTTGAACTCTTTCGCCTTGGTCAGCGCAACAGCAACAACACGGTCCTTGAATGAAAGCGTTGGATGGACAACGGTATCGTCCTTGATATAAAGCGCATCAATGCCGAGCTCCTTTGCAAGACGGTCTGCCTTAATGAGTGGCGTGAACCCGGAATTAAGGCCCACCTGGGGCTCGCCATCTATGGGCAGCAGTTCCCGGTACCGCCAGAGATTTTCCGGACGCTGCTCGATCTTCTTTCTTGTTATTGCCTTTGCAATGCCAATGTAATCATACGCAACTTCAAGTGGACCAAAACAGAACTCACAGACATAAATGGGGTCAACCGGATATTCCCTGCCGCATTCCCTGCATTTGAGTCCTTTTACATGTCCCATCGCACACCTCTCCTGCTAAAAGTCCTTTATTTTACTGCAAACAGGGAATAATTGAAAGTATCAGCAGGCTTACCGCAACCGGTTCAGTATCTGCAATAGGTGGCTATGAATCGAGGACTTCTCTGACTTTCTGCAGAAGTCGCATGGGAGAAACAGGCTTGGGAATAAAGGAAATCCCCTTGTCGAGAACCCCCTTTTTGTGAAGCAGATCATCTGTATAGCCGCTCATGAACAGAGTCTTTAAGCCCGGTTCCTGAGCCATAATCGCATCATAGACCTCTTTGCCATTCTTCTTGGGGAGTATCACGTCAAGGAGAAGCATCTGTATACGACCCTTATTTTCCTGATATCGCAACAGGGCCTCTTCTCCGTCCTGGGCAACTATGACGGTGTACCCGAACTTTTGGAGCACATCCCTGTTCAGTTCTCTGACCATCATGTCATCTTCGACCAGCAGCAGCGTTTCGCTGCCCCTTTTTACCTGGATGTAATCAGGAGACTTCAGTTCCTCCACGGTCTCGGCAATTAACGGCAGCAATATCCTGAATGTGGTCCCTTTGCCAAGCTCACTTTCGATCTCGATGAACCCGTCATGCTGCTTTATAATGCCGTATACGATGGCAAGACCAAGACCAGTGCCCTTTCCTACTTCCTTGGTCGTAAAGAATGGCTCAAAGATCCTCTCTTTCAGGTTTTTATCCATGCCAACGCCAGAATCACTCACTGATATGAGGGCATACATGCCTGACTTTTCTCCGGCATGCTTTCTCACAAACTCATCGTCAAGATACACAGCCCTTGTCTCGATGACCAGGTTACCGCCTTGCGGCATTGCATCACGGGCGTTTGTTACGAGATTCATAAGTATCTGCTCCATTTGCATACTGTCTGCCATGATGATCAGGTCTCGATTATGGAACAGAGTCTGCAGCCGTATATCCTCACCAATAAGTCTTGACAGCAGCTTCTCTGTTTTTTCGACAACTCCGTTAAGATTCAGGGGCTTGGGATTTATCACCTGCTTTCTGCTGAAGGCAAGCAGACTCTGTGTAAGATTCGCCGCCTTTTCGGAAGAAGTGAGAATATGCTCCACATAGGCATGGAGCGGATCGGCCGCATCAAGCTTCATCTTCAGAAGATTGCCATATCCGATTATTGCAGTCAGGATATTATTGAAATCATGGGCAACGCCGCCGGCCAGCTCTCCTACAGCCTCCATCTTCTGGGCATGCATAAGCTGATTCTCCAGATGCTTTCGCTCCGTGATATCCCGATACTGCCATACATGACCCAGCACTGCACCGTCAGAGACGATCGGCACGTAATCGCGTTCAAAGATCCTGCCGTCCACAAGCTGAAGCTCTTCATTGGCAACAATATTTCCGTTTCTCATCACCTCTTCAATGCGCTGAACATAATGAAGGGGATCTACGAAAAGACCCATACGTTCCTTGGCTGCTTTTCTGCTATCAGCACCGATGAACTGCTCCGGACCAGAGGCCTCATTGAACATGCGGCAAAAGGTCTGGTTCGTAAGCGCTATGGTGCGGTCGGCATTCTCAAAGACAACGCCGAACTGCAGATTCTCCAGAAGCGTTGAGAGCTTTGCGGTCATATCAGCAAGGTCCCTGTCAGAGCGCATGCGCTCAAGCTCAGCTGAAACACGCATCGCAAAGAACTGCAGGAGGGATGAAACAAGCGGCAGTTTCTCAAGAGGTTTACCATCCAAAACAACAAGGATACCTATAACCCTGCTATCGGAATCAAAGACCGGCGTGCCAGCGTAGCTTTCAATGCCCATCTGGACAAGGAGTTCATCTTTGGGAAACTTCTGTTGAATGCTATCCGGATACATACATATACCTGCTTCAAGAACTTTACTGCAGGGCGTATGATCGAGATGATACTGAAAATTATCAACAATGCTGCCGTGGGCATAGACACTGACCGTATCAACAAGCCGTGAGTCATCATTCTTCAGCACCCCGACAAAGACATAATCAACGCCGAGTGTCCTGGCCAGACTGGTTACCAGTCGCCGGAAGAATTCATCACCAGTGGCCATTGAGATGCCCTCAGAGATCTGTACAAATGTTTCTTCAATCTCCTTCATATCCGTAATATCCTGGATCGTCTCGATCGCCGCAATCATATGACCCTGCGGATCATGCAGCGGCGCTGCCTCGAAAACGAGATAACGCCGTTTGCCGCCAAGACTTTCATACCATCCTTCTGCCCTTATGCCGTTCTCGGTTAGGGGAGACATTCCAACCTTTTTATAATAAAGCGATGCATCTCCGGTGCGGTTATCAAGGATCAGATCGAGAAGGGTCGGTCGCTCTTCTGTGTAAAAAGCATTCCAATGTTGATTGGTTCCGATAACTGAAGATGCCGCTATACCGGTCAACTGCTCGCATGCCCTGTTCCAGAAAATAACCTTATGATCACTATTTATAACAAATGTTGCAGCAGAACATCGCTGGAGCAAGAGTTCGGTAAATCCCTTCTGCTCATGGAGTGCCTTTTCGGCTGTTTCCCGCTCAATTATATGCCGATGCAGTGGCCTGAAGATAAAGAAATAGAGCATGGGGAAAACCAGAAAACTCAGAAGGAGCGCATCCAACAGGGCTACCACTGACCAGTCAAGAGACCTGAAGCGGGATAATATTGCCATGCTTGCAACTTCAGCCACAAAGATGGAAAGCCCAACAATAAGGAGCAGTTGATAAAGGCTTTTCACCCCACTGCGTGATTTATTTAGTTCTTCTTTCATCGATCCTTCCGGTTACATCTCAATTTCAGAATACAACAAGGCAGGGACGAAAACAACTGCGAAAATACCGGATGTCATGAGCTCTTTCGCTGTTTTCGACTCCGTTGCTGCTTAAGGCACCTACTTTTGGTTAAAGCACCTACTTTTGGCCGTTTACACTCCCTTGTGGGGTGGCCTACTTTTGGCCTCATCCCAGAGCGCGTCCATTTGCGCAAGACTCATATCTGAGAGTTTCTCGCCCTTCTCTGCAGCGGCCATCTCAATATACCGAAAGCGGGATATGAACTTGCCGATCGTTTTTCTAAGAGCCTCTTCAGGGTTCACGCCGATAAAGCGTGAGATATTCACGATCATGAAGAGTATATCGCCGAGTTCGTCTTCAATAGGGGCTTCCTTTCTGGTCTTCACCGCCTCTTTGAATTCTGCGACCTCTTCGTCAAGTTTGGCTAACACATCATCGATCTTTTCCCAGTCAAAGCCGACCTTTGCAGCGCGGTCCTGAAGCTTTTTTGCACGAAGAAGCGCAGGCATGGTCTTCGGTATGCCTTCCAGTATCGACTCTTTCTGCTTGCCTTCCCTTTTCTTGTGCTCGTCCCATTTGACCAGCACCTCTTCAGATGCGCTGATGTCTGAATCACCGAACACATGTGGATGGCGTGAGATCATCTTCTTTGCTATGCCATCAATAACATCCCCAAGTCCGAACTCACCCCTCTCCTCCGCTACCCGACTCTGAAAGACGATCTGAAACAGGAGATCGCCCAATTCCTCTTTCACCGCAGCGCTGTCGTTCTCGTCAATGGCATCAAGCACCTCATAGGCCTCTTCGATGATGAACGGCTTGAGCGATTCACGTGTCTGTTCCCTGTCCCAGGGACAGCCGTTCTCTCCCCGGAGCGCAGCCATGATCTTTATCAGTTCTTCAAGGTTCATAGGATGTTAGGATGTAATGATATCACAATAGTACAGATTTACCCCTGAATGCCCTACAATATCCCATGGCTGAATTCCTGTATATCCATATCCCGTTCTGTGCCAGGAAGTGCATATACTGCGACTTTCTATCGATTCCTTACGATAAATCTCTCGCAGAGAAATATACCCGTGCAGTCTGCAGGGAACTTGAGCTGAAAAGAGATCTTGCCGGCACTCTAAAAACTATCTTCTTCGGTGGAGGCACACCAACGATTCTCTCCGATGACTGCTTTCATGATATCTTTGACCAGATCAGGAAGAACTTCATTCTTGGACCTGCAGCAGAGATAACTGTTGAAGCAAATCCAGGAACCTTGACAGAAAATAAACTCGAGTCCCTGGCAGTTCTTGGTGTCAACCGGCTGAGCATCGGAGTTCAATCCTTTCAGAACGATGAACTGAAAACCCTGGGAAGGATCCATAATGCAGATGAGGCATTACGGTCTGTAGAGATGATCCGCGCTGTAGGCATCGAGAACTTTTCCCTGGACCTCATCTATGGCATTCCGAAGCAGACCATCACATCCTGGAAGAAAACGATAGATCAAGCAGTTGCCCTTTGCCCAAAACATATCTCTGCGTACGAACTGACACCAGAGGCGCAGACGCCGCTTAAGAGATGGCTCGATACGGGGGAGATTAGTATGCCCGGCGAAGAGCTGATTCTCGACATGTCCGAGCTCACGATTGATCTCCTTGCAGCGTCACGGTATAACCAATATGAGATATCGAACTACGCGCTGCCAGGATACCACTGTTTGCACAACATGAATTATTGGAACCGCGGAGACTATCTTGCAGCAGGTGCAGGGGCTCATGCTTTTATCAGGGGATACCGGACAAGCAATACCCGCGATATCAAAGACTATATTGAGAAGCTGGACATAGGTATTATCCCCGAAGTCGAACGTACCGAGATATCCTGCGAGGATTCGTTGAAAGAGTTCATCTTCCTCAATCTGAGAAAAACTGACGGCATCCGGCTCTTGGATGCCACAGACCTTAACATTAATCTTCCTGAAGCATCAGTCGAAATAGTAAGGGAAGGTTTTGCGGAGATCACGGGAACACACTTCCGACTTACCAGAAAGGGCCGGCATATCGCCAATACGATAATTGTCAAACTGCTTGAGAACCTGGACCTTTGATTATGCGTGGATCTTTTTCAGGAGCCAGGCCATATTCTCGCCAAGGTGCGTGAATGTTGTAACGCCTTCCTCATCCTTTAAGATCTCGCCGGGGTTCCTGCCCTGGCCAATGCTCCAGTAGCTTGAACCGGGAATGATCATATGACTGATGCCGAAAAAGTAGTTAATGCTCGAATAAGCATCCGTTCCTCCGGCACGCCTGAACGATACAACCGCAGTTCCAACCTTGCGTTTAAAGAGATGATCATTTGCCCTGGCAACAAGGCCTGCACGGTCTATGAGCGCCTTCACCTCGGTCGAGACATTGGCAAAATAGGTCGGGGAGCCGATGATAATCCCGTCCGCACTGATCATCTTCTCGACAAAGCCATTCAGTTCATCCTTCTGTATACAGCGGTTATTCTTCAGTTCAAAGCATTTATAGCAGGCCTTGCATCCCTTGATGTCTGTGCCGCCTAACTGAAGATACTCTGTCTCGATTCCTTCCTTTTTCAATACATCAAGAACGACATTGATCGCATCACGGGTGTTTCCTTCTTTTCTCGGACTACCGTTTAAGGCGACTACTTTCATAATGTAACTCCTTTTTATAATAACGTTATTACGCGTTTCCTGATCGTTCGGAATAGCGGTGAAAATCAACGCCGATAAGCCTTGCGGCATATCGCCATCGTTCTGCAGGTTTTACAGAGAAGACGACATCTGCATCCAGCGGCGCCACAAGCCAGCCGTCTGTCATGAGTTCTTCCTCGAGCTGGTTGGCAACCCACCCTGCGTATCCAAGAGAGAAAAGATAACTCTGAGGCCCCTTGCCATTGAGAATATCCTGAAGCAGTTCTCTGGATGAGGTCACGCCAATATTCTTGGCTATCTTTATTGAACCGTATTTCTTTCTGAATGGTGCATAAATGATATAGCCCTGTTCAGGCTGCACAGGGCCGCCATAATATACAGGCATATCAACAAAGCCCTTTTCGAGATCTGAACGGAAGGGAAATGATTGAAAGCTTTCAGTGATAACCTTATTGACCACAATACCAAAGGCTCCGGCATCAGTATGGTCGCACAACAGCACTACGGTCTGGCTGAAATGGGGATCATCCAGACCTGGTGAGGCTATCAGGAAATTACCAGTAAGACTATGCATTTTCATGTTTGGTATCGATTCCGGCACTACTATAGCACACTTATCTATTCTGCACTTGTTGAAAAGATACCTTACTTTACAGTAATATTCAACCCATGCAGAAACTCCTGAGAAACCTTGTTCAAAAGAATAGCTCAAAGATCGTGCTCGTGGTTCTTGACGGCCTTGGCGGCCTTCCGGTAAACGGAAAAACCGAACTCGAAACAGCGGTGACACCCAACATGGACAGCCTCGCCCGGATATCAGCCTGCGGCCTGCATACCCCTGTTGCACCGGGCATTACACCTGGCAGCGGCCCTGGCCATCTTTCTCTTTTTGGCTATGATCCGCTTGAGTTTCAGATCGGCAGAGGTATCCTTGAGGCACTCGGTCTTGGTATCGAAATCAGAAAAACTGATGTGGCGGTCAGATGCAACTATGCGACCATAAAGAATGATCTGATTACTGACCGGAGAGCCGGAAGAATACCGACTGACCAAAGCAGAAAACTGACTGAACGTTTGCAGAAAGAGATCACGAGGATTGACAATGCTGAAATAACCTTTGCGCCCGGCATGGAGCACCGCTTTGCCGTGATCATGAGGTTTCCTGAGGATCTTGCGAACGACGCGGCACATATCCCTGACACAGACCCGCAGATGGAAGGAAAGGCCCCGCTCACCCCTCAGCCGCTTTCAAAGAATGCTGAAAAAGTCGCTGCTGTGGCCGGGAAGGTCATAGCGCAGATACATGAGGTGTTGAAGAATGAGGAGCGGGCGAACTTCGCTCTTATGAGGGGATTTTCGGGCATGCCCGATATCCCAACCTTTGATCAGGCCTACGGCCTGAGCGCCCTTGCTATTGCGACCTATCCTATGTACCGCGGTCTTGCAACCCTTGTCGGCATGCAGGCTCCGGCTCTGGAGGGTTCGGTTGAGGATGAGATCGCATTTCTGAAAGATCAGTATGACAACTATGACTTCTTCTTTCTCCATGTCAAAAAAGTAGATTCGTACGGTGAGGACGGTAATTTTGCCGAAAAGTCAAAAAGGATCGAGGAATTCGATGCACTCCTTCCGAAGATCCTTGCATTGAAGCCTGACGTGCTTGCCATTACCGGTGACCACTCAACACCCGCTCTCATGAAGGGTCACAGCTGGCATCCTGTGCCGATGCTTTTAAGCTCGCCGTATGTTCTTGGCGGTCTCTGCTCATCTTTCTCTGAGCGCGAATGCACAAAAGGAGAATTGGGGATCTTTCCGACTGTTCAGCTCATGTCATTCATGCTTGCCAATGCCCTGCGCCTCAAAAAATTCGGTGCTTAACGTCCGTGAATCGTAATTCGTGAGCAGTGAACAGTAAAGACAACCATACCGTTTCCTCTGGCCTAACGACCATTGCCCCTTGCCCCTCCCTGTCTTTTATAGACACCCACTGTCATCTCGAGATGAAAGAGTTTGATCCTGATCGTGAAGCAATGATTCAACGCGCCCGTGAGGCAGGCCTTGAAGCCATGATCACAATAGGCTCTGACCTTGAAGGAACTCTGCAGGGTGTCAAGCTCGCTGAACTGCATGATTTCATCTACTCCTCTGTCGGCATACATCCCCATGAGGCCAAAGACTTTACCGATCAGACGTATGCCCTTCTCAAGGATCTTACGCAAAAGCAGAAGGTGATTGCTATAGGAGAGACAGGCCTTGATTATCATTATGATCACTCTCCGAGGGATCTGCAGAAACAAGTCTTCAAAAGACAGCTTGAACTGTCGAAAGAGACAGGCCTGCCCGTTATCATTCATAGCCGTGAAGCTGATAAAGACACCCTGAATATCGTCCGGGAATCAGGCAGCAGCCACGGTGTCTTTCACTGCTTCTCCGGAAATACGGATATGGCAGAACAGGTAATGGCATTAGGTTTTTATATCTCTATCGCTGGACCGGTAACCTTCAAGAAGGCGCTGGGACTGCAGGAGGTTGCCCGCAAGATACCTGACGATTATCTTCTGATCGAAACAGATGCTCCCTATCTTACGCCTGAACCGTTCCGGGGCAAACGCAATGAACCTGCCTATATTCTTAACACCGCAAGAAAGATTGCAGCGCTAAGAGGTATAAGCCTGTTGGATCTTTCTCGCATCACAACACTGAACGCCAGGAGGCTTTTCAGTATAGGTTCGCTCCCTGAAAAAGGAGAGATAACCTACCAGATACGGGACAGCCTGTATCTGAATATCACCAACCGCTGCACGAACAGATGCTCATTTTGCGTAAAGTTCAGCTCAGACTTTGTAAAAGGCCACAGATTGAGGCTGTCACATGAGCCGACGATAGAGGAACTGAAGAAAGAGATAGGCGACCCTGCGCAGTTCAGGGAGATCGTCTTCTGCGGATATGGCGAACCCCTTCAGCGGCTCGATGTGGTGAAAGAGATTGCCCGGTGGGTGAAAGAACAGGGAGGCCGTGTCAGAATCAATACAAACGGCCATGCAAACCTGATCCATAAGCGGGACATCATTCCAGAACTGAAAGGCCTTGTTGACAGTATCTCCATAAGCCTTGATGCACAGGATGCAGAAACCTATAACAGGATCTGTAAGCCTTCTTTTCCGGATGCCTATGAAGAGGTTATCAGATTTGCGAGAAAGATAAAGGATGCAGTGCCTGATGTTCAGGTAACGGTTGTGACCCTGCCTGACGTTGATCTGGTAAAATGTGAAGAAATCGCAAAAGAGCTGGGGGTGAAATTCAGGGTCAGGGAGCTTAATGTTGTCGGGTAGATAGACCGGCCCAGCCGAGAAATACCTCTACGATCTCAGGATCAAACTGAGAGCCAGAACATCTCTGTATCTCCCTTGCAGCATCTTCCTTTGACCGCTTCGGCCGGTATGGCCTGTCCGAAGTAAGCGCGTCAAAGGTGTCCGCAACAGACAGGATCCTGGCCAGCAGCGGTATCTCCTCGTTCTTCAGACCAAAAATACTTTTCCTGCCGTCCCAGTGTTCATGATGGTATTTTATGCCGAGGATAACATCCTTGAACTGTTTCATCTCACCCAATATTTCTGCACCAACACCGGGATGCTTTTTCATCTCCAGCCATTCGCTTTCGCTCAGTGCTTCGTCCTTGTTCAATATCTCTCTTGGAGTAGCTATCTTGCCGATATCGTGAAGGAGTGAGCAGATTTTCAGCTTCTCAAGCGTATCGCCGTCGAGGTTGAGCAATCTGCCGATAGATATTGCGTACTCCGTGACCCGCTCCGTATGTCCTGCAGTCCAGTATGAGGTTGCTTCAAGGGCCTTTACCAGAGATTTGATTGCACCGACAAGCAGAGCCTCTAATTCCGTATAAAGAAAAGCGTTTTCTATGGCAAGGCCTGCCTGAGAGGTGATCGCCATCAGGAGCTTGGTATCGTGAGAAAAGAACTCCTGATCACCCTCTTTATCAGCAACAACAATGGCACCTACTGTCTTGGCCTTGCCAAGGATGGGGCAGACCATGATAGATTTGATGCCAGGGATATAGTCCCGGTATTCTGAATCTGCAACCCTGCAGAACGCAGAAGGTTTTTTCGATTCGATCGACTTCCATATGACAGCTTCGTCTTTTGGAAATGTCCGAACAGTATCCCAGATTCCCTTGCAGGTTTTGGTAAAAAGAAGATCGTTCTTTTCATCGTGAAAGAGAATTGCAGCCGTCTTCACACCAATGGTATCGATCGCCTCATCAATCATGCGGTTACAGATATCATCGATACTGAGGGACGAAAAGATTCCGGAGACGCGATAAAGCAGCGAGAGTTCCTCATACGCAATACTGAGTTCCTGTATGGTGGCTGCCAGATCCTGCTGATAATCAGGCTTTTCCAATGATCTCCTGCACCATCTCAAGAAGTGACCGGGGACTAAAGGGCTTGGTAATGTACCGGCTCACACCGCACTGTATACCCTGTTGTTCATCTGAATCCTGGCCCTTTGCCGTCAGCATAAAAATAGGGATGTCCTTCAGCTCAGGATCTGCCTTGATCATCTTGCAAAGATCTATACCACTCAGTTCAGGCATCATCCAGTCGAGGATAATGAGTTCAGGTATATCTTTCTTGATCACCTCAAAGGCATTTCTGCTCTCGCGCAGTGTCGTAACATCGATCTTGGCCTTCTTAAGTTTGTCCTCAATCATCATCAGGATAAAGGGTTCATCATCGATCACTATAACCTTGCTCACACAACCTCCCTGAAAGGAATGCTCATTGTTATTTTTGTTCCCTCGCCGAGCCTGCTCGTAATGATCATAGTGCCATTGAGCATACCAAGAAGCTCATGGCACAGAGCAAGCCCAAGTCCTGTGCCTTTTACCCTGTCTCCGTGTTTCCCCCGATAAAAACGCTCTGTAAGATGAGGTATATCCTCATCAGGAATGCCCCAACCGTTATCAGATATGATGATCTCAAGCATGGCATCATTCCGCTTCGTTTGTACTTCTATAATACACCCTTCGTCAGAGAATGTTAACGAGTTATCGATAAAGTTAATCAGGAGTTGCTTCATCTTCTCTTCGTCGGTCACAACAGTTCGAACTTCTCCTGGCTCGTATTTCAGAATCGCATTCTTGTTGGCGAGCAAAGGCCCAAATGTCTCAGCAATACCCTTCATAAGTTCACCGAGATCGACAGAACTGAATTTCAGTGTTTCTTTGCCGCTCTCGATCCGGGCAATGCTCAACAGTTCAGTAACCATCTTTGAAAGCCGGGCTCCTTCGTTTCGTATCGTGCTAAGGTATTTATTGACCTTATCACCCTCCACATCCCCATGGAGGAGCATCTCGGTCATACCCACAATCGCTGACAGAGGTGTTCTGAATTCATGGGAAACAGACCGGATCAACTCCGTCTTCATCTTGTCCAGTTCCTTCTCTCTGCTCACATCGCGCACCAGATTTACAATCCCGGTGACAGTGCCATTCCTGCCCAGGATTGGAGAACTTGTGATCGTAACCGGCACCCTGTTTCCATAGAGTGTCGTCACAATAGAAGACCGCGTTGTCGATATGCCCTGCTTTGCCTCTTCCACACTTTCGCCGAGGAGCAGACGGAAGGATATGTTCTCATCACTGAACCTGAAAACCTGGCAGACCGGCAGCGTAATCGCCCGCTCAGGACGGATACCGGTCATCCTTTCAAAGGCCTGGTTTACAGCTATGATACGGCCATTAAGATCAACCGTTATGATGCCCTCCTGCACGCTCTGCAGAATCGTATCGGCGAGTTCCTTTTCCTTGCCGGCACGGGCATAAAACTCGGCACGCTCTATGGCAACAGAGATCATATTCGTAATGATCTCCATAAAACGAAGGTCCTCCTCCCTGAATTCACGGTGCAAAGAATAATACAGGGAACAGACACCGACAGGCTTCTCTCCGATGAACATCGGCACAGCCATGGCCGAATGATATGCAGAAACGTCCTGGGCGATATAGAACTTTTCCTCAGACCGGATATCGTTAACCATGATCGGGTGCCGCTTACTGAGAGCGTATTTTTCAAGAGAGCTCACCTCTGTGGAGTATATGGCGGTTCCTTCCTTTCCTGTTGATTCTGTAGCAAATCTCAACAAAAGATTGGACGCCGGATCAGGCGACAGCATCCAGACAAAATCCGCACGAAAGACCTTCTTTATGAGACCAAGCACCTGCATCATGCTGTCGCCGATATCAGCCGCAGCCCCAAGTTTTGCTGAAATGTGAAGAAGCTGCTGGTGCTCGTCTGCCCATCTGTTTCTCTGCTGCTCGAACAGGGAACGCATCCTGTCGTAGAGCCTGATATTCTCAAGCGCCATGCCGGTCATTTCGCCTATTGAAGAAAGGATGCTCTCTTCTTCACCGGTAAAAAGATGCGGGGCAAAACTGAAAAGGCAGAAGACGCCGATAATCCTCTCCTTCCCCTTGATCGGAAAGCAGCAGTATCCTCTCATACCGGAATGCTTCATGACCGAACGCTCTATCCTCTCATCTTTTGAGATATCCGACGTAGTCATAATCTGTCCTGTTACCGCAACCTTGCCCGGTATATCGTCGCCGAGCCGTATTCTACCGAGCATCTTCACATAGTCTTCTGAAATGCCTTTGTGATATTGGCAATTCATCTCTTTGGACGTTTCATCGAGGAAAAAGATACCGCCTCCGTCCATGCCTATCATCTCGATCATCTTGTCAAGAACCTTGGCGAAGATCTCGTCAGGTTTAAGCGACCTATTGAGAATTCCCGAAATATTGTTGAGCGAAATCAATTCCTTGTTCTTCTGAACGATCTGTTCCTCATTCTTTGTCTTGTCCGTAATATCGCTGAGGAGTTCTATGACATGAAGTACCCTGCCCGAGGGATCTGTGACCGGGCTCGCAATGATCTCATGGTATTTCCTGCTGCCGTCTGGCTCAACATGCTGGTGAACCGTGCGGTGCGTCTTGCCTGTGGCGAATACAATCTGGGTAGGACATTCATAACCATCGGTCCAGCAGGGCACTGAGGACCCGTGAAGCGCATGATGGCAGAGCTCTCCGGCAAGATCATGCCCAGCGTTCATCATGGAAGCCTTGTTTGCCGTAATTATCCGGTAATCATTGTCTATTACGACGATCTCATCGGGAATACTGTTCATGATGGTCTCGAAATAATCAAGAGACTGCTGAAGATTATTGCGCAGACTGTTCTGCTCTCTGAAGTCCTTCAGAATACCGATTCTGGCCACAATTCTGTCACCGTCAAAAATAGGCGAACCGCTTATGAGCACCGGAATATGGACCCCATTCTTGGCAAGGATACTGATTTCGTAGATGGATGATTCTCCCTTATCCCGTTTCTCTTCGATCTGCTTTCTGAGGATTGATACATTCCTGTCGTCAACAAAATCATATACTGACGAACCGAGCATATACTCGCGCGAGTAACCGAAGAGCCTTGTAAAGGCCGGGTTGATGTCTGTTATGAAGTCCTCCATATCAACAACCCAAAGGGGATCCAGCATCGCACTGATGTACATATCTTTCTTGCCCAACTCCTGTGTTTTGCTTCTGAGCGATTCTGCCATCGCATTGAAGGTGCGCGTCACATCACCAAGTTCGTCATCTGAAATGACCGGGAGCTTTGTTATGAGCCTGCCCTCCTGCAGCGCATAAGATCCTTCCTGAAGATTTCTGAGCGAGATGAGCATCTTTCTGAGGAAAAAGACAGCCATAATAAAAGAGAGAACGAGAATATAGAAAATGAAAGGGATCATCTGCTCGACTATTTTGGCAGTGAACTCTTTGTGCATTAGGCTGTATTCCTCTGACTTACCCTGCTCCAGCGCCTCTTCTTTTTCGATCATCTTCTGGACCTGTTTGACTACGGACAGAGAGAAGGGAACAATAATCATCATGGCAAAGATCAGTAACACAGCGATAAATCTGTAGAGAATCCTCGCCTTGAACATCAGACCACTGACCTAAAGAGGTAAATGAGAATCAGCACAACAGCCCATACTGAAAGAATTACAACCAGCGGGGTCATGCCTTCCTGAATAATGGCATCAAAATCCAAACTATAACCGATGGCACCCAGCCCTGCCGCAATACATAACGTGCTGACTGTCCTGCTGATCTCCTGCAGTTGCCGCACAAGGGGAACCGTATTTACCAAAACAACGAGGATAAGAAAGATAACTGCAAACCAGGGAATCCTGATATTGCCCTTTGCTCCCCCTGACCTAAAAACAACCAAGGGCAGAACAAAGAAAAGGAACGCAACGCGAATCAGCTTGATCTGGAGCGCGCTATCAAGACATTCCGGACAGACAGCACCGGCAGCGACCTTCACCTGGCCTATCATGGGAAGCGTTGTGCCTGCAAAGAAATTGAATTCCTCCTTGCTCAAAAGGAAAAAGTCATAGACAAGAGGATAGAAGATCATACCGAAGAGGCCGAGCATCATGACAGAAAGTATTGAGATGGATGTCTCCTCCCGCTTTGCCCCTATAAGAGGAGAGATGATCGCAATTGCCGAGGCTCCGCAGATCGATAGTCCAGAGGCAAGCAGCAGAGAAAGATTGCTCTCCAGGGAAAAGACGCGGGAAAGCAGCAGCGTTCCGACAAACAGCGCAGAAAAGACCAGGAAAATACTCAATACAAGAGCAGGCTGAATAGTGCTTACGGAAAGCTGCATTCCATACAGTGCAATCCCGACAGGCAAAAACACTTTGGTTCCAACATCCATACCTTTTTCCATCGCATGTCGTCTGCCGCTCATGTTACCGATCACCATACCGATGATGATCGAAACGACAAGCGCATCGAAAGATGCATGAAGCGATGACAGATAAACGGATAAAACGGCAATAGCAGAGAGAAAGAGAACGCCCGGCATGTATGGTATCAGGTTCATGACCTCGTGTATTTTAGCACAATAAGCGAGTATGCATGATGATGATGATGATGAAGCAGCCGCTCTTTTTCTGAATCAAGCCTGTCCAGCAAGAAACGATTCCATATCTGATATCTTAACTTCACCCTGGGCTGCCTCTGCAAGGTTCTTCCACTTTACCGTGCCTGAACGTAGTTCATCGTCTCCCACGATAAATAGATGGCGCACTGCCATTCTGTCAGCCCTTCTCATCTGGCTCTTCAGTGAGCTTGCTGCATCACCAACTTCAACCCAGAGCCCCTTTCTTCTCAGCTGCTCCGCAAGCACAAAGCAAGCACTGCCTGCGGCATCGCCAAGCACAGCAAAAAAAACAGCAGGAGAAGGAGGTTTCTGCAGCTCAGTCTTCTTCAGCAGCTCGATTACCCTCTCCATGCCGAGGGCAAAACCGATGCCAGGCGTTTCAGGACCGCCGAACTCCTTTACCAGCCTGTCATATCTACCGCCGGCTGCAACAGCATTCTGCGCACCCAGACTCTGGCTCGTCACCTCAAAGGTGGTCCTGGTGTAGTAATCAAGTCCCCGAACCATATCTGCATTAAGGGAGTAAGGAACCTGAAGGAGTGACAGCAGTTCCTGGAGCTTCTCAAAATGAGATTTGCAGCCTTCACAGAGATGGTCGGTTATCTTCGGAGCTCCCTGCCTCTGTTGCCGACAGGCGCTCGCCTTGCAATCAAGGATCCTCAGTGGATTCTTGTCATATCTTCGCTTGCAGTCATCGCACAAGTGTTCTTTCTTATCAGAAAAGAATTCAAGGAGGGCATCTCGATAGCCCGGCCTGCACTGCTCGCAGCCGATGGAATTGATCTGAAAGGAAACACCTTCAAGCCCGATGTCTGAGAGCAGACGCCCCAGCATTGCAATGACTTCAGCATCCATGCTGGGGCTGGAATCTGCAAAGGCTTCAACGCCGATCTGATAGAACTGCCTGAATCTTCCGGACTGCGGCCGTTCGTACCGGAACATGGGACCTAAATAATAAAACTTCTGTGGAGCAGGAAGTTTATCGAGATGATTTTCCACATAACTGCGCACAACAGAGGCAGTGCCTTCAGGACGCAGAGAAACGCTTCGGTCCCCCTTATCCGTGAATGTGTACATCTCTTTTTCAACAATGTCCGTGCTCTCGCCGATAGAGCGTGAAAAGACCGATGTGGATTCCATGATCGGCGTTCTAATCTCCTGAAACCCATATACCGTAAAAATCTGCCGTGCAGACTGCTCCACCTTCTGCCAGAGAAAAATATCAGGCGGCAGGATATCCTGCATGCCCTTCAGGGTCCTGTACTGCAGATTGCTCACTCGGGCATTACTTCCCTGTCGCTGGTCTCCCAGCGGTCATCTGTTTCGAGCATTCTCAGGTGACCGTCGACAAGCCTTTTCAACTCTTCCCGGAAGTGGCGGCGTATACCTTTCATGTCTGTTATGTCCTCATGGATCTTAATGACCTTCTCATGTGCTTCCTTGATCATGGAGTCAGCCTTGAACTCTGCCTCCTTTACCAGAAGCTCTGCTTCTTTCCGAGCATTCGTCTTGTAGTCCTCGACCATCTGCTGGGCAGTCATGAGCGTCTCCCTAAGCGTGGTTTCCATGTCGCGGTATTCCTTGATCTGGTTCTCAGCTCTCTGGATGTTTTCCTTGAGGTTGGAATTCTCTCTGAGCAGGTCTTCCATCTCTTCACGGACGATCTCAAGGAAACCGAATACTTCCTCGACATCGAAACCCCTGAACTTCATCTTGAACTGTTTCTGCTGGATTTCCAGCGGCGAGATTCTCATATAACGACTCCCCCTTTGATTTTGATGCCGATCTCAATAAGCGAACGTATGAGTACCATCTGGATGAACAGGATGCCGAGTATCACCACGATTGGAGAAATATCCACAGGACCAAGTCTGTTACCAAAAAGCCGCCGGATAGGCCGGAAGACCGGCTCTGTAACATTCCTGAGAAAACGGACGACCGGGTTGTATGGGTCAGGACTAACCCAGCTGATGAGCGCAGCAATGATCACGATCCACTTATAGATGTCCAGGAGCATGTCTGCAATTTTAGCAACTGCCATTACCAGGTTTCCGACAATAAGCATTCTTACCTCGCTGTTTGATATTGAAGATTATTTTACAACGGCTTGCTCTTTTTTATCCATGAAGGAAGAAAGCTGCTCCCGGCACATGAAGAACCGTCAGGCCTTTTTCCCAAGCTCCTCTGCCCGGTTCTTGGCAGTCAGCAGCGAGTCCAAGACAATAGGTTTCAATCCCTTTTCCTCAAAGACCTTCAGTCCGGCTGCGGTCGTGCCGTTAGGAGAAGTTACCATCTGTCGCAGTTTCTCCGTTGACATGCCGGTATCAAGTAGCTTTGCAGTACCAAGAGCGGTCTGGACAGCAAGTTCTGTCGCATCATTTTTACTCAGTCCAAGTTTTTCACCTGCTTCGATCATCGCCTCGATAAACAGCGCAATAAATGCAGGGCCGCTGCCTGAGACCGCAGTCACCGCATCCATGAACCGTTCAGGAAGCGCGATCACCCTGCCGATGGACATCAGGATGCTTTTGACAATATTGATCTCGCTTCCGGCAAAACATTCACAAAGCGAATACACGGACATGCCCTCCTGAATAAGGGCAGGCGTGTTCGGCATGACCCTGATGATCTTATTGGTTTTCAATCTGGACTGCAGATAAGAAAGCGTAATACCCGCGGCAATCGAAACAACAGTTTTTGTATCATCGATAACATCAGCTATCTCACCAAGAACCGCTTCCATGATCTGCGGCTTCACTGCCAGGATGATAATATCGCAGGAAGAAACTGCTTCAACATTTGAGACTGTTGTCATCACCCCATAAGTTCGTTCTAAAAACAGTCTTCTTTCCGCACCAGGTTCTGAAACGAGTATCTCTTGCATTGCCCCTTGCCCCTCGCCCCTTGCCCCTTTTATCATCGCCTCTGCCATATTACCGCCGCCGATAAATCCGATCATATCAACACCTCTCTCCAAATATTGCTGTTCCTATTCTGACCATAGTCGCGCCCTCCTCTATGGCTGCCTCATAATCATGGGACATGCCCATCGAAAGCTCCGGAAGCCTGAATCCGGCCTTTCCCGCTTCATCCCGCAATTCTCTCAACCTTTTGAAATAAGGGACAACTTCCCTGACATTCTCTCGATAAGGGGGAATGGTCATCAACCCCTCAAGACGCAGATGCTTCAATTGCGCTATCCCTTGAAGCAGTTCATGCAGGCCCTCTTCATCCACGCCGCTCTTTGTTTCCTCCTCAGAGAGCTTTACCTGCACCAGAATTCTTTGTGTCTTGCCGATCTTTTCAGCCTGTCTGTCAAGTTCGTCTGCCAGTTCTATGGAATCAACAGAATGGATGACCTCAAAGAGCTGCACAGCATCTTTTGCCTTGTTCTTCTGGAGATGGCCGATCAGATGCCATTCGAGTTTCTCGGGCAGAGCACGAACCTCATCGCTCAGGATCTTCTTCTTTGCCTCCTGCACCCTGTTTTCCGCAAAGACCCGTATGCCGCTGTCAACCGCCTCCCGAATAGCGTCGGCGCCGACCGTCTTGGTCACAACAACCAGATGCACGTCATCAGGCCGTCTGCCGGCTTTCATCGCTCCCTGGGAGATTGTTTTGAGAACTTGCTTTATGTTTTCAAAAACAGCATCGTGTTCCATAGCTATTGATTATAGGACAGCAGCATGATGGAAATGCAATACAGAGATACTGTCATGCGGCCTTGATGAACCAGGCACCGAACAGGATGAGAAAAACAGCACAGATCGCCAGGACAGTTTTATATGATCTTTCTCCCATAACCCTTCTCCCTTTTGCAACTGCATAAGAGATGATGCTGTACCAGGCAAGGTCTGCCGAGATATGTCCAAGGAAGAAAACCGCAACGCCGGCAACACCGTATTTCATGGAACTCACAAGATAACCAAGGCCGATCGTGGCCCACCAGATAACCCAATATGGATTCGCAAGGCTTGCGACAATGCCGGTCAAAACAAGGTTCATACCCTTGCGCACGCCCTCTGCTGACATATCAAGACTGACCCTGCGCAGGTCCTTCAGGATCATAATACCCATAAGCACCAGTATGCTTCCGCCGACCAGACTGATCACATACCTTGTTGTTTCATGTTTCAAAAACGGTGAGAGGCCTGACAGGATCAGCACAATTATCACGATCTCGAGAAGTGCGTGGCCGAGAATTAGGAGCGGTCCTGTTGACGCGCCCCGCCGTGCTGACTCGCTTACTGTGATCGTAAAGAGCGGGCCAGGCACAAGCGCGCCTGACAAGGCGATCATAAATGAAGAAACTGCTATGACAGCGAGATTCACCCGTTCAAAGCCTTTTGGTATTCAGACCAGAGATGCTCTTTGGTAACTCCGGCATCGATGAAGTCCCAGGGAAGATGTTCAGAGAAATCCTTCTGTCGGTAAATGAAGGATGCCACATCAACATCTTCAGAGCCTTTTTTTATTACATCGATATTATCAAAAGCAATCCGTTCAACTACGCTGCCGACACGCCTGTCTCCCAGCGCAAAGAGCCCTTGCATGTGGGCCTGTTTGGGCATATCATGGAGCACCTTAATGCCTTTTTCCCGGACAAGCCCCTTCTTTATCTGCTGAAGTTTTTCCTTAATACTCTTCAGCGGCTCCATAGGATGCCACTGAAAGGGGGTGAAGGGTTTCGGCACAAAGGTGCTGACGCTCAAACGAATGTAACCCCTACGTGTATTCCTCCGAATTGCCTTAACCAAATTTATCATCCCGTCAATATCTTCTTTGGTCTCTGTCGGAAGACCGATCATAAAGTAGAGCCTCAGCGTCTCGACGCCGCACTCCAGGATCTGTTTTGCTGTCTCAAGGATATCCTCCTCAGTGATCTTCTTGTTGATCACATCCCTCAAACGCTGCGTTCCAGCCTCAGGCGCAATGGCTATGCTCTTATGACCCTTCATGAGCTGCACAAGCCTGACACTCTTGCGGCTTGCCCGCAATGAGGTAATAGAGAAGTCAACGCCCTCCATCTGCAGTATTTCCTCGGCATGGGGATAATCAGACAGAGACGGCCCGATAAGGCCGACCTTCTGAGTTCTCTGAACCGCGGCCTTCACTTCTGCAGAAAGCTCTGCAAAGTCTTTCTTTCTCGGCGGGTTATAAATATGGCCCGCCACGCAAAAGCGGCAGGACCAGGGACAGCCGCGCATTGCCTCAAGGAGATACATATTTGAAAACTGTGCGTTGGGAGTGAGGATCGTTGACCGGAGAAAAGACCGTGCTATATCCTTTATGGCCCGCTTGCAAACTGTTTCAGGGGCAGAATAAGAAGCCGATCTTCCTGTAATTTTTCCAGCCTCGTCGTAACGCACAGAATAGAACCTCGGGAGATAAATACCCTTGATCGCAGTCAGTTTCTTCAGAAGTGTTTCCCTGTCTTCTGCTTTACGATACTGAGAAAGGAATTCTTCGAGCATCTCCTCTGCCTCGCCGACAAATATGACATCCATGAAGTCAGCAATTGGTTCGGGATTATAAAAAGCGCATACACCTCCCATGATCACCAGAGGATACTGTAACGAACGCTCTGAACTCCGAAGCGGAATCCTTGCCATCTTCAGCATTTTCAAAAGATTTGGGTAATCATTCTCAAACGATACGGAAAACGCGATAATATCAAAAGCAGAGAGCGGTCTTTTCGACTCAAGAGAAAAGGGTTCAGCACCTGACTTCTCGTATTCCTCGACATCTTCCTGGTCAGGAAAAAAAATCCTCTCGCAGACAATATCACTCAAACTGTTGAAAAAGCCATATATTCCTTGAAATCCAAGACTCGACATGGCAACAGAATACGTGTTCGGAAAACAGAGGCCTATATTGATCCTTCCGCCAGGATCCTTGAACACCACACCTTTTTCCTGTGATATCAATAAGTTTGCTTTATCTTTCAGTTTTCTGTTCATAATGTATTGCACTTTCCTGCTGAATCATTATACTTGATTTGTAAACCGGTTACTGATATAGATAGTGGCACATTAATTGCAAAGTAAAAAAGATATGCAACTTGTTATGGACGATAAAGACTTCGCAGCGCTGAAAACGCTCATGGAAGATGAATTCGGACTTTCCCTTAAGGCTCATACCCGCGAGAGCTTCACTAGAAAGATACAACCGCGTCTCGAAGCCCTCAGGATGACCTCCATGAAACAGTATCTCGATTATCTGGCCAACGATCCGCTTTCGAAGATAGAACTGCACGATCTGCCAAGCTTTGTCATGAACACTGAAAGCTACTTTCTGAGGGAATTTGAACAGTTCGAGCTTTTTCTTGATCTTTACCGACAGAAGAGGAAGGATAAGGTCTTACGATCGGACAAATCCATATCCATTCTTTCTGCCGGCTGTTCAGCTGGGCAAGAGCCATATAGTATCGCCATGCTGCTCAGAAATCAGCCTGACCCCCTGCGTGGATGGAGCATCAGGATATTGGGACTTGATATTAATGTTATGGCGCTTGAAAAGGCGCGCAGCGGAGTGTACAGCTCATATTCTCTGCGCGGCCCCAACACCGATCTCATTGAAAAGTATTTCAGGAGAACGTACGCGGAAACCTGTGAAACGCCAAAAGAATGCTTCAGATTAAAGCCGGAAATCATCAGCAGCATCGATTATGTGCATGGCAATATACTTCAGCCATTGGTTCTCAAGGGGATCAGCAATCTCGATTTCATCTTCTGCAGAAATGTACTCATGTACATGTCAAAGAAGGCGGCTGACCGGATCGCACTCAGTCTGTGGGAAGCACTTGCAGATGATGGCTATCTTTTCATCGGCCAGTCAGAGACATTAAGAAAAAGAGATGACCTTTTTGAGCTGGTGAGTTTCCCCGGAGTAACCCTATACAAGAAAAGAAGACCGTCCTCTGCTGCCTGATTAACAAAAATAGTACGTTGCAGCGTTCTACAGAAATATCAGGACTGACATCATGGCAACTGACCAGAGCACGTCGATCGGCAAATGATTGAGCGCTGTTGAGTCAAACAGGAGATCTGCCCTGGCCTCCCATTCATCATCAGCAAGCCAAAGGATGACCGTGATCGGAAGATGATAAAACGGCGTGAGCTCGATCGCAACATCGCCATATTCAACCGAACTGCCCCCGTGCAACAGCCCTCGTTCCCTGAATCCTTTCCTGTCGTGGCCATACTTCTTAGCAATACTGTCCAGAGGAAGAACATGAGAACCGCGGAAGAAGATATCACCGCCGCTCATTCCTGACGGCTTGACCAGTTTATTGGAAGGCTTCAGGTCTGAGGCCTTCACCATATACCAGA
This sequence comes from uncultured Nitrospiraceae bacterium, assembly GCA_964461065.1. Lineage (GTDB taxonomy): Bacteria > Nitrospirota > Thermodesulfovibrionia > Thermodesulfovibrionales > UBA6898 > UBA6898. Next base: position 175,033 of record CAYWRK010000003.1, read on the forward strand.
GCAGTGAAAGTACGAAAAAATAGCGAAGACGCGTCAGAAAGATCTCCCCCTGAGGTTCAAGGCTCTTGATGATCTTTTTCTGTGCATCAACAGAAAACAGGGTACCAAAGGCAGAAAGACTGTATATTTTGCTGCGCTCGTTATACTCTGCACCCGTTCTTCTGCAGACATCCTCAGGCAAGAGCCCTGCAAGGATCTCCCATGCCTTGTCTTCTCCTGAAATGATCTCAGCCATAGCTCATTATACGACAGAATCAGCGATTAGAAACACGATTTGTATTCATGGCAAAGTCCTGCATGGTATTATTCAGAGTATGAAGATCGTTGCACAGAACAGAAAGGCTTTCCATGACTATTTCATAGAAGAGACCATTGAAGCCGGCATGGTCCTCACCGGTACTGAGGTTAAGTCCCTGAGGGATGCAAAGGCCAATCTTATGGACAGCTATGTGCTGATAAAAGACAATGAGGTGTTCCTCTTCAATTGCCACATCAGCCCTTACACGCATGGCAACATCATGAATCATGATCCGGTCAGAACCCGCAAGCTCCTGCTGCACAAGAAAGAGTTAATGAAACTGCAGGCAAAAGCAGCCCAGAAGGGATATTCCCTTATTCCGCTCAAGATCTACTTCAAGGATGGACGTGCAAAGACAGAGATCGGCCTGGCCAAAGGCAAAAAGCAGTATGAGAAACGGGAAACGATCAAAAAGAAAGAGGCTGACCGCGAGATTCAGAGGGCAATGAGGTCGAGGAACAAGGAATGAGGCCAAGGCTGAAAAGTAAGTTACAAGAAGTAACAGCAAGCTAGTCCTTCATCAGCTGTGCTATAATGAATCAGATAGTAAACCGTAATTGCCTGCCGGAGTTCGTTACGGCATTTGATAATTTACGGATTACTGATCGCAGTCTCACTTCGGGGGCGAATGGTCTCGACGGGGGTTATGAGACTCATGTGGCATGTCGTGGCTCCATCCCCACGCAAAAAGATGGAACAAACACAAACGCCAATAACGAACTGGCACTCGCTGCTTAATTAAGCAGCACGCTCCTTTGGGATTGCCTGCGACCCTTAGATAGCGTCAATCAGCGGGCTGGCTTTCAGGTGCGCTCCCTGCCTGAAGGCGAGACTCAGGGAGATAGGAGTTTAGGAAGCCTGTCAGCCGGCGAACTGGATTCCGAAGCTGAAAATGACTGACTAAACATGTAGAAGCATGAGAGTAGTACTTTCGGACGCGGGTTCGATTCCCGCCGCCTTCACCAAATAGCACGGAAATGTGCTGATGCATGCCCTTCCTGTTAAAGAAATAGACAGGGAATGCCGATATTTAAGTAAAATAGAGAGCGGTATATACCTATGTATACCGCGTATAAGAGGCGGCTGCTGGAGGGTGCTATGAAAAGAATAGGTATTATCCTTGTTCTGCTGTTCCTTATTCCCTTCTCCTTCTCATCTCAGGCATCTGCAGTTGAATCACTGAGTGCAAGCGGCTGCTCTGTCAGCAATGTCGGTTATCTGAACGACCTTGCCAGGGAATACGAAAAACAGTCCGGCACCATGATGTTCGTCCGCGGGGGCGGCAGCATTGTCGGCCTCAGAGATCTGCATCAGGGCAAGATCGACTACGCGGCATCCTGCCAGAGCAAACAGGCTGACGACCCTGAGGATTTCGTCTTCACGACAGCGTCCTGGGATGCCCTCGTCTTTATCGTCCACAAGTCAAATCCCCTCGAGAGTATAACGCCGCAGCAAGTTCGGGACATCTATGAAGGCAGGATAACCAACTGGAAGCAGTTGGGTGGGCCAGACATGAAGATCATCTCTTTCATCTCCTCTCTGGAGGGCATGGGCGGCATAGGGGAGTCGCTCGGCAAATTTATTCTCAACGGCAAGCGTCCACAGAAACAGTCCAATTCTTCCATGCAGGCATCGTCTGTTGCGATCTGGGAGCAACTGGTTGAGAAGACACCTGAGGGGTTTGCGAGCACGGGGTTTGGCAGTTCCCGAAAAAGGGATGTGAAAGCTCTCAAGGTCAATGGCATCGCCCCAACCAAGGCCAATATCGTCTCCGATAAGTATCCGTTCCGGAGACCTCTTTATCTGGTAACAAAAAAGAATCCGAAACCGGAAGTCAGCAAATTCATAGATTATGTGCTTAGCAAGAAAGGACAGGCATTGATATCCTCATACGGCATGCCTTCGCTGACCGACGTTAAGTGAGTCTTACACTCAAGACAAAGGTCTCGCTCTTCATCACCGTCACCGTCCTTGCAATAAGCATTGTGAGCACGGTCTTATTCACAACTGCCCACAAAAAGAGCATCGAACGGGAAATCATTGCTCGCGGCACGACCCTGTCTGAAGCCCTTTCGCACGCTGTTGATGAAGGTCTGGCTGCTGAGAATCTTGACTTCATAAGAAAAGTGCAAGACGTCATTCATACAAAGGATGTCATACTTGCCCAGATATTCTCTGATCTATGGCTGCCCGTGGACGCCTTTCCGCTTGAGCAATTCCAGACTCTTCCAGATCTAAAGGCAAAGGAGCATTTCGAGGCAGATCTGAAAGCACTTTATATCAAAGGGACCGACTGGTATGATTTTTACTCGCCGGTCTTCTTTCAACGCATAGCAGATCGCCAAGAGGATCTGCATGCCGCCGAAAACAAGAAATTTCTGATCGGTTTTGTGCGGGTACGCGTATCTACTGCCGAGATGAAGAAGGAGATCGGAGAGGCGATCAGAAAGAATATATTCATCTCGTTTATGTTGACGGTCATTTCTATTGTTCTAATCAATGCATTTGTCAGGAAAATCATTCTTATGCCGCTTGCTGATCTTCAGACATCGGTTACGAGACATAAGCAGGGCCAACTGCCTGAAACCGTTATCATCAAGGCGCATGACGAAATAGGAAGACTTGCAACAGAATTTAATGCTATGACCCTCGCGATCAAAGATCGCGAAGAGAGAATTTTAGAAGAAAAGGAACGGCTGGCAGTCACCCTTCGGAGCATAGGAGACGCTGTGATCGTGACCGATGTTAGCGGCAAGATCACCATGATCAATAGGGTTGCAGAACAGCATACCGGCTGGTCAACTGAGGAAGCTGCAGGTAAGCCCTTATCCGAGGTCTTTCATATCATCAATGAGAAGACGCGGGAGAGATGCGAGAATCCGGTTGCAAAGGTTCTGGAGACCGGTCTCACTCAGGGACTCGCAAATCATACCGCACTTATTCGGAAAGACAGCACCGAGATCATCATTGAGGACAGCGCAGCACCCATACGCGACAAAAGCAGCCGGGTCATGGGCATGGTGCTCGTCTTCCGGGATATGACCGAGCGAAAGCGCATGGAAGAAGAACTTGTTAAGGCAGAGAAACTGCAGTCCGTCGGTCTCCTGGCCGGAGGCCTTGCGCATGACTTCAATAACCTGCTCACTGCCATCGTTGGTAATATCAGCATGGCAAAGATGTTCATACACGACAAAAACAAGGTCATTGAACGATTGACCGATGCGGAAACAGCAACAAAGCGAGCAACTGACCTTACCTATCAGCTTCTGACCTTTGCAAAAGGTGGTTCACCTGTCAAGAAAATCTCATCAATTGTCAATATCATAAGAGAATCTGCCGGATTTACCCTTTCCGGAACAAATGTTGCTCCTGAATTCGTTTTCTCCGAGACGCCATGGTCAGTTGATGTTGATATGGGCCAGATGAGTCAGGTCTTTAACAATCTTATTATTAATGCGGTGCAGGCTATGCCTGATGGCGGCAAGATCGCGTTCACTGTCAGCAATGTGGCGCTGTCTGCAGATGAGCTCCCTCCCATTCGCGAGGGAACCTATGTCAAGATTTCGCTGAGAGATACCGGAACAGGAATATCCAAAGAGCATCTATCCAGGATCTTTGATCCGTATTTTACGACAAAGCAGAGAGGAAGCGGCCTCGGTCTTGCCTCCGCTTACTCCATTGTAAGGAACCATGACGGGTACATCGTAGTAGAATCGATGCTTGGCAAGGGAACAACCTTTCATATATATCTCCCCGCATCACAAGCCAGCGGTGACTCGATAAAGCCTAAAGAAATAAATATCAGTAAAGGATCCGGAAAGATCCTTGTTATGGATGATGAGAAGTTAATACAGGATATTGCCGGTGAGATGCTGCGCTCGCTTGGGTACAGAGTTGAACTTGCGAAGGACGGCGCCGAAGCCATTGAACTCTATCAGAAGGCACTGGATGAGCATGAACCCTTTGATATGGTCATCATGGACCTTACTATTCCAGGCGGTATGGGAGGCAAGGAGGCGATTCAGAAATTGCGGGCCATAGACCCGAATATCAAGGCGATCGTGTCGAGCGGCTATTCCAACGATCCGGTCATGGCAGAATATGAAAAATACGGTTTCCGGGGCGTAGTGATAAAACCCTATAATCTCGGCACCTTCAGCAAGTCTGTCCGAGAGATAATGAACGGATAAGCGCTCATCTTTTGCCTTCCTATGCAGGTCCTCTGTATACAGCTTCGATTAAGATCTGCCCAGCCCGCTATTTCCTTGCTTTTTCCCCCAAAAAACACTTATTTTCAGAGCGAACTATACTATTAAAATTAGTCGTGGAGGATATCATGAAGACGCTTATCGTTTCTCTCTGCCTTATTTTTCTATTCGCCTGGAATGCCCTGGCTGCGTCTCCACTGAACCGTCCGGAAATTTCGAAGGATGCTGAAATTGTTGCCGTCCGGGCAGACAGCTGGATAAAATTTATCGCAAAAGATGATTGGAACGCTGCGGTATCGTCACAAAACCTCACTGCCGGTGATTCCCTCAAAACAGGAATGCATGGAAAACTGGATATTCTTTTTATCGACGGCACCCAGATCAAGGTTCAAAGCAGGACAATGCTCATTATCAGAGAAGTCCGTAGACCTTCGGGCAAGAAGGGTACTATCCTCGGCCTTCAGTCCGGTGAAATATGGAGCAGGGCAAAATCGTCGCCTGAGGGCTTGAGAATTGAGACGCCCTCTGCAACTGCTGCAATCCGCGGCACTGACTGGGACATTGTTGTAGATGAAAAGGGCGCGAGCTATCTTACCGTGTTAAAGGGCAGGATCGAGCTTTACAATGATCAGGGCAAGGTTATCGTAGACGCCGGTGAACAGGCAGTAGCTGAGGTAGGAAAGGCACCGGTGAAAACTTTTCTGGTAAGACCAAGAGACCGGGTTCAGTGGATCATCTCTTACCCGATAGACATTGCTGACGCGGTCTCCTTCCAGACATACAGAAGACCTGAGGCAAGCGGTTTGATGCGTGGCTCACGCGAAAAAGCAATAACGCCGGAAGCAAGAATCTTCCTCGCTCAACTTCTCTATGATCTCAAACAGCGCGACGAGAGCATGAAGATCGCAGATGAAGTTCTGGCTTCCGAACCCCGAAACAGCCATGCTCTTCTGCTAAGAGGATACCTGCTTCTTGGCAGGGGCGAAACCGACCCTGCCGAAGAGCATTTCAGAAAGGCCCTGGAAAATGCCGATCAGAGAAGTGCTGTGCTCGGGAACCTCGGCCAGGCCGGCGTATATCTGCAGAAAGGCGAGATCGGGAAAGCCGATAAAATCATCGAAGGCCTTGATGTAAATGACGCTTTGCCGGAAGTCGGCGTTGTCCTTGCGCAGTTCCGTGCTTTTCAGGGGAATTTCTCCGAGGCAATTCGGATAAGCGCAAAATATGCTGAGCGATTTCCGAATGATGAGCGCTTCCAGGTCATGATAGCCGATTTCACGACAACGCTGGATGAACCGGAGAAGGCTCGCGCGGCGACCAAGGCAGCTTTTGCAATTAACCCGAACTCATCAGCGGCCTGGACGATTGCAGGCAGGCAACATTACCTTCAGGGCAACAGCAAAGAGGCTGAGAAGTCCTTTCGCCGGGCAATAGAAATCGATCCGGCTAACACCCTTGCGATGAGTGAACTTGGCAAACTGTTGTTGGAAAAAGGACATTTCGGAGAGTCTGAAGAGAAACTTACTTCAGCGATCGAAATAGACCCGGGTGTTTCCTCCTACTGGTCGAGGCGCGGCTCATTGATGAACTGGATCGAGAAACTGCCCTCTGCCCGTGCTGATCTGGACAAAGCAACAACGCTCAATGCAAGCGACTATCTATCATTTAACGGTCTGGGAGTCATTGCACTCAAGGAGGGCAGGACAAAAGAAGCTGCAGAATATTTCCAGAAAGCAGGCATGATGGAGCCTGCATATGCTGAGCCGCATGTCTTCCTTGCTATTGCCTACTATCAGCTTGAAGAGATTGAGCATGCCCTTGAAGAACTCCGCCTTGCGATGACACTTGACCCAAGGGATCCTGTTCCACACATAATTGCCAATATTATTTACCAGGATACCTATCGGCCCATGCTTGCTGTTCGTGAAGCTTCAATAGCATTGGAACTCCTCCCGAACCTAAAAAGCGTAAATCCCACTCAGGATACCAAGCGGGGGCTTTCGAACCTTGGGTCAGCGCTGCTCGGACTCGGCATGGATGAATGGGCCGGAAGTTATGCTGAAGAGTCTTTCGACATTTTTGATTCATCAAGCTACAGATTTGTATCAAACCGCTTTGCTGACAACCCGCCCATCTATCTGAGCGCAAACATGCAGAGTTTTCTTTTGAACCCAATGTCCATAGGGTTTCAATCACGCTATCAGGATATCGTGCTTAAGCCGCAGCATAACTTCCAGGTAAGAACCAGCCTCGGATTTCAGGAGGGGCATTCGACGTATTCTTTATCGCTTATCCAGGAGGGCTATTTCCGCAAGCCCTTTGAAATTGACTATCTGCTTCAGTTAGACGCATACCAGAACACCGGTTTCCGCGATAACAGTGAATCGAAAGGGTATTTTCTGACCTATGCTTTTGGCGCCAGACCTGACTTCAGAAACAGCTTTTTTCTTTACGGCGGATTAACCGCAGACAAGCTTGGTGAGCCAGGACCGCTGACAAGGCCCGACCAAGATGATTACACAAAGAAATTCAGCTTCCAGATCACTGGCGGCTATAACAGGCAGCTTGCGCCAAAGAGCAACCTGATGATGGCCTTTCAGAGCAGTGAAACAAGACGTGATTTTTACAACCCTGCTCCTCTCGGAAAGACCGTTGCGAACCCCTTTATCGCCTCGTTCATTAAAGACCTTGGTTTTTCAGGCGCAAGCCATATTTATTTTGATTCTGCGATCGGTTTTTTTGCCGATACCACCGGCATGGCTGACATAGCAGGTATTTCGCCTTTAACTGCAGGATTGCCGGCAGCGCTTGATACTAAATCTGTTGAGAAGACTGAATCTTCTCTGAGATCAAGATCTTTTCATCTCAAGCATATTGCAGAAATCAATCAAGACCACCAGTTGTCAGTCGGAGTGGAGCGAACTAGCCATGAGTTTGAGATAAAAGAGACTGACACTCTGCGAGGTGATCCGGCATCGACCATTCCGTATTGGCGCTCGGTTGCTCTTATAGGCGTTGATTTAGATGTGATACGTTACTATAATCAGGGCAAATTCGAATGGAAGATCCTGAACCAGTCGGGCGATACGACGACCGCCTATATTGACGACCGCTGGAAGATTGCTGACAACCTGCTTCTCGAGGCAGGGCTCTTCTATGAAATGTACGAAGATGATCTCAACAGCATCAGAAATCTGAATCCGAGGATCGGTCTTTCCTGGAAATTTCACAAAAACCATATTGCGAGGGCTGCTGCGCAGAGACGGCTCGTGCCTGTTGATCCCACCCTCGGGCCTTTTACGACAGCAGGTGTCGGCTTCACCTATCCGCGCTCTGAGGCTTTCCCGGGCGATATCATTACTGATTACCAGGCAACTGTTGAGTCCAAGTGGACGGATAAGATATATACTGAAGCCCGTATTGAACGACGCAACCACCGAGGGCAGACGACACGGTTTGAATTCCCTGATATGTCATTCATTGACAGGGTGGATGTAAACAATCGTGCTGATATCATATCGCTTGCATTGAATGTTATCCTCACAGACCACATGGGGGCTTTTGCGCGCTATACAAATACGCAGAACCGAAATCTCTCAGGCAGGTCTGAACTAATGCCATTCAGCTTTATACTTCCCCTTAAGGGAAAAAAGGCCCGCTATGAACCTGAAGACTTACTTGCTGCAGGCCTTGTCTGGGTCTCTCCCAGGCATATGAAGGCATCCCTGACTGCAAAATATATGTCATCACAATTTACTGACGATGACAATATATACAGGATGCCGAGTTACTGGACGACCGACCTCAGCCTGCGTCAGGAGTTCTTCAAAAAGCACATGCAAGTTTCATTTGACGTGCGGAACCTATTTGATACGTATCATGAAACAGCCCAAAAGTATCCCGGACCCGGCAGATCTTTCTACCTGACCCTCGAATACCGCTTCTGATCCTGTGCAGGAATTGCGCTGGCATATATTCATAGGCCTGCTCTGCGGGCTAACGGCCTTTTTTTTCATTTTTACTGCTCCAGGAGAACTTTTGGAATTAAAGGGCTATGACCTGCTTCATAGCGTCAGACACAGTTCTTCGCAGCCGGCTGAAATCGTTCTCGTAACTATAGATGAACCGTCGTTCGCTGAACTTCAGTTGCAGTGGCCGTGGCCGCGAAGTCTTCATGCACGGCTGATTGACCGTTTGACAGAAGCCGGCGCCTCGGTTATAGGGTTTGATATCCTCTTTTCAGAACCGTCACAACCCGATGAGGATCGTGCTCTGGCCGAGGCGATCAGACGAGCCGGCATTGTTGTTTTAGCCTCTGATATTGGTGTCAGCAGTAATGCAAAGTATCAGCAGGAAATGGTTATCGAACCGCTTGCCTCTTTGCGGGAGTATGCTGTCTCAGGGCTTGTCAGCGTACCTTTGGACAGGGACTTCGTAGTAAGGAGATTCTATCCGACAAGAAGCGGAGAGCATCTCTTTGCTGAGCAGATTGCACTACTCCATACAAAGAAGAAATCTACCATCCCTGCAGGGGCTTACATTCATTTTTCAGCAAGGCCTAACAGTATTCCTGCGGTCTCTTATTATCAGGCTCTTGATCCGGCACATTATCTCCCCCGAGATTTTTTCAAAGGGAAGACGGTTCTTGTGGGACGGGCCACAACAGTTTCACCGGAACCTGATAAGGGTCTTGTCGATTACTTTGCAACCCCCTTTCTCTCGTCCGAGAACAACAGGCTCATGAGCGGGGTCGAACTCCATGGGGTTATGGCAGATAATATTATGCAGGGTCGGTTTGTTGCAAAAGTGAGTTCATTCATCCTCATCCCGCTCTTTCTTTGTCTCGGCCTCAGTGCAAGTCTTCTTCAATTTAGGTGGCAGCCATTGCGAAGTGCAATAGCTGCATTATTGGGTGCGATCATGTATTTGGGCTGTATCTACTATGCCTTTGACTTGCAGCGCATCTGGCTGCCGACCTCAGCTGCACTGATTCCTTTTTTCCTGTCATACGCAGGCTTTGGAGCAAAAGCCTATCTCCAAAGCGAGCGAAAAAAAATCCAGATTAAAAAAGCTTTTTCAAAATACCTTTCACCATCTGTGCTTAAAAGCGTGCTGGCTGACCCTGACAATATGAAACTGGGAGGTGAAAAGGTTGAGGCAACAATACTTTTTTCAGACATTGCCGGGTTCACTACTATCTCTGAAAATTGCCAGCCAGAGGTGATATCACATCTTATCAATACTTACATGACTGCAATGACCAGCATTATACTGAAATATAACGGCACGATCGACAAGTTTATCGGCGATGCGATTATGGCATTTTGGGGAGCACCTGTACCCGATCCTGATCATGCCCTGAATGCGTGCAGAACCGCTGTTGCAATGCAGGAAAGGCTTATAACGCTCAGGGACGAGCTAAGGGGAATGGGACTGCCGGAAATAACAGTAAGGATTGGGCTTAACACCGGCATGGTTATCGCTGGGAATATGGGCTCTGAGGACCTCTTTGACTATACAGTTTTGGGCGATGCCGTTAACCTTGCCTCGCGTCTGGAAGGTGCCAACAAGCAGTTCGGAACAGGCATTATGATAAGCAGATATACCTATGAGAAGGTTTCTGACTGGGTGGAGGCCCGTCTGCTTGGCAGGATAAGCGTAAAGGGCAAGGCTGAAGAAGTGGAAGTTTATGAACTTATCGGCATTCGGCTGTCACACCCAGACTCAAACTGACGGCATCCGGTCAGTTTCTGCCTGCAGTACCTGAGTAGTGGATATTCCCATTCTCGTCTTTCCAGATTATTATATTAGGCGAAGAATATGCACCGCTTTCATGCATTTCAATCTCATCGGCAGACAATCTTTTCTGAGAGACAAGTTCGGTTGATCGCTGGAAATGCGGGTCATCTTTTGCGATGCTCCGCTGCCGGGAGAGGGTCGCTATCTCACGACCTGACGACAGATCCTTTTCAAAAATCTGAGTTTTGACTCGTTGGGAAGGCCTGACTTCAAGACTTATTTTCAAGGGAGCAGGAAAAATTGCATGGTTCTTGTGAGGCATTGCAACTGTCTCTTTCCTGGGCTGAGCAGAGGGCTCAACGATCTGTGGATTCAGATTCCTGAGGTCCTTTTCAGTGACTGCAGAAAAAAACAGCAGCCAGACAGCCAGACCGGTATTCACCATCAAGGACAGGACAAGCAGATAACGCCAGACAAGACTCTCGCTCTGCCAACGCTCAGACAGTCCCCGGAAAAGGGTCATCTCAGTAACCGTCACCCGTCTGCGCTCCTGCTCAAGTTTCCTCAGTGCCTGAACTATATACGACATGGCTATATACCCCCTTCACCAGTTGATAATGCCGGCTCCATACGAGTTATTGATTCCTGAATCCGTGACATGGTAATGGATCCCACTATTCCGTCAGCAGCCAGACCCTTTTTCCTCTGATACTCTCTTACCTCGGTCTCCATCATAGCATCGAATGTCATCTGCTCCCACCTCGGCATACGGCCGTTAATACGGGAAAACTGCCCCTCGAGCCACGACACTGCTGATCCAGTGCTGCCTTTGAATATGACGCCCTTAAATTCCGGCAACATCCTCTGAAGTGCCATAAAGTCGCCTGTCCACCTGGACTCAAGCTCCGTCAAGGCAACAGTTCTTGGCATATTGCCGGCCACAATAACAGCGCTGCTGCCGCTCAGCGAAATGAGAGTCACGTATGCATCAGTCCCATCAGCGCCTGTTACGAGAAGAACAGATGGTTTGTTCATCTTCCGCAGCATCTCAGTGTCACCATGAGCACGAAGGCACTGCAGGCCGTGGGACATGAGCTGTTCACAGCTTCTTTCAGGGTCTGCGTCAGCTCCCTGAACTTTCCATTCAGCCAGTAGTGCCTGGTAAGCCTTGACCCTTCCCTCCGATCCTGAAACACCTTCAGGCAATGTCAAAGAAATTACCTGCTTCGCTGACGAGACCGCAGTCATGCTGCTCTTCTCAGAAATATCACTAACGCTCTCAAGACCAGGAGATTTTCCCGTCGTAAACAGACCAGATGAAAAAGCAACACTGGAAGCTGCCAGAACAAGACCAGCAAGTGCCCATCTGAGGACCCCTTGTCCGCCCCTGTAGTTCCCTGACACCTCCCTTGCAGCCAATTCAACGGTCTTCCTGTCGATAATCGTTCTGCCCTCGGAATAGGCTCCAAGCAATGCACGGTCACAGATCAGATTGAGCATTCTCGGAATACCGCCGCTCAGACGATACAGCCTGCTCAGGGCTGACGCTGAAAAAACGCCTGATCGACGGCATCCGGCAACAGAAAGGCGATGCTGCACATACGCGGTAACCTCGCTCCGCGACAGCGGCCCGAGATGATACCGGGCAGTGATCCTCTGAGACAGCTGCCGAAGCTCAGGCCTTGCAACCATCTCACGAAGCTCTGGCTGACCCAGCAGCATGATCTGGAGCAGCTTGCACTTGTTCGTTTCGAGGTTTGTAAGCAGTCTCAGGTGCTCAAGCATCTCGGAGGTCAAGTTCTGAGCCTCCTCTATGATGATGACCGTATTTCTCCCCCTCGCATGTGAATCGAGGAGATAGGCATTAATCACGTCCACGTATCCCTTGATGCTGACACTGCTTTTTGGATATGCAATGCCGAGTTCATCACAGATCGACGCGAGCAGTTCTTCTATGCTGAGCATTGGATTAAGCACAAAGGCGATATCGGTCTGCTCAGGCACTTTTTCGAGAACGCAACGACATATCGTAGTCTTGCCGGCTCCGACTTCGCCGGTCAGGAGGATAAACCCGCCGCTGCCCCTGAGTCCGAACAGAAGATGGGACAAGGCCTCCCGATGCTCTTCGCTCATATAGAGATACGCAGGATCAGGGGCTATGGAAAAAGGCATTTCCTTCAGGCCGAAATACTCAGCATACATGACCACACCCTCCGAAAGTTCATAACGCATGGAATGTATAGAGCAACTGATGCTTGATTCATTTCTACCACATCAAATTACAGATATCAAGTTATTTATATGTCAATTGTAGGCGGTGCAGAATGGGATTGACCGAAGGAAGTATGAAGATAGTCATGCTTATTGCAAAACCCCTTATTTATATGGAAAATGTATAGTGTTATGAAAAAAGGCTTATGTATCGCCCTGATCCTGTTATGCGTTGCAACATCCATCTTTGCCGAGCGGATTGCTGAAGTGCTCCTGCGCTCCAGCAGGCAGGACAATGTCATGAAAATCGTGCTCGAGTCTGACGAGAACATCATCCGTAATGCAAACATTACCACCTCTGCTGCAGGTACCAGGGTTGATTTCCTTTCTCCCTTTGACCTGAAAAAACCTCAGGATTTCATGTTCGAGACTTCGAGAGATACCCGCACACTGACGATCAAGCTCAGAGATGTAACTGATGTCAGAATGTATAAGCTCTCCTCACCTGCAAGGATTGTCCTGGAAATGAAGGTTAAACCGCTGGATACTGCGCAGAAACAACAGGTTCAGAGCGAGACTCAGAAGCAGCAGAAAGATACAATACCGTTGTCTCAGAAAACACAGCCATCAGCGCAGCAGCCCGCTCAAAAAACAGCCGATCCCGTCAAACCCCAGGCTCAGCAGCAACCAACACAAAAAGTTACTGAACCGGTAAAGCCGGCGGACAGGGCGCTTAAGTTCAGCACGATTGTTATTGACCCAGGCCATGGCGGTTACGATTACGGGATATTTAGTCAGGAGATCAAGGAAAAAGATATCAACCTGAGTATCGCTAAAGACCTTTTTGCCTATCTTCAAAAAAAGGGGCTTAAGCCATTCCTGACACGCAAGGTGGATCAGTCCTTGCCTCTGGGAGAACGCATCAATTTCAGTAATAGCAAATCTCCTGATCTTTTCATCGCTATCCATGCAACGCCTTCTGAAAAATTCGTTGTCACAACAGCCACTGCTGATGAGACAACAGGGGACGCAGCAATCAAGCTCTATAAGCTTTCTGCCCGACAAAATCGCCACATAGAAAAGAGCAGGACCGCTGCAAAAGCCCTTGCTGAAGCCTTGAAAATTGAATTCAAGACTGAAACTGCCTCACGGGAGCTTCCTTTGCCGATCCTTACATCTATAGATGCAGCTGCAATTCTCATAGAATATCCGCTCACTGTCCAAAAAGCATTTGATCAAAAAGAACGGGACAGATTAATCAATGCCATAATGAAGGGGTTAGCCGGCAATGACTAACAAAACTGTCTGGATCACCCTGATCGTCTTCTTCTTTATTTTCGGCGCTGCGGGCAGTTACTTTTTTATGAGATATTTTGGACCGACACAAGGCCAGCCTCTTCAAAGCGAGACCCAGATCCAATCTGTTGACGGACAGGACCTCATGGTCATCAGACTCTCCATACCAAAAAACGGGAAACTTGAGATGATCGAGAAGAAGCTTCCGAGAAGAACAAAGAGCAGTGCCATTGCAGAAGCGGTAATCGAGGAGTTCTTTAAGATGCCGGCAAACGGGTACCCGATCCCGCAGGGCGTCAAAGTGCTGGGCATGTACCGTGACGCGAGTCTGAACCTTTACCTTGATCTTTCGGATGAACTGCGGAGAAATTTCCAGGGAGACGCACTCTCGGAGTTCCTTATTCTTAAGGGCATACATGACAGTCTGGTTGCCAATCTGCAGGACTTTCAGGATGTCAAGATTCTTGTTGAGGGGAAGGAAATCGAGTCCCTTGGCGGCCACTTCTATCTTAAATATCCTCTGAAAAGCACCCTCCTCGGTGAATTAAGAGCAGAGGGCAAACCTGCGAATGACTGACCGAAAGAGGCCGATCGGCATTTTTGATTCCGGCATCGGCGGCCTCACCGTGCTGAAGGAGATCTTCGACAAACTACCGAGCGAAAGCACGATCTATCTCGGCGATACTGCCCGCGTTCCCTATGGAAGTCGTTCTCCCGAGACGGTTACGCGCTACTCGTTTGAGAACACCAGATTCCTTTCATCAAAGGATGTAAAGATTCTGGTCATTGCCTGCAACACAGCCTCATCTGTCAGTCTCGATGCGGTTCGCAAGAGTTTTACGGTTCCTGTTGTCGGCGTTATCGAGCCGGGAGCCAAGGCTGCCGTTGCTGCTTCAAGAAAGAAGAAGATCGGCGTCATCGGCACTGAAGCTACGGTCAGAAGCAGTTCATACACCCGGGCAATTCAGGCTATCGATGCATCTATTGACGTGTTCGCCATCCCCTGCCCTCTCTTTGTGCCCCTCGTTGAAGAGGGCTGGACAGACGGGCAGATAACTGAAATGATTGCTGACCGTTATCTTGCCGGCATGAAAGAAAAGGATATTGACACCCTGGTTCTCGGATGCACTCATTATCCGCTCCTGAAAAACGTGTTTTCAAAGGTCATGGGAGATAGTGTGACACTCATTGACTCAGCGATCGAAACAGCTTATGAAATCAGCAGAATACTTGATGCCCAGGGACTTTTGAATCTACCGGGGCCACCAGTCAGGCATGAGTTTTATGTAACAGACTCTCCTCAGAAGTTTCTCTCTGTCGGCGAACGCTTTCTTGGCAGAACTATTGAGAACATTGAGAAGATACAACTTGCAATGGAGGTTTAGACATGAGGCCTGACAAAAGAAAGAACGACCAACTGAGGAGCATAAAGATCACGAGAAATTTCATTGATACCGCAGAAGGCTCGGTATTAATAGAACTCGGTAAGACACGGGTCATCTGCACAGCATCGATTGAGGAGAGGGTTCCGCAGTTTTTGAAAGACAAAGGAACCGGATGGGTAACCGCAGAATATGCCATGCTTCCGAGAGCGACATCAACCAGAACATCACGTGAATCCTCGACCGGCCGCGTTGGCGGAAGAACACACGAAATTCAGCGTCTAATCGGGAGGTCGCTCCGTTCCGTGGTCAACCTCAGTGCTGTCGGCCAGAGATCATTCTGGATAGACTGCGATGTTATCAGGGCTGACGGCGGCACCCGCACTGCTGCCATTACCGGGGCCTATGTCTGCCTTCATGACGCATTTACCTATGCAGTGAAGAAGGGCCTTATCGAAAAACATCCGATCAAGGACTCCCTGGCAGCCATAAGCGTTGGAGTGGTAAAGGGACAGCCTGTTCTGGACCTCTGCTATGAAGAGGACTCTGCAGCAGACGTGGATATGAACATTGTTATGACAGGCAACGGCAATCTTGTCGAAGTCCAGGGCACAGCTGAAGGTTCGCCCTTTTCGTTCGAGACCATGGACCATTTGATGGGACTGGCAAAACTTGGCATCAGCCGTCTCATCGCGCTCCAGAATGATCTTCTGCAGTCAGAAGCCTTATCGGTAACTCAATAAGATCATTACACCCGTAATACAACTTCTCATTGATTTCATGCATTTTCAGGGGCTGAAAATAAGTCTTTCCCTGTGGTAAAATAGTAAGAATTTACGGAGGTGACTTTGAACGCATACAGAAGTCTATTTATATGGCTCTTGATCGGCATTATGATCATACTGCTTTTTAACCTGCTGAATACTCCAAAGAAAACGCAGGAAGAAATTATCTTCTCTGAATTTACGGCCAAACTTGAGGAAGGTCAAATGGAGGAGGTTACTATTAAGGAAAGCGAGCGCCTGCTCACCGGCCGCCTGAAAGATGGGACAAAATTCAAGGCTTACTTTCCTGAAGATCCTGAAATCTACAAGAGTCTCCGCGCCCTCAAAATTAAAACAACGGTCAAGCCTGCTGATCAGAATCCCTGGTACGTAAATTTCTTCTTCACCTGGGGTCCGATCATCTTTATTGCCGTTGTCTGGATATTCTTCATGCGCCAGATGCAGAGCGGCGGCAATAAGGCAATGTCTTTCGGAAAATCCAAGGCACGGCTTGTTTCAGAAAAATCCGTCAAGATAACTTTTGCCGATGTTGCCGGCATTGACGAGGCAAAAACAGAGGTTCAGGAGATAATCGACTTTCTGAAAGATCCAAATAAATTCACCAAGCTGGGTGGTAAAATCCCCAGGGGCGTACTGCTGGTGGGTTCGCCGGGAACCGGAAAGACTCTGCTGGCAAGGGCGATTGCCGGTGAAGCAGGCGTGCCGTTCTTCAGTATCAGCGGTTCTGATTTTGTCGAGATGTTTGTGGGTGTCGGCGCATCCCGCGTGCGCGATCTTTTTGAACAGGCAAAGAAAAGCGCTCCCTGCATTATATTCATAGACGAGATCGATGCGGTCGGCAGACATAGGGGAGCAGGCCTCGGTGGCGGCCACGATGAACGTGAGCAGACACTCAATCAACTTCTCGTCGAGATGGACGGGTTCGAAGGAAATGAAGGCATCATTATTATTGCGGCAACGAACAGGCCTGATGTGCTTGACCCTGCCCTGCTGAGACCTGGCAGATTCGACAGGCAGGTCGTTGTACCACATCCCGATGTAAAAGGCAGGCTTGAGATACTGAAAGTGCATACGAGGAAGATCCCTCTCAGCGAGAATGTTGACCTTGATAAAATTGCCCGCGGCACACCTGGTTTCTCAGGCGCTGATCTTGCAAATCTCGTAAATGAGGCTGCTTTGCTTGCTGCGCGCGTATCAAAGACCACAGTTGAAAATGATGATTTTGAGGCAGCGAAAGACAAGGTTTTGATGGGCGTCGAGAGAAAGAGCATGATAATCAGCGATGAAGAGAAGAAAAATACCGCTTACCACGAGGCAGGCCATGCACTTGTGGCAAAACTTACGCCCGGAACTGATCCTGTGCACAAGGTCAGCATTATCCCCCGGGGAAGGGCACTTGGCATAACCCAGCAATTGCCTATGGATGATAAATACACCTATTCAAAGGATTATCTCATGAAGAGGCTTTATGTTCTGATGGGCGGAAGGGCTGCCGAAGAGCTCATGCTGAACCAGATGACCACCGGTGCTGGTAACGACATTGAACGGGCTACGGATCTGGCACGCAAGATGGTCACCTCCTGGGGCATGAGTGAAAAACTCGGTGCTGTCACCTTTGGAAAGAAAGAAGAGCATATCTTCCTTGGAAGGGAGATGGGTCAGCAAAGAGATTATAGCGAAAAGACAGCAGTTGATATTGATGATGAAGTGAGGCGTTTCGTGTCAGAAGCCTATATCGTGGCAAAAACCCTTCTTGAAAAAAATGTCGACGTGCTTGAGGCGTTTGCCAGGAAGCTTCTTGAAATAGAGACCATGGACGGTCCTGATATAGATGCAATGATAGCTCTGGTTCACACGCCGAAAGAAACGCCTGCTGCAGAATGCGGAGATTCGAGCTGCACCGGTCTTGCCTGAGACTTTTAATGTTTACCCAGAAAAAAGGCGGGGCCGGTTCCCGCCTTTTTTATTTAAAGGGAGAATTATGAAACTCACCTGGTCGCGATTCAATCTCGACTTCAACCGCAAAACCCATGTCATGGGAATTCTTAATATTACACCCGATTCTTTTTCAGACGGCGGCATACACTTTAATACGTCTTTTGCCGTAGAACAGGGGATCAAAATGGTCAGCGATGGCGCTGACATCCTGGATATAGGCGGTGAATCTACGCGGCCCGGCGCAGAGCCGGTCTCCCTTGAAGAAGAGCTCCGGCGCACTATACCGGTCATCGAAGCACTCGCAGCTAAAGTCACTGTGCCTATTTCTATCGATACATACAAAGCCGAGGTTGCCCGCCAGGCAATTGCTGCAGGCGCTTCGATCGTAAATGATATCAGCGGTTTGAGATTCGATCCTGAGATGCCGACGGTCATCGCTCAATATAAAGTTCCGGTGGTCATCATGCATATTAAAGGGCGGCCAAGGGAGATGCAGCAAAACCCGCAGTATGAGGCTTTGATCCCGGAGATCATGGACTACTTCAGGATCAGCATACGGCTTGCAAAGAAATTTGGGATTCCGGACGACCTTATGATCCTTGATCCGGGAATCGGCTTTGGCAAGACCTTTGACCATAATCTCGAAATCCTGAACAATCTGCAACAGTTCATTCTACTTGAAAAGCCTCTGCTTGTCGGCCCTTCCCGCAAGGCCTTTCTCGGCAAGATCCTCGGTGACGTCCCTGCTTCAGACCGGCTCGAGGGCACGGCAGCAGCAGTTGCTGTCTCGATCATGAAGGGCGCCAATATCATCCGTGTTCATGATGTAAGGGAAATGGCAAGGCTCACAAAGGTTGTGGATGCTATCAAGAGAGAAAAGATTGCGTGAAGCGCTCTTCTGAAGAAATAGAGCACTGTATTGCACTGCTCGTGGGGCTTATACAAGATACGGAGCAACTTGCCAATCTTCCGGAAAAACAGAGAATCGCACTCATGAAGGCCGCAGGAGAAATATCCCGCCCAGATCGAGCAGAAACAAAAAAGAGAAACAAAGCTGCAAAAAAGATCCAGAGCCTGACCATGCTGAAAAAAGACCGTTGTGCCAGAAATGCCACGGGGATTCGTAATGCACGCATGGATGCAATATTTACTGCACCTGCACAGATTGAACTCGATTCGGCAGAGACCGGTAATAATGTCCGAAAGTTAAATTCACCCCGCAATTGTTACATATGCAAGGAAGAGTTTACGACTTTGCACTTTTTCTACGATACCATGTGCAAACAATGCGGTGACCTGAATTACAGGAAACGCTTTCAGACAGCATCTCTTCAGGGGCAGGTCGCTTTGATCACGGGCTCGCGACTCAAGATCGGTTATCAGGCAGTGCTCATGATGCTGCGCTCCGGTGCTACGGTGATCGCGACCACCAGATTTCCTGTGGATGCAGCCCTCAGATATTCCCGGGAAGAGGGATATGCTGAATGGGGAGACCGGCTGCATATTCATGGTCTTGACCTGCGACATATTCCCAGTGTTGAACTATTTACAAGCTATGTAGAACAGCGGTATAAGCGTCTTGACATCCTGATCAATAATGCGGCCCAGACGGTTCGCAGGCCTGCAGGCTTCTATGCGCATCTGATGGATAATGAAAAGCAGAGTTTCAGCGGATTATCCAAAGAGGCGCAGCTGCTTCTCGCTGACCATGAGGAGTGCAAAAAACAGATCCAAGCCTTTTATCAGAATGGCAATGTACAGAACTCTGACCTTCCCGTTGCCTGGCATGATCAAAACCCTGGTATCGGTCTGCGTGAATCTGCCCGGTTATCACAAATCCCCTATAGTCATGATGATTCTCTCGCAGCTGAAAAACTGTTTCCCATGGGAAAACTGGATGCTGATCTTCAGCAGGTGGACCTGCGCAAAACGAACAGCTGGCGGTTACGTCTGGGTGAAATATCGACGTCGGAAATGCTTGAGGTGCAGTTGGTGAATTCTGTCGCGCCTTTTGTTTTATGCAACAGACTGGTATCTCTGATGCGGCGCGATTATACCGGAAAAAAACATATTGTGAATGTGACAGCCATGGAGGGTAAGTTTTTCAGATTTAAAAAAGACGCGCGCCATCCCCATACGAATATGGCCAAAGCAGCCCTGAATATGCTGACACACACATCTGCGGAAGATTTTGCCAGGGATGGCATCTATATGAATGCAGTTGATACAGGCTGGGTAACAGACGAAGATCCCCTTGAGCTTTCACAATTCAAACAAAAGGTTCATGACTTCCAGCCGCCACTGGATATTGTCGATGGGGCTGCCAGGGTCTGCGATCCCTTTTTTGATGGGATATTAACAGGTAAGCACTGGTGCGGCAAATTCCTTAAAGATTATTTTCCGATTGACTGGTAGGATAAAAGGTCTTCGATGCTCTATCTTCTTGGATGTTCCTTACGGTAATTCGAAGGAAGCTGTTTAAGCCCTCCCTTACCCCAGATGCCGCGTTTATTCTCCCGTGCAATCACCTGGGCATTACTAAGGCGGTCAACATGCTTCACATTGGGAGGGATGGTAAAAAGCACAGCATAACCATTAAGGAGCATCTCCTCATTGATCAGCTTATTATTGCGGCCCCAGAGATAGGCCAGAATTCTATCGAATTTATCCCGTTTTTCAACATCATATTCAATGCGTGCCTGCCAGCCTGATGCTGAAATAAGCGCTTCCAGAAATTTCTTCGAACGCCTTCCCCAAGGTTTTTGGCTCAGCTCGGGAGCATCAATGCCGATAAACCTGATCTGCTCTCTCTTTCCTCTTATGTTTACTGCTACCGAGTCCCCATCGAGGACTTTTTCAATATACACAGCATTGTTTTCATGACGCTGCTTTCCTTCCAATAAATTCGCTGGTACCAAACCGGAAAGCAGGGCAATCAATGCTATAATCACCATCGAAAAGATCTTAACCTGTTTCCTAGTCATGCAGTTAGTATAAGCCTTTTATAGAAAAATAAGAATCGTCGGAAACTCGGAGAGTATAAAAGTTACAGGGTGGAAGATTATCCACCCTGTAACGTCCGTAAGAGATGGCTTATTGCTGTTGTCCGCATCTGCCCATTTTCCCGCAGCCCATATTAGCCTGTTGATTACCACAAGGGCCACTACCGTCACAATTCATTCCCTGACCCGTGCCGCGGCCTTGTCCATTACAGTTTGCACCCCTGCTTCCGCAAGCTCCTGGCCCTCCGGCAATACCGAATTCAGCCGCTTTAGCCTGGATTTTTGTGCGAAGTGCCTCAATATCGCTTTCAAGGGCATTGATCTTCGCCTGATCGGCTTCTGTTCTGGAAAGTTCCATCAACTGAAACCTTTTGTCATGCATCTCTTTCCTCAAATCCTTTGTTGCATCAAAGAACTGCTTCTGCTCAGCCGAGATATTTCCTGCATTCTGGCCCATACCCCACGGACGCGCAAAAGCAACTGCAGCTAAAAGCAAAAAACTTAGTCCCACAATTCCGAGTAACATTTTCTTCATCTTAATTCACCTCCTTTCGCATATAGTATTAATTACAGATACAGCTTATCTTATAATTATGAATCAATTATGAAAGGACTTTCGGCATTAAGGTTTTGCTTGAACGTCTAAGTGCATAGCTGGCTTTTCCGTGCAGATGCAAGTCCAATGGCCGCGCCATTGAGCTTCAGCCGGAAGGTTGACAAACATAACGATAGTATTACAGAACGGGATACCAGCAGGAAAGAGATGCAGAAAAACAGATGGTATAGTGCTGCCTCTGCCCGATCACCGGAAGCATACGGCGCCGGCAGCACTGCGTCACCTATTCGGGAGGGTATCGATAGTAAAGACAAACAGATTTCTGCAGAGTTGCAGCCTTCTTAGATAGACCTTTTTCTGTGTCTCCTCAAGCTGTTCTATACTCGGCTTGAGCTTGTCACATCGTTCAACGAGGGTTATCAGCTCCTCCTTCGAAAGTGTCATGGCCTGATCCGTCTTTGCGCAGATATCGTCGAACTCTGCCTTCCAGTCGTTTTGAGCAAATACAACTGCACCGCAGCCAAGGACAGCAGTGATCACTACTGCCATTACTACCCTTCGCAGAACATAATGGTTATCTGCTATCTTATGCCAGGATGACATGCCTTGCAGTCGTTCATGGGAAAAGCCACCGTCAGATGGCAAACCCCGCAGAACTCTCCTTTCAGATTACGATCCATAGTAAAATGCTCAGTGCCCTTCTTCTTGATATTGAATATATCCGGATGACAGTTGTTGCAGTCGAGCCACTTGATATGGGCCTTATGCGAAAAAACAGCCGGCGGTATATTGGCCCATGCTGCAGGAAGTTCAAAATTCTTGTCGAATGATACATCTGACGGCTGGATCGAGAGGAAATGCAGCGGCGTTATCAGCCCCTTATCGATCGCACGTCTCCAGTTCACGCCATTGCCCAGATTAGTCTTTGGGATAGCCTTCGCAAGTTCCTGAAACCGTTCTTTGCCGTATCCCCTGTTATTGTTGTGACACTTCTCGCAGTCAGCCTTATCCTGATGACCAAAGGCGATCTTGCCATCATGGCAGCCACCCGCTCCGCAGTAACGGCCTGATCTGTTGGCCGCTTCAGTAATCTCTGTTGAATTCACCTTCATGTTAAATTCAAGCTCGAAGTGACAGACCCTGCAGGTATGCTTCCTGCGATGAACCCAATGTGAAAAAGCAGCCGGCTTCACACCACCTTTCTCGGATACCCGGCTGATAAGTATGTTGCCGTATTCATCCGGGGAAAGGGCATTGGGAAAATTCCACCATGCGTTGCCGGCAGCCATAAGGCCAGCAGGCAGGACAAGCGCAGTCAGGATAAAGAATAGAAGGGTGTATCTCATGAGACCTGTTTGGTATGGCATCGCTGGCAGTCCAGCAGGGGGAAAGCAACATTAATATGGCAGACACCGCAATATTTACCGTTAAAAATCTCGACCATAGAGTACTTTGTCTCTCCCTTCTTAACACCAACAAAGATTTCCGGATGACAGACCTCGCAACCGTTCCAGACCGTATGCTTCTTATGGGAAAATATGATCTCCGGCATCTGTGCAACCTTCGCATTGAGCGCAAAATCCTTCTGCACCGTGAGCGTCTTCCGTTTGATCGACAGACCTTCGATAAAGTCTATGAGCCGGACATGACCATCCTCCTCTGCCTTTTCCCAGTTGATGCCGTTACCGAATCGCTCTTTCGGAAATTTTTCGGTTGCGGCATAGAACTCATACTCTTTCTTCACATTCTTACCCTGTGAATGACAACGGTCACATGTCTTGCCCTGATCCAGAATCACCTTGGCGCAGGACTCAAACACCTTACGGTCACTGACAGCCATCTTTCCGTTATGGCAGGTGCCGCAGTAAAAGCCTCTCATATTGTCGGCAGCCTTAATGCCGGTCTGCCCGACCTTCATCGCAAATCCGATATCCACATGACAGAGCCTGCAGGTGAACTGCATGCGGTGGACCCAATGATCAAAAACAACAGGTGCCATGCCAGCCCTTTCAGAGTTATTTGCAATTACAACTCTTCCATATTCGGGTGGTTGCGGCCTCTTCTTCTTTACGCCACCCTGGGCCAGAGCAAGACCGACGGTTACAGCAATAATCATAATTACAACGAAAAAACGTTTCATAACCCCTCCAATACAATATAATATGCAAATATTAGCCCAATAAAGATCTATGCGCAAGCTACATTATCAGATATCTTTGGAACTTATAAAAAATATCTTGACATCATCATATCATTATAATAATATGTAGTCATGTTACATGATGCAACGCATACGTTACAAAATAAAACAGTAGACCGATACAACCAGGAAAAGCTTTATATACAGCTTACAAGGATATTCCTTGAAGAAATAAGCACAGGAAAATGGGGACTGGACGAGAAAATACCCTCAGAGGATGAGCTTTGCAGGAAATATCATGTAAGCAAGATCACGGTCAGGCAGGCGATTAATAACCTCTCTTCAGACGGATACCTCATGAAACTACAGGGCAAGGGCACCTTCGTTACCAGCGTAATGCCTGTTGTCGGCCTTGCCATGAAGACCCGCTTCACCGAAGAAATGTTCGGCAGAGAGGTGCACGTCACAAAAGAACTACTCCTTAAAGGCACTATTGACACTCCTTCAGAGGTAAAAGCATATCTCAAAACCGATGACTCGATTTATCAATTCCTCTGCAGACGTATGGTAAACAGCAACCCTGCTTATCTGGATGAATCATATGTTCCTTATCCAATGCTTCCTGGCATAGAAGACATTGACATCATCAATGCATCGCTCTATGCCATTTTGCAGGAAAAGGCGATTATGAAAATCTTCAAGATGATCCAGACTGTTGAGATTTTAAATGTTGATGAGAGTTCAGCGAACTATCTCGATATTCAGCCCGGAGTTCCTGTGCTTGCAGTCCACAGATTACTGCTGAGTTCTGACAGCACACCCGTTGGTTACACCCGCTTCATTGGCCGCAGCGACAGATACAAATTCCAGACGGAATTTGAAAGGATTAAATAAAAATCATGAAAAGGAGGAAGGTTTAATGGTAAAGCAAAACATTAAAGTAATGCTATTACTGCTCGTTATTGCAGGTTTTCTTGTAATGGCCTGCTCTGTGATGGCATCAACGGAACCGGTCGTAGCAGCACCGGTTGCAGCTCAGTCATCCATGCCGTGGTGGGGGTGGCCTCTGCTTCTTTTTGTCGTAACGTTTGTTCTCGGTATCGTGGCTGTATTAGGAGGCGTCGGTGGCGGCGTGCTCTTCGTTCCGATCATAGGAGGCTTTTTTCCGTTCCATATTGACTTTGTCAGGGGAGCGGGCCTTCTTGTTGCCCTTGCTGGGGCGCTTGCTGCAGGCCCGGGCCTTCTGAAAAAAGGCATGGCTGATCTCAGACTTGCCCTGCCCGTTGCTCTGATAGCATCGTCCTGTGCCATAGTCGGCGCAATGATCGGTCTTGCCCTGCCTGCTAAGGTGGTAAATATCGCTCTCGGCGGCACGATCCTCGGTATTGTGGCTATCATGCTGATGGCAAAGAAGTCCGAGTATCCTGATGTGCAGAAGCCTGACAATCTTTCAACAGCCCTGAGGATCAGCGGCGTTTATTACGAACCTTCGTTAGGAGAAAACATCAACTGGCAGATCCACAGAACTCCCCAGGGCCTTGCGACATTCATTCTCATCGGCGTAATGGCAGGAATGTTCGGTCTCGGCGCAGGCTGGGCCAATGTCCCTGTTCTTAACCTTATGATGGGCGCACCGCTCAAGGTTTCGGTCGCAACGAGCAAATTTCTACTCTCGATCACTGACACCTCTGCTGCCTGGATCTACGTGAACAACGGCGCTGTGCTTCCGATGATGGTCGTGCCTTCGATCATTGGGATCATGTTAGGCTCGATCGTTGGCGTCAAGATACTTGCAAAAACAAAACCCGCAGCAATCCGGTATATGGTCATCGGACTGCTGTCATTCGCAGGACTGAGAGCATTGCTCAAAGGTCTTGAAATCTGGAATTAGGAGGAAACCATGGCTGATAAATTACAGGCAACGGAAGAGCAGCTTGCATATGCAAAACTTCTCGATATTGGCATGAAGCTCGGCCTGCTCATGCTGATTATCTCTTTTACGATCTACGTGCTCGGCATCTTCACCCCTCATGTTCCGGTTAGCGACCTGCCTAAATACTGGTCAATGCCGGTCAAAGATTATCTCAAGGCAACAGATATCCATACAGGCTGGTCCTGGATCCATCTGCTAGGAAAGGGTGATTTTCTCAATTTTGTGGGCATCGCCTTCCTTTCAGGTGTCACGATCCTCTGCTACATAAGGATCATTCCGATCCTATTCAGGAAGAAGGACACAGTCTATGCAGTACTCGCAATCATAGAAGTACTCGTGCTGGTCTTAGCCGCATCAGGCGTCCTAAAATCAGGAGGACACTAATATGACAGAAACATGTCCCATATCCGGGCTCAGGAATATTCTGGTCGCAACCGACGGGTCACTGCACAGTGAAAAGGCATTGCATGAGGCGATCAATCTTTCAAAATCATGCGGCACCAAGCTCCATGTCATGTATATCGTCGAGGTGAACGAAGAGTATGAAGCGCTTGCGCCCCAGGTTGTAGAAAAAGCTGACGAAGAAGCAAGGACATTTCTTGATGCAGCGCAGAAATGCGCGGAGCGTGAGAAAGTTTCTGTGAACATCATTGTGCACCGCGGAGAAGACCCCGCCCATTTTATTGTCGATGAGGCTGAGAAGCTGAAGGCTGACATGATCATAATGGGCAAGCATGGGAAAAGAAAAGGCCTGAAAAAACTTTTTGTCGGCAGTGTCACCGCCAAAGTTATCTCCCATGCAAACTGCAAGGTAATGGTCGTCCCCAGCTAGCCTATACATACCAACTAAATCTTTTTCCTTAAGCCCCGTTCAGCGGGGCTTTCTTTTTTGCTATAATCTCCTTACCACAAAGGAGGGTTCACCATGATTTCTCATATACTCATCTGCACTGACGGTTCCGAATACAGCGAGGGGGCTGTCCGCGAAGGCATCGGTCTGGCAAAGAAGAACAGAACCAGGATTACCGCTCTCTCGGTCATTGATTTCAACGCAGAGTTCGATGCACTTGCGCCCGATCTTCTCGAAAAGATGGAGAAGCAGGCAGCGGGCCATGTCCGCGGGGTGAAGACACTCGCTGAAAAAGAAGGCCTTGTCTGCGATGCCTTTGTCATAAGAAGCGAGCAGGCCTATCTTGCGATAGCAGAAGAGGCAGCTAAGCTCAAAGCAGACCTGATCATCATGGGAAGGCGCGGCAAGACCGGTCTAAAGAGGCTGCTCATGGGCAGTGTTGCAAAAAGAACGATCGGCCACTCGCCATGCAATGTGCTGGTGATCCCGCGCAACGCCAACCTGACCTGCAAGAATATCCTCGTCGCAACAGACGGATCAAAATACAGCGAAACTGCCGCAACAGAAGCTGTGAGTATCGCAAAGAGTTGCGGCGCTGATCTTGTTGTCGTGACGGCAGTGAATGCCGAATCCCTGGTGCCGCTTGACATCGTCAGTTCGCAGATGCAGAAAGACCTGATCGCAGGCGTGGAAATGGCAACAGCAGAAAAGAGCATAATATTCGTTAGGGAGCTTGCAGAAAAAGAGCAGGTAAAGATCACTGCCCTTACCTATACAGGGAGCCCTGCAGAGGTGATCATCCATACTGCGCAGGAGAAAAAGGCTGATCTCATTGTTGTCGGCAGCCACGGCAGAACAGGTATTGACCGACTGCTTCTCGGCAGCGTTGCCGAACGTGTTATCGGGACAGCTGATTGTGCAACACTGGTGGTAAAGGGCTGAGAGAGGGTCACTCCTCCTCCAGTCCGTATTTCTTGAGTTTCCTCCAGAGAGAGACCCGGTCTATGCCGAGGATCTGTGCAGCAATCGTCTTATTGCCTCCAACCTCGTGCAGCACCCACTTGATATAGGTCATCTCCTGGTCGTCAAGGGACGGATACTTGCCCTCTTTCTTTCTGAAGGTCCTGATGCTCAGTTCCTTCAGGTCCTCAGGGAGATGCGCTGTTTCGATCACACCGCTATGACTCAATGCTACGCCCCGCTCAATGATATTTTCGAGTTCTCGTACATTGCCCGGAAAATCATAATTCATCAGGAGCGCTATCACTTCCTGAGCGACGTCCGAAACATCCTTCCTCTGTATCACACTGTGCTTATTCAGAAAATAGTAGCTAAGCAGCGGTATATCATCTTTCCGCTCTGAGAGGGGCGGTATCCTGAATGAAACAACATTAAGCCTGAAATAGAGATCCTGCCTGAACAGCCCATCCTTGATCATCTCATGCAGATCGCGGTTGGTCGCAGCCAGGAACCTTACATCGACTTTTATCGGTTCTGTCCCTCCAAGTCTCATAACCTCCCGTTCCTGAATGACCCGGAGCAGCTTGACCTGCATGGACGGTGGCATCTCGGTTATCTCGTCAAGAAATAGGGACCCACCTTTTGCCATCTCGATAAGCCCCTTTTTCAGATTCGTCGCGCCAGTAAAGGCGCCCTTCTCATGACCGAAAAGCTCGTTCGTAAGAAGCTCCTCGGTAAAAGCACCGCAGTTGACTGCCATGAACGGGCCCTCTGCCCTCTGACTCATGAAGTGCAGATATCGGGCAAGCAGTTCCTTGCCAGTGCCGCTTTCGCCGGTAATGATTACGCTGCAATCAGTCGGAGCGATCTGGCGGGCAGTCTCGAGCAGCCGCTGCACATTAGGATTCTGTGTAATGAACTTCACCTTGCCGGCGAACTTTTCGATCTGCTCCCTGAGTTGATGATTCTCCTTCTTGAGCATCACCTTTTCGATCGCCTCCTTCACAACCATGCGCACTTCATCAAGCTTGAAGGGTTTGGTAATATAGTCGTACGCACCCTTTTTCATCACCTGGATGGCCGACTGGAGGCTTGCGTAGCCAGTGATCATGATCACTTCCGTATCAGGTGAAAGCTCCTTGCAGCGCTTCAGTATCTGATTGCCGTCAACTTTTTCCATTTTAAGATCCGTAAGCACCAGATCAAACTGCTGTTCCTCAAGAAGCTTAAGAGCATTCTGTCCGCTCTGTGTGGAGGTGACCTCATATCCCTCTTTCTTCATAATATGCTCAAGATTTCGCAGAGCTATCTGCTCATCGTCAACGATCAAAATTCTGTTTCTGTTATTCACCTATATCTCCCTGAAAGGCAGTGTTATCGTGAAAGTAGTTCCTTCACCATGATCGCTCTCAACCTCAATTTTCCCCTCATGATCCTCAATGATCTGCCGCGTAATAAATAGTCCAAGCCCGGAACCCTTCCCGTCTTCCTTCGTTGTATAAAAAGGATCGAATATGGTTGCAAGTTTGTCCTGGTCTATACCTGTGCCAGTATCGCAGATGCCGATCCTCACGACCCCCTCATCTCTGAACTCTCGTGCCGAGATTGTTACTGTCCCTTGCTCCGCAATGGCATCAATAGCATTTTTGACGAGATTAAGGATTACTTGCTCGATGCGCTGTTTGTTGACAAAGACCCAGATACATTCTGGAATACTGGCAGTGATCGTAACCTTTGCAGGCAACTCACCATGTATCAACCTGATAGATTCATCCACGACGTATTTAAGAGAATATGGTTTTCGTTCAAACTCAGTCTTTCTGGAAAAATCAAGGAGAGACTTTGACATAGTCTTAGCACGCTCGATTTCATCGTAAATCTGCTGAAGAAGAAGCTTCTTATAGTCCAAGTCTCCTTCAGCAATCTCTTCCTGAAGGATTTGACAAGAACTATAAATATTGGAAAGAGGGTTATTAAGCTCATGCGCAACCCCTGATATCATCGTTCCGAGGGAGACCAACCTTTCCGACTGCATCAGAAATTTCTTCTGTCTCAGTTCTATCTCCTGGATCATTCTACTACAGGCACTACTTAGAGAAACGATCTCTGCATCCGGCGAAACTGTCTGCATCTTATCGAACTTGCCATCAGCTATACGCTGCATATTATCCTCAAGCTCCTTTAGCGGCCGCACCACCATTTTGGAGAAGTACTGCCCGATGAGTACGCCTACCGCAATCACAAGAAGCACCGATACTAAAATTACCTTCTTTGAAAAGGAGATCATATCAACAATATAGCTGCGTTCAGCGATCGCTATCCCCTCGGTAGCCTCAACAATCTTTTTTCCTGTCTCCCTGATCGCGTTTTCCTGTCGTTCCGCCGACCCATCACCCCGCAGAAACTTCTCCTTGTGATACCGCCCGAGCAGCCTCTTGTATTCCTGAATAAATCCCTCGATAGCACCGACATCTGTGTCAGGAGAGAGATTCTTTATCGCATCTCTGTTCGTATGAAGAAGTTTCTCTACCTTTTCCGTATAGTGAAAGTTCTCCTCATATTCGCGCTGGTCCCTGTAAAGAAAATAGTTCTTCTCAAAACGACGCATTTCAAGGGTTGCCTCAAAGATGTCAGAGATAATGAAACTGAATGCAAGTTTTTTATCGATTGCACGAAGATTAAAGTAATTCAGAAATGCAATGAAGATGATCATGGCAATACAGATGTAATAGCCATAGCGCACCTTGTTCTGGATACTGGCCCGCCCACTGAACATGGCCGATTGTAGCACTATCATATTGCAATATGCAATACATCATACGTTACTGCAACACATAGCCCAACTATCTGATATTAAACCTTAATTAATCTCAAACTTAACTAACTGTTGCAATAAGCAACTAATAATATATTACCAAAAGCTCCCTGCATTTCCATCAGTATTCTTCTAATTCAGTTACTTACACAACCTCATGAGGATTGGCACGGATCGTGATATATAGAGACAGGATGTTTCATTGAAACAGACATTCTAAAGAAAGCGGTGAATGACCGAGATGTTGAACATTCAGAGGACAGATTATGAAGAATGAACGATTTGATGAACTGATGTCAGCCGCAACATTCGCAGAGGCCGGAGAACACAAAGAAGCTCTGAGGCTGATGCAGGGCAGAGACAGTGTCCTGCTTGCCGTTTCTGACGTTTACTTCGATACAAACGTTTTCTCTTATGCACTGAATATATGTAAGAGAACTGAGGCATGCCTCGCTATCCTTTATCTCACCAGGACAGAACTGCATAAGGATGAAATTCATGAATTCATGGCAAAGGCATCACATGAAGACATTACCTGCACTGTCATAAAGAAAGATGGCTGCATGAAACAGGCAATCCTCGATTATACGACAAAAAACAAGGCAATCCTTTTTGTGGTTGTCGGAACAACACCTGAGCTTGATATAGAGTGCAAGACCGGAGAGAAGTCACTCTCAGAAGCATGGAAAAGATTGAAGTGTCCCTTGGTTCTCGTATCAAAAGGCGAAATGCCGTCAGTTGCTTAATAAAAACTATTCAAATTAAAGGAGGACGCAGCATGAACGTAGCAAGAAGAGTTTACGAATTTCTCAAAATGGGCTCAGAGGCCCATGCACAATGGGACTATGAGGTATCCATGAGTATCCTGAAAAATAAGAAAAAGCTTTTGATCCTTTTGGCACTTATGCTCCCTATCTGCGTAGTATCGTTCCTTGAGGCCGGCGATATGATAGGCAGCAAGACCGCCTATGCACCGGCTTTCTATTCAACAAACATATTCCTCATATCCATTGCAATAGGCCTCTGCGCAGGATTGATCACAGGCTGTATCGGCGCAGGAGGCGGCTTTGTAATCACGCCGGCTCTTATGGCAGCAGGCGTGAAAGGCATCCTGGCCGTCGGAACTGACCTGTTCCATATATTCGCCAAAGCGATCATGGGAACAGCTGTGCATAAAAAACTGGGCAATGTCTCTGTTAAGCTGGCCATGGCGTTTCTGGTCGGCTCAGGAGGAGGCACGTTCATAGGCGGATATATAAACAAGTCGCTCTATGACTATGATCCACTCCTGAGCGAGCTGTTCATAAGCCTTGTGTATGCAGTACTCCTCGGCTTCCTCGGCTTCTATGCACTTATCGACTTCCTCAATGCGAGGAAGTCGAATGACGCAGGAGATGCCCATGGCAGCAGCTCAAACGGCATGACCGGGCTTGCCGTAGCTGTTCAGAAAGTGAAGATCGCTCCGATGATCACATTCGATGAGGACTTTGTTCCGGGCGGAAGAAAGATATCGGGAGTCATCGTCGCATTAGGCGGCGTTGTTGTCGGTCTCATGGCAGCGATCATGGGCGTTGGTGGCGGCTTTATCACGTTCCCCATGTTTGTCTATGCATTCGGCGTCTCTTCCATGACAACGGTGGGCACAGACATCCTTCAGATCATCTTCACCGCAGGACTCGCTGCGATCCCGCAGTATGCAATCTATGGATACGTTTTCTACACATTGGCCATGGGCATGCTCCTCGGGTCACTCATCGGCATACAGATCGGCGCTCTCACAACAAAGGTCGTGAAAGGCATCCACATCAGGGGCTTCTATGCTGTATCGATCCTCGCCGGTTTTATCAACAGGGCAGCAACGCTTCCCAAGAAACTTGTTGAACTCGAATATGTGAACATATCCAGGCCGGTTGTCAACACTATAGAATCTGTCGGCAACGTAATATTCTGGGTAGTTGTCAGCTTCTTTGCGCTGTGGGTAATCGGCAAGTTTGTTGCCAATATCGGCAAACTGCGCGGTGAAGACGAGAGCATTGCACCAGTTCTGATTAAGGAGGAGGCATAACATGTTAATACGCAACAAGAAAATGTTCAGCATTGGCTCTTTTCTCGCTACAACATTCCTTGGGGTATTGTTACTGATCTTTTCGCCAGTATTTAACGGCAAAAATGGACTTCAGTTTGCCGACGACAGCTTCAACAGACTATCAAAGGGATCGTCCTATTTCATACCCAAGGTATCAAAGTCAGTAGAAAAGGTCGCCGGCAAGCAGATAACTCAGGTGATAATGCTCGATAAGGCAGAGGATGCCATGGTCGCAGCAAAGCTGTTCAGCACTGCAGGCGCAAAGGCAGATGCACAGGACGCAAAACTGACGGTGGAGGGCGATCTGGCAGCTATACTCACAAGCACGGTTGCTGATTCAGACGCCATGTTCAAAAATAACGGCAAGGTCGTTGCCGACAGATACGGCATGGATGAGAAAAAGGCCATGAAGACCTGGTGGACAGCGCTCGGCAAGATCGAAAAGAATATGAAGAAGGAAAAGATGATCGCAGAGGCAAAGGTCGTTGCAGAGGTGAACAAGAAAGCGGTCGAGCCTGCTTACAACTTCTATAAAATCGAGGGCGAGAAAGTGGCTGACCATGCAGGCATGCTGTCAGGTCTCCTTATCTTCTATGTTGCTTACACCATGTGGTGGGGATATTCTATCTTTTATCTATTTGATGCTTTTGGTCTCAGCATGAAAAAGGCAAAGGTTAAAAAGGAGGCTTAGGCCGCCTTTCTGAGGGGTGAGAATGACCATGGAACGCTACAGAAAGATACTTGTCGCAGTTGACGGCTCAGAATCAAGCAGGAATGCGTTCAGGCAGGCCTGCCGGATCGTAAAGCACGACAAGAGCTGGATAACAGCAATCACGGTCATTCCACCCTATCAGGACCAGTTTCAGACTCTGAGCATCAAAGAAAAAGTGAGCAAGGCTCTCAAGGATGACGGTGATAGAATCCTTGCTGACATTCAAAATATCGCTAAGGAAGAAGATGTATACGTAAAATTCAGACTTGAAGAAGGAAGCCCTGTTGACTCAATCCTTGATATTGCTGAGGAAAACTTCTTTGACCTCGTCGTAACGGGCCGAAGGGGAATGACCCGCACCGACAAATCGCTCATCGGAACCGTTACCGGCCGCATTATCGGACACAGCACGTGCGATGTCCTTGTTGTCCCGCGAGATACAGCCGTGACATGGAAAACCATGCTGGTGCCGACCGACGGCTCGCGATACAGCGAAAGCTCCACAGGGAAGGCTATCAGCCTTGCAAAGATTTACGGGGCGCAGTTGAAAATCATCTCCATTGTCGACGTTACTGACGAATTCCAGGCGCAGGCGCCTGATGCCGTTGAAAGCCTTGTGAGCCAGGCCAGGCAGCATGTTGAAGATGTCGGCAAAAAAGCAAAAGAACAGGGTCTGCAAACCGACACCTTTGTCAGGGAAGGTGAGTCATACAAGGTCATAACCAGCATGGCAAAGAAAGAAGCCGCAGATATGATAATTATGGGCAGTCACGGGAGAACTGGTGTTAAACGGTTGTTTATGGGCAGTGTTACCGAAAAAGTGATAGGCCATGCGCCCTGTCCGGTGCTCGTGGTCAAGGCATACGAACCTTAACGATTGAGTATCAGGAGGATACCATGAAAGGTCTGAGTGAAAAATTCGAGAAGATAATGATGGCAATCACATTCGCAGAATCAGGCGAGCACGAGACAGCAAAGGAGCTTCTGAGAGAAACAGACCGCAAGAACATTGACAGGCCAACCATATCAAAAAGACCGAGGAAGGAATACCGGGCAGCGGCACCCAGGTGATAGGAAGAGCAGACTGAGAGAGCCCGTGCAAAACACGGGCTTCCTATTTTTTAAGCACCAGTTCGACGGCCTCGCTTATCCTGTCTATATAGCTGACCCTTAGATCCTTGAGTATTTCGGGAGGAAGGCTCTCGATATCTACCCTGTTTTTGAGAGGCAGGATTACATGATGCACACCTGCCCTTTTCGCAGCAAGAAGCTTTTCCTTGATCCCTCCAACAGGAAGGACCCTGCCGCTCAAGGTAATCTCACCGCTCAGCGCAACATCTCTCCGAGCCGGTCTTCCCGTAAGCAGAGAAAGCAGGGCAATTACTATCGTGCTGCCCGCTGACGGACCATCCTTGGGTATCGCGCCGGCAGGCACATGGATATGGATATCATGATTCTCGAAAAAATGTTCCTCTATGTTGAACGCTGCAGCATTACTCCTTATAAAGCTCAGCGCAGCGCGAGCTGACTCCTTCATAATATCGCCGAGGGACCCCGTCAAAATGAGCTCCTGCTTTCCTGCCATCTTCGCCGCCTCGACAAAGATGATCTCCCCGCCGATATCTGTCCAGACAAGTCCCGTGGTAACCCCGGTCCTATCCTGTTCATCGGTCACCTCGAAGTAGAACTTTCTTGGCCCCAAAAGCTTTTCTGCCATCGCAGGGGTTACGGTCACCGTTTCAACATGCTCAGCATGTTGAACAAAATCCTTTGCGATCTTCCTGCAGACAGAGGCAATTTCTCTGCTGAGTCCACGGATACCTGCTTCATGGGTATATTCCTGCACAATCTTAAAAACTGCCTCTTCGTCAAACCGTGGAGGACTGTCCAACAGACCATTCTCCCTGATCTGTCTTGGCACAAGAAAGTTGATCGCAATATTTACCTTCTCCTCTTCGGTGTATCCGGAAAAGTGGATCACCTCCATACGATCTTTTAACGGCCCGGGGATATTCTCAGCAACATTTGCAGTAATAATGAACATAACTCCCGACAGATCAAACGGCATGTCCAGATAATGGTCGAGATAGCTTGCATTCTGTTCGGGATCCAAAACCTCCAGAAGCGCTGAAGCTGGATCTCCCTTAAAATCGTGACCAATCTTGTCGAGTTCATCAAGGATGATAAGAGGATTGCAAACACCTGTCCGCCTGATTTCGTCAATGATTCTTCCCGGCATGGCGCCTGCATAGGTCCTCCTATGGCCTCTTATCTCTGCCTCGTCCTTGATGCCGCCAAGAGATATCCTGGCAAACTTCCTGCCGAGGGCGCGGGCAATGGACCGGCCCAAGGATGTCTTGCCTGTCCCTGGGGGGCCGGAGAAACAGAGCACTGATCCCCGAGTATCCTGAGTTACCGCCCTTTTCTCAAGCGCCTGATTTACAACATTCCTCACGTCATCGAGCTTGAAGGGCTTCGCAATATAGTGAAAGGCACCTTTTTTCATGGCCTCAACTGCTGTGTTGATGGTGGCGTATCCTGTGATCATAATCACCTGTGTATTCGGAGACTTTGCCTTGATCTTTCCGAGTACCTCAAGCCCATCCATCTTCTCCATCTTGAAATCAGTCAGGACTACATCGAACTCGGTCTTCTCAATTGCAGCAAGCGCCTCATAACCGTCCTTTGCAGTCTGAACAGCGTAATTCTCTTTAAGCAGAACATGAGTCATATTCCGCCGGACGATCTCTTCATCATCAACAACCAGTATCTGCGGCTTCCGGCTCATCTTTAACTTTTTTACTGCAAGATATTCAAGGATGCGTTCCTTGATCTGGGCAAGTCCGTAGTGTTCTTCATTAAGAATTTGCTCTGCCAGATCAAGATCAAGAATATCCTCAGTCCTTGTCTTCCAAGGCATCGACAAGAGATATTCGATGTACGTCAGGCCTATGGTATATTCTGATGTCGAGGGGCCTATTCTGTAGAGCAGCTCAAGTTCCCTCTCAACAACCTCTTTTACGTGGCTTCGCAGATCAACATCAGCAATCTTTTCCCTCAGCTTTTCGAGAACAGGGTCCTGCTGTGGTTCATCATTTCTTCCGAAGAATTTCATACGATTATTGTATAAGATTGAAGCGGCTTTATAAACAGAATAGTGAGCAGATTTTATTTTGATCCGCCTCCGGTGCTAATATAGGCCAATATGTCGCTAAAAAAGAAAATAGTGCTCAGCTTCCTTGTCAGCGCAGGCATCATAGCAATGCTTTCTGCCTTCCTGTACCTGAACTTCATTGAGATAAAGAAGGAGACCATCTTCCTCGAGCTGACCGATACCATACGGTCCAAATCCCTGCAGCTCAGGAGGCATGAAAAGAACTATTTCCTCTATGCGCCTGAGCATGCCGCAGACGAATCAAAGGCTATTTATGGATATCTGACCGAGCTGGATGACCTGCTCAACAGCGCAAAGACGCCTGCCGCAGACCGTATGTCTGCGATAAGAAGCCTTGCACATGAATACCGCACTCAGTTTGTGAGGATTGAAACCCTTGTAGGCATCATTTCGAATGAATCGAACGGACTGAAAAAATCGTCTCCTGCGTATCACAGAGTCAGCCGCCTTGTCGAGGCCAATTTTCTCGACAAGCCCCTTGAGGACGTAACCTATCTTACCGAGACCCTCTCTCTCCAGCCTGACCACAAGATTCTGATAAATCTGAACGAGCTCAATATCGAAATAAGCGCCCTCAGAAAGTCCGGAGAGAATATTCTGACAGAATCAAAAGAGCTGGACAGGGCTGCCCGCGAAAAAGTGGATAGCTTCATCCAGTCATCGAGAATTGCGATCCTGGTCTTTTTCCCCCTCTTCCTCCTTGTCGGTTTCGGCACCATGCTCTTCATCGTCAGCAATGTTGTGAAGAGATTGCGCATGCTGACCAACCTCATCGAAGAGACCGGGGCCGGGAATTTTGCTCATGATCATCAGCCTGCCCCTGAATGGGGCAATGATGAGGTCGGACAATTGATCAGAAAATTCAATGTTATGGAGGACCAGCTCAGCCAGAGGGAAAAAGAACTGCTGCAGTCCAAGAAGCTGGCAGCTATCGGCACACTGGCCTCAGGTGTTGCCCATGAGTTGAACAACCCTCTCAACAACATCTATACAAGCGCTCAGAGGCTGATGAAGAAGGCAGGCGATGATAGTCCGGAATACATCAGGAAGGGGCTCAATGACATCTTCGGACAAACCATGCGGGTAAAGAGCATTGTGGGCGATCTCCTCGAATTCGCGCGCGGCAGAGAACCCCATTTTATGGCAGTCGAGCTGCGCGGATTGATCACCGAAGCATACAAGCATTTCAAAAATACCCGGGATCTGCAGGGCATCAGCCTCTCCACTGAGCTGGCGCCTGAGGAGATTGTCCTCTATGCAGATACCGAACAGCTCGAGCAGGTCTTTATAAATATCTTCTCCAATGCACTGGATGCAATGTCCGGTCAGGGAGAAATCGCGGTAAAGGCAAAGGAAGAAGAGAGCAGGATTTCAATACGGGTTTCCGACACCGGCAGCGGGATACCGAAAGATGCACTCGACAAAATATTCGAGCCCTTCTTCACCACAAAAGACAAAGGAACAGGTCTCGGCCTTGCGATCGTCTTCAACATCATTCAGAAACATCACGGTGAACTGACGGTCGAGAGCGAAGAAGGAAAAGGCACTACCTTTGTCCTTGCGTTGCCGAAAAATCCTCAGTAAAGGCAGAATATTAGCATGGCATTCAGAATACTCATAGCTGAAGATGAAGAGATTACACTGAACAACATACTCGATACCCTGCAGGAAGAGGGTTACGATGTGACCGGAGTGCAAGACGGCAGTTCGGCCCTTGAGAAGCTGGGGCAGGAACATTTCGATATCCTCATTACTGACATCAAGATGCCCGGCCCAAGCGGGCTGGATCTTTTGGAGAGCATCAAAAAGAATCATCAGACAACAGAAGTTATCCTCATTACCGGCTTCGGAAGCATCAGCTCTGCAGTGGAGGCGATGCGCAAGGGGGCCTATGATTACATCACAAAGCCTTTTGATCTTGACGAGCTTGTCCTGCGGGTCAGGAAGATCCAGGAACAGAAGGCGCTGAAGAAAGAGAATATCGCGCTCAGGACCTATTTCGGCATGGAAAAAAAGGTCTCGATCATAGCCAAGAGCGACAGCATGAAGCGCATCCTCCAGACCATCGAGGAGATAAAGGACTCAGATATCAACCTGCTCCTGACCGGTGAGACAGGCGTAGGCAAGAGCCTGATAGCAAAGATCATTCACTTCACCAGCAAAAGACAGCAGCGGCCTTTTTTAGCGATCAACTGCGCAACGCTTACAGAAGACCTTCTTGCGAGCGAACTGTTCGGCCATGAAAAAGGCGCATTCACCGGGGCTATAACGACCAAGCAGGGGCTTGTTGAGATCGCCGATTCCGGCACCCTCTTCCTTGACGAGATCGCCGAACTTTCTCCCAACCTTCAGGCAAAACTTCTGAAGGTGGTTGAGGAAGGTGAGTTCTACCGCGTCGGCGGCACAAAACCGCAGAAGGTCGATGTCCGTTTCATTGCTGCGACAAATCAGAATGTGAAAGGCCTGATGGCTGAGGGGAAGTTCAGGGAGGACCTGTACTACCGGATCAATGTGATGGATATATTCATTGCCCCGTTGCGTGAACGGCAGGATGACATCCGTCCGCTTAGCAAATACTTTCTCCAGAAGCATCTGCCGAAGGCAGGCAAGAAACTTTCCGGCATATCCGATGAAGCCATGGAGATCCTCCTGCATTACAGCTTTCCGGGCAATGTGCGTGAGCTTGAGAATATCATCGAACGCGCCATCATTCTTGAGAAGGGTTCGGTCATCACAACGGAGAGTCTGCCGCATGGCATACGCGTGCTTCAGATCGAGACCTTTGACCCTGACAAGATAAAGACTATCGAAGAGATCTCCAGGGATTACGCTGAAAAGGTCACAAAGATGCTGGGCGGTAATCGGTCAAAAGCATGTGAACTGCTTGGCATATCAAGAACCAGCCTCTGGAAGATACTAAAAGAAGATTAACTTTTTTCCCACAAAAGCTCTTCAGTTTTAAATGAGTGTTAACACTGTTCATATTCTAAACACTACCTCCTTTCTTCTATAAATCACTCTCACTCTCGCCAATTTCCCCCAATTTTTCAACACGTTAAATGATCTGTTCAGTATATGAACAGCATTAAGTATCGCATGAATCTACTGTTCATATTCTAAACACATATCTTCTACGTCTCATTTTATCTCTTTAATTTCCGATAGTTATAGTCTGGCATTCAATATGCTCTATATGTAATAGATTTTGAAGCAAGGAGGCAGACAATGAAGCGGAATCTATTATTTGTTACTTACAAAGACGGAGAGATCGATGAGGGTCTTAACTATGCCCTTGATCTTGCAAAGATGACGGACAAAGGCATGGCAGTCCTTTTGGTGAATAAGAAGAAGCTCTCCGGAAAGCTTGAGCAGATCATGTCAGCAGTGGCCTTTGCTGAAGAGAACGAACACGAGACAGCACGTCAGATGATGAAGTCAGCAGAAGCCAAGCCTGACCTCAGGAACGCTATCGAGGAGAAATGCAAGACCTCTGGAGTGGCAACCGCAATCCATACTGCCATCCAGGATGCGGCAACATCCGTGAAGGATTACCTGAAACAGAACAGCAGCATTGACATGGTATTGCTGAGCCCAGACATCACCGGAGATGGGAATATCTCATCACGCGAGCTCAGCAAGCTTGTAAGAACCTCATCAAGGCCGATCGTAACCATGGCCAAACATCCACAATCAGCATAACAATATAAAGGAGGAATTGGATTGATGTATCTTTATTTACCAGTAGCACTAACCAGTATCAACATCTTCATCCCAATAGGGCTGGGCCTCGCAGTCGGCCTGCTCTCCGGCCTTTTCGGCGTGGGAGGCGGCTTTCTGATGACCCCACTTCTGATCATGCTCGGTATACCTGCAACAGTAGCGGCAGCAACCGATTCCAACCAGATCGTGGCAGCCTCGACCTCGGGAACTTATGCACACTGGAAAGTGGGCAACGTTGACTTCAAGATGGGGGTCCATCTTCTTATTGGAGGATTCATCGGCGGGCTCGTCGGCGTTCAGGCAATCAAATTCCTCAATGCAATGGGCAACGCTGACTTTGTCATTAAGATGACCTATGTGCTCATGTTAGGCGGCGTCGGCACCTATATGTTCATCGAGAGCCTGAGCAGCATAAGAAATAAGAAAGTGCAGGAAGTGAAGGCAGAGGAAAAGGAGTCAGCATTCTCAAAGCTGCTCAAGACCCTGCCGCTTCAGACAGAGTATGTAAAGTCAGGCGTTACCCACTCGATGCTCCTGCCTATCATCTTCGGCGGTTTTGTCGGAATCCTTGCAGCGATCATGGGCGTGGGCGGCGGATTCCTTATGGTGCCGGTCATGGTCTATATCCTCAGGATGCCGATGCATGTCGTGGTCGGCACGAGCCTCTTCCAGATCCTCTTCAACTGCATAGAGGTGACGTTCCTTCAGGCATACACTAACCATAACGTGGATTTTATCCTCGCGGTGCTGCTCCTGCTCGGCTCGACCATCGGCGCACAAGTCGGCGCAGTATTCGGAAGAAAGCTCAAGGGTGAACAGCTCAAGATCATTCTCGCGGTGATCGTTCTCCTGGTGACCGTAAAGATCGTCTTCGATCTTACGCTCAGCCCCTCATTACTCTTATCGCAGGCAGGAGGACACTGATGAAAACAGCACTTAGCTATCAGCTATCAGCTATCAGCCTGAAACAGGCCATATCAATTTCGCTATTTCTGATCATTGCAATTGCATTTCCTTTTGGCACGGCATCTGCAGAATTGACGGCAAAGGCGAACCATGACCATATCAAGGTCGACTTCTTCTATCACGGCAGCACGGTGAGCGTAAGCGGCATCGCCGATAAAGGGACAGACCTGATCATCAAGATCGCTTCACCGGAAGGTCATGAGGCGCTCAAGCAGAAAGGCAAGGTCGGCGGTTTTCTCTGGATGAATGTCGGGGCACTGAAATTCGAGGATGTGCCGAACCTCTATTCGATCCACAGCACCAGGAAGATCGAAGACCTGATCGACCAGAAAGAGCAGGACCAGTATGTCATAGGCTACCCGGCGCTGAGCAGGCATGTACAGCTGAGCCCTGCAGCTGACGGGCAGGAGAAGGCAAAATGGTTCGGCGAGTTCCTGAAGTATAAGGAATCATCCAGACTCTATGCCACATCAGCCGGCAACATAGACCTGAAGGAGAAGGACGGCAAGCAGTCTTATTACATAAATACTGAATGGCCTTACCAGGCACCGCCCGGTGATTACCTGGTCACTGTATATGAGATCAGGGATGGCAAGATTGTCGATACTGCAGTATCAAAAGTGCTGGTTGAGCAGGTCGGCATAGTGAAGTCCCTCGCCGGCATGGCAAAGAACAATGCTGCGATCTACGGGCTCATATCGATAATTTCTGCCTTGGGAGCAGGCTTTGGAGTCGGACTGGTATTCAGAAAAGGCGGAGGTGCACATTAATCATGTATAAAACGATATTAGTCGGCTTCGATGATTCACTGTCAAGCAAGGCAGCACTCATCGAGGCATCCAATAGAGCCCGTATACATGGAGGGAAGGTGATCATGGTACATGCGGTCTTCTTCGATACCGAGGAGTTCGGCATTGCTCCCGAACAGCTCGACAAGCGAATGAAGATAGGCGAAAAGGCGTGCATGGAGTCGAAGCAAAAGATCACTGACGAATTCAACATTGAAGTGCAGTCTTTGCTCTGCGAAGGCGATCCTGCCGAGGTTATCCTCGAAGTTGCACAAGGAAAGAAGGCTGATCTCATCGTCCTCGGCACGTATGGCCGAAAAGGCCTGAACAGGCTGCTGATGGGAAGCGTAACGACTGGCGTAATTGCCGAATCTACGATAGATATACTTGTTGTGAAAAAGCCCTGTACCGAATGTACAGGTGAATACAAATCTATCCTTGTTCCCTTTGACGGGTCAGATTTCAGCAAGAAGGCGATTAATCGCGCCTGTCAGATAGCAAAGGAGGATAACAGCACTGTTACGGTGCTCTACGTTATCCCTCGCTATGAGGAGATGGTCAACTTTTTCAAGACCGAGTCAATCACCAACAGCTTACTGCAGGAAGCGGAGAAGATAATAAAATCGGCAAAGGAGTTTGCATCACTCCAGGGCACAACAGTATTTACACAGATTTCAGAAGGCAACGCGACTGACATCATAGTAGAGACAGCCAAAGAGAAGAAGCATGATCTGATCGTTATGGGCAGCCACGGCTACCGTGGCGTGAACAAGGCGATCATTGGAAGCACAACAGAACGGGTTATCATTAACGCAGCCTGTCCAATCCTAGTGGTGAGGTAAAGACAATGAAAGGATACAGAAAGGTCCTGATAGCAGTCAACGGTTCAAAGGATGTCCTTAAACAGGGACTCAAGCTTGCCTGCGACGAGAAATGCTGGATCACGGTTGTCAAAGTTCTGCCGCCCAACGAAGGCGACCTGGATCTGACCGGTGTAAAGAACATAGAAGATGTATTGAGTAGTTGCGGACAAGCCGAAATATCGGCAATGAAGAAGATCGCGGATGAAGAAGGCGTGCTGATAAAAACCAGATTAGAGGAAGGCGATGCTTTCAGGAAGATCGTGCAAGCCGCTGAAGAAGAACACTGCGACGTCATCGTCATGGGGGCGAAAAAAAGGAGCTGGACCAGGAAGATTTTTGGCGACAATACAGTGGAGAAGGTTATCAGGCAGGCACCCTGCCCCGTTTTGGTAGTTGCAGCATAGACATTGCCCCACAGAGCGCAAACGTTAGATCAGAATGATTTTACTGCATGATATTTTATTGTAGATGTATAAACATCAAATACCAGGAGGTTGCAATGAAGTATTTCGGAATGATCGCATTCCTCTTAATCTTTATTTCATCAGGCTGCAGGCAAAGCGTAGTGACCAAGCCAGAGCAGTTAGCACAACAAGACAAGTCGCAGCAAACACCTCAGATCAAAGTGCCTGATAGAATTGCTGAGCAGAAAGTTGAGTCTGTTGATTCAAAAGACCTGCAGTCGAAACAGACTACGGAAAAAGATGGCATGTTCCTGGATATCTTGTTCGATTATGACAGCTATGACATAGGGGCCAACTTTAAACCTGCTGCAAAATCCGTAGCAACTTGGCTACAGAAGAATCTTGGAGCCAGACTCCTCATAGAAGGCCATTGCGATGCGCGGGGCACTAACGAATATAATCTGGCACTCGGCGACAGAAGGGCAAAGTCTGTCAAGGATTATCTTGCGGCCCTCGGCATTGCCGCAAAGAGGATTGAGACAATCAGCTACGGAGAGGAAAAGCCGCTCTGCACGCAACAGGCCGACGAATGCTGGTCGAAAAACAGAAGGGCGCACTTCGTTATCCTTCATGATGTAAAGTAAGGATTTGAGGTTGATATCTTACAAGCATGCCCCCGGATAACGAGGGCATGCTTCTTTTCATGCTATCGTTTATAATATGACTTATGTCCCTGCAAAAGAAGATCATCCTCAGTTTTCTTATCAGTTCAGCGCTCATCGCCATACTTGCTATCTTCGCTTATGTGAACTTTATCGAGATCAGAAAAGAGATACTGAATCTGGAATTGTCCGATACGCTTCGCAGCAAGACACTTCAGCTCAGGCGCCACGAAAAGAACTTCCTTCTGTACAGGGATGTCATTGAGATCGAAAGCGTTCATACGTATATCAAAGAGATCAAGAATATCCTTGAACAGAATAAACCCCATGATACTACAGGGCAATTACTCAACCTCCAGGCTGGCATCGAAGATTACAGCCAGCGCTTCAGCAGGATCGAAACACTGGCGTGGGAGTTCCTCGACAATATTGAAAAGCTGAAAGCACGCAACGCTCACTACGCAATCTTTTTCCCTTTAATGGAAGCAACATTCCTCGAAAGCCCTACGGTCAATGCAAAACAGATCGAGATACTCTTTAAGCCAGTCCCGGATTCGACTATTCTCATTAACCTGAGGGATCTGGAGACTGAGATCACCGCTCTCAGGAAGATCGGCGAGGAGATCCTGAACCTTTCAAAAGGCCTCGATACGGTGACACGGGAGAAGGTTGACCGCACAATCAGAATCTCACAGACTGCCCTTCTGATTCTTTTCCCCCTTTTCCTCTTCGTCGGATTTACTGCATTGCTGGTTATCATTCGGAGCGCAGTCAAGCAGATGAAGATGCTCACGAGCGCAATCGAAAAAACCGGCAAAGGAGATTTTTCAG
This sequence comes from uncultured Nitrospiraceae bacterium, assembly GCA_964461065.1. Classification (GTDB taxonomy): domain Bacteria; phylum Nitrospirota; class Thermodesulfovibrionia; order Thermodesulfovibrionales; family UBA6898; genus UBA6898. Next base: position 219,353 of record CAYWRK010000003.1, read on the forward strand.
CTCTTCCTGCGCCATCCAAACACGATGAAGTAGGCGTGCTTGTGGAGGCGTTCAACAGAATGGAAAATGATCTGATAGAGCGGGACAGGGAGATTACCAGAAAAAATGAAGAGTTGCATCAGAATCGCAAGCTTGCTTCCATCGGGACCCTTGCCTCAGGCGTGGCACACGAACTCAATAACCCACTGAACAATATTTACCTTGCCGCCCAGATCCTGATAAGAGAAATGCAGGATCAGCAAATGCCAAAAATCGTCAGTGAGACAGTTAACGATATTTTTTCCCAGACCTTGAGAGTCAAGAGGATTGTGGGTGACCTTCTGGAGTTTTCCCGTGATAAGCAGCCCCTCTTTCAGCAGATTCTGATTACGCAGCTGGTCAATGACATTCTTAGAAATCTCTCTGCATCGGGTGAGATGAGCGCAATCAATGTCAGCATTAAAGCCCCTGAAGAGATAGCTCTAAAAGCAGACCGGCATCTTATGGAGCAGCTCTTCATAAACCTTTTCACAAATGCCGTACAGGCGATGGGAGGGAAAGGGTTACTAAGCGTATCGTTGTCCCATCATGACGGCATTATCAATATTGAGATTTCTGATTCAGGTCCGGGCATTCCTGAAAAGGACCTTGCCAGAATATTCGATCCATTCTTTACCACAAAAGAGAAAGGTACCGGGTTAGGACTCGCCATCGTTTATAATATCGTGCAGAAGCATTATGGAAAGATTTCGGTAACAAGCTCACAGGGTAAAGGCACAACCTTTAGCATACAACTGCCGGAGGAATAATGGGCTCACGGATACTGATCGCAGAAGACGAAGACATATCACTGAAACACCTCACCTATGCTCTGGAAAAAGAGGGCTGCAGCGTTACCGGAGTAAAAAACGGCATTGATGCATACGACGCGCTTGGGAAGGAGACGTTTGACATCGTCATCTCCGACATAAAGATGCCGGGGATGGACGGAATAGCTCTTCTTGAAAAGATACAGGAGCATTTTCCTGAACTTGATGTGATCATCATCACCGGTTTCGGAAGCATCGACTCTGCTGTAGATGCCATGAAAAAGGGGGCATCAGAATATATTACCAAGCCCTTTAATCTTGACGAGCTGAACCTTAAGATAAAAAAGGTTCTGGAAAAAAAAAGGATAGAAAAAGAGAACACTGCCCTTAAGATCTCCCTCGGTATAGACCAGGAATTTCCGTTCATCGCAAAAAGCCATACCATGCAGCGCGTTGTCGAAGTAATCAGAAGCATCACGAATTCTGACTGCAATGTGCTGCTTACCGGGGAAAGCGGAGTGGGGAAAGGTCTGGTCGCAAAGATCATCCATCATACCAGTGCTCGAAAAGATAAACCATTTCTCGGTTTGAACTGTGCCATCTTCACTGAGGAGCTTCTTGCCAGTGAGCTTTTCGGGCATGAAAAAGGTGCCTTCACCGGCGCTGTAGCATCGAAAAAAGGACTGATTGAGGTCGCAGACACCGGCACGCTTTTTCTTGATGAAATAGCAGAAATGACACCCTCGCTCCAGGCTAAGCTCCTGAAAGTGATCGAAGACAAGGAATTCATGCGTGTTGGCGGAACGCGCTTGATCAAGGTTGATATCAGGCTAATCGCAGCAACAAACCAGAATCTTTCGACACTGATCAAGGAAGGCAAATTTAGAGAAGACCTCTATTACCGGCTGAATGTCATGGATGTATTTATCCCTCCTCTCAGGGAAAGAAAAGAAGACATTCCTCCTCTTCTCAAACACTTTTTGCATACGTCTGCAAAAAAAGAAAATAAGAAAATAACCGGTTTCAGCAAAGAAGCAATGGACATCCTCATCTCATACGGCTTCCCCGGGAATGTAAGAGAACTGGAGAATATCATCGAAAGAGCGGTCATTCTGGAGAAAGCCTCAACAATTCAACCTGAAAACCTTCCGCAGACCATCAAGCTATTTGAGGTTGAGACCATTTCACCCAACAGGGTAAAAACGATTGATGAACTAAACAGGGATTATGCGGAAAGAATTCTTGATTTCGTGGACAACAACCGCTCAAAAGCAGCAGAACTCCTCGGTATTTCGCGCACCAGCCTCTGGAGAATACTGAAGAAATAGGCCTTGTAATAGCCTAATCGGCAGCAAGAAACCTGGGGGAGGTCAGTGCTATCCAGACAAGACACTTCATCTACAGATAATCTCTGAATTCCTCAATGCTCAACCCAGTGCCTTTGATGATTTGATGTAAAGTCCCTTTCTTTAGGTCTTTACTATGGTATGGTAGGGAACAATAGCCTGCATTGCTCCTTTTACATAGATTTTATGACTTCCCTTCTGCCTGAAAAACTCAAAACCTATTTTCTCCAATGCCTTTATAACCTGCTTTGGCGTAAGGGATGGAAGCTCCTTGCTCATACGAAGACGTGAAGCTCTGCTATGTGGGTAGTGTCAGGCTTGACCTTGCGCCTTCTTTCTTTCAGGGTCTCAAGGTAAAGCTCCAGAGCTTCTTTCATGTTGCTCATTGTCTCATCGTATGTCTCGCCCTCAGTAACGCAGCCCGGAAGACTCGGCACATAAGCTGTGAAACCACCCTCATCCTGAGGTTCAATCACCGCTTTGTAGTAATAATCTTTCATCTTTTCATTCTCCTTTCTCGTATGCTGTTTTCAGGAGTTCATTCAGCCGAGTCATACTTACTGGCTCCCTCTCGAATTCAATTTAATATTATAGCAGAGCATGATGCAACTCTACCCCGGTCGATGCAATATCTGCTTGGTCTTCTGTTTCGAGGCAGGCCCACTATCACAGGCTGTGCATAAGGTAGATCACCAGAAACACGCCGATGATCAGCAGTGAGAGCATCAGCATAACGTCCAAAATACGCGAAGGCTGGTAAGTATCGTCATCGATCTGCTTTGCTACCTTCTTATATCTAATGAACGCAAGCACTCCCATCATTGCACCAAATCCAACGAGCAGAATACCAAGAATCGAAGAATATCCTGACGGCTGACTGACGGCCCCCTGCATGTCTGTCTTTGGCACATTCCCCGCCTGACTGAGATAGTAAGAGAACTGCCTTACAAAGAGCCCAAACTTCTCGACCACAAAACCGAAGGCCATGATTGCAATACTGGTCCTGATCCAGGCAAGAAAAGTCCTTTCATTCGCCATATGCACACGGCGGTTCCTCACCTGCGGAATAGCTTTCTCTTCCGGTTTATTCATCTCCATAGTGCCTTGATTATACATCCATCCAGGTTGAAAGCAAACCACTAATTATTTACCTGATCTGTTTCAGTTCAGTTCCATATTGAAACACATTCAAGACCACTGCATTTACTTTTTTTCTTGTAATTCAGCGACTTACGTCTTGGCATGAAGTTTGGAATATATATCTCGAAATTCAGCAAAGGAGAAACGAAGATGAAGGATAAGATCTTATTCGTAACCAAAGGAGGTGAGCAATGCGACGAGGGTTTTTCTTATGCCCTTGAACTGGCAAAGACTCTCAATGTGACCATAGAGACTTTAATCATGAAACCAACGAATATGACAACGCAGTTCGAAGAAATTATGGCAGCAGCAGCATTTGCAGAGGCCGGCGACATGAAGACCGTGAAGGAGATCATGGAGTGTGAGCAGAACAGATGCAGAGAAAAGCTTAACAACAAAATTAGAGAACTGAGCCGAAAGGCAGAAGAAACAGATATCACTATGCACTGCCATACCTCAGAGGGAGACGTAGCAGCAGCAATAAAGGTGTTCCTGAAGGACAGGCCCACTATAGACATGGTCCTGATCAGTCCTTCACTCTCGGAAAACAAAAAGACCATTGATATAAAAAAGCTTTTAAAAAATATTTCTAAACCCATTGTACATATCTCAAGACCGGCAACGGCAGAGATATAAAAAGGAGATCATCATGAAAGCATCAGTATTTAGCAAGTTTGACAGGCTTATGGCAGCAGTAACCTTCGCAGAAGCAAATGAACACACAACAGCAAGGGAATTCCTGAGAGAAGACGAGCGCCAGGACAAGAGAGCAACGAACAGGCCGGAGCTTCGTAAGAAGCAGACGATTCAGAAATCACGCTAATTATAACGGAGGAACAATGTCAACAACAGAACAGAAAACAAGAAAAAAACCTATAACGCCCCTAATTCTTACCGGCATCGTTTCCGCCGGATTATATGTTGCATTACTCTCAAATCAGGATTATCTGAACAGCACCTTTGGCAAGGGCGGGCTTTTTGCCTTCCTGCCGATCATCACAGCTTTTATTTTCTCATACTTCCACGGCACCTTTACCGGCCATTTCTGGACAATGCTGGGAGTTGAGGCTTCAAAAAAGAAAATGGAGGTCAAATAATAATGCACGATTTAGCTTCAGCCGCAGCGAATTTCATAAACCTTGATGCTTTAACCATCACTTATCTGTTTCTTGTCGGTTTTGTAGGAGGCCTTGTCAGCGGGTTTATCGGCTCAGGAGGAGCATTCGTTCTCACACCAGGTATGATGAGCATGGGGGTCCCCGGACTTGTAGCAGTAGCGAGTAATATGTGCCACAAATTCCCCAAAGCACTGGTCGGCGCAATAAAACGCGCAAAATATGGTCAGGTCGATGTAAAGCTCGGTATTGCTCTAGGCGTGTCAGCAGAAGCAGGCGTTCTTTACGGCGCACATATCCAGGAGAGTATTAAAAAGGCATTCGGTGATGCAGGGTCAAACCTCTACGTCAGCATATCCTTTGTCGTGGTTCTCGCAGTCGTCGGCATCTTTGTGCTCAGAGATGCATGGAAGACTTACAAGTCAGGAAATATGCATGCAGAAGAGAAGATGACCAAGCTTGCAAAATGGGTTCAGTCAGTCAACATACCCGGCACCATGGTATATTTCAAAAGCCTGGATGCAAGGATCTCAATACTCTTCACCATACCGCTCGGCTTTGCAACAGGCGTTCTCGCAGCAACAATCGCGGTTGGCGGCTTTGTCGGCGTTCCTTCCATGATCTATGTACTTGGAGCACCGAGTCTTATGGCCTCAGCAACCGAACTGGTCATCGCTTTTGTGATGGGCCTTGGCGGCTCTTTCAAGTATGCGATGCACGGCATGGTTGATATCAGGCTTGCCATGATCATTCTTGGCGGCTCACTCTTCGGTATTCAACTTGGCGCAATGGGCACCACCTATGTCAAACCCTTTATGATCAAAGTGGTCATGGGCCTGATCATGGTCATTGTGTTATTCAGCCGTGCGCTCATGGTTCCAGTATATCTTTCTCAGCTGGGTCTTATAACAACCTTATCAGAACAGACGACAAAGATACTGAAAAGCACCAGCTTTGGCATAATGATCTTTGCCCTGGCTCTCGGTGCCTTCATTGTTCTTCGGGCAATGTGGCAGGGCCGCAGGGCTGAACAGCGTGAGCATCAGGAAGCACTTGCACACTCAAAGGCATAATCATGGGTAAATACAGGAAGATCCTTGTTGCGATAGACGGATCAATTTCGGGCATGCATGCGCTCAAAGAATCCTTTAAATTTGCAGAGGCTGAAAAATGCTGGATGACCGTGGTATCGGTCATCCCTCCGTACCTCGGGGATCTCGATACAACCAGCGTCGGCAATGTTATGGCGTCCATGCGCAAACCGTGCGAGGACGCTCTTGCAGTTGCGGTGAGCCTTGCAGCTGAAGCAAAGATCATGATCCGCACGACCTGCGAGGAAGGCGAAACACATGAGCGGATCGTTGACCTTTCTGATGCTGAAAATTACGATCTCATCGTCATGGGAAGGAAGGGTCAAAACAGGCTTGAGCGGGCCCTTGTCGGGAGCGTTACGGCAAGGGTCATCGGTTACAGCCACAAGGATGTTCTTGTTGTCCCTAAGGACACGTTTGTCGGCTGGCAAAAGATTCTTCTTGCAACAGACGGATCAAAATATAGTGAATCGGCAACGGAAAGAGCGATCGACTTTGCCAAATCCTATGGAGGAGAGTTGATCATTTTGTCCGTTGTGGATGTGCCGGCCGAGTTCTATGGAGAATCGCCTGAGGCCTGGGACAATCTCGTGGTTAAAGCTCAGTCGCATGTGGATAAAGCAAAACAGATGGCAGAATCCTCAGGGATAAAGGTTCAAGCCTTTGTCAGAGAAGCTGAGACATGGCAGACGATTATAGATATGGCAGATGAAAAGAATGCAGATACCATTATCATCGGTTCCCATGGACGAACAGGATTAAAAAGACTACTTATGGGCAGCGTAACAGAAAAGGTGATCGGTCATGCCCCCTGCCCTGTGCTGGTAGTTAAGGGATAGCAAGCTGGTAGAGATACAGGCACACCACAGAGAACAAACCAAAAATATGAATCGCTTGCTGCTGTAAAAAGTCCCCTTCTAGGAGGCTTTTTACAGCAGCAGTTGTCTATGATTAACTCTTCAAATAAACAAGCCGGAACGACGGCCATTCCTCTTCCTGCACAGTCCTGCGAAAATCACAGTCACTGCAGATCAATACTTTTTCCGCATAGGTGCCCTGCACCTTGCCGTGGCAACGGGTACCAGCAACAGCCCAGCAGACCCTGCCGCCATTATTACCGCTGTTCAATCTATGCGCCTTTGTCTCAGTCATGGCAGGACATGGTTCCTGTCCTTTCCTGCCGTCGCTGCTGCAGTTCATATATTCCCAGCAATTTTGTCTCATTATAGTGACCTCTTTTTGTAGTAGTTCAACTGGGCTTACTACTGCTATTGAATAAACAACAGTGCTGCCCTATTCCCTGATATGGGCTACAGAGAAAAGAGAAAAGGCGGAGAGTGGTCGAACAGCCGGTAACAGAATATTGTCTGGGGTAACGTTTTACCCCGTTTTCTGGAGTATCTCCTAACTGCGTATAAGGCATACACCAAAAGGGACAGTAACAGAAGACACTTCTTCAGCGCCATAAGATCGGGAGAATGTCTCTCACTCGGTTGAACGATGAACTGATCAAATAGCCTGTCAACAGATCCGTAAAGATAATCAGTAGTATTGCAAAGATGCGCAAAGAGTGCCTCGTGAATGAGAATAATGAGATCGGTCTGATGAGGCGACTGAGACGTAAGGAGATCTGTGATCGGCAGAAGATCTTCAACATGAAGGTAAGAAAGCGGGATAATTACCAAAACTGCACAATAAACCAGCACAGCAATTCTGGCAAGTCTGTTTATGCGTGTACTCCAGCCCACGCTCAATATAACCATCAGATAAGCAAAACTGTCAATATGAATACTCCAACTTTAGCCTGCCTATTATTTATATCTTTAGTTTTTACAAGCTTCTCATCAAGACATCACTAGACCGTTTGAATCTTGGACGGACAGCCTCTTTCCTTTCTATTACCTTTTCTTGTCCTGTTACTTCCTCTTGATTGACCCCCTCAAACTGGAAAGTATGTTTATGCCTACCTGGAGTCTCCTGATTTATTTGTTTCACTAATTTTATATATTGTGATATATTTTTTGATATACTCCTTCCAATATCAGATGGCTATAACAATGTATGTTTCATGGAAGGAGATTTAACTTTCAAGGCACTCTCATTGAGAGAGCGATATGGTCGTATCGCAAAATTATAGGGGGATAACAAGATGAACAGAACATTCAGGATGGTTAGTGTTGTCGTATTGGTTATGCTGTTCGGTGCGTTTGGTTTTGCAAATGCAGACGTTACTATTTCACCTGCAACTCCGGGGGTTGGTAACTGCTTTCCATTTGGCAAAGGTGGGGACGATGGTGGTGACCCCTGGACACCATATGCAGGGTTTATTTATCAGAATATTCCTGCCTTCAACCTGTTAGCAGGAGATATATTAGCCTTTGACCTCGGCGCTGTAAACGATGCAGATATTCAGCTCGATATTGCAATGGCACCGACCACAGTAAATGGGGGGAACATTCAATCAGGTTCTTTTGTCCAGGTTGTTTCAAACACCCAGACGCCTGCCAATCCCAGGGGAGATACCATAGTCGGAAACTTTGAGCTTCAGTTCATTGCAGAGGCTCCATTCAGCTTTCCGGGAGGAGGACTCATAATCAGGTTCTCAAACCCCAGTGCAGCATACTTAGCGGATACTACTTGCGACCAGGTGCTTGTAAATGCTGACAGCACAGACACAAGCGGATATTTCGTTCAGCGTTTTTACAATGACGCTGACGGGGTCTCACCGTGGGATAATCCAAGCACAGGCAGCATTGGAGCATTTCAGGTGATTAACATGTTATCCATCCCCGGGGTTGGGAACAGCACTGTCTTCCCGCCATTCCCTGCAATTTGTGGTGTTCCAGGCGCTTCATTCCCGTGTAGGCCTGTGATTACCAGTGGCCCTGCGCTTCGGTAAAAAGATTAATAGCGTTTAGGCGTTATAGGTGATTCGATTCTGAGATATCAGAATCGAATCACCTATAGAAATGCTAACTAAATCGTCCAGCGCTCATGCGGAATGAGTTACAGCCCCCTGTTTCGGAAAAGTAATGCTAAAGACCGTACCCTTCGGTGAAGACTCTGCACTAATTGCCCCGCCATGGGAAATGATGATCTTATGTACAATCGCAAGCCCGAGACCAGTGCCCCGCTCCTTCGTGGTATAAAAAGGAAGAAATATCTTGTCCCTGATATTGTCCGGTATCCCATGACCAGTGTCTGAAAGGGTCAGCAGAATATCCGTGTTATCCTGAGAACAGGAGATCGTGATCACACCGCCTTCAGGCATTGCCTCAACAGCATTCTGAAGCAGATTCAAGAGCGCCTGGCGGATAAAGACCTCATCAGCTTTCATCTGGAGGCCTTCAGGCGTATCCATAGCAATCCTGATCTTCTTATCGTCCTCCTGAACTGTCTCGACACAGCTCCGTATCAGCGCAACAAGATCCATGCTGCCGAAAACAGGAGCAGCAGGCCGCGCAAATGTGAGAAAGTCTGCGATGATCCGATCCATGACAATGACTTCATTATTAATGGCGGTTACTGCAGGCTTCAGGGTATCGTCGACTTTTTTTGAGAGGATCCTGGTATATCCTGAAATAACTGCCATAGGGTTTCTCATTTCGTGGGCAATGCCTGCTGACATCTCTCCGAGCGTTGAGAGGCGGTCTCTCAATTCCTTCTGGGACTGGAAGGCCTTGAGCTCTGTCAGATCAGTAAATACAAGAAGGTGGCCGATGACCACCTGTGAACTGTCCTTCAGCGGTGACAGCGCAAGCCCGATCCAGAGCCTCTTGCCACTTCTGCAGGTATAAGCAGTTTCTGCGCGCACAACCACTTTTCTCTCCTCGATCATCTCTCTAATCGGGCTGCGAAAAATCTGATCAGATGGCCTTCCGATCGCTTCATCTTCCTTGATCTCAAGTATTGCAAGGGCTGCCGCATTGACTCTCGTTATGGTAAGGCCCTGATCAAAGCTAACCACACCGCTCGGCACTGACTGAATAATATTCTCATTATACAGTTCGACAGATGTTGCCCGCTCCTCTGCCCTGCTTCTCAGTGCCTCGAGTTCACGTTCCTTTTCCTTCAGCTTGGACATGAGGTCATGGAACGTATCTACAACAAACGTTACCTGAGTTCTTTCACGGCTCTCCTGTTCATCGCGCTTTTTTTGGTATGTAAGAATCTGCTTTAGAACAAAGAAGACAAGGAGGAGGACCATAAGGGCAACCGAAGATATAATGGCTATCTGGATATACTGCACGTTCATATCAGCGTATCACGCTTCCTGTCAAACCTATCACCGGTACAGATACCAAATAATAAGTTCCTGACCGAAAAAAAGCGAGACAGCAGCACCGAGAGCAAGAAAAGGACCGAATGGTATCTGACTGCCCTTTTCCCTTCCCCGAACGAGCATCATGAAGATGCCGACGATAGACCCGAAAAGACTGCCAAGGAAGGTCGTGAGAATTACGCCTTTCCATCCCAGGAATCCTCCTACCATGGCCATCATCTTGATATCTCCTCCACCCATAGCCTCTTTCTTCAGGATCTTTTCTCCGGCAAATGCTATGAAATAGTAAAAAAAGAAGCCTGATGCAGCGCCTATTAGGGAGGCCTTCCATCCCAGCGCATCAGCCCTCATGAAAGGGTCCGGCAGTATGAGTGAGCCAGCAAGCAGTCCAAGCGGTATGCCGGGGAGGGATATGCGGTCAGGAATGATCTGAAAGTCGAGATCAATAAAGGTTATGACAATAAGTGCTGAACATAGCAGTGCATAGATCAAAAATGGCCAGTCAGGTCCAAAACGCCAAAGAAGAGTTACATACAGGAGAGCATTCAGGACCTCAACAAGAGGATACCGAAACGATATGGAAGCCTTGCAGGTCCGGCACCTGCCGCCCAGCAGCAGAAAACTGAGTATGGGAATGTTATCCCATGGCTTGATAGGATTACTGCAGGACGTACAGCGTGAAGAAGGCCATACGATCGAACGGTCACGGGGCATCCGGTATATGCATACATTCAGAAACGATCCGATAAGAGAACCCAAAATAAATACAATGCCGTACAGTATCACCTATTCCGCAACCCTGCCTATCTCCGAGGCCCTGATCTTCAGTTCCTCGATAGTCTTTTCAAGCTTGTTGATCTCAGCCACTGCTTCTCCTATGACCGAATCCTTCAGGATGTTCTTGTCATGATGGTCCTTAAGCTGCAGAACTCGTTCGCCAATCCTTTTCAGGAGATCCTCACGGGTCCTGGCCATAAGGTCTGATTCATAAAGAATTCTGAATATGGCTATTTCAATCTTCAGGCGCTCCGCAAACACGGTCGCAAACCAGCGCACCCTCTCCAGGCCTTTTCTTAAATCGTCCATTATTTTCTTCATGGTTCAGCCTCCGCTACCCTGTCTTGAAGAGGTCAACTCGTCCTTTCCAGAATACATCAAGATGCTCTTTTAGAAAAGGGAATTCTTTGAGTTCCGAATCTTTGTCGATGATGCTGAAAGCCTCTTTTTTTGCTGCCTCCAGTATAGCAGCATCCCGAACAATGTTCGCATTACGCAGATCCGGGAGACCTGCCTGGCGGGTGCCCAGAAACTCGCCAGGGCCCCTGATAGCAAGGTCCTCTTCAGCTATCCTGAACCCGTCATTGGTCTTAACCATGATAGCAAGCCTGCGCCTTGCATCCTCCCCCACAGGATTGTACGCAATCAGGATGCAGCAAGAACTGTCAGCGCCTCTTCCCACCCTCCCCCGAAGCTGGTGTAGCTGGCTAAGACCAAAGCGCTCGGCATGAACGATCAACATTACCGAGGCGTTCGGAACATCCACGCCCACCTCGATAACCGTTGTGCTCACAAGAATATCGATCTCTTTATTCTTGAAAAGGCTCATTGTCTCAGCACGCTCTTCGGTCTTCATCCTTCCATGAATAAGGCCGACCCTGAACTCGGGGAACTTTTGGGCAAATGCCTCCCTACCCTGCAGAGCTGTTTTCAGCTTCATCTTCTCGGACTCTTCTATAGCAGGGTAAACAACATAGGCCTGCTTTCCCTTGCTCAGCTCCTTCCTGAGAACTGCATAGATCTCGTCCTTTTTTGTCGATTCCATCCTTATTGTGAGCACAGGCTTTCTGTTTTGCGGAAGTTCATCGATCATCGAACAGTCAAGGTCACCGTACAGCGTGAGCGCAAGAGATCTCGGGATAGGGGTTGCTGTCATCACCAGTACGTCAGGGTTCATACCCTTTTCCCTGAGCACTGCCCGCTGCATGACACCGAACTTGTGCTGCTCATCGATCACAACAAGGCCGAGGTTTCTGAACTTCACCTTCTCCTGAATGAGCGCATGGGTGCCGATAATGATATCGGCAGAAGAAGCGTCCCCGGATCCATTCAGATCTTTATTTTTGCCGCCGGTCATCAACTGCACCTTCAGGCCAAGCGGTTCAATCATCCCGCGGATAGTTATGTGATGCTGCTCAGCAAGGATCTCTGTGGGTGCCATAAGCACTGCCTGATACTTCGATTCAACTGCATCAAGCATGGCAGCAAGCGCTACAATGGTTTTTCCACAGCCGACATCCCCCTGGATAAGCCGATTCATGGGACGGGTCGCCTGCATATCCTTTCTGATCTCATCCATGACCCTATTCTGTGCTGGAGTTAGTTCAAAGGGGAACTGCTTAAGAAGAGCCTTTCTAAAGCTTCCCTTCGGCCTGAAGCTTATCCCCTTTTCCCTGCCAGCCTTCTCCCTGAGCACGGCAAGGCCGAGTCCAAAGAGAAAAAACTCATCAAAGATAATTCGCCGGTGATATCTGGTCATGCCGCTGTTCAGGCCTACAAGATTATCAGAGTTGCCTGGGAAATGCAGTTCACGGATGCTCTCCTGAAGTGCAGGAAGATCATTTCTGGCAAGGACGTCAGCGGGAAGAGGATCACGCAGATTTGCTGCGTGATCTCCGATGATCGAGAACATGATCTTGCGGAACTGCTTCTGGCTTATTCCTTCTGTGAGGCTGTAGAATGGCACAACTCTGCCTGTGTGTATCAGGGCATCTGCATCATCAGGCAGCGTTTCATACTCCGGACTTTCCATCATAAACACCGGCATATCCCGGGTGTTCTGTTTCACCACACCACTGACAACAAGGGACTGTCCCATTCTGAATGTTCTCTTAAGATAAGGCTGATTAAACCATGTAATCTTAAGATATCCTGCCGTGTCAGCGATCACGGCTTCAAGGATGCTGCCCCTGTTGCCCTTTGCCGTGAGTGAAACTATAGTCCCTGAAACTGTTTCCCTGCGGTTGGGATGCAGGTTAGTGATAGGCATAAAATTTGACCGGTCTTCGTAACGAAAAGGGAGATAATGGAATGCATCTGTGATGGTGCTGATACCGAGGCTAGCAAGAAGCCGGGCCTTGTGGGGCCCGACCCCTTTTATGAATTGAATGGAAAGGCCTGTGCTGTCAGGCATCGACAGACGGCGTCTCTTTTTTCTCGGATTCCTTTCTTATGGAATCTACAAGCGCCTTGTCCGTCTCTTCCAACCTTATCTTTGAATATTCCGTATCGCTTATGATATCAATATCCCAGCCGGTGAGCTTCATTGCAAGCCTCACGTTCTGGCCTTTCTTGCCTATGGCAAGTGAGAGCTGCTGGTCGTTCACAACCACCATGGCAGTCTTGTCATCCTCATTCACACCGATCTTCTCCACACTCGCGGGGCTCAGAGCACGGGCAATGAGCGTTCTCGGCTCATCTGTCCAGGGAATGATATCGATCCTCTCTCCCCTGAGCTCACGTACAATGGCCTGCACCCGTGTTCCCTTCATGCCGACGCATGACCCGACAGGGTCAACTGCTTTGTCCTTAGATGTGACCGCAATCTTCGTGCGTTCACCCGGCTCACGAACAATGCTCTTTATAATGACAAGTCCCTCGCTGATTTCCGGCACTTCCATCCTAAACAGTTCGCCGACAAATTGAGGAGAAGTCCTGCTGATAATAATTTCAGGACCTTTTGACGTAACCTTGACCTCTTCAACGATCGCCTTGACAACATCACCGCGCTTCAGGTTCTCTGTCGGAAGCGTATCCTTAATCGCAAGGTATGCCTCTGTCTTGCCAAGGTTTATGAAATAAGCGCCCTTTTCTTTTCTCATAACAGAGCCGCTTACGATCTGGCCGGTCCTGTCCTTGAACTCGCTGAAGATAACATCGCGTTCTGCTTCACGCACCCTCTGAAATATAACCTGCTTTGCAGTCTGCGCTGCTATCCTGCCGAGGTCATGGAGATCAAGAGGAAAATCAATAGTGTCGCCTTCCTTCTTCTCCGGATCGATGGCCCTGGCATCCTTGATTGAGATCTCCTGATCGGGATCAGCTACTGATGCAGCAACCACCTTCGTCTCGTAGACGCTGATATCGCACTTCTTCCGGTCAATGGTCAGATGAATATTCATCCTGCCGCCATATTTCTTCCGCATCGCTGAAAGCAGCGCTGACTCCAGGGCCTCGACCATGATCTCCTTCGAGATGCCCTTTTCTCTGCTTATCTGTTCAATTACGTGACACAGTTCTTTTGTCATTTCAGTTCTATCTCCAATCTTGCCCGAGCAATGTCATCAAAGGGTATGAGCAGACTCTGCTCGTCCCCGCTTTTCAGGGTTATCACGTCGCCCTGGATATCCATAATTCTGCCGATAACCACATTCTGGCCCTCTGCAGACTTCTTCTTCATTACAACCTTTGCCAGTTTTCCCCTTGATTGTTCGAAATGCTTAATCTTCTTCAGCTGCCGGTCAAGGCCCGGGGAAGAAACTTCGAGCACAAAGGCTGTCGGTATAGGGTCCTCTACATCAATGAGCGCTGAAAGAGACCTGCTGAATTTCGCGCATTCCTCCAGAGAGACCCCTGGCTCCTTGTCGAGATAAACCCTCACAAAAGGATTCCGAGCATTGCCCACGATCTCCACGTCATAGACCCGGACCCCATGCTGTTCAGCAATGGATTCTGCCAATACCGCTATCTTTTCCTGTATTTCTTCCATAGAAAACAAAAGAGCGGGAAAGCCCACTCTTCTTTAAATTACTTCGCCAAACTGAAAAATAAAGTGTTGTAATTATAGCAACGTCACATACAAAAATGCAACGACATTTACCGCTTCTGCATGATCAAAACACCAGAGAGGCCATTTACAAACATCTTTGTATGTAAATGTGAAGTTGCATATTATCAAAATAGTATTGCGATAATAAGTATAAAATAGAATAATAACAGGTGAATACCTGAAAAATCTAAAGAAGAACTTAAGACATGAAAATCATTTCAACTGACAGAAATTCTCTAAAGGTCCAGTCGGATTATATCTCTCTGGACCTTATACCTGATCCTTTTATTATCCTTCAGTCTGACAACACCATCCTTGATGCCAATCTCAGCTTTTTCACCCTCATTGGCTCAGCAAAAGAAGCGGTTGTCAACCGAAACTTTAACGAAATAGCCCTTCTCAAAGAACTCTCAAAGAAAGTGTCCCAGTCCTTCCTCTCAGGAGCAGAGGATTTCGAGAGGATTGCGTTTCATAACAGGCATTTTGAGGTGCTTATCCTCCCGTTCAGGCATTTTGATGATTCTTATCTTCTCAGGATTATCCTAAAGGATATCACCAATTTCATCTGGCTTGAAAAAGAACTTCTAAAAAGGAACAAAGAGCTGATCATCATCAATACCCTTTCAAGCACCTTCATTTCATCAGAGAATATGGATCTGGTCATGGAGGACCTGATCGATAAGGTCCTGCTTATTACAGATTTTCACACAGGAATTCTGATGATGATCGAAGACGAGCAGTTCAAGCTCAGGACAAGCAAAGGCATCTCTTCTGATCTGCAGAAATTCATTCTTGATGGAGGCATTGAAGCACTCTGCAGTGATGCGCTCAAGATACCTGAACCCATGTATTTTGTCGAGCGGTCAGTCATCTCAAAAATCCCGGCACTCCGAGAAGAAGGCTTTGTCTTTATTGCGGCTATTCCGCTCATATCCAACCAAAAGGTGATGGGACTACTCGTTCTCGCCAGCAGGGTAAACAGGGACATGGATTTTGATTTTGCTGCCCTTCTTTCCCTGGTCGGCAACCACTTCTCCCATATCATCGACAAGATAAAACTCTTCCAGGAGACGAAAAGGCTCTCTGTAACCGACGGCCTTACCGGACTCTTCAACAGCAGACATTTCTACAAATATCTCGACCTTGAGATATCACGGACAAAACGGTATGGCAGTTCGTTCTCCCTCATGATGTTTGATATTGACAACTTCAAGAGGCTGAACGACACATATGGCCATCAGGCAGGGGATGAGGTGCTGCAGGAGCTTGCCAGGATTTTCAGGTCTGTTTCGAGAGAAACGGATATTGTGGTAAGGTATGGAGGCGAGGAGTTTGTGATCATACTGCCCAACACTGAAGAAGAAGAAGCGATTGCCCTTGCCAGCAGAATACTGCAGTCAGTGCGGGAAACAAAAATAAGGATCAATACCACGGAAAAAGTGAGCATCACGGTGAGCGGCGGAGTCGCATCGTTTCCGCAGAATGCCTCCACCGCGAAAAGCCTGCTCAGCGCTGCAGACAGCGCCATGTATGCAGCAAAAACAGCCGGCAAAAATACCATAGTCTGTTATAAGGGAAAGATGCATGAAAAAAGTATTTGACAGACCAAAAAGTCTTAAATCTGCAGCTTTCCGTTACTGCCCCGGCTGCGGTCACAGTCTCGTCCACAGGCTTATTGCAGAGTGCATTGACGCACTTGGCATCAGGGAAAAGGTCATTGGCATTGCACCCGTCGGCTGTGCTGTATTTGCATACGATTACTTTGATTTTGATATCCTCGAAGCTGCTCATGGCAGACCCCCGGCCGTAGCAACTGCACTGAAAAGGGTCATGCCGGACAAGATCATCTTCTCCTACCAGGGAGACGGAGATCTGGCCGCTATCGGCACATCAGAAATTATCCATGCAGCAAACAGAGGGGAGAACTTCTCGGTCTTCTTCATTAATAACGCAACCTATGGCATGACCGGCGGACAGATGGCGCCTACAACAATAACAGGGCAGAGAACAACCACTACGCCGAAAGGCAGGGATGTGCAGACCACCGGGTATCCGCTTAAAGTATCTGAACTCCTTTCTTCAATTGAGGGTGTATCTTACCTCCAGCGTGTTTCAGTAGACTCCTATAAGAACCTGGTGACAGCGAGAAATGCCATTGAAAAAGCTTTTAGATATCAGATCGAAGGCAAGGGTTTCAGCCTTATCGAGATCCTTTCACCTTGTCCTACTGACTGGGGTATGAGCACAAGAGCTGCCTCTGACTGGATCAGGACTACCCTCGCCCAGACCTACCCTCTGGGACTGGTCAAGGATAAGTTCGCGGGAACCAACTGATTTGGAGAAGAGAATTATCATCGCTGGCTCAGGAGGTCAGGGCATACTGTTCCTCGGCAGGATGCTCATGTCAGCAGCAATGCTTGAAGGCAGAGATGTTACCTGGTTCCCCTCGTACGGGGCTGAGATGCGCGGAGGAACCGCAAACTGCACTGTGATTATTGCTGACGAAATGATCGGTTCTCCCGTTGTCACAACACCGGATATTCTTATCGTGATGAACAGGGCATCGCTCGATCGCTTTCTGCCTAGTCTGAAAAAGAACGGCTTGCTCATATACGACTCATCGCTTATTCACGGCAGGATACCAAGAAAGGACATTGTAGCCATCCCTGTTCCCTCGACCAAAATTGCAGGAGATATGGACAATCAGAAGTCAGCGAACATGGTGATGCTCGGCGCCTTCATAGCAAAAACAACACTACTCAAGTCAAAGACCATATTCAGCATATTTAAGGACAATACCGATCCGAAGAAAGCAGCGGCTTTTTCGGCCAATAGAGAACTTGTCCAAGAGGGGATGGACTGCATTGAAAATACGTAAGGCCCATATCAGCGATATTAAGGAAATCCAGAAGCTGGTAAACGAATTCGCCCGCAAAGAGCAGATGATACCGCGGTCGCTCAATGAGCTGTATGAAAATCTCAGAGATTTCGTTGTAGCGGAAGTTGAGAAAAAGATCGTCGGTGTCTGCGCCCTTCATATTCTCTGGGATGATCTTGCAGAGGTTCGCTCGCTCGCAGTAAAGAAAGAGTTTCACAAAGCTGGCATCGGCCGAAAGATGGTTAAAAGCTGTTTACATGAGGCAACTGAGCTCGGCATCAAGCGGGTCTTTGTTCTCACGTACCAGCCTGACTTCTTTAAGAAATTGGATTTTAAGGACACTGACAAGGCTGAACTTCCTCAGAAGATCTGGGGCGACTGCATCCGCTGCCCTAAATTCCCTGAATGCGACGAGCACGCTCTCATCAGGAATGTGTAACTCCAGCATTTGAGACTCTGCTGACCGCATGTCCTTATACATTGATGCGTATCGACAACCTGAGCCTGACATACTGCTCAGGGAGCACCTTTCACTTTTTACTGATGATCTGAAAGATCTTCCTCTGCTCGATCTGGCCTGCGGCGACGGCCATAATGGCCTGTTCCTCGCTTCGATGGGTTTTCCCTTGGTCCTTGCTGATTGGTCAGAAGAAGCCCTGAAACTGTCAGGCGATACAGCAAGACACCTCGGAGTTACGGTCGAACTCAGACAAATTGATCTTGAAAAAGAAGACATCTACCCGTTCGAAAACGATTTTTTCAGCGCAGTCCTTGTATTTCGCTATCTCCATAGGCCCCTCATACCCTTTATCAGAAAAGCACTCAGGAGCGGCGGCCTTCTCATATATGAGACCTTTACTGCGGAACAGGCCCAGTTCGGCAAGCCAAAAAATCCGGAACACCTGCTCAAGCCCGGAGAACTGTTTTCATGGTTTCAGGACTGGGAGATCATATATTCCTTTGAAGGCATGAAGGAAAACCCGAGAAAGGCTGTCGCACAGCTCATCTGCAGAAAACCGTAAGCTCTGTACGTATATGCAATCCTTGACCCAGTCAAGGCTGGCGGTTCAAAACCAAACGGGCTTATCACAATAACTGTAAAGACAGAACTGCGGTCTTCTATCTATGGTATTTCCCCGAAGCAGGAACCGCGCGTTGATAGGCCCAGGCTTCAATGCTCTTAATCTGTTCGGCCATAGTTATCGACAGAGGTACGGTTCTACTCAAGGCAAGCAGAAAATCCTGTTCCACTACAGGACGCTTCTCAGCAAGGGCTTCGAAAACCGCGGATTTCACAACCTGCTCGATCTCCGCCCCGGAAAGATGCTTTGGTGATGATACCATTAATGAGAGATCAATTCCGGAAACATCAATATTATGTTTCTTCATATGAATGCGATATATCTCTTCACGCGCTTTCTCATCCGGAAGCCCGACATAAAATATCTCATCGAAGCGTCCCTTGCGCAATACTTCCGCGGGCAGCATCTCGATAGCGTTAGCTGTAGCAGCAACGAAAACCGGTGACTTCTTTTCCTGCATCCATGTCAGGAACGATCCCAATACGCGCGAAGCTGAACCTCCTTCTGCCTTAAAACCCTGCGATGAAATGCCGGCCTCTATCTCGTCTATCCAGAGGACGCAGGGTGCTATCGCCTCCGCAGTTCTGAATGCCTTGCGCAGACTGGTCTCAGGCGTGCCGAATGTCCCCCCGTACAAAATTGCCATATCAAGGCGGATAAGAGGGAGCCGCCAATGCGCAGCGATAACCTTGACGAAGAGCGACTTGCCGCAACCCGATATGCCCATGACCAGCACCCCCTTCGGCATCATGGCGCCGGAGGAAATGTTATCGAGGCCAAACACCTTCTCGCGCCGCTCCAGCCAAAGCTTGAGGTTCTCCATTCCTCCTAACTGGCTCAAATCAGCATCATTGACAATAAACTCCATTATGCCGCTTTTTCTGATGATTTGCTGTTTGATTTCAAAGAGCATCTGAACTATATCGCTTTGACTTTTTTCATGACTGTAATCAAAAGTGCGGATGCTGCGCTCGATATCAGTTAGATACAGCCCTTGGGACGCTACTGCCAATCTTTTCTCCAATTCAGGATTTTCGGCACAGGCCTGACCCAGATAAGGAATACCATCTTTCAATGTTGTGAGATACTGACTAATCTCTCCAATACGAGGAAGTCCCTGGTAGAGAATGACCAGGTCTTCCCGTAACTGCTCAGGAACAGCCTCTTCAGCACCCAGGATAATCAGGTGCTTTGAGCGGGCATGAACAGAAAATTCCTTCAGTTTTCTGATAATAAATGGATTGTGCTCCCAGAAGGCAGAAAGGTCCTTGAATAGAAAGATTGCCGGTCCTGGCTGAGAAATCGCAAAGTCAATCGCAGCCAGAGGCTCTACTGTTTCTTTAAACGTATCTCCTTTGCAGATAACCCCTGCGGTACAGGTCCATACAAAAGGACTCCCAACACCTTCAACATCTGCGGCGACCTCAACAATGACTGCCTCTGTGCTCCGTTCGTTGTCGGTAACCACATAAATCAGGTTATTTTCTGATCTGATCATCCTCAGCAGGTCCCGTGTATTAAGGTTATCCATTATTCTCCTTTACCACTTTTTAATACTGCGTACTTTTAGCATATCACTACGTAATCATTGCACTATCAACACACTATTCCAGGGTATTTGAACTTTTGATTGAAGCTGTCGCTGTTAAGAGATCACCCTTCCCTAAAGGACATCTTCAGTTCGTACACCCCTGCCTCTGCCCGCAGCTCAACGATAAACCCCATCCTCTCAAATAGCTGGAGCATGGGCCGGTTGTCCATCAGAACCTCTGCTGTAAAACCATGAAGACCGTTGCGTTTCGCGATAACCGTAATATAAGAAAGGAGCTCCAAACCGATGCCCCTGCTTTGGTAGTCATCACGGACAACAAAGGCAACCTCAGCCGTATGGGTCTTCTCATCGATGAAATACTGTGCCATACCGACAATAGACTCCCTGTTGTCCTGCTCGATAACCGCAAGTATAACCATCTCCTTTGTGTAGTCAATAACGACAAATTTCTGAAGCTGTTCATGGGGCATGGAATTCCTTGTCGAAATGAAGCGGCGGTACATGCCGTCAGATGACAGATCATAGAAAAAATCCTTAAGGAGATGCTCATCACTCATGCGCACTGGCCGCAGTATTAAACCAAGTCCGGTTTTCGTATGCCTGTGAGCCTCAAGGTTCACAGGATATATCCCGGCCTCACCCGGGATAAAGGCCTGGTCTTTATAGATAAGATGGAGTTTCTTTGCCTCTTCGATCAGCCAGCCCCTGAATTTCGGATGAGCAATGGCTATGAGGTCCATGGCACGCTCCCGGATGTTCTTGCCGTGGAGATAGGCTATGCCGTATTCAGTCACAACGTAATGCAGATCCCCACGGGTCAGAGTCACCCCTGCACCTTCTGTGAGAAAAGGGACAATCCTCGAAATCGCATCATTTTCCGCAGTCGACTGGATAGTAAGAATTGTCTTGCCACCTTCCGAGAGTATGGCGCCCCTCATAAAGTCAGCCTGACCGCCGATGCCGCTGAAAAAATATTTGCCGAGCGATTCAGCTGTTGCCTGTCCGGTAAGGTCTATCTCGAGTGCACTGTTGATGGCCGTCACATTTCTGTTTCGTGCGATAGTGAGAGGGTTGTTTGTATAGCTGACCGGTCTGAATTCGATGCTCGGATTGTCATGGATAAACTCATAGGTCTCCCGTTTCCCCATGCAGAAGGCAGCAACGGTCTTGTCTCTGTTGAGTTCCTTAAGGGAATTGTCGATTACACCGCTTTTCATGAGGGCCATAATGCCGTCTGTAAAGAGCTCTGTATGGACACCGAGATGCTTCCTGTCTTTGAGATGCTCAAGGATTGCATTGGGAATGCTGCCATATCCCACCTGGATCGTGTCTCCGTCCTGAATGATCCGCGCAACATACGCTCCGATTTGACCGGCTATCTCGTCAGATACAATACTCTCAAACTCAAGCAGCAGTTCATCATGCGCTACCAGGAAATCAATATCCCTGATATGCACAAAGGTGTCTCCATGCACACGCGGCATCTCGGCATTCACCTGGGCAATAACAATCTCTGCATTGTCAACTGCAGATTTTACTATATCAACGCTTATACCCAAACTCACATATCCGTGGGCATCCGGCAGGGATGTCTGGATAAGAGCTATATCGATGGGAACCCGTTTTTCGCTGAATAACCGGGGAACTGTTGAGAGGAATATGGGCGTATAGTCGGCAAGTCCGGAATTTACGGCATCGCGTGCAGTGCTGCCGATAAAGAAAGAGTTGAACCTGAAATTATCCCTGTACCGCTCTTCAGCATAGGAGTTCACACCGAGATTCCATATCTGGAGGAGTTCGGTGTCCACAAAAGACTTGGGGTGAGTCTGTATATGTCTGATCATCGCCTGAACAACATACTGCGGCTCCCCACAGCCTGTGCCTATGAAAATTCTGTCTCCAGGGTGGATATGACTGAATATGTGATCCTCAGAAGCGAATTTCGCGGGATAGTTCTTCCGAATTTCCAGCAGTCTGGATTCATCGCGTTCAATGCTCATACCGTTAACCACCTCTTTATATATTCAGTATATCAGATGCCGGTTTCTCTCATAAGGAAAATTAGATCGATTAATCAATAGGCATGGAAACATCAATAAACTTCTGATATAGTTTTATGCGAATATGCTTCAGCGTTCTGCTGCAGGAGGAAGATCATGATACGAGTTATGTTTCTCTGTACCGGCAACTCCTGCCGGTCACAGATGGCAGAGGGATTTGCGCGGGTCCTCAGCAAAGGGCTTATCGATCCGCACAGCGCCGGACTAACGCCTGCTGACGTCAATGAACGGGCCATTGCAGTGATGCAGGAGATTGGCATTGACATCGCCGACCAGGAATCCAAGGAGATCGATCCGGACTTTCTTCTTTCCATGGATGTGATCATCACGCTCTGCGGCAATGCAGAGGCATCCTGCCCTATGACCCCGCCGCATATTAAACGTATTCACTGGCCTATCGACGACCCGGCAGCTGCCCAAGGCAGCGAGGAAGAGATCATGGCCGAGTTCAGGAAGGCGCGGGATGAGATACGGGACAGAGTTGCCGGCTTTGCGCAGCAGCTCACTGCTGGCGACTAAAGACGACGCATTGCTCGAGGCTATGACTCCAAAGCCTTCTTAACCGCTTCTGCAAGTGAGAGCACATTGTATGGCTTGGAGACAACACCTTTGAACCCAAACTTCTGATATTCTGCCATGACCGGATCGTTGGAATAACCACTCGATACAAGCGCACTGACACGAGGATCAAACTCCAAGAGTCTTTTCATCAGTTCCCTGCCGCCCATACCCCCCGGAACCGTGAGATCCATAACGACAAGATCAAAGGGCCGCTTTTCAGATGCTGCACGCTGATAAGCTTCCAGCGCGTCTGCACCATCAACGGCAAATCCGATCTCATAGCCAAATGTCTTAAGGATCTCCCCTGCAATATTCCGCACCGTCTCTTCGTCATCCATGACCAGTATCCTGCCTGTTCCTTCGTGCGCAAATACCGGCGAACAGGATGTCTTCTGCTCCACCTCCTTTGCCGAGGCCGGGATATAGATATGGAATGTGGAGCCTGTGCCGAGCTCTGATTCAACCGTTATATGGCCGTCATGCTTCCTGACGATCGAATAGACCGTTGCAAGGCCA
This sequence comes from uncultured Nitrospiraceae bacterium, assembly GCA_964461065.1. GTDB lineage: Bacteria > Nitrospirota > Thermodesulfovibrionia > Thermodesulfovibrionales > UBA6898 > UBA6898. The sequence continues at coordinate 242,589 of CAYWRK010000003.1, forward strand.
AGCCCGCTGCCCTTCTGCTTAGTGGTGAAATAGGGATCGAAGATCCTGGTCAGATACTCTCCTGAGATGCCGATGCCCTGATCTTTGACCGAAA
>CAYWRK010000004.1:0-223895 GCA_964461065.1 uncultured Nitrospiraceae bacterium
AGCCTGCTGCCTGAAGCCTGCTGCCTGAAGCCTGCTGCCTGAAGCCTGCTGCCTGCCGCTTGATAGCTTGTTCGCCTTATCACTGCGTCATCCATTCGCTGCGGCGCTCAAGCTGGGGGGTCTTGCCCTTGCTGAGCTGAACAATAAAGCAGCCTTTGGAGGCATACCGCTGGCCTGGGCCGAAGCTGACGCGCTCATAGAGCGGATAATACTGGTCAGCCTTCATACCGATGGTGTCCAGCAGAAAGTCACGGTAGTATTCGCCGCGCATCTCTAAGAGGGCCTTGCCCAGGATTTCGTTGGTGATATAGGACTGTCTGATGATCCGGGGGTCATAGGACTCTATCATCTTCCCTGCCAGAACTCTCTTGATCGATTTATCGTACCGGGCATCTTCCTGAGGCAGTCTGTAAGGATAGGTCATAGAGAGGAGATCACGCAGCTCCTCAGGCACGGTCCAGAGGGCCTTGCCCATATAGGTTCCAGAGGCGATGATCAGCCCGGGCTGGTCCGGCTTGCCGACAAGGCTCTTGAGCGCAGGAAGAAAGGACGCGTCATCCCAGATCAGCAGGGCAGCAGGCTTTTCCTTTGAGATTATGTGCTGTAGCCGCTCAGGTGTAAGCTTCTCTCCGGGTGCAAGGATGATCTCTTGCGTGGGGGCATGGCCAGTCTGGGACCAGGTTTCCCGGAAACCTGCAGCGAGGGCCTCTGCTCTGCGGTCAGTCCTTATGATCTGGACGATCGGGCGGTCCTTGAAGAGATCATACATGCTGTGCATATACCGGGCTGCTGCTTCGCCCTCCTGGCGGATACCGCGGGAGGGGTACAGGGTGTACCAGTCTGTGCTGGACAGCACAGGATATTCGGTTATCGGTAGAAGATTTGGAATCTTGTTATCCTCGCAGAAGCGATGGATCGGCTCCCAATCACTGTTGGTGATGCCACCAAGCAGTGCGAATACGGGCTCTGCCTTATAGTAGTCATCAAGCTGCTTGCGCCATGTTGATGACGACCCTTTCAGCACCCAGCGTGACAGGGTAAATTTCATATAGGTCAGATTCCCGGACATGTTGTACGACATGCGGGCCACCCGCGGATCTTTATTGGCTGCAGTGGCAAGGCTGTTCTTTCTGTCAATGCCGAATTGAATGGGGGTGATCATCGCATTAACAGCAGACGGATCAGTGCCCTCAACAATGACTGTTGCGAACGTTATCTCGTTCTTGCCAACGCCTGGAGACGGCTTTTCAGAAAGGGTCTTCAGATAGGCAATTAATATTGCCATGTCTTTATCGTTAATCTCATACCGCGGCATAACGCTGACAACAGAACGGCCGGTCGGGTCGAACCCGGTGGTCATAACAGCAGAGAGGGTTGCATCTGTGTAAGCAGGACGGACTGGCAGATAAACCGCATAGGTATGAATATAGGGAACGAATTCAGATCCCTTTATAAAGGGCTCACGTGGCTGATACAGGATGCGGCCATTGGTTGGCGGTGTTACGACTTTGCCCTCAAACGAGCCGAGTCCGCTCCTGAGGTGGCAGCTGACACAGGTGAAGGTGGTTCCGGAAACCGGCACGTCACCCTTGACAAAGGCCTTCATCGGCTCGCCGGACGGGAGGATGCCCTCGCGGTACATACGCTCACCAAGGCGAAGGGTATCGGCCTGATCCGTGGATGAAGCAGTAGCGGGTGAGAAAGCCACCAAGCTGGCAAGCGTGAAAGCTGACAAGCTGGCAAGCGAGAAAGCGTGAAAAGGCCGTGAATCGTGAAGCGTGAAGCGTGAACGGTTAACAAGCTGAGAGCTGAGAGCTGAGAGCTGAGAGCTGGGCGCAGACAAGCGGGCAAGCGTGAAAGCCACCAAGCTGGCAAGCGTGAAAGCGTGAAAAGGCCGTGAATCGTGAAGCGTGAAGCGTGAACGGTTAAGGAACGAAAAAGACCGTAAAGCGTGAGAAGTAAAGCGTTTAGAGGCCGTGATGCGTAATGAGTGATGAGTGATGAGTGTAAAGGCTGACAAGCATGCAAGCATGCAAGCATGCAAGCTGGATAGACTGAAAGCGTGAGACAAGCTGGCAAGCTGTTTCATCGTATTCCTGCCTTCTGGCTCTCGGCAACGAACTCTGAGGTGCTCATCATGCCATTGATCCTGATCCAGCTGTCTTCCTTGGGCATGCGTATAAAGGTGACTGCATAGTGGGACATTTTGTTCGGGATATAGGCATCGAAAGCCTTCATGACCCGGTCAATATCCCTGCGGGAGCCGGTCAGAAAATCCCAGCCCGGTTTTGAACGATACCGCTGCAGATAATCCTTCAGAACAGCGGGCGTGTCATTTTCAGGGTCGATCGATATGGAGACCAGGTGGACCTTTGCCGTTTCTGGGCCGAGCCTCTGTTGGAGACTGGCATAGCCTGCTGAAAGGACAGGGCAGATGGTGGTGCAGGTGCCAAATATGAAGTCAACAACAACCGGCTTGTCTGTGGAGAGGAAGTTCTTGAAGCGAACCTTGTTGCCATCCTGGTTGATAAGGGTGACATCAGGCATTACATATTTCTCAACAGAGCGCTGATAGGGCTTGTTGTCGGCAGAAGCAGGCGAAGCAAGCAGGCAAGCTAACAAGCAGGCAAGCAGGCACGCTAACAAGCAGGCACGCCTGAAAGCTGGCACGCCTGAAAGCTGGCATGCTGATCGCTGAGAGCTGAGAGCGAATAAGGCCGTGATGCGTGATGCGTAATGCGTGATGCGCCCGCCACAGGCGGGTCCGCTGAGGCGGATGAATGGTGAACGGCTTAAGAGCTGAGAGCTGACCGCTGATAGCTGATCTGCTACTATCACTATTTCTTCACCTCAAGCAGCTCTATCTCGAATATCAACGTGGCGCCAGGGAGGATCAGTTCTCCTGCACCAGTGTCGCCATACGCAAGCGCTGCCGGACAAACCAGTTTGGCCTTGCCGCCGGGTTTCATCTTCTGAACGCCTTCTGTCCAGCACTTGATAACACTGTCTATCTTGAACTCAAGGGGCTTGCCATGCTTGGCAGAACTGTCAAACTCTTTGCCGTCAGGAAGCGTGCCACGATAGTTGACCCTTACCGTGTCGGTTGCAATCGGGTTAGTGCCAGTGCCTTCCTTGAGCGACACATAGACCAGGCCTGAAGCGGTCTTCACTGCACCCTTCTCAGCAGCAGCCTTGTCTAATGCTGCCTTATTCTGAGGTGCCAGCTTATCGCCCTGTGCCTTGCGGCGGGCACGAGCCATCTCCTGAATCTTGTTGTTATATGCGTTCAGTTCCACTGCCGGCTTATTGCCTGCAATAGAGTCGGTAAGGCCCTGCTTTACGGTCTCGAGTTCAGCGGCGGTGAGGCTGAAGGGTGCCAACGTGCGGCCGACACTCAGGCCAATGGCATAGAGCGTCTTCTGCTCTTCTGTCTTTGGAGCGTCTGCTGCGTATGCAGGCAAGCTAACAAGCAGGCAAGCTAACAAACTGGAAAGGCCGTAAAGCGTGAGTCGTGAAGCGTGAACGGTTAAATAATAAAGAGCGAAGAAAGGTCGTGAAGCACGAGGTGTGATGTGTGAACGGTTAAAGTGTGTATTCGTATTGTTGTCAAACAAGCTGAGCCTCCTCATTAAGACGCTGTTTGTAGATGTCGCACTGTGCAAAATTCCCACCACAAAATCTTATCGCTTTTTCCGCAGCCTGGCTGGTCATATGGCGGAAATAGCATTCTTCAAAGGGTTCTTCCATATAGGGGCACTTCTCTCTTTTATCGGGTTGTTGCACATTTTTGTTTAATACAATAATCAGGCCTAAATGAAAAAATGTTCATATTTTCTTTATTGTTATTTAATATTAGTTAGTTACGGTAAATATTGAGGCCTTAGTCTTTGATGGCTCTATCGTAGATTATGTGTCATGACACAGTTATGTGTGGCACAGATGTGGGACAAGCAAGCGAGCCCCGGTTTCCGGGATGTCGTTCCTCCACAGGCTGGAAAGCTGGAAAACCGAACACTCAAAACGTCGAACCGGCTACTTATATATATCTCCCCGCGGACCAATGGCTTCAATATATATAACATTGATATCTTCATCAACAACATAAACAATCCTAATGCTCCCAATATCATAGCGATACTTGCCGGACAATCTTCCCTTTAGCTTCTTAATATGATTGCCCTCAGAAGGGCTCTCGATAATGCTTTCAATAGCGGTAATCACTCTGACTTGTAGCTTGCTGTCAAGCTTCTTAAAGTATTTGGCAGCCTCCTTGTATAATTCGGCTTTATACACGATGTATCAGTTTTTCCCACGAGACAAATTCAGTTTTTTTCTTTTCTCTCCGAGCCTGCTCTGCCCCCATGATCTGCTTCATGAAGTTCTTGTCAGCGAGAATTTCAAACGTGTCTTTCCATGCTCCGATATCTTCTGCAATGCTTTCCTGGATAAGTGTTTTGAATTCGTTAACAGTCAAATCCTTGATCTTTCTTTTCTCTGCTATAGCAGCCATATGGCAGCCTCCTTCACACTCTTTTATTTCCGCACATGATTTAGTATACCATGCACAAGCTGGTAGGCTGGAAAGCCGGTAAGTTGCGTCTCACTCAGGAGAAGGTTCCTTAGCTATAAATTCTGTAATATGCATTATGTAAGAATCAAGATCTTTCAAGTGGTCCCTCAGAATATCGAAAATCTCTTCAGCCGAAACCTCCCAATAAAGATGCACCAGTCTGTTACGGTACTTCGCCATTTTTACAAGGGATTCGATAAAATCAGAGGGGATGATCTTTTCCTCACCAAGTATCAGAAAAATGTCCTTATAATCTTTAGGGCGGCGTAATGCCTTTCTGGAAATGATATGGTGGCCTACATCCAAACACGCTTCGATAGAAATTTGCAACTGGCGTGCAGAGCTATGAAAGTTACGCCTGTCTGATAAAAATTCGTCTTTCGAATATGCGCCAAGCTCCTTGAGATTTCTAAGGTTTTCCCTAATCCTGCTCAGGCGATCAATAATGAGTCCTTTATCTATCATGTCCGATCTCAAGATGAGCGCCTAAAATAAATTCCCTGTCGTATATATCAAGATAATACTCAAAATCAAAATACTTCTTTGTTATCTGTTCTTCAAAATCAAGTCGTTTATTTTCATTTCTGCTGTAAAGGACCTTTGCATCTCTGATAACTCCGTATGCAATCGCCAAGGGGGCATTATTAAGAATAACGAGACTAACTTCATCCGTCTGAAGCACAGATGTTATCTCGCCCATCATATTAAGCTCGACATCAAAAGGCAGCCGACCACCCTCCATAAGAAGCGCAATATCAACATCGCTGAGTTCGTCTGCTGCATTACTGGCCCGTGATCCGAAAAGATATACTGTTCGCACAGAGCTCAAGTGCGATAGCGTTGCGACAAGCAGTGGGTATTTATCTTCAATATCAGATATTTTTTTTCCGAACTTGATCATATTCTATTCTCTTTTTTCTCAGAAACTGTCTCGAGATTCTTCAGAAACCTGACCTGTTTCTTGAAACTTTCGAGTGTTTCACCAATAATATCATATTTTTGTGAATTGCCAATGGACTTTCGGTCAAGTTGGAAAGCCAGAAAGCTGGAAAGCCGACAAGCTGAAGAGCGCAGTATATCGCTCCTGCTTCTGATGGCCGATGATATATCTTTTGGAGAGATTATTGACTTTGAATACGGTGTTCATAAACCCGTGAGTGGTTAGTCGTTAGTCGTTAGTCGTTAGTCGTGAATCGTGAATAGTTCAAGAACGCATAGAGCAGAGAGAAATGCTCCTGGGGTCAGACTTGCTTATTGACATTCCTGCCTCTTTAGCCGGAAAACGGCACAGCAATGTACTCAGCAAAAGATGAGCAATCCGGTATGGGCAGATTATCTTCCTGCAGTCCGCGAATATGCATTTCAATCGCTTCATACATGCTCTGCTCCGCTACTTCACGTGTAACCCCTGTGGCTACACATCCTGGCAAATCCGGAGAATACGCAGAATAGTTTTCTCCCGCCTTTTCAATGATGACAAGAAATCGCCTCATTTATTTAATCTCCTTTACCTTGGCCTGCTTAAAAATGCTATTTAATGTACCTGGAGCTAACTCATCTCCAGGATGGCCGGCAATCGTTACTCTTCCTGCCTTATGAGCATGTTTGTATTGTCTGTGGCTTCCTTTCGTCGCAACGAGAAACCATCCATCTTCTTCTATGATTTTTATTATATCTCGGACTTTCATGCCTTTCTTTCAGACATACATGATTTCACGATCAACGTATTTCTTTATCCCGGGCTTGATATTAGATATAATGCCGAGGTCGATCTTTTTCCCAAGCGTATCTTCAAGAAAATGGAGCAAGGCAAAGTAATGATCACTAATCTGATCTTTCTTCAGTTCTACAGCTATGTCAATATCGCTGTCATCGCGAGCCTCGCCCCGGACATAGCTGCCAAAAAGTCCTATTTTGAGCACTCCATAGCGTTCTGCGAACACCGTCTTATGTTCCTCAAGAAACGTAATGATATCCTCTCTGTTCATGCGTTAATTATAACAAAATTTGACCCTGACCACCTTTATTTAACCGCAGACGCCCGACAGACTATAAGGCAGACATAAACATAACTTTTCTTCGGCCACGTCGGCCATAGAAATATATTGCCTGTTTATTGTATTCATGTCTGTATTCGCGTCTGATTGCATGTCCGCGGTTGATATGTCCTTAATACCTGACTGATACATACCCTTTTAACCGCAGACGCCCGACAGACTATAAGGCAGACATAAACATAACTTTTCTTCGGCCACGTCGGCCATAGAAATATATTGCCTGTTTATTGTATTCATGTCTGTATTCGCGTCTGATTGCATGTCCGCGGTTGATATGTCCTTAATACCTGACCGCTCCTGCTTCTGATGGCCAATAATATACTTCTTGGAGAGATTATCTACTTTGATTACGGTGTTCATAAATCCGTGAGTCGTGAATAGTTCAAGAACGCATAGAGCAGAGAGAAATGCTCCTGGGGTCAGACTTGCTTATTGATATTCCTGCCTATTTCCTCATCACTGATTATTTTGGTCTTGTGCAATGATGTTCAAAAACTCTGCAGCTCTCAGCATTTTTATCCCTTCGAATTCGTTCAGACTTAAAAGATGGGTATCTCCAGATATGATATAATCCGCCTTACATTGCAGAGCGCACTCCAAAAACTTATTATCATCCGGATCGTCTTGAATAGCGAAGATCTTTTGGTGAATCTCTACCGGCAAGGTAAATGCTGAATAATCCAGAAGTATTTGGTTGACTTCTTCCTCTGATAGATTAAACTTTTGATAGATTAAACTTTGTCATTAATTTCTCAGATATTTCATTATCTATTTCAAGAGAAGTAAATATTATTGCCTTTCCATCACGACCAAGGTCTATTACCTCTCTGGGCTTGCCATTCCAAAAGATAGCAGAAATATAAATATTGGTATTAATGACAATCTTGGGAATCAAGAGAGAACGCCCTAATTATTTTTGTGAAGAAATGCATCAAGTTCTTTTTCGTTCATCTGCGGAATCTTATATTTCTTCGCCAGCCCTTCAGTATAGGCGTAAAAATTCTCTCGATAGTTTTTATCGTTAATCACTTCTTTTAACAGTGCTATTTTTTTCCCATAATCGAGCTGCAAAAATAAATCTCTGATCTGCTCATAATTTATATCAATCTCCCTCAGCTTAGGCATTGTTTCCTCCTTCTTTCATTGGAACTGTCTTCAGTATATCACACATACCTATTTAACCGCAGACGACAGACAGACCTTATGGCAGACATAAAATAAGCTTTTCTTTGGCCACGTCGGCCATAGAAAAATATTGCTTGTTTATTGGTATTCATGTCTGTATTCGCGTCTGACTTTATGTCCGCGGTTGATATGTCCTTAATACCTGACTGATACATACCCTTTTAACCGCAGACGACAGACAGACCTTAAGCCAGACAAAAATTAAGCTTTTCTTCGGCCATGTCGGCCATAGAAATATATTGCCTGTTTATTGTTTTCATGTCTGTATTCATGTCTGACTCCATGTCCGCGGTTGATATGTTTTAATGCCTGACATTTTCGTCTAAGCCAAGCACTATCCGCTTAATCTCAGCTTTTTGTCTTTTAAAGTTAACCAAAAGTCCGACTGGTTTACCTGTTGCCTTCAGATAATTTAATAACTGAGCTTCGTGAATTTTATCGAGATTTTCCACAGTCTTGAGTTCGATAATAACTGTTTCTTTAACAAGCAGATCGGCTATATATTCTCCGGCTATGACTCCTTTGTAGATCACTCTAACAGGAACCTGACTTTCAGCTTTGAGCCCATGAGATCTAAGTTCTATCAATAGGGCGTTTTCATAAACTTTCTCGAGGAAACCAGGTCCTAATATTTTGTTAACTTCAAACACTGCACCATTGATTACATATGTGATCTCATTAATATCCATAATAGCTATTTAACCGCAGACGACAGATTAACCGCAGACGACAGACAGACCTTATGGCAGACATAAATTAAGCTTTTCTTCGGCCACGTCCGCCAAAGAAAAAACTTGCCTGTCTGTTGGTATCCATGTCTGTATTGACGTCTGACTTCATGTCCGCGGTTGATATGTTTTAAGGGCTGACCGCTATTTACAGCCACGTGGGTAATTTTACAGAAAAACCCGATGATTACATATGTGATCTCATTAATATCCATAATAGCTATTTAACCGCAGACGCCAGACAGACCTTAAGCCAGACAAAAATTAAGCTTTTCTTCGGCCATGTCGGCCATAGAAATATATTGCCTGTTTATTGTTTTCATGTCTGTATTCATGTCTGACTCCATGTCCGCGGTGGATATGTCTTTAATGGCTGACCGCTCCTGCTTCTGATGGCCGATGATATACTTCTTGGAGAGGTTATCTACTTTGATTACGGTGTTCATAAACCCGTGAGTCGTGAATCGTTAGTCGTGAAGGGTGAAAGGTAAATAGTTTATGTCGATAAACTGCAAAGCTTACGCTGATACTGAGGCTGCCTGACTTTTTATCTTGACGCATTTAGCATAAAGAAATTCAGGATCTATATCCAAGTGATTTGCCCATTCAACGGTATCAAATCTGACGGCCGCTGAGTTAAATAAAGCTGCATCTCTAAGCTCTGCATATTTGCCCATGCTCAAATAAGGGGTTACGTCAAATATGCCCTGCTCTCCGTGCTTAAAGGTAAGCAGCAACTTGTAGTCTTCTAAAGGCCTCACCTGAGAGACAACAATATACATGGTTCACTCCTCATTGATTACTACGGACATTGTTTATAACCTTCCTGAAATATCCCAATACCCGCCCTTGTCAGGGCCTATTCTTTTGAGGATGCCTTTTCCCCTAAGATTGGTTAAATGATATTTTATACCGTCTTCGCCGATACCTATTTTAATAGCCAGTTCTTTCCTGGTTATTTTAGGATTTGCTCTAATCTCATCTAATATTTTCTGGGTAGTTTTCTGGGTAGTTTTCTGGGTAGTTTTCCCTTCAACCGGTTCCAGATTGATTCCCGGAGAAACAATACCCTCCTTAAAATGTTTCCGCATGAAGGTTACTATAAAGTGCGTCCCCACTTCGCTGAAATCCGTATCTGGCTCTCTGGAAAGTATCAGGCTTATACCCCTGCCCCATTTCTCGATGAAGTGAATCCGGTGGAACAGTTCCGCTATCAGTTCGTTTCTTCTTTCCGATACCATCTTTTTCTTGATAGCATCTATAGTCAGGCCGCCGTATAATAATCCCGGACTTCTTAACTCCACTCGATCCTTAAAGATAGCGATATTGACTGAGTCATATTCGCGATAATCCCTGTGGCAGAAGGCGTTAATGATTCCCTCCCGCAATGCAGCCTTGTCGATCTCAGGAACATCTATTCTCCTCAAACCCTCCAAGCGCATTCCGATATGGATATTTTTCAGTATATAGTCTTCGGCCTTCACTATCAGGGCAAAAAGATCTCCCTCATACTCCTTCATGTCAAGGGTAAAGGACGTATCCTGCGTGCCGAAGACAGCGCATCTCAGTTTTGCATTCGGGAAGAAAGCCTGTGGTTTCCTGGCGAACATCATCACCGCCGCATTGCGCAGCTTGCCATCAATCATGAGCTTTAATTTTTCAAGGGAATTTTCAACAGTGTCGTATTTCAACCCCGAAGTAGAGAGGAAGGTTTGTAGCTTTTTCGGGCTTATGTCCTTAATCTCCGCATTTCTGCATATTTCCATATCCCACCGCAGCTTCTCCTTATTCCTTTTAATAAAGAGACCTTCCAGTTCTTTTGCGCTCAATTGCCTGTCTTCATCGCCCGTTCTTATATACGCCCTTCCGTAAGCAAGATACGGAACTTCTTTCCCATGACATTGAACGCTGATACATGTCTTTTCTTCCATATCAATTTGATGTATCACAGGAAAGATCCTTGGCTCTATGTTATCTGCTATAGTCCTTGAAATATCTCGTATCGTTTTTTCGGTCACGTCCTGCCCAATCACAGAACCATCGTTTTTTATTCCGAAGTACAATTCGCATTGCTGATGCTTGTTAAGCATTGCCGTTATGGATATAACCGCCTCTTTCAACTCGGAGGTTGATTTTTTAAGTTCTATAATCTCTGATTCCTTAAACTTCATTGGTTGTGTCCGTGAGTCGTGAAGCGTGAGTCGTGAAGGGTGAGAGGAGTTTACTGCCAAGGCGCTTCACGCCGTTTGCCATTACGTCCCGAAGCGCGGCATACCGCTCCTGCTTCTGATGGCCGATAATATACTTTTTGGAAAGGTTATCTACTTTGATTACTGTTTCACTCATTGATTTGCTCTGTTGGTGAAAGGTGAGTGGCTAACAAGCCGACAAGCTATCAAGCTGGTTAGCCGGAAAGCTGGTAAGCCTGCCATCATGCTATAAACTCAAGGTAGTTCTCCCGTGTGACTACCCGGTAACTTGCATTTGTGTAGGCAGCGAGCCATTCCTTTGGGGGATGACTTTTGCCCCTGGTCCATTTCATTTCGAATCCAAAGATCCTGCCACCCGTTTCTTCGATAAAATCGATCTCCTTACGATCGTATGTTCGCCAGAAATAGTTATTGGCTGTAATGAATTGATATTCCTGCTTCTTCAACCGCTCTACAATCAGGTAATTTTCCCAGAGCATGCCAATATCGTCTCTGAGTTCCAGAGGGTTAAAGTTGTTCAGAAGCGCATTCCGAACCCCATTGTCGATAAAATAATAGCGAGGGCTTTTGCTTATCTCCTTACGGAGATTTCTGCTGAAACCAGTGAGTTTGAATAAAACAAAAGTTTTTTCCAGAAGGTCGAGATAACGCTCCACAGTGTTTTTACTCATGCCGAGCTGGGTGCCAAGTTCCTGGTATGAAACTTCTTTGCCTATCTGGAACGCAACCAACTGCAACAACCTCGCTAACTTATCAGAACGTTTCAGTCCATCCAGTTCGAGGATGTCCTTGTAGAGATAAGAACTGATCAATTCTTTCAGATAGCGCACCTTCTGTCCGTTATCTTTCATCAGAACGACCTCGGGATAGGAGCCGTATATCAGTCGACTCTCAAGCCTGGCATCAGTCTGCACCCTGCTTTCGATCTTGTCCAGCTCAAGCTGGGCCAAGGGAAAAAGCTTGAGGGTATATTTCCTCCCGGTAAGTGGTTCCCCGACATGTTGGGCGAGATCGAACGATGACGAGCCAGTAGCAATAATTCGAATGTCCCTGACATGATCAATGATCAGCTTGAAATTGACTCCTGCATTTTTGATCTTCTGGGCCTCGTCGACAACCAATAAATCTGCTTCACCAATAAAAGATGTTAACTTCTCTATGGACTGGCTGCTTAGATAGTTCTGCGTGATGATATCATCACCGCTTACTAAAAGATATTTTGAGGAAATACCTTTCAGGAACTTGTTAAGAAGCGTAGTCTTACCGCACCTGCGGGGACCGTAAATAATAACAGCCTTACCCGGTTCAAGCACTTTTGCTAAATTATCTAACTGACTTTGTGGTATATACATAATAATAAAGTCATTAAACTGACTGAATTATAATAAATTAAGTCAGTTTAGGCAAAGAAATAGCCAGCCGGAATGAACCAATTGATATTCGTTATGCCTGGGTAAAAGCCCTATGTGCACCCTGAATGCTTTAGCTGAACCTATTCATGGAGAACAACTCGCGGTTGATATGTCCTTAATACCTCACCGCTCCTGCTTCTGATGGCCGATAATGTATTTCTTGGAGAGATTATTTACTTTGATTACTACATCGCTCAAACTTTATTTTACCGCAGACGACAGGCAGACCTTATGGCAGACAAAAGATAATCTTTTCTTCGGCCATGTCGGCCAAAGAAAAAACTTGTCTGTTTATTGTATTCATGTCTGTATTCACGTCTGATTTCATGTCCGCGGTGGATATGTCCTTTTTTTGCCCAATCCGTGTCTGCACAGCCCTATCAAGTTTACTGAACGCCGCCTCAGCATCGGGCAGTAATATTATTTCAAACATAACTGTCTTTTCAGAGACTTCCAGTCAGTGCCTTTGCCAGAGAGATCCTCTTGCCGAGCTTTACGCATTTTTCTGATAAAGGCAGGATTATGCGCCAGGAGCCAGTCTTCAAGGTCATGAAGAGTATCAGCTGTTTCAAATACACTTCGCGGAAATGTCACGGTCTCAGTCTTTTTTTTCGCTAAGGGCATACGAGTCTCCTTTTAAAGATTGTTAAACTGCTTATTTGGCTTTTCAAGATTTTAATATATATTCGATTCAACGCCTGCCGATGCTTCGCATCAAATCACATCCGCAAAGGTCTTTTCTGTCTTCCTGAAATAAAGGATACCGGTGACAAGAAAGACCGCAACAATGACCATCGAAATAATGAAGCCTGGCAGGTAAAGAGCACTCTCACTGCCGAGGATGGCCCAGCGGAACCCATCAATGACGCCGACCATGGGATTGAGGGAGTAGAGCAGCCGCCATCTCTCAGGCACAATGCTGCTCGAAAACCCGACCGGCGAGATGTACAGGCCGAACTGGACGATAAAGGGCACAATATATCTGAAGTCGCGGTATTTAACATTCAGGGCAGTAAGCCAGAGGCCGATACCCATTGCAGCAGCAAAGGCAATGAGGATAAACACCGGCAGGGTAATGATGCGCCAGCCCGGCACGAACTGATACCAGATCATAAGCCCGACCAGAATAATACCGGAGATCAGAAAGTCCACAGCTTACTGAAGACTATGGTGAAGACGAGCATGGTCAGGAACGGCCGCAGCAGGGCCCAGACAATGCCGATGACCGTCTGCTTATACCTGACGAGGATATCCCTCCACGCGAGGAAGTAGAAGAGCTCCCGGTACCGCCAGAGATCAGCCCAGTAATGCTTCTCTGTCCGCCCGGCCTCAATGATTAATTTTTCATACATGGTTGCTTAACGGTCGTAAATCGTAAGGCGTGAAGGGTGAATGGTTTAAAAGCTAAGAAGCTGAAAAGCGATAACGACAGTAAATCGTGAGTCGTAATTCGCCCGGGGCGACCGAGGCGGGCTGATTTTTCTTACTCTAAGTCGCGTGCCATCGTTTGAATCGAAAGTCTTAGTGGTTCTATGTCTTCCTGTATTGTTTGCCACAGAATACTTACGTCGACACCAAAATATTCATGAATAAGCCTGTTCCGCATTCCAACAATCTCTTCCCAGGGCACATGAGAATATCCAGCCCTAATGTCCGGTGTTATTTTGTTTGCCGCCTCTCCTATAACCTCCAGACAGCGAACAACGGCTTTGACTGTCTTTCTATCTGCAGAAAACTCTTCGAAGGTCATCCCGGCGGTAAAGTCTGATATATCTTCAACTGACTCTGCAATATCGTTCAGGTAATCTCTCAGAATACGCTCTTCAGACATAAATTACTTCTCGAAGTATTCGCTGCCCGATATACGGCTTCAAAGCTTTTTTTGTAACCATCTCAACTCTGACTCCTGCAAGTTCCGTCAATCTGCGTTCAAGTCTCATAAATCGAACAAAACCGATCGGTTTTTCGAATTGAATCAAGATATCGAGATCGCTATCCTCTTTTTGACTACCCGTAACATAAGATCCAAAAATGCCGATTTCGCTTACGCCGAATTGTTGTTTTAAATCTTCCTTATTCTGCTTGATAACGCTTTTTATCTCTTCAATACTTTTCAAGATTCTCTCCGGAGAAATGCTCTCAGATCTGAGACAAACAGGGTAAAGTCTGATAAGTGCTTTGTATATATGCCGTAGGTAATGGCGTTATCTATCCCGTCATAGATATGTATGAGCATGTTTCTGAATCGTGCCATTGCCTGAAACTTCTTTGCATCATCCGCATGTATGATCCCACCTGCCGAGAGAATATCAAAGCATTCGGCATAGGTTTCAGGCTCTTTCAGATCGAGGCCGCTGACCAGATGTTTGCAGATATCGAGCATCTGCTCTATCGCAAGTTCCAGGTTTCTTTCAATGAACCTTCTTGCCACGACATTTGACGTAAATTCCGGAAGACTGCCAATTGGCGCAGCGTCAAGCTCCTTGAGAAACGTTTCAATGTTTCCAAGCTTTCTTTCTATCAGGATCTTATCGATCATACACTGACATACCCGAGATATACTTGTACTCGTCATATGCAGTGATAACTCTCTCTCTGAACTGCCTGTACAGCTCAGGGTCCTTTATCACCAATGGACGACGGTTCTTCATCACCTGGTGCCGCAGCAACGAAGAAGAGTCATTAAGAACGACTAGATCTATGTCCCTGCCGCAGATATCGGACAGGGTATTACTCAGCTCAAATAGCGCCAAGCCTTCCGGAGGGGCCTCAAAATATATGGCCAGATCAAGATCACTGTCCTCTTTCTGTGTGCCCGCGCCGTATGACCCGAAGACAAGGGCGAACAGGACATTACGATCACTGCGCAGGAATTCGGTCAATGCAGAGAAATCAATATCTTTCAGCTTTGTTTTCATTATGGTCGCGGTCTCATTATATCACAGCGGTGGAGCGGTCAAACTGGAGAACCAACAAGCGGAAAAGCGATAAGCTGATACGATAAAAAGACAAAATCGAACGATTCCCGATCAAGCCTTATCACCGGGCCTAAGGCCAGCATGCTCACTTCTGAGAGATTCTATCTCGGTTCCAAGTCTTTCATAATCTTCGGTCTTGCGACGAATAAAGGCCTGTGTCTGTCTGAACTTTTCGGCCATTCCCTTTGGCGTAAGGATGTACATGTAAGCCATCTTGTTCTTGGAGTTTTTGAAGCGTTCTGTCCTTATATAACCTTTTTCGAGCAGCGCATTAACAATATAGTTCACCTTGCCAAGACTGAGTCCCATCTTCCGGGAGAGATCACGCTGGGACAGGGTGACGTCGTTGGTCAGTTCGCGGAGGGTGTTAAATTGCAGTTCGTCCATGGAAAGACCGTAATTAGTGATTCGTGATTGGCAAAAGAATCACAAGGCAGTGAACAGGCTACCGCCGCTCCGCAGCAATTGAAGCAGCAGTGAAAGGAGAGATTAGTCTTTTACTTGATGATGCGTTCATGCGCTGAACGATTTAATTCTATACGTATTCCATCAATAAATACAAGGGAATCCGGGCGATCAGCGCAAGGGTCAGATGGTCGCTATTGCCTGCCCTACTTCTTTACTCGATGACTTAGCAATATTACTCAATCATTGAGTAAATTATTGACAACATAAAGAGCAGACTCCTTCATCCCGAAGGTGCAAAAACTCTGATAGCACGCTACTACTTTCACACCATTGGCCCTGCGCCTGTTACAATATCAGCATGAAGCTCACACCTGAAGAGAACATTGTTCTCATTCTTTCCCAGCCGACGCCTTCTGCCCAAGTCATACAGAAAGTTCTGAAGCTTCTGTCCAATACAAGGCCTATTGATTATGACCGCTTGCTTGAGCTGTCGAACCTGAACCAGGTGACGCCGCTGCTTTACAGGAACCTCTCGGAGATTCAGATCGTGCCTCCTTCAATCAAGCAGCGACTGATGACACACTACGTGGCGACCATTCAACGCAACGCAGACCATCTTGAAGAAACTCTACATTTAGTCGATATTTTGCGCAGAGCTGGAATCCGCTCTATCCCGCTGAAGGGTTCCTTTGCAGCCGAGACCTTGCTGGGGGATATTGGTCTTTACCCCACCTCTGATATAGACCTGCTTATTCAGTGGGATGATCTGGATCAAGCGCGAGCAGGTCTTATTTCGGCCGGATATGATCTAAGCAAAGAGATTAGCGAGCAGGATCAACTCGCAGGTTCCTATCACCTCCGCTTCCATAGGAAAAACACGGTAATAGAACTGCACTGGAATCTGGTGAGAAGATATTTTGAAGCGTCTTCTACTTACTGGTGGGAAGACTTGCAGGAGATGCCATTCCAAGGCATGACGCTCCCTTCTCTTTCAAATGAAAAGTATCTTCTTTATCTGATCTTCCGACTTTTCTGCAAGGCCTTTATGCCGCTTCATCATTTTGTGCTGATGCCGGCAGTTCTGAACAAGGAGTTTGACTGGGATAAATTCATGGCTTCTGCAAGGCATCTGAAAATGAAGAGGCTGGGTATGTTCACGCTGAAGCTCATGCATGATTCATTTGGCTTAGATATGCCGGATGTGATAACCAAACAAAATCTGATCGGGTATGAATATCTCAAGCGGTTCGTGATCAATGGCCTGTTTAGTCAGGATATTAATCCCCATCTTAGAATGGCAGTGTTTCTTCTACTGCTTGACTCCCCTGTTGATATTTTAAAAGCGCTCTTTCAAAGAATCTTCCCGTCTTTCTCCGAGATTCGCCTCAGGTACAACATCCCCCGCAGTTCCCTAAAGACCTTACCCTATTATCTCCTGAATCCGTTCATCATGCTTTTCAAGAAAATAAAGAGGTCGTAATTCGTAAGTCGTAAGTCGTAATTCGTAAGTCGTAATTCGTAAGTCGTGAGTCGTAAGTCGTGAGTCGTGAGTCGTGAGTCGTGAGTCGTGAGTCGTGAGTCGTGAGTCGTAAAGTGTGAACGGGTTAAGTCTTAAAGCTGACAGTCTGGTAAGCTGGAAAGCCTGAAAGCCTGAGAGCTGAGAGCTGAGAGCTGAGAGCTGATCGCTGATATCTCAGAACGGCCGTGATGCATAATGCGTAAGTCGTGAAATATCGAGACAAGAAACTTGTAATACGCGAAAAAGCAAGGCAACCAAAAGGAACACAGCTTGATGTATAATGTTAATAATATGAAGACAAAAGAAGAGATTCAGGCTTCTCTTGCGGGGCTCAAGGAAAGGCTCAAACAGGAATACGGGGTCACAGAGATTGGGCTTTTCGGGTCATGTGTGCGGGGAGAACAACATCCTAAAAGCGATGTTGATATCCTTGTCGCTTTTGAACGTCCTCTGGGGCTTATTGAGTTCGTCGGTCTGAAACATTATCTATCGGATGCACTGGATGTGCCAGTTGATCTTGTGATGAAGAAAGCTCTGCGGCCTGCAATAGGCGAAAGAATTCTTCGTGAAGTCATCTATGTCTGAGAAGAGAGCCATACTTGACTATCTGGCCGATGCTATTGATGCAATGGACAAAGCTGAACTGTTTGTCGAAGAAATGTCGTTCGATCAATTCAGGGCAGACGATAAAACAGTCTTTGCCGTAACCAGGGCCTTGGAAATTATTGGAGAAGCTGTGAAGAATATTCCTCAGGAATCCCGCAACGATGCACCGCATATTCCATGGAAACAGATAGCAGGCATGCGTGATATATTAATCCATGAATACTTTGGAGTTGACCTTGAAACGGTTTGGCAAACAGTAAAAGTAAATATCCCCCAGACAAAGCCTCTCCTTTCAGCATTCTTGGCTGTAGTGCAGGAAAAAAGATTCTCTTAACGACGATGTTGTATATTTTCTTGACTAGAGAAATGCATGGAACTTCTTACTAAGATAAAAAACAACAAGGCCAGAGTCGGTGTGATCGGGCTCGGGTATGTAGGCCTGCCACTGGTTATCGAGTTCTGCAGGGCCGGGTTTAACGTCACCGGTTTTGACGTAGATCCCAAAAAGATCGATCTTCTCAAAAAAGGCAAGAGTTACATAAAGCATATCCCGCTTGAAACTATCGCCGCAATCAGAGAAAAGGGCACGCGGGCTGGCCAGCCTGCAAGCTTGTCAGCTTTCCAGCCGACTTCTGAGTTCAGCCAATTGTCGAAGATGGACTGCATTATCGTCTGCGTGCCTACGCCGCTGAACAAGAATCGGGAACCAGATATGAGCTATGTTTTCAACACAGGCAGGACAATAGCCCGGTATCTCAGGAAGGGCCAGCTTGTGGTCCTTGAATCAACCACGTATCCCGGCACTACGGATGACGACCTGAAGCGCATACTGGAAGAAAAGGGACTGAAGGCTGGAAAGGATTTCTATCTAGCCTTTTCTCCTGAGCGCGAAGACCCCAACAACAAGGACTTTTCAACCTCAACCATCCCAAAGGTGGTGGGCGGATATTCAGCGCAATGCCTCAAAGCTGCGAAGGCTCTGTATGACAGGATCGTTACTCGCACTGTTCCTGTTTCGTCGCCAAGGGTTGCAGAGGCGGCAAAGCTTCTTGAAAATATTTATCGCTCGGTGAATATTGCGATGGTAAATGAGATGAAGATGCTTTTTGACAAGATGGATATCGATATCTGGGAGGTGATCGAGGCAGCAAAGACAAAGCCTTTTGGTTTTCAGGCCTTCTACCCCGGTCCTGGCCTCGGAGGCCACTGCATCCCGATCGATCCGTTTTATCTCACCTGGAAGGCCCGGGAATACGACTTTTCAACACGCTTCATCGAATTGGCAGGCGAGATCAATACCAGCATGCCCTATTATGTGATACAGAAAACGATCGAAGCCTTAAACAAAAAAGGCAAGAGTATCAACAAAGCCAAGATATTAATACTGGGGGTTGCATATAAGAAGGATATAGACGACCAGAGGGAGTCACCGTCTCTGCGCATCATGCAGCTTCTGAAGGAAAAAGGCTCAAAGGTCGAATATAACGACCCATTGGTTCCAGTATGCAGAGGACACCGGCATTATCCTGATATTGATATGCGGTCAAAAAAGCTGACGTCTGCAGAACTGAAGAAGGCAGACATTGTCCTGCTCCTGACCGATCACTCGGCGTATGATTATCCATTCATCGCCCGCTATGCCGCCTGTATCATTGATACTCGAAATGCCTTCCATAAAGCCGGGATCGCAAATAAGAAGATCATAAAGGCATAAAAGAGCCAAGAGCTGGGAGCATAAAAGGCCGTGAAGCGTAATGCGTGAGGGGTAAGGCGCCCTCCACAGGCGGGTCCGCTCTCCTCGGCGAGTCGCCGGGGCGACTGAGGGGATGAAGTGTCAGGATTTATTCGTAAGGCGTGGAATGTAGTGAACCTTTGAAGTTTTTTCGTCAAATGCATTTCCTCGAGGTCTGGCTCCTCATAGGACTGATGCTGGTTGCTTCAGTAATCTACCTATCACTGACTGCATCATACCCGGCCAATTTGGTCATGGGTGATGATATCAAACTTAATCATATCCTTGCGTATGCCGTGCTGATGCTCTATTTCGCTGAACTCATTGCAAGCCCTCGTATGGCGTGGCCCCTTGCTGCACTGTTCCTGACCATGGGAATTGTCCTTGAATATCTCCAGGGTCAGACCGGGTATAATCATGCTAATTATAAAAGACTTTGACAATTTACATAACTTAACGTAATCTTTTAGTTATGATAAAACGTGATGCAGAAAAGGCTATTCGCTCCCTGCTACAAGGCTTTCCTGTCGTAACCATTACCGGCCCCCGCCAGTCCGGCAAGACCACTCTCGCCAAGAATATCTTTAACAAAAAGCCTTACGCGTCTCTGGAGGACCCGGATATCAGGCTGGCTGCGCAAGATGATCCACGAACGTTTTTGGAGCGTTTTCCTGATGGAGCAGTGCTTGATGAGGTGCAGCGCTGCCCTCATCTTCTGTCATACCTCCAAACTACTGTTGATACGGATGGACGTATGGGACTGTTTATTCTCACCGGATCGCAGCAATTTGGTCTTTTGTCCGGCATTACCCAATCCCTGGCCGGAAGGACCGCCTTTGTGGAGCTACTTCCTTTTTCGCTCGCTGAACTGGAGCAGGCGAGCAGACTTCCCAAGACTCTAGACGATATGCTGCTAAAGGGATGCTACCCACCGCTCTATAATCGCAATATTTCAATCCGGGCTTGGTTCGGCGCATATGTGACAGCTTACATTGAACGGGATGTCCGTCAGGTCCTGAAAGTACAGGAACTCGAGACATTTCAGCGTTTTGTTCGCCTATGCGCTGGCCGAACAGGGCAACTGCTGAATCTAAGTTCTCTTGCATCTGACTGCGGCATTACCCACAACACAGCAAAGGCATGGATTTCAGTACTTGAAGCAAGCTATATTCTATTCCAGCTTCGTCCGCACCACGCCAACTTCAGCAAACGGCTCATTAAGTCGCCAAAACTTTATTTTTACGATGCCGGACTAGCATGTTGGCTTTTGGGCATTCAGACTGCCCAGCAGTTGGAGACGCATCCGCTCAGGGGAAGCATCTTCGAGTCATTTATTGTGGCAGAGTTGATGAAAGCCCGCCTTAACAGGGGCGAACGACCAAACCTGCATTTTTGGAGGGACAGCAACGGAAATGAAGTAGATGTTGTGATTGACCTCGGACAAAGGCTTATGCCGGTCGAGATAAAATCAGGGAAGACCGTTGTCCGTGATTTTTTCTTCGGACTGGAAAAGTGGGGCGAGATAGCCGGTGAACTCACATTTAGACCTACCCTGATCTATGGAGGAGCAGAGACCTATAAGCATAAAGGGATCCGTGTAACGAGCTGGAGAAAAGCTCACATTCCTGAGTGATGGCGCACGTGACGTGTCAAAGATGAAAATACTCCGTCAAATGCATTTCCTCGAGGTCTGGCTCCTCATAGGACTGATGCTGGTTGCTTCAGTAATCTACCTATCACTGACTGCATCATACCCGGCCAATTTGGTCATGGGTGATGATATCAAACTTAATCATATCCTTGCGTATGCCGTGCTGATGCTCTATTTCGCTGAACTCATTGCAAGCCCTCGTATGGCATGGCCCATTGCCGCACTGTTCCTGACCATGGGTATTGCCCTTGAATATCTCCAGGGCCAGACCAGGCACAGGACCTTTTCTTATTACGATATGCTGGCAGATGGTCTGGGCATTTCATTCGGATTCCTTGCTTCGAGGACTCGCCTGGTCAATTCCCTGTCTTATATCGATCAGAAATTAGCCATTTTTTCTAAGATACCCCATACGGACGCTGGAACCTGCTAGCCTTTTAAGACAACTATTGCCCAGTGGTCAACTTTAGTGATAGGTTTTGCGTATTCAATATGAGCTTTCATGTCACCCCTAATGTCTACGTTACCAGTCTTCACCTAACCAGTCGCGATGCCTCCTGCGCGAGGCAAAGCCAATCTCACGTCGTGAGACGTCTTCCACCGGCTTTTTGCTGTTCTTCATCTGCTCCCTGAGCATCTCAGCCGCATGAAATATTAGCGCCTCGCTGATACCCTCTTCGTTGCGGTCCATTGAGAGTATTGTTGTATAAATGAAAAGCTCTTTCAGGTATGCCATTGAAAAACCGTCAGTGAGTTTCACAACCTCATCGAGCAATGCTCCGCCAAGGCTATTACCGAAATATTTCCTGAGCATCTGCTCCCTGCCCAGATCATCCGGAAGCGATATTCTGTAAACCCGATCGAACCGACTCGGTCTGTTTCTGAGCGCAGGATCGATATCCTCAGGCTTTTTTGTGGTTGCAAGGACAAGGATGCCTTCGAGTGGCTCAATGCCGTCCAGTTTATTCAGCAGGTATCCCAGTTCAGTCGGTGAATTGCTTATAAGGTCAAGATCTTCAAAACAGATAATAGAAGGTGAAAGCTCAAGCGCCTGCTCGAATGCATGGTCAATATCCGAGTGGTATGGATCTGCATTCATGGAATGCAGTATGAAAGGCAGTCTGCTCTGGCTGGCAATCACTTTACAGAGCATGGTCTTTCCATTGCCGGGAGCACCGGCGAAGAGGATCCCTCTCTTATACGGAATGCCTCTGCTTCGAAACAGGTCACCGCTCCTCAGAAAGCTGTCGATAGAGAGCCGTATGTCTTTTATTTGGGCGTCAGGCAGAATAATGTCATCCCATTCGAGCAGCTCAGTCCTGATCTCCTCATCGCTACTGGTCATGACACGTTTCCCTAATCTGCGCTCCTGCCGGTAGGAGTCCCGGACTCTTTCAAACAGTTCCTTGAGCGCTGAGAAGTCCCTATATGCCGCAAATACTTTCACGCCTCCCCGCGATATATCTGTGCCGCTGAACTGGACGAAGATTTCTGAGGGGCTGTCAGCAGCGATTCGGTAGATGGCCATTTTAGGCGATCTGAGATTGAGACCATCTTTTTCAAGATGCACGATACTCCGTGCCGGCATCTCCTTCCTTCTTGGGATATCGAAACCTTTGCAAAGATAATTGAGCTTTTTTGCTGTAAGGTAAGGCTCAAATTGCTTGGGATACATACCCAATCCCTTAATGACACAACAGCTATAGGCATGAGCATCAGCTCCAAATATTTTTTCGACGGCCTCGATGAAGTAGCTAAACATCACCTCATCAGCATCTCCAAGAAAGCTGTCGTAGATCAGCCCATCAACAACGTCGTATTGTTTTGGATACTCTTTCATGAATTCCTTCCGTTCCCCATACCCACCCTCGCCCGCGCGTTATACCCTAATGCTGGTTGTTACCTTGACGGTGCTGTGGCTTTTCGCCTGCTTTTGTGACCGTGCTCTGTTACAGTTTCTTCCGATTATGAGTCGGTCCCGTAATATAGCTTTTTCAGGCTATTAGTTCGCATCATCCGGCACTCCGAAGCGGACTACCAACGCAAGGTTTATATATCAGTTGTCCAATTTGCTGCCTGTATCCTGCTGTCAAGTTCTCTTGCAGTTACAGCATACCGGTCCGCCTCCTGCCGCACCTTCTTGATGTCTACCGAAGGCACAAAGCGAATCTCATTTCTGCTGTATCTTGAGCTTTCAGGAGTAGCCTGACCGGCAAGCTTGTGCAGAGATGCCGCGATTGCAATGTTCTTGTCCCTCTCTGCTATCAGCTCCATCAGGTTTCTGTTGTCCACCAACGTCTGCATATTCGCGCTGTTTATGGCAATAATAAGGCCTGCAAGTTTCTCATACTGCCCGATCAGCTCTGTCTTCAGTTCTTCCGGCGGCTCAACAGGAGCATCATCCCCCTCCTGCTTTCTCACACACATAGCAAGGCGCTCCCTGATATGTGTGATGCGCTCCTTCATTGCTTTTCGCTCGTTCAACAATTCTGCCAATTTCATAGCAATCAAACCCCATTGAATTAATGATGTATTATACACAGGTGTATATCTCTAGTCAATATAAACTCATTTGTGACATTGCTAAATTCTGTCATGTACGTATAATTCATTACGTGTACGCGCCTATCAGTAGCCGGCTCAAAAAAGCGAGAAAACTCCTCGGCCTATCACAGCTTGAACTTAGCCAAAAGAGCGGAATATCACAGGCGAGTATTGCGCGGATTGAGGCCGGCACACAGGAAAACCTCAGGACAGATACGATACGGAGGCTTGCTGTTGCCCTTCAGATACCGTTACCCCAATTCTGGAACGAACCTGCGGCAGTCAGAGAAGAATCAGCTATATATAACCCTGCAAGACTGCTTCCCGTTGTGCAGTGGGAGCAGTTATTCGAAGCGAGACAGACAGCCTTCCGCACCTGGAATGCGGCAATCTCTGAGCCTTCATACTCGCATGATGAACGAGCCTTTTTCCTGCAGATATCATCCTTCATCGCCATTCCGCCGGAACTGCAGAAAAACGATCTTGCGCTTATTGAACCCGATGCCATTATTCACGACAGTGATATTGTCCTGCTTTTTATCGATAAGACAGCGTTCATCGGCCGGATCTATCGGCATACGCCCTCCTATATAATGCAGCCACTTGATCGTAATGCCCCGCCCGTAACATTCCCCTCTGCCGGGAGAAAACTGAAGACGATCCAGATGCTCCGAATCTCCGAGGTCAGAAGAAAATATTAGCCAAACTACTTGTTCATCGATGAATCGTGAAGCGGATAAAGAGTAAAAAAGGCTGTGAGTCGTGAAGCGTAATTCGTGAAGCGTGAGGACTGAAGTTCTATCCACTGGCGACCTGAGGCAGATGAAGCATAAGGCGTAAAACGAGAAGGATGAAGATTCACTTCCGGTCAAGTATAATATCCTTCAATAGGTATTGTGGTGTCACTACTGCAGCGTAAAGGGGAGACAGATGAAACAGAAGACCGCACTCATAACAGGGATCACGGGGCAGGACGGGGCATATCTCGCTGAACTCCTCCTGAATAAAGGATACATGGTCCATGGCATCAAGCGCCGTTCGTCTCTGTTCAACACGCAGAGGATCGACCATCTCTATCAGGATCCGCATGAAAAAAAACCGAGGTTCAAGCTCCACTATGGCGATCTTACTGATTCGACCAACCTCATCCGAATCATTCAGGAGACGCAGCCGGATGAGATATACAACCTTGCTGCCCAGTCTCATGTGCATGTGTCCTTTGAAACACCGGAATATACGGCAAACGCAGATGCACTCGGCACGCTCAGGCTCCTTGAAGCCCTGCGTATTTTGAATATGACAAAAAAAGTAAAGTTCTATCAGGCCTCCACAAGCGAGCTGTACGGCAAGGTGCAGGAGACGCCACAGAAAGAGACAACGCCCTTTTATCCGCGGAGCCCATATGCAGTTGCCAAGCTCTATTCTTACTGGATCACTGTGAATTACCGCGAAGCATACGCCATGCATGCAAGCAACGGCATCCTTTTCAACCATGAATCCCCAGTCCGTGGCGAGACGTTTGTGACCAGAAAGATCACCCGCGCAGTTGCCCGCATCTGCCTTGGTCTTCAGAAGAAGATCTATCTTGGCAATATTGATGCAAAAAGGGACTGGGGCCATGCCAAGGACTATGTGAAGGCTATGTGGCTGGTGCTTCAGCAGAAACAGCCGGATGACTATGTGATCGCAACAGGCAAACAGTATTCCGTTCGAGATTTTGTCGGCCATGCGTTCAAAGAGGTCGGCGTCAGCATTGAGTGGAAGGGCAAGGGACTGAAAGAAAAGGGAATCATAACGACCGTAAGTCGTAAGGGGTTAGGCGTAAAAGAGAGTGGCAGCTCTCGTGGCACGGTTGACGATTCACGATTCACGATTCACGGTCTCCGGAAGGGAGACGTTGTAGTAGAGATCGATCCCCGGTATTTCAGGCCGACAGAGGTTGAGACCCTGCTGGGAGATGCAACAAAAGCCAGAAAGAAACTGGGCTGGAAGCCTGAGATATCGTTCAAGCAGCTCGTTGCGGAGATGGTAAGCGAAGATCTGAAAGAGGCTGAAAAGGACCAACTCTGCAAGGGCAAAGGTTTCAAGGTTATGCGGTATCATGAGTGAAGGCCGTAAGGCGTGATTCGTAATTGGTGATTCGTGATTGGTGATTGGTAAAATAAGACGAAAATGGTAAAAACCCATAAAGATCTGGATGTCTGGAAAAAAAGCATGGACCTGGTGATGGATGTCTATAGGGACACTCAAACATTTCCAAAAGAAGAGGTGTACGGTCTGACCAGTCAGATGCGCAGAGCGGCTGTTTCCATCCCCTCCAATGTGGCAGAAGGAGCGAGCAGAAACTCAAAAAAAGAGTTTTGTCGATATTTATATATAGCACTTGGTTCTGCTTCAGAACTTGAAACGCAGATATTGATCGCTGACCGACTGGGATATGTTCAAGAAGGCGACAATTACATTGAGAAAACAGAGGCGATTAAAAAGATGCTGAACGGTCTTATCAGGCATCTTACCAGGAGGGCGCCATAATCTATTTCAGCCCTTGCCATACGATCGGTGTTCACTATTCAGATCTCACAATTCACGGTTTACGTCTTGCACTTGACGAATTACGAATCACGAATTACAAATTACGAATCACGGACTCTCATGAATAAGGATTCCAGGATATTCGTAGCCGGCGGGACCGGGATGGTAGGCGCTGCCATTATCCGGAGGCTGCTGGCAGCCGGATACAAAAACATAATCGCAAACTATTTCAGCAAAAAACCCCTCACGAATTACAATTCACAAATCACCTTTACCAAACTCGATCTTACCCGTCAGGCCGATGTTGAGGCTTTTTTTGAAAAAGAACGTCCTGAGTATATTTTCCTTGCAGCAGCAAAGGTCGGCGGTATTCTGGCCAACAGCACCTATACAGCTGACTTCATCTACGAGAATATCATGATCGCATCGAATGTGATCCATGCGGCATACAAGTTCACCGCGACAAAGCTCCTCAATCTCGGCTCGTCCTGCATCTATCCAAAGCTCGCTCCCCAACCAATGAAAGAGGAACACCTTCTGACCGGGACCCTCGAGCCGACAAATGAGCCTTATGCTGTAGCGAAGATCGCAGCAATCAAACTCTGCAGATATTACAACGAACAGTACGGCACAAACTTTATCTCTGTCATGCCGACAAACCTGTACGGGCCATATGACAATTTTGACCTCCAGAACTCACATGTTCTGCCTGCCATGATCAGGAAATTTCATGAAGCAAAAAAGGCCGTAATTCGTAATCCGTCATCCGTGAGCAGTAAACAGATCACGAATCACGAGTCACGCCCGACTGCAGTTACGCTCTGGGGCACAGGTTCACCCTGCCGTGAGTTCCTGTATGTTGATGATCTTGCGGACGCCTGCGTTTTTCTTATGGAGCGGCATGACGCAGAGCAGATTGGCGAATTCGTGAATATTGGCATGGGTTCTGACCTTACCATCAAAGCGCTCGCAGAGATGATAAGAACAATAGTAGGTTTTGAAGGAGCTGTAGTTTGGGATACTACCAAGCCTGACGGCACGCCAAAGAAACTGCTTGACATATCAAGGATCAAAGGGCTCGGCTGGGAACCCAAAACAGCCCTTGAAGACGGGATCAGAAAGACGTATGAATGGTATTTAGAGGCCGTGAATCGTGAGGCGTGAACTGTAAAAGAAGAAAGATTGACATTGATATTGCGGAGAAAAGTTCTTATGAGTAATTGCCTTTACAACTCACGAGTTACGAATTACGAATCACAAGGAGATTGAAATGATAGTTCCTGTTATCCTTTCCGGCGGCTCAGGCACAAGGCTCTGGCCACTTTCCCGGGAATTGTATCCAAAGCAGCTCCTTCCCCTTGTCGGAAAAAACACCATGCTTCAGGCAACGGTTGCGAGGCTCTCCGGAATTCCGGATATCATGGAACCGCTCATTATTGCCAATGAAAGTCACCGTTTTATGATAGCTCAGCAGATGCAGCAGATCAATGCTGCTCCCGCTGCCATCATGCTCGAGCCTGTCGGCAGAAACACTGCACCTGCAGCTGCAGCTGCAGCGCTTCATGCTTTATCGAAAGGAAAAGATTCCCTTCTGCTCATCCTGCCGGCTGACCATGTGATCAAGGATACCAAAGCGTTCCAGGCAGCTGTTTTAGCGGGAGTGATACATGCTATGAATGGAAAGCTGATCACCTTCGGTGTTGTGCCGAGTGGCCCTGAGACAGGGTATGGGTATATCAGGAAAGGCAAAGAGATAAAGGTCGAGGCCAAGAAAGCTCTCGGCTCTCAGCCCTCAGCACACCTTACGACTCACGATTCACGCCTTACGGCCTTTTCTGTTGCCCGCTTTGAGGAAAAACCGAGTCCTGCAAAAGCGGCATCATTCGTGCGGTCGGGAGACTATCTCTGGAACAGCGGCATGTTCATGTTTAGGGCGTCCGCATATCTGAAGGAACTGAAACAGCATGCCCCGGAAATGCTCAGGGCATGCGAAAAGGCTCTGAAGAATGCCCTGAAAGATTTTGATTTCCTGAGGCTGGACGAAAAGGCCTTTACTGCCTGCCCGAGCGATTCGATTGACTATGCTGTCATGGAAAAGACGAAAGAAGCGGTTGTGATCCCTCTTGATGCAGGATGGAGTGATGTGGGTTCCTGGTCATCGTTATGGGAAGTGATGCCCAAGGACAGGCAGGGCAATGCCTTTTCCGGGGACGTGCTCGCCCATGACCTGAAAGACTCATTCATATTTGCAGGCCACAGGCTGGTGGCAGCGATTGGCATGAAAGACTGCATAATCGTCGAGACCGCTGATGCCGTACTCGTCACGCATAAGGACGAGGCCCAGAAGGTCAAAAATATTGTTGAACAGCTCAAGAGAGAGCAGCGGGATGAGGCACTGTTGCATCGCAGGGTAAACCGGCCATGGGGAGCATACGAGTGCATTGATAGCTCTGAACGATTCCAGGTAAAACGCATCACCGTGAACCCAGGCGCAACTCTCTCGCTCCAGAAGCATATGCATCGGGCTGAACACTGGATCGTGGTGAAGGGCACAGCCCGTGTTACGCGCGGCAGAGACGTTATGACCATTGGAGAGAACGAGTCAACCTATATCCCTCTCGGTGTCAAACATCGGCTTGAAAACCCGGGCAGGATTCCGCTTGAGCTAATCGAAGTACAATCCGGCAGCTACCTTGGAGAGGATGACATCGTTAGGTTCGAGGATGTATATGGGAGACAAGACAGTCTCAAAGTTGAAGGTTCAAAGTTCAATGTTCGAAAACTCGGAAAAAAGAATTGATCATGCTGTTTATCTGTCTGCTGACAAAACAACATAAAAATAGACGAACAGTCGCTTATGTTCCCTTTGTAATTACCTATTGCTCCTCACGCCTGACGCTTCACGTCTTACACAGGAAGAATGAACTGCTTTAAAGCCTACGACATACGGGGCAGGGTCCCGGATGATCTGAATGAGGAGATCGCTTATCGCATCGGCAGTGCATACGCCGAGTTCCTGAAAACAAAGCGTGTCGTAATAGGACGCGATATCAGGCTGACGAGTGAATCCCTGACTGCAGCGCTCAAGCAAGGGTTGCTTGACTCGGGGACGGATGTACACGATATCGGCGTCTGCGGCACAGAAGAAGTTTATTTCAGCACATTCCAATTCGAAATGGACGGCGGCATCATGGTTACCGCCAGCCATAATCCTGCTGACTATAACGGCATGAAGCTTGTGCGGGAGGCATCAAAGCCTGTGAGCGGAGACACCGGCCTTCACGAGATCAGGACCCTTGCTGAACAGAACAAATGCAGCATAGCGCTCCGCAAAGGCAATGCCTACAACCTTGATCATCGCGAAGATTATATAAGACATCTACTTGGCTATGCTGACAAGAGCGTATTCAAGCCTCTGCAGATCGTGGTAAACCCCGGCAACGGATGCGCAGGTCCTGTCATTGATCTTCTTGAAAAGCAACTTCCTTTCAGCTTCATCAAGATACAGCATGAACCTGACGGAAACTTTCCAAATGGTATCCCCAACCCTCTCCTGCCTGAAAATCGTGCAGCAACGGCTGAGGCAGTCAGAGTGCATGGTGCAGATCTTGGCATTGCCTGGGACGGAGATTTTGACCGCTGCTTCTTTTTTGATGAAAAAGGGAGATTCATTGAAGGCTATTACATCGTAGGCCTCCTTGCCCAGGCATTGCTTGCAGCGCATCCGGGAGCACGGATAATACACGATCCGCGGCTGACCTGGAACACGATCGATATCGTCAAAAAGGCAGGCGGTATACCGATCCAGTCCAAGACCGGCCATGCCTTTATCAAGGAAAGGATGCGGCTTGAAGACGCAGTGTACGGCGGCGAAATGTCAGCCCACCATTACTTCAGAGACTTTGCATACTGCGACAGCGGCATGATCCCCTGGCTCCTTGTTGCTGAGATCATATGCAGAACAGGGAAATCTCTCTCATCACTGGTGAGCGAGAGAATGGCAATGTTCCCTGCAAGCGGCGAGATCAACAGAACTCTGAGTGATCCTGCAGGCACGATCAGGAAAATCGAGGCAGGCTACAGTAAGGATGCTATTTCAACAGACCACACTGACGGCCTGAGCATGTCATTCCATTCATGGCGTTTTAATCTGAGAAGTTCGAACACAGAGCCGGTTGTCCGCTTAAACGTTGAGGCCAGAGGCGATGAAAAGCTTATGCATGATAAGACAGCTGAGATCCTCTCCTGTCTTGACGGTTAGCCATAATGGTTGTATTTTTCGAAATATTATTCATAAAATAGAAGAAATAGGGGGGGGGATGCCGGATATCTTTATAAGCCTGATGTCATTTATTGTTCCTTTTGTTGTAGCACTGTTCATTCTTCCGAGATTCTCCAGCATTGCCTCTGAACTGGGACTGGTTGACCATCCGAACCACCGCAAGGTACATGCTGTTGCTAAACCGCTGGTTGGGGGTCTCGGCATGTCTTTGGGTGTTGCGTTCGGCTGCCTTCTTTTTCTGCCGCTCACGCATATGAGAGGATATTATGCCGGGGCAATCATGCTGGTTGTGATAGGCTTTTTCGATGATTTCAGGGAAGTGAACCACAGAATGAAGTTTGTTGCCCAGATAGTATCAGCTGTCCTGGTTATTTACTTCAGCAATGTTTCTCTGCATACGTTTGGAGATCTTCTTAATATAAAAACCTTCAATTTCCCCTCACTGGCGCTGCCCATGACCGTGATCGGTTTTGTAGGAGTGATTAATGCAATGAACATGATCGACGGGGTTGACGGTCTTGCCGGAGGCATATCACTTATAACTTTTATGTCGTTTGCTTATCTCGGTTATCTCGATAATCACCAGGATATAATGCTGCTCTGCATTGCCCTTTCAGGGGCTCTCGTAGCGTTCATGCGATACAACTGGCATCCGTCGCATCTTTTCATGGGAGATGCAGGCAGCCTCTTCCTCGGCTTCTCTGCTGCTTTTATCGCTGTCGCCCTTACCCAGGAGCCGAACAGCATTGCCCGGCCTGTGGCGCCGCTGCTGATTCTTGCAGTCCCGATCGTTGATACCTTGACCGTCATGACCAAGCGGCTCATGAAAGGCAAGAGCCCTTTCTATCCGGACAAAACTCACCTGCATCATATTCTGCTCAAGTTCGGCTTCAGTAAACGGCAGACAGTCGCGATCATGCTCGGCATGTCTGCAGCATTTTCAGCCATCGCTCTTGCAGGGACCCTGCTGGATATTCCGGAATACTATCTGTTCTTCGTGTTCCTCGCCTATTTCTTCACGTATTTCATTGCTTCTTTTTACATCAGGAACGTGCTGCTCAGGCGGAAAAGAAATGCCGGTCTTCATACAAGGCTGAAGGTTTCGTAAAAGTCCGTATACTGCATTGCACTGCAATATTCGTCACTGCAGCGTATCCAGAATTACCAGCAGCAAGTGCCTTAAGCTCGCCTCGTTCCTCATTTCTTGCGCGCCTTGCCTCCGAAGCTTTTCACGAACCCTTCTCATATCCGTTCTCTTGGATCTTTACTCCTTGTGAGTTACTCAAAATAATACTGAAATTGAACAAGAGGAGCGTGTCTGCGTTTCAGCGGTTACCCGGGCAGTTTATTTTACACTGACAAAAAAGCGGAACTTCTTATACGAAAGGATCACACCGTCAGCAGTTATCTCTTCAATCCTGATGCCGGGGTCAACCTCCTGTCCTTCCCGCATCATATGATCATTAATACGTACCATGCGCTCTGAAGGAATGGACGAATACATATAGGCGGTAATCGAAAAAAACTTCCTGAGGCTTTCTCTTACTGTCGGCGGCAGTTCAGAGAACTTGTAAAGTTTTTCCCTGACTGGAGGCTCTGGAGGAGTTTCGCCTTTCGGTTCAGTCCGAGTCGGTTCGCTCCCTTCCCGCTGTTCGTTGCTATTTATCTGCATATGTTCCGCAGGAATAGCAGGCGTTTTGTTCGGATCGCTCTTTCCCTTAATTCCTATTTCAGGGGCCTTGTCTTTTTTCATCTCAGACGTTGCACTATCGCGCCCGGCATCGGGCACCGGCTGGACTTGAGGCCTGACAACAGGCAAAGAGTTCGTGTTTTCTGCTGCATTCTGATTTATTGGCTTCAGCGTCTTAGACGAAACCGGGGAAACTCTGTCCTTTGCGGGTGTCAGGACAAACCAGGCAATCAGCACTCCTGCACCAAAAAGAAGTGAGATGGCAAAAAGATAGGGCCATATAACCTTTCGCTGAGAATAATGCACGACAGAGTCCTGCTCACTGAGGCCCGGAATCATTCCCCTCTTCCGTTCCTTTTCGAGCTTCTTGAGTGCATCCAGGATATAGGACATAGTCAGATTCCTTCGCTGCCCCTGCTCAGCAGGGGCTCTCCAGCACCATATCGTGAATTCAGATGAATCACAGTTTGCGCACCAACAACCCCATCAGGCACAAGGCCTTCCTCAAGCTGGAACATTTTTATTTCTTTCACGATCTCTTTGTCATAGGTCTTCTTTAGGGCAAAACGATTATCACCGGTTTTTCTTGCCATAAGCTGAGTAAACCACAACAGATGCCGGCCGGTTTCCCCGGGCCTGATCTCACCGTGCCATGAAGGCGGGACTTTCCAAAATAAGACATAATCACCAAGCCATTTTTTCTCGAGTTCCTTAAGATCGACATGAATATCACGGTCAGCAAGATTAAGGGTAATGCGCTGACCCTGGACAGATTTGAGCAGGGCATAGAAACTATTTCCCGTGTCATCAAACAGCTTCAGAACTGAAGGTCTGTTTAACTCTATCAGCCGTTTTACATCAGTCAAGCCCTTGAGACACTGTAGTCCTTCGCGCTCTGCCTGCCTGCAGACAGCATTTATCCCGGCAACCTTATAGGAGGACCCCCACTGTTTAAAAAGACCCTGATATGCCATCTCTTCGCTTCGGTTAAGGGGCTGCTCAGGCGGCCACTGAATAGAGACAGGAGGTAAGGTCTGGATCTTTTCCTCTACTTCCCGGATTGGCGGAGGCTCGGGCTGAAAGAAAAACTGCTGATAGGAAAAAACTGCAGCCGCAGCCACCGCAGCAAGCAGAACTATGCCCACCGCAATCCTGCCAACAATCTTAACGCGAGTCCCTCCCTCGTCATTTCTTCCAAAAACCTCCTGAGCCGCCTTCGTTAACGTGGCCTTGTCAACTTTGTCTTTGCCCTGTACATAAGCACCAAGCAATGAGCGGTCACAGATCAGATTAATCAGTCTCGGAACACCACGGCTCAGCTGATAGAGCTTTGGCATGAGAGAAGCTGGAAACAGCTGACGGTCAACGCCGGCTATGGCAAGACGATGACTGACATAGACATCTACATCTTTTCTTGAAAGAGGTCCAAGGTGATACCGGGCAGTAATCCTCTGCTCCAGCTGACTCATGCCTGGCCGGGCCAGCATTTCCTTCAGCTCAGGCTGCCCCAATAAAATGATCTGGAGCAGTTTATACTGATTCGTCTCCAGATTCGTAAGCAGTCGCACCTGCTCAAGCACATCAGGGCTCAGGTTCTGGGCTTCTTCTATGATCAGTACAGTCTTATGACCCTTTACACAGGAGGCAAGCAGAAAATCATTGATGCGGTCAATGAACACTTTGTTGCTCACAACGCCTTCAGGATACGCAATACGGAGCTCATCACAAATCACCGCGAGCAGCTCCTCTACTGAGAGCCTTGGGTTAAGCACAAAGGCAATATGCGTGTCAGGCGGCATTTGGTCGAGAAGGCAGCGGGATACTGTGGTCTTGCCTGTGCCGACATCACCGGTCAGGAGAATAAAGCCGCCGTCGCTCCGGATGCCAAAGGTGAGGTGTGCCAAAGCCTCCCGGTGCTGTTCACTCATGAACAGATAACGGGGGTCAGGAGCAATCGAAAATGGCGGTTCTCTAAGCCCAAAATAGTCCTGATATAAAACTGTCATGCCCGATGGATCCTCTGTTATTGCAAGCGCTTGTTATGAATTAAAGCGTACAATAAAATCCAGGCAAAAAACAAATCAGATGATAGACAGGTGAGCCCAAGCTACTCCTTTTGGCTATAAGCGAAGGCTGGTTGTACCCCTTTCTCCGCCGATACTCTTTATAATACGTAATACCTGAAACGAATTGACCTAATACCATGGAAAACATCATCTATAAGACGACGGGCTCGAATCCGCCCTCACAGGCAGCAGATCTTCTTGCACTCAGAACCGGGCTTTCGAAGAGCAGGATCAAGGATGCCATGATCAAGGGCGCTGTATGGGTAAAGCGAAAAGGCAGCATGAAACGTCTCAGAAAGGCAACGACCATCCTCTCACCCCACGATCATATCGAGCTGCATTATAACGAGAAGCTGCTTGCTATCAAGCCGCCCGAGCCCAGACTGGTGAGCGATCAGGGATATTACAGCGTATGGTTCAAGCCGTCAGGCCTCATGGCTCAAGGAACCATGTTTGGCGACCACTGTTCGCTCCTGAGACTTTCAGAACTTTATTTTCAGGTGCAGAGACAGGCCTTTCTTGTGCATCGCCTTGACAGGGAAGCAGACGGGCTCATGATCATCGCGCACAGCAAAGAGTCGGCAGCGCGGTTTTCCGAGCTTTTTCAGAAAAAACTGATCACCAAGGAATACCGTGTTGAAGTCCTCGGAGATATGGAACGGCAGGGGAAAAAAGGCACAATAACCCTGCCGATTGATGGAAAAGAAGCAGTCACAGACTATGAAGTGATCTCTTATAACCCGCAGCAAAACAGTACGCTCGTTTCTGCCTTTATCCGCACAGGCCGTCTGCATCAGATCCGCCGTCACTTCGAGATGATCGGCTTTCCTGTCATGGGAGATCCTAAGTATGGCAAGGGAAACAAGAATAAAGAAGGGATGAAGCTTACCGCGGTTTCCCTGAAATTCCAGTGCCCGTTTAACAGGCAGGAAGTTTCCTTCACGATCTAACGATAGTTCGCTCGCTTCACTTTCTTCAAACCAGCAATCAGCGGTCGGCTGCAATGATACAAAGGTTCAGTCTGTCTTCTTTGTCATGAATCACCTTTAAGCCTACCATCCACCGCCGCCACCGCCACCACCGCCACCGCCTGAAGATCCACCGCCGCCGCTCCCTGAGCTTGAGCCAGGGGCTGTTGAGGACGAAGATATCGCATCAGAGAAAGAGCTTCCGAGAGAAGATGCAAAAGATGCTGCGCCAAGAGACCCCCACGAAGATCCGGAATACCAGACTGGATGATACTGACCTGTGTCGCCGGCTGCAGTGGCTTTGTCTATGACTTCCGAGAACTGCTCTGCCCACTGCTGCTCAACATCCAGTGCAAGGGCGTAGGGCAGGAACTTTTCGAACAACTGAGGGGTACGGTCAGCAGGGTGCAATGTGTTCAGTCTATCCTGTTCCGTTGCAGCAAGAAACCGTTTGAAGCCTTCTATCTCATCCTGCAGCCTTCTGCCAGCAAGCGTAGGCGCCTTCAAAAGATTAAAGAATATATAATTGACTGCCATTGCAGCAAGAAGAAAGAGCGGCATCACAAAGGAGGTGCTCATTGCCATCACATACATACCAAAACCCTCACCTCCCAGAAAAGGCAGTGAAAAACAGGTGATAAATATTGCACCGCCCAAATTCCCCAATCTATTCCAACCCCTGCCGGATATGACCATTTTCCATGATGAAAATACCTGTTTAATAAGCATAATAACACCCGCGCTCCAGCCTGTAAGCCAGGCACAGATAAATATAAAAACAGGAAGACTGCCTTTTTCGATTGCAGAGCTTATGCCGCTCACAAGCAGGAAGATCGCAGTCAAGACGAGACCAACAATAAAATATTTTCTGTTGGTAACAAAAAAGATCCGTTCGCACTTCAGTTTCAGATATTCTTTAACCTCGGCAAGAGATGCCCTGATATCTCTGTGGTTCTGCCGTTCAAGTTTAAGTTTCTGCCCTGCACTGAAGAGACGGCGATACAGTTTGCTCTCCTCAGGCGAAAGATCCTTTTCTGCACCTGCCTTCTTGATGACGGTATACTCCCCGTCATCATCCTGTATGGTGATCAGTCCCTTTACCGCCAGATTGATAAGAGCTGCAGTAAAGGCCTTGTTGTCATAACCCATCTGTGATATAAATCTCATCACCGCAGGAGAAATATTTTCAGGCGGATTATAGAGAACCATTATTGTGCCAGCCTCAGGGTCTTTGCCCACAATCATCCATACGATCGCGTAATATCCAACAAGCAGAAGCAGCCCGGCAATCGCAAGAAACATCCCGGTTGAGCCGCTGGGCTTGATGCTGTTTATGAACCGGTCCCGGTCCGTAAGAGGTTCTATGAGTTCAGGCGGACTTTCCTGCCTGACATATCCCTTTGGCCATGAGACCGCAACGGTGAGGCCTTCATAAGAAGAGAGAGGCCTGGTAGTCTCGAACCTTACGATTCCGTCATCTGCAGTCTCGCTCCGAAAGTTCTGGTCTGTTGATCCCAGAGTTCCTGTATATCCTGCGGTCTTGAGGATATGACGTCCTGCATCTCCGGGCAGATGTATTTCAGCAGCGGCCTTATCAATAGAGAACGCCCATCCATTCCCTGTTACATTCCAGTACAGCTCGTCATACTCGCCAAAAAAACCGAGCTGATGGTCTGTCGCATAGGTCAGTTCAAACTCATAGGTCCCGGGAGCAAGGGTTATTGCATCGCTCCCCAGATAGACCCTGATCCCATTCTCATAATCCTTTGTAATATACGGTTCAGGCTTTCCACCTCTCTTCACCCCGACCACACGGAACCCTACCTTCCTTATTTTCCCTGAGGCCTCTTCATATCGTTGAGGGAAATCCCTGTATATGCCGTGCTTGATCTTCTTTGCTTCACTGCTGACAACTATGGTCTCTTTGACGGTTAGGTGTGCATCCTCATGCACCGTGATATCGCTGTGAAAGCTGACAATACGCTCATCTGCTTTTGCAGGAGGAATAAACAGGCAGAGGATGAGGAGAAGGGCAAGCAGGCAGGTCTTCATGATCTATTGAGACGGCAATTGATAAGCAGCAATGCAACGCCGTCTGCCAGCATAAGGAGGTTCAGGATCGCACTCTGCGCGTGCAAGGATCTGAACTTCTTCCTGAGCTGATCATCGGGAGAGGTCTTTTCAAAAGATGCGATCTCCTGCTTGACTCCTTTGATCTCAGGGTGCAGCCTGACGCTCACATAGAGCGACAGCACCACAGCCGCGGTCAAAAGGAGAAGGGATAGGTTACGACCGGGAATGGCCCTGCTTTGAAAAGCTACCAGAAAAAATACCAGGGAAAGGACAGAGACAAGAAAGGAAAAGAGAAAATAGGATGGGAATAGCCTTCCCACGATCTCGCCAGCCATATCCCGGCCATAGGATCTAAAGATAACTGGCGTAACAACAAAGGTGAAGAGAAAAATGCCGCCAATCCATAGCGAAAGAACCAGCGCGTAAAGATCGTTTATTATTATCCTCATGCGGACATTATATCCTAATGTTGCTGCTGAACTGAAGATGCAAGACCAGTGCGGGAGGATAAACAGGCAAACAGTCCTGTATTTCAGGACAGATATTAAGGTAGAGTATAGGAGTATGCATTTTGATAAACTGGATATCCATCCAAAGATCCTCGAAGGAATAAGAGCTGCAGGATTTTCAACATGCACGCCAGTCCAGGCATTGACCCTGCCTGAGGCGCTGAAAGGCCGCGATATTGCAGCCCAGGCGCAGACCGGCACCGGCAAGACTGCCGCATTCCTGATCGCAGTATTTTCCAGAATGCTGACCAAACCGGCTCAGTCACAAGGTTCCTCTCCACGAGCTCTCGTTATTGCGCCTACCCGGGAACTGGTTGTTCAGATAGAGGCAGAGGCAAGACTTTTAGGCAGCTTTGCCGGCTTTCGGATCGTCGCTGCATACGGCGGCATTGACTATCTGAAGCAGAGAGATGACATTTCGAGAGGTGTTGATGTGCTGATCGGCACACCGGGTCGTCTTATCGACTATCTCAAGCAAAAGGTCTACAGCCTGAGAAAAACCGAGTATCTTATTATTGACGAGGCTGACCGCATGTTTGACATGGGCTTTATTGCTGACCTCCGCTTCATGCTTAGGAGGATGGCACCGTACAACGAGCGCCAGTCCATGCTCTTTTCAGCAACTCTTTCAAACCGCGTTATGGAGCTCTGCTATGAACATATGAACAACCCCGAGCGGTTTTCCGTGACTCCTGAACAGATGACCGTCGATATTATCGAGCAGGAACTCTATCATGTGAGCAAAGAAGAAAAATTCGGCCTTCTTCTCGGGATTCTGAAGCGCGAATCTGGCGGCCATTACCTGATCTTTATCAATATGAAATCCACTGCTGACAAATTAAAGGCCCTTCTGAATGCAAACGGATTTGCCTCTTCTGCCATCACCGGCGACCTGCCCCAGGACAAACGTATAAAGGTTCTTAACCGCTTTAAGAGCGGAGAGCTTTCCATTCTCATCGCAACTGATGTTGCAAGCAGGGGCCTGCATATTGACGGCATCACGCATGTTATCAACTATGATCTTCCCCAGGATTCTGAGGATTATGTCCACCGCATCGGCAGGACTGCACGGGCAGGAGCAGGCGGCAAGGCGATCAGTCTGGCCTGCGAAAACTACGTGCTCTCACTCCACGACATAGAAGAGTATATCAGGAAGAAGATACCGTCAGTGCCTGTAACCGATGACCTGATCGTTACTGATTACAAGAGAGTATCTATGCATCAGCCGTATGCAAAAAAAGGGGCGCCTTCTCACGGGAAAAGACCACAGGACAAAGGCACAAAGAAGTACGCAGCCAGATCAGGCAGCAAAAGCAGTGGCGCCGCAAGCTCAGAAAACCGCCGCAGACCTGATAGGCCGAAGAGAGATGAAAAAAAGACCGCGCCTCATGGCAAGCCTGACCCATCCGCCACATAGCAGCAGCCGACATGCAAGAATCCTCAGAAGACCTTGGTTGACAATAATAGATCTTTTACTATAATATCTAAACATTGCAACTATTTAACTAACAAGGAGGCATCCATGTCAGACAAGAAATTCGTTTTTACGTTATCGCACACAACTACCAACCCCATTGAGGTCCTGGGCATCATGAAGATCGCTTCGAACATTAAAGCGTTTTCTGACGAATCAGAGATCGCAATCTTTCTGATCGGCGAAGGTGTGCAGTTAGCCAAAAAGGGTGTTGTCGAGAATATCTCGATGGAGTTTGAGGGGAAACAGGTCAATTTCGGAGAGATGCTCGAACTGCTGGTCGATTTTGGTGTCAAGTTCTATGTCTGCCACGCTTTCATGCCGGGCTATGGTCTTACTGAAGAGAACTTGATCCAGGGAGCAGAGATCAAATCAAGCTCGTATCTCGGGGAACTGCTTCTCCAAGGATATGTGCCCTTTTCTCTCAGCCTCTAAACATCAACGCTATAAATAGAAGAAGGCTCCCATGGAAACATGCGGAGCCTTCTTATTTGATCAAATACAGGTTAGACTGCTTCGATATCGTCGTAAAGCAGTGATTCTTCTTTCGAGTAGTATGGGACTTTTTCTGATGAGATGTATTCATAAACACCGGCTGCTACTGAACCGGCAACCATTCCCGCTGTTGCTCCCAACAGACTGCCCTTTGCCGGATGCCTCCGGTCAGACAGCACGCCCAGCGCAGTCCCTGCCGCAGTCGCAACTCCAATCCATATGAGGTATTGTGATTTCTTCACGTTGGTTTCTCAAAAACGCCATAGCATACCATGAAAAGGCATTACCAGACAAAACTCTGAAGCCTCTGTGATAAAATCAAACATCATGAAAAGGATGGACTCTGCATGTTTCTCAAGATAGGCCACCGCGGAGCAAAGGCATATGAGATCGAAAATACGATCGAGAGCTTTAAGAAAGCTGTTGTACTTGGCGCCAATGCAATCGAACTCGACGTGCGGCAGTCGAAGGACGGAGAACTGATCGTATGCCACGACGACAACCTGAAACGGGTATTCGGGGTCAACCTGTTGATAAACGAAGCAACACTGAAGCAGCTCAAAAAGGAGACAGGGGACAATATACCTTCTCTCTCTGAAGCATTACGTTTTATCGGAAAAACGGTCGAAAAGATCCTGGTGGAATTAAAGGAACCAGGTCATGAAGAAATAGTTCTTGCTGCGATCAAAAAGGAGAAACTGGGAGGTCGCGTAATCATCGTTTCCTTCCATGAAGAGGCGCTTACCGCTGTTCGAAAACTGGACAAGAAGATCGAGACAGGCCTGATCTATACGAAATTCAAGAACCCTGTTGACGCTGCCCTGAAACTCAATGCCGCGTACCTGCTTCCCCTTTACCGCTTTACCCACACCAAGGATGTCGAAAAGGCCCATAAGAACAACCTGAAGGTGATCGTCTGGACGATCAATACAGCTGAAGAAGCAAGAGCTTACATAGCCAAAGGAGTTGATGGCATTGCCACGGACAGACCTGATATTTTTCAGGGGATTGCGTGATCATTGCCTGCAATCCCGCTCTCTGCGCCCTTTGTTGCCTTCCTTTTTTTCACCCGGTAAAATAGATAGCAGATATTTACTTCCTGCGACCTGTAGGCATTAACTATCTCTCGCCCCGCGCAATACAGATTCAGTTTAGCTGCGGAATGAAAGTTCAGAGGAACTAAAAAGTCACTATGGATATATACAAAGAAATTGCGCGGCTCAATCGCCGGCAGGAGGAAGCGGTCATGCAGACCGATGGCCCTCTCCTTATCCTCGCCGGAGCCGGTTCAGGCAAGACCCGGGTCATCACTATGAGAACTGCTTACCTAATACAGACAGGGATCAGCAGGGCAGGCTCTGTCCTTGCAGTCACGTTCACCAACAAGGCAGCAAAAGAGATGCGCGAGCGGGTCAAATCCATGCTCAAGGGAGAATACGGAACACCGGTTATCTCCACATTTCATTCTCTCTGCCTCAGGATACTGAGGCGTGAGATCGAGCATCTTGGGTACCGGAAAGATTTTACTATTTATGATACATCCGAACAGGTCTCTCTTCTTCGGAACATACTTTCTGACATTAAATTCTACGATAAAAGCTTCAAGGCCGAAAATATTCTCGAAAGGATCAGCAGGACAAAGAACGATTTTGCACCCGTTGAGGCCGGACCATCAGATAACCCTCTTGAAGAAGCGTCTGCTATGCTCTATCCCCGGTACCTCGACGCACTAAAGTCGCTGAACGCCCTCGATTTCGACGACCTTCTCCTGCTTACGCTGAAGCTCTTCAAGGAGCATCCTGACGTGCTTGCGCAGTATCAGAATATGTTTCGCTATATCATGGTTGACGAATATCAGGACACGAACCGCGTTCAATACAATTTCATCAAGCTTCTTGCCGGTGACAGAAAGAACCTCTGCGTTGTCGGCGACGATGATCAGTCCATATATGGATGGAGAGGAGCCAGCCTCGGCAATATCCTCCATTTTGAAAAAGATTTTTCCGGGACGGTCATCGTGAGACTTGAGCAGAACTATCGCTCTTTTGGCAATATCCTGACTGCTGCTAACAGCGTCATAAAGAACAATAAAAAGAGAATGGAAAAATCCCTCTGGTCAGAAAAAGGCGAAGGACCAAAGGTGAATATCCTGAAGGCGCGGGATACGGAGGACGAGGCAGCCTGGATCGTAGACAGGATCGCCACGATCAAGCTCGAAAAGAATACCCCTTACGAGCATTTCGCAGTGATCTACCGGGCGAATATCTTTTCCAAGCCTTTTGAGGAAGCACTCAGAAAACAGCGCATACCCTATTCCGTAGTCGGAGGTACAAGCTATTTCGAAAATAAGGAGATAAAGGACTTGGCGGCGTACCTCAAGATCATCGCCAATCCTTCTGACGATTTGAGCCTTCTCCGTGCGGCCAATTCGCCCAAAAGGGGGCTGGGCCCTTCTACCTTGGGACTCCTTTCTGAATTCAGCCGCGCTCATTCCCTGAGCCTTCTCGATGTTTTTGGCAAGGCAGGCGAGGTGATGGGATTGGGACCAAAACCTGCTTCATCAGCCAAAGCCCTTTTTAGCCTGATTGCACGATACCGCGACCTGTTCAGGAAGGGAAGAGGAATGGACAAGACCCTCAAGGCCCTTATTGATGAGGTCAATTATCGTGACTATATCAGCGAACTGTACAAAACCCCTGAGGTGTCATTCAGGAAGATGGAAAACCTGGATGGCTTTGTCGAATCTCTCCGACACTATGAATCCTCTGAAGTATCACCCTCTATCCATGGCTTTCTTGAGACCATGGCGCTTACTGACCTGATGGACGAAAAAGATGAAAAAGGCGGTTACGGCGTTACGCTCATATCATTTCATTCCTCCAAAGGCCTTGAGTTCCCGGTTGTATTCATTGCAGGGGCTGAAGAGGATATTCTGCCGCACAAGAAATCGGCAGACACGCTGGAAGGGATCGAGGAAGAAAGAAGGCTTTTCTATGTGGGTATAACACGGGCAATGCACGAGCTTTATATCACCTATACAAACCAGCGAACGAAATACGGAAAAGACGCGCCCTCTGTTCCCTCGCGGTTTCTTGAAGAACTTTCTGAGGAGGCAACAAAGAAACTCGATCGTTTCGAGAAGCTTTCCCCTGAGGAAGAGGAGCTCTATGCGAAAAAGTGCTTTGCGAACATACGCGCCATGATAGGAAAACCTCAATGAACGAATCACATTTAGCTATAATCGCAAAAGAGCTCAACATAGCGCCTTCACAGGTAAAGGCAACAGGAGCGCTGCTCGATGACGGAGCAACAGTTCCCTTTATCTCCCGATACCGCAAAGAAGTGACCGGAAGCCTTGATGAGGTGGCTGTTGCTGCCATCAGGGACAGGCTGGAACAGCTCAGGGAACTGGACAAGCGGCGCGAGACGATCCTAAAATCCCTGGAAGAACGCAGCCTGCTCACTGACGAACTCAAAGCAAAGATCGATGAAGCAGATTCTCTGACCGTGTTGGAGGACATTTATCTGCCCTTCAGACCCAAGCGCCGCACACGAGCCATGATGGCAAAGGAAAAGGGGCTCGAACCTTTTGCAGTCAGGATCTTTGAACAAATAGAGATGGATCTGCAAACTGAGGCAACTGCCTACATGGATGCAGAAAAAGGTGTTTCATCTGTTGAAGAAGCCCTGGCAGGAGCTCGGGACATCATTGCCGAATGGATAAGTGAGAACCTGAGAGCGCGGCAGCAGATGCGGGAACTCTTTGCCTCAAAGGGCATGCTGCGATCAAAGGTAATGTCCGGCAAAGAAGATGAAGCAATCAAATACCGCGACTATTTTGACTGGGAAGAGCCGATAGCAAAAGCCCCTTCACACAGAATCCTTGCCATCCGCCGCGGAGAATCTGAAGGGCTCCTGATCATGCGCATAACGCCTCCTGAAGATGAGGCTCTCAGCCTGCTCGAAACAATCTTCATAAAAGGAACTACATCTGCGTCTGAACAGGTGAAGCTTGCTCTGCATGACAGTTACAAAAGACTGCTCACCTCTTCCATGGAAGGAGAAATCCGTCTTGCTGCCAAGAAAAGGGCTGATGAAGAGGCAATTCGTGTCTTTGTGGAAAACCTGAGGCAGTTGCTGCTCTCCCCTCCCCTTGGCAGGAAAAGCGTTCTTGCTATTGATCCTGGCTTCAGAACAGGCTGCAAAGTGGTCTGCCTCGACCAGCAGGGCAAACTTCTCCATAACGATACGATATTCCCCCATTTTTCTGATAAGGGCGTTGGCGAGGCGGGGACTAAGATCAGGGATCTCTGCAGCAGCTTCAAGATCGAGGCAATAGCCATAGGAAACGGCACGGCAGGAAGGGAGACGGAATCCTTTATCCGAGGTCTCGGCCTTGCACCTGATATAAACATTGTTATGGTGAACGAAAGCGGAGCCTCCATCTACTCAGCATCAGAGGTGGC
Organism: uncultured Nitrospiraceae bacterium; assembly: GCA_964461065.1. Taxonomy (GTDB): domain Bacteria; phylum Nitrospirota; class Thermodesulfovibrionia; order Thermodesulfovibrionales; family UBA6898; genus UBA6898. Next base: position 44,156 of record CAYWRK010000004.1, read on the forward strand.
ACGGGAAGAATTCCCTGACCTTGATCTGACGGTCCGGGGATCAGTTTCGATCGGTCGTCGCCTTACAGATCCACTTGCTGAACTCGTGAAAATCGATCCAAAATCCATCGGTGTAGGCCAATACCAGCATGATGTTGACCAGACTGCACTGAAGAAAAGTCTTGACGATGTTGTCAGCAGCTGCGTCAACGGCGTGGGCGTGGAAGTTAATACCGCAAGCAAACAACTCCTCACCTATGTATCAGGCCTGGGGCCTCAGCTTGCAAAAGGCATTGTCGAATATAGGAATGAACACGGTCCCTTCAGATCGCGAGCAGAGCTGAAAAAGATCCCCCGTCTGGGACCAAAAGCCTTTGAGCAGGCAACCGGGTTTCTCCGCATACGGGATGGTGAAAACCCTCTTGATGGATCAGCAGTGCATCCGGAAAGCTATCACATTGTCGATGCAATGGCACGGGACTTGGGATGTTCAATGGTTGACCTGATGAAAGATGACAGCCTCAGAAAGAACATAGACCTTTCCCGCTATGTTACAGACACGGTCGGCCTCCCGACCCTTGGCGATATCATGTCCGAACTGGCGAAACCAGGGCGTGACCCCAGGAAACAGTTCGAGTCTTTCGCATTTGCCGAAAGCGTGCAGACGATCGAGGATCTGAATCCTGGAATGAAACTTCCCGGCATCGTTACGAACATCGCAGCCTTTGGCGTGTTTGTTGACATTGGCGTGCATCAGGACGGTCTTATACATATCAGCGAGTTGGCAGACAGATTTGTGAAGAATCCCGGAGATATCGTGAACGTGCACCAGAAGGTAACTGTTACGGTTTTAGATGTCGATCTGCAGAGAAAGCGCATTTCGCTCTCAATGAAAAACCCTCAGGCCAAAGGCGAGTCTGCAGCAATAAAAGCAGCGGCCAGCCCATTGCCAAAGGCTGAAATTAAGCACAAAAAAGAGGAAAAGCGGCCAGTACCGTTTTCTAATAATCCTTTTTATGATGCGCTCAGAAAAAAGTGATGCATATTTTGAAAATACCGGACAGGAGTAGCCATGGATATTATTCTTGACGACAGAGAGATACGCATACTCGGATGCCTTATTGAAAAGGAGCTGACAACGCCCGAGTATTACCCCTTATCCCTGAACAGTCTGACCAATGCGTGCAATCAGAAGTCCAACCGCAGTCCAATGGTCTCCTATGAAGAAGCCGCTGTACAGGAGGGACTGGACAGCCTGCAGGCAAAAGGTCTGGCGAGAAGAACGCTCACTGCAGGCAGTCGTGTTGACAAATATCTGCATACCCTCTTGGACAGATTTGATCTTTCCAAGCCGGAAATGGCAGTCCTTTGCGAACTCTTGCTGCGCGGGCCTCAAACAGCCGGAGAGATCCGTTCCCGTGCAGACCGGATGTCTTCCTTTGAAACCCTTGCTGCAGCGGAAGAAACCCTCCGGGGACTGATGGATCACGATCCTGCACTGATCATCCTGCTTCCCCGGGAGCCAGGCAGAAAAGAGCGCAGATATGCACATCTTTTGTCAGCCACCAGCAACGCCGTTGCTGACGATGCAGGTCAACAGGAGGAACCATCTGTGCTCCAGGTCTCAGCAGACGAGAGAATCAACAGGATGGAGAAAGATATTGCAGAGCTCAGAAACGAGATTGAGGAACTAAAGCAGGCCTTTGCAGAATTCAGATCGCAGTTCTGAATGAGGTCCCTATAAGGTCTCAGCCCTGGCTGTCAGATCAGCAGTGACATTCTCACCGCCGGAGAAACGATCGATAGCAGATGCCGCCTCTGTGCTGATATCGAAAAAGCTCACCCCATAGCCCGGTTGCAGTTCATCAGGCAGAACACGCTCAATTTCGCCGGAAACCGTCAGCTGCCTGCTGCCTGCTAACGCAAAGGTGCAATGAACAGTGGCTCCTTCGGGCATTACACCGGAAGACCTGAAAAATAGGCCAGCAGCGCTGATGTTCTCGATCGTGCCCGTAAATCGTTTTCCCCGCGTCGCACATACCAGCCGAATCTTCACAGGAACTCTACAGGTCTTGCGCGGAGCGATATTCAACAGACGATATGCCTCCTGCAGCAACACGGCAGAGGTGATCGGCATCGTTACATAGGCATTGGCATTGCAGCCGACGCAGCGTCCTGTCTCGGATTCCTGAGTTCCACAAATAAGCAGTATTGAAACGCCGCGCGTACCGACATCGTCGCGTATCTGTTTGCAGAGTTCCTCGCCACTCAGCTCCCCAGTCTCGAGATATGCGATAACAAGGTCTGCCCTTTCGGCCCGATGCAGTGCAAGTGCCTGACTATTCGCGGCAGCGGTCAGAATGCTCACATCAGCCCTGCTCAGAAAGCTCTGCTCGGGTCGGAGGAGCTTATAAATATCCTGGGGCATGATGACTTTATGCATGATGTATCCTTCTTGAAGTATACCTTACCCAGATATGAAAATATAACCTCAGCAGACCGCAGCATCGTTCGCAGGATTGAGGATTGAATAAAGCATCTGCCATAATTTGAGTCATAGGTATGGTAAAATTGCCCATCCTCATAATGGAGAATATTAGGCCAAAGATGACTGACCACACCCAACTCCAGGATGCAGCAAAACCGATTTCAACCATTGTCTGCATACTGAAGGCATCTCAGAAGAGACTGCAGAAGTTTGCTGCATGCTTTCTGATCAGGGCGCAATTGTGATACTCCTTATTTATCCTCCTGTTGCAAAACCCTGCGAACCTCCGGCTGGCATTGCCCGCTTATCGGGAATGCTTAACCAGTTCGGAGTTCAGCATGCCCTGCTGGATGGAAATCTCGAGGGTCTTCTGTATCTCCTCAGAAGTCCCTTTCACTCCAGGGGAACTGACAGCGCCTGGACAAAAAGGGCATTCAAAAATTGCGATCAGAATATATCAGCACTGAGAGATCCTCGACTTTACAGACATCTTGATCGTTACAAAAGAGCTGTAAAAGATATAGGTAAAGTTCTCAGGGAACTAAGCCCGGAAGGCACGTCCATCGGCCTTGCGGATTACACGCAGCAGGGTCTCTCTCCAGTAAGAAGCATTGATCTTCTTGCAGCAGCAGAAAAACCGGAGCTGAATCCCTTTTACTCCTATTTTTCATCAAGACTCCGGGAGATGCTCGACAAGAATGCGCCCTCCATGGCAGGGATATCTCTTAACTATCTAAGTCAGGCTTTGTGCTCGTTTTCGATGATAGGGTTCATCCGTCGAGAATTTCCTGCTGTGAAAATTGTCCTGGGCGGAGGGCTTGTCACTTCATGGATGAAGAATCCCTCATGGCAAGACCCGTTTAAAGGCCTCGTGGATCATATTGTTGCTGGGCCAGGCGAACATAAACTCCTTTCACTTCTCGGCACGGAAGCGCGGGAGAGACTCATACCACGACCGGACTATTCATCTCTGCCCCTTCATCAATATCTTTCTCCCGGATTCATCCTTCCGTATAGCGCTTCATCCGGCTGCTACTGGAACAGATGCGACTTCTGCCCGGAGGAAGCAGAGAAGAATCCTTACACCCCAATTCCGCCCAAACAGGTGATCGAGGATCTGAAGGATTTATCAACAAGAACTAATCCTTGCCTTATTCACCTGCTCGACAATGCAATAAGTCCTGTTCTGCTTGAATCTCTCAGCATGGAAAGACTGGCCGCGCCCTGGTATGGATTTGCGCGAGTTGGCAAGCATCTGACTGATCCTGATTTCTGCATGGCACTGAAAGAGGCGGGTTGCGTCATGCTCAAGCTTGGGATCGAATCCGGGGACCAGGGAGTGTTGGATGCTTTGGATAAGGGTATCAGCGTGGCGATGACTTCTGTTGTTCTAAAGAATCTGAAAAAAGCGGGGATAGCGACCTACGTATACCTTCTCTTCGGCACACCGGTTGAAACAGAAGCGAGTGCAAGAAAAACTCTCGAGTTCACAACACATCACAGCGACTGCATCGATTTCCTTAACCTTGCGATCTTCAATATGCCGATCTGTGGCAAGGTTTCTTCTGATATGCCGATCCGAAAGTTTTCCGAAGGAGACCTCTCACTCTACACCGATTTTATACATCCAAAGGGTTGGGGCAGAAAAAAGGTTCGTCTGTTCCTCGACAGAGAATTCAAACGGCATCCGGCTATTGCCTCAATCATGCAAAAGGAAGTGTCTGTCTTTACATCGAACCATGCGCCATTTTTTTTGGGGACAACGTGAGAATACGAGACGGTGCTGTCAGTTGATTGATGAACTGGCTATGTGAAAACAAAACAGTCTCTTAGCGTTTCTTCTTGGTGATCCGGTTCTTGCCATCAAGAAAAACGATCTTTGGCTTAATCTCTTTGGCCCTGGTATCATCGAAGTGGCTGTAGCAAAAAATGATGATCTTGTCGCCAACCGCACCCTTACGGGCAGTGGGGCCGTTCAGACAGATCTCACCCTTCTTGTTGCCGGAAATGACATAGGTCTCGAACCGTTCGCCATTATTCATGTTGCTGATCATGACCTGCTCGTAGGGCAGAATATCCGTTTCCCTGAGAATCGATTGGTCTATCGTAATGCTCCCCTCATATGCAAGGTTCGATTCCGTAACCGTTGCCATATGAATCTTTGTTCTGAGCATGCACCTCAGCATGAGACCTCCGGCAAGCTCTCAGCTCTCAGCTCACAGCTCACAGCTGTCAGTAAAATCATAATAACTCCCATCCATTACACTCTTTTTGAAGCTTTATAGCAGAAGGCTGACAGCTGACAGCTGATAGCTTTCTCATTCTATTATTTTCGGGACGCGGTAAAAAGCGTCTGTTTTATCAGGTGCATTCATCAGAGCATCTTCCCTGTCCAGCGAAGTCCGTAAGGCATCCTCCCTCATGACATTGCTGATAGATATGACATGAGATGTCGGCTCAATACCAGCGGTATCGAGTTCGTTAAGCTTTTCCACGTAGCGAAGAATATTGTCAAGCTGGTTCCCATACCGGGACTTTTCTTCTTCAGTCAGTGCCACACGGGCAAGTCGCGCAAGATGATCAATCGAAATGTTCATCCCGTTATATCTTTGTCAGATTGGCCATTTTCAGCGACAGCCGCTTCAGTCCAATCTGGGGGAAATTAACCATGACTTTCTGCTCCTCGCCGTCTCCATAGCAGTCCCGCACAACCCCAACTCCCCAGACAGGATGCTTGACCCTGCAGCCGGCCGCAAAGGGAACATGCGTCTTTTTAACATCATATTTTTTTCGGTTTTCGCATACAACCTTGATCGTCTGGGGCGCGGATATCTTCTCGATCCATCTGCAACATGCCTTCGGAAGATCCTTCAGAAAACGAGACGGCTCCTGCTCCTGGAGCTTTGCATAGAGCTTTCTCTTCCGGGCCCCGGACAGGAAAAGAATATCTTTTGCCCTTGTCATGCCGACGTAGCAAAGTCTTCTTTCCTCTGCGACCTCTTCAGGATTCCCGATCGATTTAAAATAGGGGAGCAGTCCTTCTTCCATCCCGGAAAGAAAAACCACTGGGAACTCAAGACCCTTTGCGTTGTGCAGCGTCATGAGAGAAACAACGTTGCCGCCGGATGTCTGCTCATGACTGGACATGAGTGAGACCTTATCAAGGAAATCTTCCATATCCCGTCCCTCGCCGGACGCGATAAGTTCTATAACATTTTGTTTCCTCTCTTCGTCAAGCTGACCAAGGCAATCGATCTTGTCTGTAATCGCCTTGAGCAGATCGCCTGCGCTTTTGTAATGGACAGAAGAAAGCTTGTCGATAAGATTAACAAATGCGCTCAGCTTTGCCCTGGTGGAGGCTATGATACCATTACCCTTAATGCCGAGCTTTATGGCATCGTAAAGACAGATGGACTTTTTCTTTGCCTCGTTCTCAATCTTCGTAAGGGTAGCGGCGCCGATGCCCCTCGCAGGCGTATTAATGATTCTTCTCAGGCTTACATTATCTTCATGATTCAGCACAAGGCGCACATAGGCAATGATATCTTTTACCTCTTTTCTCTGATAGAAACTGACGCCGCCGACAATGTGATAGGGCAGTCCCGTTTCACGAAGGGCGTCTTCAATGGCACGTGACTGGAGATTCACGCGGTACAGGATCCCTATGTCCTTAAATGCATAGGAGCCTTTAAGGTAGAGTTCTTTAATAACCTTGGCGATATGCTTTGCCTCTTCCTCTTCCGAGCTGAGCCAGCAGAAATTGACCATTTCGCCGGTTCCCCGCTCCGTCCAGAGTTTCTTGCTTTTCCGATCCTCAATCATCGAGATGACCGCGTGGGAAGCATCAAGAATGTTCTGTGTGGAGCGATAGTTTCTTTCAAGCCGAACGACCTTGGTCTTGGGAAAGTCCTTCTCAAAATTTAGAATATGCTTCACATCAGCGCCCCTGAACTTATAGATACTCTGGTCGTCGTCGCCGACTGCGCAGATGTTCCTGTTTTTCTTGGCCATCAGCTTTACCAACTCGTATTGGGCATAATTAAGGTCCTGGAACTCATCTACAAGAACGTAAGGGAACTGTTCCTGATATCTTTCAAGTATCTTTGGATGCTCCTTAAACAGTTTAACGGTGAGCATGATAAGGTCATCAAAATCAACGGCATTTGACCGTTTCAGTTCATCCTGATAGCGCACATAGACCTTTGCCAGCTTTTCGTCAAAACCAAACCCTTCACCAGCAGAGAGGAATTCCTCAGGACCTACGAGCGCTGCTTTCAGGAGATTCATCCGGGATGAAACGCCCTTGTAGAGCGCCTCATAGATCTTGAACTCCTTGAGAATATGCCGGATTAGCATACAGCGGTCATCTTCATCATAAATTGAAAAATCATTGCCATATCCAAGGGCCTTGATATCCTTGCGAAGCATCCTGCTGCATTGTGAATGGAGGGTACCTATCCAGGAAGACTTCATATCCCTTCCCAGCAGACCCCTGATCCGCTCCCTCATCTCGTGTGCAGCCTTATTCGTAAAGGTCACGGTGAGAACAGTATCCGGGGACACCTTCCTGGTTTTTACAAGATGGGCAAACTTGTGAGTGATAACCCGTGTTTTCCCGCTACCCGCACCTGCCAGAACAAGAATCGGTCCGTCAGTGATTTCCAGGGCCTGCTTTTGCTGGGGATTCAAATCTTGCATGGGGACCTCGTTATACATCGATTTGCTGTATGTATAGATTACCAGATATGACCTCTGCAAATCCAGTTTCCACGGGCTTTCTGCGCGCTCTCCTACTCACTCAACCGTGACACTTTTCGCAAGATTGCGGGGCTGGTCAACATCGCAGCCTCTAAGCACCCCGATGTGATAGGCGAGGATCTGGAGAGGGATGGCAAGAAGCATCGGCTGCAGATAGGGATTTGTGTCGGGCACCAGGATACAGGTCCGGGAAATGTCACAGACCTCTCCATTGCTTTCATTCGTTATGGCGATCACCTTGCCGCCTCTGCTGTTCACTTCCTGTATGTTCGTGATAATCTTTTCATAGAGCCTGTCCCTGGGCGCAAGAACAACAACTGGCAGTTCTTCGTCGATAAGCGCTATGGGGCCGTGTTTCATCTCTCCGGCTGGATATCCCTCGGCATGAATATAGGATATTTCCTTAAGTTTGAGCGCGCCCTCAAGGGCTATCGGGAAATTGATCCCCCGGCCGAGATAGATAAAACCCCGCGCCTTGAAATAGTCCCGTGCAATCGTCTTGATCTTGTCCTCGGCAGTCAGTGCCCGCTCTATCTTGCCCGGCAGAACCAGCAGGTCCTGAAGCAGTTCTCTTGACCTTTCACTGCTCACCACTGCCCGCTTCTGGCCAAGGGCAATAGCGAGCAGATATAGCGACATGACCTGTGTCAGGAATGCCTTAGTCGATGCAACGCCTATTTCAGGGCCTGAGTGCGTATAAAAGACTGCATCTGCCTCACGGGCAGACGTGCTTCCTACAACATTGCAGATCGTCAGCGTTCGCGCGCCTCTGCTCTTTGCCTCCCGCTGCGCTGCCAAGGTATCAGCAGTCTCTCCGGACTGAGTTATCACGATCATAAGGTCGCCGCTGCCGATCAGAGGGTCCCTGTATCTAAACTCCGATGCTATGTCAACCTCGACAGGTACGCGCGCAAGTTCCTCGATCATATACTTGGCAATAAGGCCGGCGTGCCAAGATGTTCCGCAGGCCACGACATATACCTTCTTTATTTCCTTCAGGATCTGCGGCGACAACCCGAACTCTTCAAGATTCACCTCACCGGTCTCAGGGGAAAACCTTCCGCGCATCGTATCGCTGACCGCACGAGGCTGTTCAAATATTTCTTTGAGCATAAAATGGCGGTATCCGCCCTTTTCAGCCATAGAAGGGCTGCAGGTTATAGCAGTCACTTCCTTCTGTACCATGGTTCCATCAAGGGTCGTGACCATAACTCCCTCCGGAGTGATCACCACCATCTCCTCATCGTCAAGAAACATAACATTCCTTGTGTGACTCAAAAAGGCCGGGACATCCGAAGCAACAAAGAACTCACCCTCGCCAAGACCGACCACCAGGGGGCTGTCCTTACGGACTCCGACAATCTTGCCTGGTTCTTTTTCACTGACAACAGCAATGGCATAAGAACCTTTCACTTCCCTGAGCGCAGCCCTGACAGCATCTTCAAGGGGCAGGTCTCCTGCATAGTCTCTGATGAGATGGCAAAGCACCTCGGTATCCGTATCAGAGGTAAAGGCATATCCCTTTTCCAAAAGCTTCTTTCTGAGCGGCAGATAGTTTTCGATAATACCGTTATGTACAATAACAATGTTGTCTGACCGGTGGGGGTGAGCATTCTCTTCAGAGGGTTTTCCATGCGTTGCCCAGCGTGTGTGGCCTATGCCTGCTGTGCTGAAAAGATTCCTTGACTCCACGATAGCAGCAAGTTCCTTGATCTTGCCTTTGCACCGCACGACCTCAAGCCCCTTGTCAGTATGGAAGGCTATGCCCGCTGAATCATATCCCCGGTATTCAAGCCGCTTCAGGCCTTCAAGCATAAGGGAAACAGCATTTCTGTTCCCGATATATCCAATAATGCCACACATATCAGAACCGTAACGCGTGAATCGTGAATCGTGAATAGTTCAAAGAAAAACTCATTTTTCTGCCTTCCCCCTGGCCTTGCCCTTAACCTGCCTCTTCTTCGCCCAATCTTTAATATTCCTCTGCTCTGCTCTGCTGACTGCAAGAGATCCGGGAAGAACGTCCTTGGTGATTGTTGATCCTGCACCGATATAAGCACCATTGCCGATTTTCACCGGCGCAACAAACTGTGAGTCGCTCCCGACAAAAACATTGTCACCAATTATGGTCTGATGCTTATTCACGCCGTCATAATTGCAGGTTATGGTACCTGCTCCGATATTCACATCGCAGCCGATCACAGTATCTCCGAGATAGCTGAGGTGAGAAGCCTTTGCACCTTTTCCTATGACAGCCTTTTTCAGCTCAACAAAATTTCCTATCCTGGCATAGGCTCCGATATCAGTGCCGGGCCGGATATGCGCAAAAGGTCCTACACTTGCATGGGTGCAGACATGCGCGTCTTCGATCACAGTCGAGTCCTTGATAACAGCATAGTCATCGATAATGCTGCGGAGAATTCGCACATTAGGATAAATGGTAACGTTTCTGCCTATCCGGGTACCGGTTTCAATAAAAACATTCGGATAGATGGTCGTGTCCCTGCCGATCGAAGTATGCGGATGGATGAACACTGATGCAGGATCAAGAAAGTTCACACCGCCGGAGATACAGTCTCGGACAATACCCTGCCGCATGAACTCAGATGCCCTGAGGAGCTCTTCCCTCGTATTCACACCCATGAACTCCGTCTCCTCACCTATAGCAAAGGCAGACGTCCGCAGTCCCTGTTTAAGCGAAAGGGATATAATATCAGTCAGAAAATATTCGCCTTTCTTTCTGTTCATCGATAGACGGCCAAGAAGAGAAAGGGCGTCATGATCGATGGCATACAGGCCGCTGTTCACTTCATGGATCCTCTTTTGACTCTTGTCAGCATCCTTCTCTTCCACAATAGCAAGAAATTCTCCGGTCCTGTCTCTGACAACTCTGCCATAACCTTTCGGGTTTTCTGCATGGAACGAAAGCACGGAAATGGCATTATGGTCCTTCTGATGGAGCGAGAGGAATCGTTTGATCGTCTGCGGCTTGATGAGAGGAGTGTCACCGTTCAGAACGATCACAGTACCCCTGAAACTCTTCAAGGCCGGCAAAGCGCTCTTCAGCGCATCACCGGTGCCTTTCGGTTCTTTCTGGAGCATGAATCGAAGATCAGCAACAGCAATCTCTTTTGTAAGAAGATCGATCTGTTTGCCGGCAACCACGATCACCTGTTCAGGCTTTAACTGGGCGGCAGTATCAATAACCGCCTGCAACATGGGCATGCCGCAAACTTTGTGGAGCACCTTTGGCACAGAGGACTTCATTCTCCTGCCCTGACCTGCGGCAAGGATTATGCACGCTGTGCTCATTCCCTGGATTCCCCTATCCTGTGCGGAGCTGCTATTCCTCCTGAAAGGATTATCTTCATGCCCTCATCAACCTCTATATCCGTAGCAAATACATCTGCTTCAGGCACCAGAACGATCTCTCCCATGTAAAGGTTGTTCGTCGGCACATATACAGCCCTGAGGTTTAATTCTTTACCGCTGCTTTCAGCCAAAACCGTGCGCTCTTTGGTAAGAAATCCGAAGGCATAGGCTCCCTTCCGCGGATATTCAATGATCACGACCTTTCTAAATGATGATGTTGTGCTCTCCGGAGAAAAGGCATCAACGAGCTGTTTTACCGCCGTATAGAAACTCTTGAAAACAGGGATGTTGAGAAATATACGCTCAAAGAACAGAATGATCTTTTTCCCAAAGACATTTGTTGAGACAATGCCGACTATGAAGACAAGAACGATCGCAGAGATAAAACCGAGACCAGGCGTGTGGTATCCAAGTATCTGATAGTAGATAGGTTCAAGCAAACCATCAACGAACCTGAAGAACCAGGCGATCACAAGGATGGTAATAATTGCGGGAATCGAGATAAAAAGCCCGGCGATAAACTTTCTCTTGAACGTAACCCGGATCGATGTTGCGGTCATTGACACCCTATCAAAAACCCCTGACGCAGGGTTCGGGTCTGCAATGCACCGTGCCTGTCAGCGTGCACCTCACAAGCACCGTTTCACTTATTGATTTTTTCCGCCACATCATCTGGTATGTCAAAGTTGGCGTACACGTTCTGCACGTCATCATTATCCTCAAGTGCATCAACGAGCCGGACCATCTGCTCTGCAGCCTTCTGATCAAGAACCACATAATTCTTCGGCAGCATCGTGATTTCAGAAGACACAAGAGAGATGGCTGCCGTCTCAAGAGCCTCTTTTACAGCAGCGAAGTCTTCGGGAGCAGTTATAACCTCGAAGTTGTCCTCCTCCGGGTCGTTCTTCATATCCTCTGCACCCGCATCAAGCGCTGCATTCATGACTGCATCCTCAGATGCGCCTGTCTTGCTGACAAGAATATAGCCTTTCTTGTCAAACATCCAGGAAACACATCCCGACTCGCCAAGGCTTCCTCCGTTCTTTGACATAATAAAACGGATTTCGGGAACAGTCCTGTTCTTGTTATCTGTCATAACCGCAACCATAACTGCAACTCCTGCAGGACCATATCCTTCATACAAGTATTCCTCATACGACATCCCCGGAAGTGCAGCAGTTCCCTTCAAAATTGCCTTTTTGATATTATCGTGGGGCATATTCACATCCTTGGCACTGTCTATTGCAGTGCGCAGTCGGGGATTACTGTCTGGATCTCCTCCTCCAAGTCTGGCTGCAGTACAAATTTCCTTAACGATTTTGGTGAAGGCCTTCCCTCTCTTTGCGTCGGTAATAGCCTTCTTATGTTTTATTGATGCCCACTTCGAGTGTCCTGACACAAATTCCCCCTGAAAAGTAATTAACAGCTGAAACATGGATTAATCGTAATTTTAATAATAATAGCAAGCTGTTCAGACTGTCAAGGAACCAGGCTGAAATCTCTGGACATCAATAGGGATCAGGGGCTCTCAATAGCATAGTCCCTGATCTTGGTAAGTAGGGTCTTGTAGCTCACCTGAAGAAGTTCTGCAGCCTTCGTTTTATTTCCTTTGGTGTCCTTCAGGGCCTTTGTGATGCGCTGCGTCTCAACAATACGGGTCGCCTCTTTCATCACCTCTTCAAGCGTACCGTCAGCCGGGAGGTTCCGCAGAGAACTCTCCATAGCCATCTGCCTGTTAAGCACAATGTGGTCGTCGGTAAGCGTATCTCCCTCGCAAAGGATGATGCCGCGTTCAATGCAGTTCTCAAGTTCCCGCACATTTCCCTTCCAGGGATAATGGGTGAGCAGATCAAGGGCTGCCTCGGCAATATGCAGATGCGGTTTCTTAAGCTCGCGAGAGTATTTATTCATAAAAAACTCGACAAGGAGCGGAATGTCGCCCTTCCGGTCTCTCAATGGTGGTATCACGATGGGGAAAACGTTCAGCCGGTAAAAAAGATCTTCTCTGAAGAGCTTCTCCTCAACGGCCTTTTCAACATCCTTGTTGCTTGCAGCAATGATCCTCACATCGATCCCGATAGCCTTGATACCACCAACCCGTTCTATTTCACCTTCCTGGATGACCCGCAGGATCTTTGCCTGAAGAAGCAGGTCCATCTCAGCAATCTCGTCAAGGAAGATCGTCCCCTTGTCAGCCAGTTCGAACTTGCCGATCTTCCGCGCCTCGGCGCCGGTAAAAGATCCCTTTTCATGACCGAAAAGCTCAGTTTCAAGAAGCTCCTTTGGTATGGCAGCACAGTTTATGGCAACAAAAGGATGGTCCCTTCTGTCGCTCAAGTTGTGAATAGCACGCGCAAAGAGCTCCTTACCGGTTCCGCTCTCACCGAGGAGAAGCACAGTGGTCTTTGCGGGAGCAACTTTCTGAACCTTCTGGGCAACTTCGGTAATCTCCCGGCTCATCCCTATGATCTTCGGCATGCCAAGCTTTCCTGTGAGTTCATCCTTAAGCAGAATGTTCTCGGTGACAAGCCGCTGATTTTCAAGCGCCCGCTTAATAAGGATCAGAAGATGGTCCGTGTCAAAGGGCTTGGTAATAAAATCAAAAGCCCCTTCTTTCATTGCAGCAACAGCAGTCTCGACAGTTCCAAAGGCTGTCATCATGATCACGGGCGTAAGCTGACTTTCCGCCTTCGCCGCTTTGAGCACCTCGATTCCGTCCTTTTTGGGAAGCTTGAGGTCTGAGAGAATAAGGTCAAAACGGCCGGCCCTGATCTGCCGGATGCCGTCCTGGCCATCACCTGCGAGGGTAATGCGGTATCCCTCAGCTTCCAGGGTTTCCCTGAGCATCTGTGCCATGGAATCCTTGTCTTCAACAATCAATATGGTCTGCATTTAATTATTTATCCTGTCAAACTCACATTTTGGCGTTCTTCAGACTGCTGCCGCAGGAGCAGGCAGGCTCTCCCGGGCTGAGACTGAAAAATGCCTTAAGCAGGGCCCTGATCTGCTCTGCAGAGGCCTTCATCGCGTCGATAACCTCTTTTGCCATAAGCCTTCCTTCTGCTATGCCTGCTGCAACGTTCGTGACAACTGCCAACCCGGCAAAGCAGATCTCCAGTTCGCGGGCAAGGGCAGCCTCGGGCATGCCTGTCATGCCGATGACGTCAGCGCCAATCATCCCATATTCTCTTATCTCTGCCGCAGTCTCAAGCCTCGGCCCGTTCACGGCAATGTAGGTGCCTTTCCCCAGAACGTTGATGCCTGTCTGTGATGCAGCATTAAGAAAGGTTTTTTTTAGGTCAGGGCAAAAGGGTTCTGTAAAATCAATATGAATAACCTCGTTCTCATCATAAAAGGTGGCTTCCCTGCCGCTTGTTCTGTCAATGATCTGATCAATCAGGACAAGCGCTCCTGGTTTCATTTCCCTGCTGATCCCACCTGTTGCACCCACGGATAGGATCTTTTTCACGCCAAGTTCCCGGAAGCCCCAGATGTTTGCCCGGTAATTTATCCTGTGCGGCGGGATATGATGCAGCGAACCATGCCGCGGCAGAAAGGCAATCTCTCTCCCCGACAGTCTCCCTATCCTATAATGATCAGAAGGCTCGCCGTAGGGTGAACTCAACTTAACTGAGTCAATGATTTCAAGCTCAGGTATATGATAGATACCGCTTCCCGCTATTACGCCAAATTCAGGCATAGAATCTCCTAATCTTCAAATGTCACTTGCAGCTGCCCTGCCGGACATTAGTGTTATAATAACTTACTTGGCACAAATGGTGAACAAATAATGATCGAAAAAGAACTGCATCTTGACCTTCTGAAGAAGGCACTCTCCCGTGGCGGTGAATACGCTGACATCTTTATTGAATCACGAAAAATGACATCACTTGTCGTTGAGGACAGCAGGCTTGAAAAGATCATTTACGGCACAGAAGCAGGAGCAGGCATTCGCCTCCTGTTGAACGGCAAAACCTCCTATGCCTACAGTAATGACCTTTCCCCCCGAGCCCTGTTGCAGTCAGCTTCAGATGCAAGCAGAATGGCTTTGGATAAGCCTATAAATACCCCGATATCTCTTGCGACCAGAAATTCTGAGGTACAGTTCAGCATACGTTCCATGCCGGAGAGCATTCTTCTTGAGAAAAAAATTAACCTTGTCAGAAGCGCCGAAAAGATTGCCAGGTCCATTGATCAGCGCATCAGGCAGGTCACCGTCATATACCGGGATGCTGTCCAGGATGTTGAGACCTCAACCTCTGACGGTTTCATTGCTGATGACAAGCGGATCTATACACTGCTTATGGTTCAGGTCATAGCAAGCGCAGACGGGATAGTGCAGACCGGGTATGAGGCAGTCGGCGGCTTTGCCGGTTTCGAACTTTTCGATAAGGAAAATATCGAAGAACTCAGCAGCAAGGCTGCTCAGCGTGCTGTCAGGATGCTCACCGCACGAAAAGCCCCTGCAGGAAAAATGCCAGTGGTAATCGCATCTCTTGCAGGCGGAACCATGATCCACGAGGCTATCGGTCATGGCCTTGAGGCAGACCTTGCCCAGCAGGGTCTTTCGGTCTTTTCAGGGAAACTGGGGCAGCAGGTTGCATCCGAACTGGTCACTGTCATTGATGACGCGACCCTCCCGGGCAGAAGGGGATCGTTCAGATTCGATGATGAAGGCACTCCTTCGCAGCGCACGGTGCTTGTTGAAAATGGCATTCTGAAAGGTTTCATGTATGACAAGCTTACTGCTATGAAGGACAATACTCGGTCAACAGGCAATGGCAGGCGGGAATCATACGAAAGCAGGCCTATTCCGAGAATGACCAACACCTTCATTGCCCCAGGAACCGGTAACCCAGAGGATATCATCCGTTCGGTTGACCATGGTCTGCTTGTGATGAAAATGGGGGGTGGGCAGGTAAATACGGTCACGGGCGATTTTGTCTTTGACGTTCAGGAGGGATACCTTATCAGAAACGGACAAAAGGACGAACTGGTCAGAGGAGCTACGCTTGCCGGTAATGGACCGGAAGTGCTGAAGGCAATTGATATGGTCGGCAGCGATCTCGGTTTCTCTATCGGGACGTGCGGCAAAGATTCGCAAGGAGTACCTGTTACGGATGCCATGCCAACGGTCAGAATACCCGAAATTATTGTAGGCGGTGCTCACGGATAATTGTTCTTCTCTGCAATATACTGATGCAAAAATAAGACAGCTATTGTTATTTATCAATGCAATTCTTCATCATACCCATTGAAAACAAAGAATATACATAATGGCATTCTACTTGCATTTCTAAATATATAATGCGAGCACAGAGAACCATAAAGAATGAAGTGTCTTTTGAAGGCATAGGCCTGCATACAGGCATGCTTTCACGAGTAACTTTGAAACCCGCTTCGCGCGACGCAGGCATAACATTCATAAGAATGGACAAGCCGGCTATCATCAAGGCTCATGTCGGCGCAGTTATTGACACTGCATTTGCCACAACAATTGGTGTCAATGGGATAAAGATCAAAACAGTAGAGCATATGCTTGCTGCGTTTGCAGGTCTGGGAATCGACAATCTGCTCATTGAAGTAGCAGGTCCGGAGATACCCATTCTTGACGGCAGTTCAACAGAACTTATCAGTATTATTCTCAGGGCCGGAATTGCAAAACAGGGCAAAAAAAGGCCGTATCTGAGGATCAATAAGCCGTTTATTTTTGAAGATGGACATGCTCATATAGCAGCGTTCCCCTACTGCGGGTCCAAAATAACCCAAAGCATCTTTTTTCATAATAACGGCATTGGAGAACAAAGGATTAGCATTGACATTACTGAGGAAAATTTTGTAACAGAGATTGCTCCGGCAAGAACCTTCGGTTTCCTGAAAGACATCGAACATCTTAGAAGCAACGGCCTTGCAAAGGGCGGCTCACTGGACAATGCTGTTGTAATGGGCGAAAACGGCGTAATAAATGCTTCGGGACTCAGGTTTAAGGATGAGTTTGTTAGACATAAAGTTCTTGATTCTATTGGAGATTTTTCTCTTATAGGGTTCCCGATTTATGGTCACATTGTTGCAAGTAAATCAGGCCACTCAAGCAATGTAAAGTTTATCAAGAAGCTCATTTCCGCCCCTGAGATTTGGGACATTATTATTGAAGAGCAACTGCCTCATGCTCAAGAAATGCAAATAAGCTTTTAAAATCAATAAGTTGTTATTACCAGAAAAACTTTTCCTAATTTCATCTTGCTTATGCTAAAATAACACAAAAAAGAAGCTGGGGAATTGCTGTTCCCCAGCTATAGTAACTTTGTATCCCTAACTTATTTCTTCTTCTTCGCTACTGCCTTCTTTGCTGCGGGCTTCTTCGCTGCTGCCTTCTTCGCTGCGGGCTTCTTTGCTGCTGCCATGTTGGTCACCACCTTTCTTTACCCCGTCTGCCAGGGGATGTTGAGATTAAAGCTTCCCCATCAGGATAATCTTCTCTCCTGACAGGAGCTTTTCAAACTCTGGATCTCCGCTTTCCTTCTTACTCCTGAACTCGGCCTCATCCATAATAGTCACGCTTATCTTTTTGATGAAGCGCTCCTCTATATCCTTGATGCCATCAAGCGATACCGAACCGACTATCAGAACATTGACCGTGTCAGCCTCTTCGCTTTCCGTATAGGGGCCGAAGATGAACGCTATCTTTGCTCCAGTTGTCTTCAGCATTGCCTTAAGTGCTCCAGGCACACCCAATGACTTCGCAATGATGCTCTTCAGTTCAGTAAAGAAAGGGGATTTTTTTTCAGCTTGAAAATATTTAAGATTTGCAACTTTCTTGCTTATAAGGATACCCATATTTTCAAGGTTGTCGAGTTCTCTTTTAACGCCAGAGGGATTTTTTCTCAGAAGAGTGGCAATTTCCCTGACATAGAATCTTTCATCCGCATTATTAAGCAGAAGTGCCAGAACATCAGCCCTGATTGCTGAGGAGAAAAGACTTTTCAGTGTATCTCGTGCCTGTTTAGTCATGTCTTGTATATAGTTATACAACAGGAACATTGCTCTTGTCAACAAAAAAGTTGTAATTAAATACAATTCATATATTTAATGATACAGACCATTACCTATAAATAAACGATGCCCGTAATTCATTGAACGATTCTTCTGTTTACAGCAACGAACGAATATTTATTATATATTCGTATTACGTTGCAGACAACAGTTAGTGTGAAAACAGCCTTCTTTGTTGCGTGGAAGTGATGGAAGCACACTAATAATTGCATTATCTATATATTGGGGTCACAGATTATGAGCTACTATTTAAGGTGGTTTCATTTAAGCATTATAAAGCGATACAATGCAACAGAGGATTTGAAAGAAATGATTAAGGGCAATCTGCCGGGGTCAATAACCCTGGAAGATTGCCCTTAATGAAAAATTCGAGCTAAATAAAAAGTGATGTATTCGAATTAAAAGAACTACCCAGAAAGGCCGCGACGCCACCGAACTCAATGCCATCGATCAGATCTTCCCTCTTGATACCCATGACATCCATGGACATCTGGCAGGCAACGATCTTGACGCCAAACTCGATCGATGTATCCACAAGTGACTGCAGAGTCGAAATATTCTTCTTTCCCATCATGTAATGGAAAAGCTTCGGCCCAATACCAGCGAAGTTCATCTTGGAGGTCGGCAGATTAGCCGTTCCCTTAGGTCTCATCATAGTAACCATCTTTTCAAGAAAATTCTTGCCAGCACCTGTCATTGTAGGTTTCTTGATCACATCAAGACCCCAAAATGTAACGAAGATCGTCACTTCTTTGCCCATGGCAAGGGCACCGTTCGCTATAATAAAGGCTGCCATAGCCTTATCAAAATCACCGCTGAAAAGCACCATAGTGAGGTTTGATCTATTACCCTCAACCTTCTCTATGCGCTCCTCAAGTTCCGTAATCTTCTGCTGGACAGCATCTGTAGTCATAAATCCTCCGCTACTTCTTGGTTATGGTAACAGTAATATCCTTGCCGGCCTTTGTTATACCGCTCATAGGATGACCGGTCTCCTTAGCCCAGGCAAGAATATCAGGCTCAAAGCCCGCATCATCGCTTGTAGCTTCAAAAACGTCGCCTGATGCACCTTTTTTCACTGCTGCTGCCAGCTTCATGATAGGCATGGGGCAACTCAATCCCTTAAGGTCCAATGTAGTCTTAGCCATGATTTCCTCCTTAAACGTATTATTTTTACTATAACCAATTGTCAATCAGTTTAGCAACTAAAAAAATTATGATATGAGCTCCAGAACAGTGCTCAGGTTTCTCCTATCGTCCTCATCAGATATCTTTGGCGTTTCCAGAATCAGAGGGATATTGAGGAAAAAAGGATGACGAAGGAACTTCTTCAGCCCGGTTCGTCCTATCATGCCCTCGCCAATATGCTCATGTCTGTCTACCCCTGAACCCATAGGCTTTTTAGCATCATTGAGATGAATAAGCCTGAGCTGCTCTTTGGCAATGTATTGCGTTAGTTCTGCAACTAAATCCTCTATTCCGTGTTCAGTGGCAATATCATATCCTGCAGAAAAAGCATGGCAGGTATCAAGACAGAGGCCTGCGATAAGTCCAGCGGGCACCTTTTCCATTATATCTGCTATCTCAGCAATGCGCGACGTAATATCCCCGCGTTCGCCGGCAGTATTTTCGAGCAGCAATCCTGCCTTCCATCTGCCTTGCACAGCTACCTGTTTCAGCGCCTCAACTGCCCGAGCACGGGCTACAGCAGGCAGATCTCCTGATGCGCTTCCTGTATGAAGCACCACGTATTCGGCATTGATCGCGTCAGCAATATCCAATTCTGCCCTGATCATATCAACAGATTTATTGAGCAGGTCTTGTTTGGCAGAAGCAAGATTGATCAGATACGAGGTATGGATAAAGACTGGCTGAATATCGAACTCTTTCTTTAAGGTTCTGAACCTCAAGATCTCCAGGGGGTCTCTGCTGCCAATCCCCCATCCCCGCGGATTGTGAGAAAAAAGCTGAACCGTTGAGCATCCGAGATCTCTGGCTCTTTCGAGGCCTTTATCAATGCCGCCAGTAATAGAAACATGAACACCAATCCTTCGTTCCATGACGGAGTATCATAACAAAAAGAGCCCCCTGATTATAGACCAGGGGGCTCTTGCTTCTACACGTCCACGTTTCTTTCGTATTAATGGCCGCCGTGAATCAGTGCAGGCAGGCATCTTACGCAGACATACTTCTCAGCTCCCTCATGCAGGCACGGCAGAAGAACGCGTTCCTTATCAGTTGCATTACAGAGAAAACATTGTTTCATGATTATCCCTCCAGTTCATTGATTTCTTTGACGACCTTGTCCGGGTCAAGATTGTGCATCATGGCGCCGAAGGAGAGAGACTCAACATTGATGCCCGGACAGGTAAAACAGCCGCCGCCGAAATACTTCTGAATGATGTCCTTTGCTCCCGGCACGTCTCTTATCACATCTCCTATGAGCGTATCCTTTGTTACCATCTTCTTGTCTGTTGTTGCCATTTCTTTATCCTCCCTGATGTAATTGGCTCATCTTGAGTTTATTCTACCTCAGTAACCGGACGGATACTATGACTTTCATCATACGATTACCGCCGGCAGAGAAACGAGCAGCATCTGCAAGGAATTTATAACAGAGACTGTTCATCCAGTCAATTGTCAGGCAGCAGCTTGACTACTGAGACATAACCACTGATCTATGACTTTCATCATAGACACCCGGTTCATTCTGTTTTATGATGATAGCAGAAATCATAACAGTATCCTGAGGAGGGAATATGGACAAATTTGTAAAAAACTTTATTATCATGAGTATCGTGTACCTGGCAATTTCGACAATACTGGGTATTGTTATGCTGCATCACCCACGGGCGCTATCCTTCAAGTTCGTGCATTCGCACCTGAACATGCTGGGTTGGGTATCGATGATGATCTACGGCGTGGGCTACCATATCCTGCCGAAGTTCGCAGGCAAGTTTCTCAAGTCACCAAAACTTGCTGAACTGCAGTTCTGGGTAGCCAATGCAAGCCTTATCGTAATGCTGCTCTTCTACACCATGAATGTGCTGAGCCCGACCACAAGCTACATTACGATCGCAACGCTTGCGGGCATTGCCCATGCCTTTTCGATAGGGATATTCTTCTACAACATGCTGGCAACGCTGCTGCCTGCCGCCCCTCCGCCGCAGAGATAAAATTGTCCGGGAAATTATAAGAGGTCTGTGTCAGTTGTCATTCCCGCTTGACGGGAATCCTTCTGCAGAAAGACTCCGGACAAGCCGGAGTGACAAAAAATGGTTATGTCAGGGATCTCAGTTTTTCGAGGTCCCTGATGACGATCTTCCCTGACTTTGATACGACAAGACCTGCCTTGGTAAGTTTGCTCATGGTTCTGATAGAGGTCTCGACAGTTGTACCGACCATCTCTGCAATATCCTGCTTGGTCAGTTTCATGTTAATGGCAACGCCTTCTGGAGCCTTCTCTCCTGATTTCTCGGAGAGCTTTATAAGAAGGGATGCAATCCGTGACTCGACCTTTTCAAGGGCAATGCTCTTAAGCGTTTCATGGGTATCCTTGATCCTGTCGCCTATATTCACTGCCATGCAGTACATGAGATTCGGCAGCTTATCCATAAGAGAAAGAAGGTTCTTCCGCGAGATTTTCAGCACCTCACTGTCCTCCATAGCAACAGCGTTTGCTGGATAGGGAAATCCGCGAACCACCGCAATGCCCCCGAACATCTCATATGGGGAGATGATCTCAAGAATGATCTCCTTGCCGTCATTCGACAGCTTGGTGATCTTGGCCTTACCAGATTTTACGATGTAGAGCCACTCTGAGGGGTCACCCTCAGAGAATATTGACTCCTTTTTTGTAAAAGTCTCAGTCATAAGGTATCTGGAGAGCTCTCTCACCTCTTCTGTTGTTAACGTATTGAAAATGGAGACTTTTTTGATATCAAACATCTCATATTCCCCCGTGCTTTTTCTATAATTATGATTAATAGTCTGCCTATATATTTTTCTTGACAAGTCAGTAATTTTCTGATTATATATAGATAGTAAGCGCCTCGTTACCTCCCCTAAGCTGCTGTCCATATTCCACGGACAGCAGCATTTTTTTATTAAATCTCTGCCAACTCGTATTGCCGTGATCCAAGACCAAGCCTTTCAGCCTCCTCCACCTGCAGCAGATACGGTTTAGCATGCAGCTTCATGAAGATATCATCGCCTTTCTGAAGGTTCCGGTCAGCAGCAAGAGACTGCTCGAGAGGCCCTGCCTTGAGCAGCATATCAATGCTTGCCTGCTCTATTGAAACCAGATCCTCAGATACCAGAATACCTAAATCCTGAATTACCGGTACATCTGAACAAGGCATGCAATCACACTCAGGCTGTATCTCGGTCAAGAAGTTGATATAAATGATCTTCCTCGGTTCAAACGTTCCAATGACCGCTTTTGCAGCCTCAGCAAGCGAGCGCATGAACCGCTGATCATCACCAGGCAAGATTAACGACTCGTTCTGGCAGACCCTCTCGCACCTTCCGCACCGCCAGCAGATGTCGCGGTTCCAGACGATCTCATCATCCTTGAAGGTGATCGCATCAAGCGGACATACGTCCTTGCACTGAAGACAGAGTTCGCATTTATCGGAATCCCAAACAAGTTCTCCTTCTCCGATAGTATGCATGGCGCCTCTTCCGCATTTCCATCCGCAGGTGCGGTGAGAACTGCTCACTCCTCCCATTGCAAGGTTTTTCAAGGCTCCTGCATACCCGGCATTGATATGGCCTTTTACATGGGAACAGACGACCATGGCAGGGACATCATGGATTAATGATGCAACGGCGATCTGACCAAGGATCTCGCCGGCCTTGACCATTATGCTGTCATTGCCGTAAAGCCCGTCAGCAATCACTACAGGAGCGCCAATACTCAGATGATTTATGCCGTTCTGGTTCGCAACCTCAAGGTAGTCCAGACCTTTTATCCTGACCGTGTCAGTAACAAAAGGCTTTGCGTTGATCCTCTTGAGTGCATCAACTACCTTCCTGAGAAAAATAGGTCTCACAATCCGGTGAGCTCCCTCTGAGCCAAAATGGGTCTTCACGGCAATCCATTCTTCAGGGCTGAAATAGTTCATCAGACCTATCTCCTTGAGGAGATGCTCAAGCTTCCCCGGCATGCTGTCGTCATATTTCCATTTTCTCGCACGCGCTGATGCAAAATAGACCTTTGCCATATATATATATCCTCCTCTTTAGCCTTCAAGACTTCTGTCGTAAAGCTCTTTTTTGCTGAAACCATATGCTTCACCGACCTTTTTCGCTGATTCCTTTCTGCCAAACCCTTTTCTCATCAGCTCTTTTACCTCTCTCAGGGCATCATCCATATGCAATTCCTCTTGTTCAGGTCTTCCCTCAAGAATGATCACATATTCTCCGGCAATGGTTGACTGCTCAAGAGCATCCAGAACAGCAGAAATCGTGCCGCGAAAAACCTCTTCATGAAGCTTGGTCAGCTCTCGTATCACAACGACGTTTCTCTCTCGCATCATCCCTGCCATATCTTCAATCGTTTCAAGGATTCGGTGCGGTGCCTCGTAGAATACGAGTGTCCTCTGTTCAAGACTGACCCGCTCAAGCACCTTTTTTCTCTGCGTCTCCTTTGCAGGAAGAAACCCGCAGAAGGTAAATTCTTCAGTGGAAAATCCGGAAAGTGACAAGGCTGTTATAACCGCAGATGGCCCAGGAACAGGAATGACACTGATACCCTCCTCAATCGCCTTTCTTATAAGCACGGTTCCAGGGTCTGAGATGCCGGGAGTGCCAGCGTCTGAAATGAGCGCAACAGACTGGCCGTCCTTCAGCCGCTGGAGCGTCTGTTCAGCCTTGACCTTCTCTTTCTCTCCCCAGTAGCTGACAAGCGGTTTTCTGATATTGAAGTGGTTCAGCAGTTTAAGTGAATGTCGGGTATCCTCTGCTGCAATGAGATCAACCTCCTTCAGAATGCGCAAGGCGCGCAGCGTGATATCCTCAAGGTTGCCGATAGGTGTTGAGACAATGTAGAGCGTGCCCTTCATATCGCACAGGGGCAGACGCAAAGCACAGCATAGGAGAAAACATGGCGCATCGTGTTCACGGCAGATTCAGCATCTTTCGCAGTCTTCTGTCGATCTTCACGATCTCGTCAGCATCATCGCCTGCGAGTTCCCAGGTATATTCGTCCTTGGGTGACCGCCTGAGTTTGATCTTTACCGGTTTCTTCGGCTTAATCTGCTGGAGCTCCGGCTGCTTCTTGAACTGAAATCCTTCCTTCTCTGCAGCAGAGACGCTGATCGGGATCAGGAGCATTATTGCAATAATTAAAATACCAAAAACACGCATCAGTAACTCCTGTACCTGTTCGTTATCGGGAACCGCCAGTCCCGTCCAAAGGCCCGCGCTGTTATCTTGATACCCGGAGGTGACTGCCGCCTCTTGTATTCGCTTCTGTCAACCATGCCTATTACCCGTTTCGTCTGGACCTCGGATACGCCGAGATCAAGGATATCATCAAAGCTGAGCTCATATTCAATGTATGCCCTAAGCACAGGATCAAGCTGATGATACGGGGGCAGAGAGTCTGTGTCCTTCTGGTTCGGCTTCAGCTCTGCAGTAGGCTCCTTTGTCAGAACCCTCTCTGGGATGATCTCTTTCTTGTTCGCGGAATTGCGCCATCTGCAGATATCATAAACCAGGGTTTTCGGAACATCCTTGATCACAGCAAATCCGCCGGCCATGTCACCATAGAGCGTAGCATATCCGACACTCATCTCTGATTTATTGCCGGTAGTCAGCACCAGCCAGCCAAACTTGTTCGACAATGCCATAAGAAGATTGCCGCGTATACGCGCCTGAAGGTTCTCCTCAGTGGTATCCTTTGCCTTTCCTGCGAATTGGGGCTCCAGAATCTTTATGTAGCTTGCCATAATGCCGCTAATCGGAAGATCTTTGAGCTTGATGCCGAGGTTTTTGGCGAGCTGCTCAGCATCCTCCCTGCTCTCCTTTGAGGTAAAGGGCGAAGGCATGAATATCCCTGTCACATTTTCCCTGCCGATCGCATCGACCGCTATAGCTGCAACAAGCGATGAGTCAACACCGCCGCTCAGGCCGATGACAACACCCTTAAATCCGTTTTTTCTGACATAGTCAGTAGTCCCTAACGCCAGCGCACGATATACCTCTTCTTCTCTGTCCACCGTTGATTCAATGAGCGGCAAAGGCAAAGATCTTCTCCCTGCATGGTCAGGGATGGCAATACTGATCTTATTTATGCAGCGAAGGAATTCTGCCCGATCAGTATCCACAGGCAGAAGATTCTTTTTGTATCGCTGCTCTCTATTAACATCGATATCGAGCAGTATCATGGCCTCTTCGAACTGTGCTGCACGGGCGATCATCCTGCCTTCGTAATCATAGACCATGCTGCAGCCGTCGAACACAAGTTCATCCTGACCGCCGACCGCATTCAGATAGGCAATAAAGACCCTGTTTTCCCGCGATCTCTCTTCAAGGATCTTTTCTCTTATTGCAGGTTTTCCCATCTCGTAAGGAGAGGCGTTGATGTTAATGATGATATCTGCTCCTGCCCCTGACTGTGTTAGCGCAGGCCCATCCCTGTGCCATATATCCTCGCAGATATTTATACCCGCTTTGATGCCGTTAAGCCTATAGATTGGGAAGCGGTTGCCCGGCCTGAAATAGCGAACCTCATCAAAAACGCCGTAGTTCGGCAGCAGGATCTTGTGATAACTGTCTTTCATCCTGCCATCCGCAATTATGGCCGCAGCGTTATACAGGTTGCCCTTCACACTGTCAACAAATCCTATGACAGCGGCAATGCCTGCTGTTTTACCAATGATCTTATTGAGCGTTTCCTTATTATCAGCAATGAACTGGGGTTTAAGGAGAAGGTCTTCCGGCGGGTACCCGGTAATGGCAAGCTCAGGGAATGCCACGACATCTGCCTTCTGCTTTTTTGCCTTCTCGATAAAAGAGATGATCTTGCGGGAATTGCCCTTCAGGTCACCGACCGTTGAGTTCATCTGCGCAAGCGCAATGCGAAGCGTTTTCATGGAAAAATCCTTTGCAGCATAGGTACATAATAAAGCATACCAGGGCCTTTGTAAAGAATGAGAATCCCTGAAAATATGGGCGGAAATTGTATGCTCTGCATGCAGACAGTCCGTTCCTCAAAGCCTTTCAAGGCGACAGAATCAGGATAAGGGCCTGTTATCGTGATTCCGAAACAATACTGATTGCAATGTCCTGATCCGGATATTAACGTGCCTGCAAGGGCCGTACAGTATCGCTGCGAATGACTTCTCGGCCCGATCAGTCCGCATACACTTATGCGCGAATAATTGATAAACTACAGCATGGAAAACTGGAAAGAGAATGTCTCCTTTGTCCTTGTCGAGCCAAAGGAATCCGGCAATATCGGCGCTTCGGCACGCGCGATCAAAAACATGGGATTTATGAACCTCTGCATGGTGAATCCTCCGTCACAGCTCACTGACGAGGCGCGCTGGTTCGCATGCAACGCACTTGATGTGCTTGATTCAGCGCAGTCGTATCCTGATTTCAAAAGCGCGATCGCAGACAAGACAATTGTCGTTGGCACCAGCAGAAGGACAGGAAAGCGCAGGGGCATGATCCTGCCGCTTGAGCAGGGAGCAAAAAAAATCGTCGAGCGGGCAAAGGCGGGCAAGGTAGCAATACTCTTCGGCAGAGAGGCTAAAGGACTTCTGAACGAAGAGGTTGATGAATGCGGTCTTCTGCTTACGATCCCGACAAGCAAAGAGCACAGATCGCTGAACCTCAGCCAGGCGGTTTTGATCGTTGCTTATGAGCTGCTGAAGGCGGGATATGCGGAAAAAGCTGAGAGCAAAGAGCAGAGCGAAACGGCGAAGGGTGAAGGGCTAAAGGCGAAAGGGTTGGGTGAAACTGACAAGGCGAAAGGCAAGGGGCGAAGGCAAAGGGGCGAAAAACAGCAGCCGTCACCCAGGATGATGGAATCAGGTGAGTTCGGCACGCAGCTTGTCAGTTACGAAGAAATAAGCACGCTCTATAACCGCATGACAGAAACACTGAAGCTGCTCGAATATATACCCAGAGGGGACCGCGACCTTGAGGCAAAGATCATGCAGAACCTGAAGCATTTCATTGCCCGTTCAGGCCTCACAGACTGGGAGCTTAATATGCTGCATGGGATACTGACGCAGATTGAGAAAAAGGTTACGATCTAACAGGACAGCCCTGCACTACGTCATTTCTCCGGGCAAACAGGGGTGCATGATCGTCAACCGTATCTTAAGCTGTTTTTCCATGAACCCCGTGAGTTCTACCAGGGCTCAGCCTCCTACTCCTGCTTTCCCTTTGGAAACAGGGGGGACAATATGCTCACTGGCAGGTTCAGTGTGCGCTTCATCATACCCGCCAGGCTGGAAGCAACCGCCGAGGGAGAGAGATACGTTACCTGAGGATCTGATGGCGTCCCCGTCACCTTAACCGGCACTGATATCACCGAGCCGCCGAACACAGTACCAACTATGGGCACCTTTTCAATGACCTTATTCACTTGCCTGAGCGGAGCAACCATAACGTTCAGGTCGAGCTGGTTATCCATAAGATTAAGAGTGCCCTCCGCGACAACTTCAACGACTGCGCTGTCAAGAATAGCTTCCTCGACAACAAGCTTCCCCTTGCCAACCAGAGCCGTGACCTTAAGAAGTTCATAGGAGAGTTCACTGTTGTCAAGGCTCGGCATCTGTCCCTTAAATTCCTCGCCTTTGTTTACAAAATCAAGGATAGAGTCAAGAGTCTTATAGCGGTAGATCGCCCCATTTCTTGCTGCAAACTCCATCTTCCCCTCGAGGACCTTCTTGAGATCCTCAGCTTTACCGCGTCCTTTCAGATAGCCCTTGAGCGTATACAGACCGGTTGCGTCACTTCTCCCCTTGGAGAAACAGAGGATAGTCTGCTTGAAATCCTGATCTGTTGCATCAAAGCTCAGATCCATGCCGAGTTCTGAATAAGCCTTACCAGACGAGATATTGATATCACCCATCACACCGATGCCACACAGATAGGACTTTCCGATCTTGAACTCCGTCTCTCCATTCTTCAGAGCAATGGCCGCATGGAACGGAGAGATCTGAAACCCCTCGTAATCGAATCTGTCCGTCTTCAGCCTGATCAGCCCCTGAACAGTCAATGGTTTATTCTTCTTCTCTGACTGCTTCTCTTTTGATTTGTCGCCATCCGGTTTCACCACAGCATCCCATACAATGCGGTCAGAAGTTGCGTCCATATCCAGAACAAGGCCGCCCGCGTTTGATGTTGCACTCCCCTTCAGGGAGACAACATTTTCGCCGAGCCTGATTCTGGCCGAGTCTATGACAACGCTGCCCCTGTCAGCGTTTAATGCCACTGAATCGATCACAATCGGAAGATCCTTATTCCACGGCAGAACGATCTTTTCACCACGGAGCCTCCCCAACACTTTGATACCTGCAATACCCCCATCATTGAACTCTGCGGTGATCTCGCCCTGCACCATGCCGCCCTTTGCCTGAGGAGTGGTAATGAGTCTGGCCAAGGTAGATGTATCAAGTCTTCCTTTGAAGTTCAACCTCTTTCTCTTTTCCTGAAGATCGATACTGAACGAGGCTTTTGACGCCGCATCGGTCACGTCGAGTTTTCTTATCGTCAGATTATCCCGGCCCTTTGACAGGTCGATCACTATTGACTGCCCGCTCCCGATCTTGATTGAGCCCTGAAACGCAATCTCTCCCTTATCCTGCCATGTCAGGCGTGAGTCTGAAACGGAGAGGATCTGGTTAGTCCTTACATATTCAGGAATACTGAAGATTTTTTTTATCCATTGCAACGCCTTTGGGCCTACTGTCCCTGAAAGCCGAATATCACCCTTCCTCACATTCTCAAGCGAGGCATTGAGAGAGCCTGAAACCCAAGAAGAGGCATCGAGAAACCTGACACTGGCATCGGAAAAAGTAAGCTGATCTGTCTGGAGCGCAAATTTGCCGCTGTTCACGGTCAGTGGGCTGGGAAGCAGTGAAGTATTGATGATCAGTTTTTCGGCTGCAGCAGATACTTTGAAGTCCCATGCCTGCGAATCCATAATGGGCCCCTGGAAGGTAAGGGAAAACAGATTGAGCCTGCCGCTGAGGGAGTCTATCTTGCGGAGCGGCTCCTTCAGCTTTTCATAAGAGGAAAGCCATCCATGCACTTCTGCTGCATCAATACCTGCTGTCCCTGACAGAATCTCTATCTGCGTACTGCATCCTGTTTGAAGCCGTGCAGACAAACCTGAAAGCACAGACTTCCCTATAGTTCCTGCTAGGTTCTTTACAGCAACCACTTTATCATCATAGGAAAAGCTCCCCTGCTGAACCTCTATGGGCAAGGGAACCCTGTTATAGTTCACAAAAAATTTCATCTTTGCTATATCCACCTTTGCCCTGACGGATGCCAGGCTTTCGCCAAGCACCAGCCTTCCTTCTGCAGCGCCGCCTATCGCTAGTATATGACCAAGTTCCTGATGAAACTCCGGATTCTTAACAAGGCGGCGCAGAACAGTATGAACGTCCGTCAGGTCTGCAGACACTGTTGCATCAGCCTGAAATAACGCATCCTTTCCTTTAAGCCCAATCCTGAGCTTCCCGTCTCTGATCCGCGTATGCATAATCTCACCCTTGAGTTCACTTCCCTGCAGAATGCCTTCTGTTATGTCGCAGTCTCCACTGATATCCCTGAATTCAAGACCGAGACCGGAAATTACGACGTCTCCATTTTTCAGCCTTCCTTTGATCTTTATATTCGCCGTCCTCCCCATGTCAGCGAGAGAACTACCCCTGGACTCAAAAGAGATCTGCTCTATTGTGCCGCTCCTCAGGATATCAAAGATCTTCTGAACAACCGGGACATCCTCAGCCAGTCCAAGGGCCGCGTTCCTGACTGAAAAAATATCCAGCCCTCTTCCTTTCGCATCAAGGCTGATCATATTGGCAGTGGGGTTAAGCACAAATGCTCCGGACAGAACAATGCCAGGGTCCTCGCTGCTCAGCCGGTCTATAGTGAGTACAACATCGTCATTAGTGTTTGCCAGTTGCACGCGCAGTCCGATCTCCTTCACAGAAACAGGAGAGCGGTCAGGCTTCTCAAGAATAAGGCTTCCATGGTCAATGCTGAGCCGGATATCAGCCGATCCGAGGGCGAGTGAACGCAGTGATGCGGCTATCTCATCAAGAGACTTAGGGTTGTCATCTGTTTTTGGGGGAATGCGAAGGGTAAAGGAAGGCTGATTGATCTGTATCCTTGAAAGTTTTATCTGCCCGGAAAAGAGAGGCCTTAGCTCAGGGTAAACCGTAAGAGTCCTGATCGTTCCGCTTACCTCTTCGGGAACGGTCAGGCTCGCATTCCTGATAATGACACGCGGAAGAGGAAACAGAGATATGTCTGTGTCTTCAAACGTGATCGTGCCTGCGATCTTCTGCGAGAGAAGATGTACGATCTTTTCCCTGACCATTTCCTTGTTGATAAGCCGAGGCAGAAGAAACAATACCGCTGCAACGCCAATGAGCAGAATCGCACCCGCTCCTATACATAACCACCTGACTGGCCTCCTAATTCTGATAGAAGACATGCAGGATCCTCAAATGATCAAGCACTGATATTTTCAAGAAGTGCCTTGGATGATTTCACAAAGCAGACACCCTGTTGCAGTTTACAGTTTCCTGCTTTCTTCTGACCGACCGCATCAGGCAGGGGATGGAGGTCAGCGAGCATCATCTTGATATCAGCCAGCATGATCGAGTCCTGTTCCGGAAGGGCCTGCAATTCGGCTGCATGGGCATGGAGAAACTCATTTACCCGTTCCCTGATATCGCGCACACTGTTCGTAAATGCCTTGCAAATACTGCAAAGAGGGTCATGCTGCTGGTTTGCAAGCACCCCTGCAATAAAGTGGTAATAGCGAATCCTGTTTAATTGATGCATAGTGACAAAAATCCTTTCTGCCCTTTCGGACATGCAAGGCAGCGAGTCATGAGCTCATCATCAATGCCCGTTGCGGTGTTGCATATCCACCTGTTCATAGACGATCTGTGAAACGGCTGCAATAGTATCATCGAGATATTCAAAACTGTTTCCCTTGGTCATAACACAGAGTATATACGGGTGCTGCGGATAATAGACTATCCCGCAGTCATGCAGCTGTTTATTCTGTGTGGCCGTATCAGAATGCTCCCCAAACTTATGGGCTACAGCCACAGCCTGCGGCACTCCCTTGACCATCCCGGATCGGAAATCGGTCTTTGACAGGGCATCAAGTGCTTTTTCGGACAATTCCCTGCTTAGATACGTCGCATTATACAGAACCCGAAAAAATGAGGCATACGTGTACACTGACAGAAAATCCTCCGGCCCATGTTCCCTGCCAGGCGGCCTTATATTCAACGTCTGATATACCTTCTCCAGCTCTTTTTCATCAACAATGCCGGCAAGGAGCGTAAAGGCATTGTTGTCCGAATAGGCAATCATGCGGGAGATAAGTTCGCCGATCGTATAGGACTGACCCGGCTGAATAAACGACGAAGGCTGGATGTTCTGGGCCGCAGTATAGTCTCGTTTTCCAGAGAATATAACCTTCTTTTCAAGAAAACCAGGGGTCTGTTCAGCCTGCTTCAGAAGTGCGATCATCATTGGCACCTTCCGAAGGCTTGCCGGCGTGAAATGCTCTGTTTCTCCTATGCTGAACCAGAGGCCGTCATTCAGTTCCCTGAAATAGACGGTCACGCTGTCAGCCCAGGTCTTATCGAGCCTTTTGTTTATGAATTCCCCAACGGCCTTTTTGAAAGGCTGCAGTTCCCTATTTTTCCATACATCCTCTGCAGTATCGCATTCAAGCAGGGGATTAATAAAATCAAAGCCGCCTTCGCGTTTTTCAAGCTCCCGGCTTCCATTACCTCTGGCGTCAAGAAGACCTCTGACAATAAACCCTGCAACCCCGCCCACCAGTATCAGCAGAAGCGGCCAGGCAATTTTTCTGACCCTTTTATCTTTGAATATGCTCACGATAGAATGTTCAAAACCTTTCTCATTTCCTTGTTCGCTCTACAGTCCTCAGGAAACAGCTGAAGTCATCTATTATAGTCTTTTTGCACTTGGCATTCACAAATGCCGGGGAACGAACTGAGAGCCTGATCCATGGAATATGCTAAAATGTATCCAATCACATATCACCATTGCATACATATGAAAAAAGAAAATACAGAACAGCAGATCCAGGACACCTTCACCGCAGATAACATTGACAACATTCGAAAGGCGATCGCTCATGGCAAGAATATCCTGATCTGCGGTGTCGAGGGCGTTGGAAAGATCACGAATACGGTCCAGGCGGTAAAAAATGCTACCAATGTGTATTATCTGGGCAATCCTCTTGACTATGAAGGTAAGATGCGGCCCGGAAGCTATGAAAAATACCTCACGTATATCAATTCACTCAAACGGGACATCAAGATCATTGAGGATATTGAGGGTTTCTTAACTATCACCCAGCCGGTTGTCCTGATCATTGATGAGGTGTACGGCAGAAGCCCTGATGAGTATGCACAGATCAGCAGACTGATGGATATGAAAAACGTCCAGATCATACAGATAACCGGATGCATCAAAAACATGAAGCGCCTCATTGACAAGGTTGATTTTATTCTTGAACTGCATGTCGAAGGGGCCTTCTCGGTAGAAAAAGATCTTGCCCAGGCGATCTGCAGAATTTTAGGCAAGGAAAAACCGGTCAGCAAACTCTTCTGAAATAAAAAAGGCCCCGAAATTATCGGAGCCTTTTCCCTTATCCTAAAAAACAACTTCTACACGTTCTCGACCATCTCCCAGACTCCGGTCGGGCAGATTCCTGCACAGAATCCGCACCCTATGCATTTATCCTCATCGACTACATACTCAAAGGCGCCGCCTTCAAGCTCTATTCTGCTGATCGCACCCCAGTAGCAGGTCGTATCGCACATATGACAGTCACGGCAGGACGCACAGGATAAACATTTATGCCCTTCTTTCTCGACTGTGAAGTCTCCAGTGCTTGCCTCATAGTATTCCCGCTTGATCTTATCGTAGGAAATGACCTGCTTGTTCTCAGGCGCACGCGGCGCATGCATAAGCTGATAATGCACGGTCTCCGCGACAAGTCTTCCCTGGCCGATTGCATGCGTTACCAGTCCAAGTCCTGTCACATCACCGATTGCAAAGACCTTCACATCAGAGGTCTGGTTAATATCATTGACCGCGATCCAGCCGCGCTCTGTATGAACATCAGATGGCAGAAAATCAAGGACCGGCACATCGCCGACAGAGATGATCACAACATCTGCATCCAGGGAAGAACCGTCTTTGAAATAGATCTTCTTGCCAGCGTGATCATATCGTTCAGTGATCTTCGGGTAGAGTATCTGCGTGCCTTTTGACGTTGCAGCCTCAACTTCCTTGCCGAATGCAGCAGGCTTCTGGATATCAACCGCAAAGACCGACTCTGCGCCAAAGTTGTACGCCTCGGACGCCACGTCCATGCCGACATTACCAGCGCCGATCACAACAACCTTCTTTCCCTTCAGATCATGGATTTTGCCGCTGTTTGTCTGCTTCAGAAAGTCGTATGCAGTCGCCACATGCTCTGAGCCGGGGAATGGGATAGCCCTGCCTTTCTGGGCTCCCACAGCCACGATCACGATTTCATGGTCTTTATAGATCTCGCCATATTTCTTCCGGTCAATCTCTGCATTGAGCTGCACGTTTACCCCAAGCTCGCTGAATCTCGAGAGCTCTTTCTCAAGAATCTGGTGCGGGAGACGCTCACGTGGTATGCAATGTTCGATCTTTCCGCCAAGCTTTCCTGATGCCTCATAAAGATCAACGCTGTGACCTTTAAGGGCCAGCTGCCAGGCAGCACTGAGTCCGCCCGGGCCGCCGCCAATGACCGCTATCTTATGATTGGTCGACTTCTCTTTTTTCGGAGCAGGCAGGTCAAGCGCCAGACTGCCGAGTTTGTCTATTGCAAGAGGCTTGTCAATGAGGCCTCTGGTGCAGCCTGTCATACAGAGGTTCGGACATATCTGGCCGCAGACCGTTGCAGGAAGCGGGCTGTATCTGAGCACCAGTTCCAGAGATTCCTGAAGCAGACCCTGTCTGATAAGCGTTGCCCTTTTGTGCGAAGGAATAAGTGTAGGGCAGGCATATGCGCAGGGAGGGTTATATTTCTCGTTCGCCCAGATCGGCTTGTTCCTTCTCTCTTTGCCGGTCGTAATGTACGGCAGCACGGTAAGGTCATGGTCGAGGTACTCGGCAAAGATCCCGCCCTGGCCCACAGCCTTGTCCCAGTGGTTCTTGCGGAAGTCGGCCGCTGACATCTTGAACGGCTTCTTCGTCTTCTTCTCCTGAGGAGTGAACGCCATGAGTTTCTTCCAGTCAGAAACAGAACTGATGAGCTCTTGGTAATAGGCCATACGGTCAATTGCCTCGAGATAAGGCTTCATATTTGTGGTGAGCCATTCCCAGTCCTGGTCCGTAAGGTCAAGAAGCTTCACATCTTTTTCGCTGTACCCCTGGATCGGACCGCGGAAATATATGGTCCCGCCGACCATGCCGACACAGGGACGGTACCCCAATACGTTCTCGGCATTACGGGGGTTTACGCCGCAGACAACAGCAATACCTCCTGCCTTGAACTCTGCAAACGAGTCTCCAACATTCCTGAAATACCACGACTGAGGCGGCTCAAAGCGCGGATTGCGTTTGGTCATAGTGTCGCAGCGTGCACCGCCCCCACCCTGCACATAAAGAATACCCTGCGCAGCAGCATTGAAAGCACCGTTGGTAACATCGCCGAGGACCGTAATCTTTGCTCCGCAGTTAATCCAGCCTGCATCATCAGAAGCACTGCCCTTGACCAGGATCTCGGTCCCATCCATGCCCATACTGCCCACGCGCTGGCCGGTAGTGCCTTCAACCGTGATCTTTATGGTCTCGCCCCTGGGCCAGATGCGGCCGCCAATGCCATGCTGGCCTTCAGCGATCACGCGCAGTTCGCGGACGCCGCTCTTCACTGCCTCCTGGATCTGCTCCTCAAGTATCCTGGAAGGAACACGCTGTCCTTTCACATTGCCCTTAATCGTAATGACCTTATCGCCTATGACATTCACAGTGTCCTCAGTCTTCTTCTTCCTGACTGCTGACTGCTTACTGCTTACTGCTGTCTTCTTCTTAGCACGCATAGCTTATCCCTAACCTCTCTGCAATGGCTTTGTCGTCAACACTCAAGCCGTCAGACATGCCGATCGGCAGCTCTGTTGACCTGCCCAGGGGAGCAAAGATCTTTTTCAGTTCAGTATCAGCTGCCTTAAAGACCTCAACAACGCGCTCTGCTACCTTGTCAGGATCAAGTCTGCGGTAAAGCTTCGGATCCTGCGTTGTGATGCCGCGCGGACATTTGCCAACATTGCAGAGGTTGCAGCGGTTGTATTCGTCGCCAAAGCAGTCTGCTGCAGCCTGCATGATATATTTACCGATCGCCACGCCTGATGCTCCAAGCATGATCAGTGCAGCAGCGTTTGCAGCAAGGTTGCCCTTTTTGCCAACACCACCAGCAGCAATAAGCGGCAGCTCATTCTGCTTGCCCTGCTTTACCAGGTCAAGGTAGCACTCTCTGATGTTCGATGCAATGGGATGTCCCATCTTGTCCATGGAAACGTTATACGCTGCGCCTGTGCCGCCATCCTCACCATCAATACAGAGGCCTGCGGCATAAGGGTTCCTCGCCAGATTGTTCAGGACTGCCTTTGCCGTTTTGGACCCTGAGATCTTCGGGTACACAGGCACCCT
Organism: uncultured Nitrospiraceae bacterium; assembly: GCA_964461065.1. Classification (GTDB taxonomy): domain Bacteria; phylum Nitrospirota; class Thermodesulfovibrionia; order Thermodesulfovibrionales; family UBA6898; genus UBA6898. The sequence continues at coordinate 79,743 of CAYWRK010000004.1, forward strand.
GAAGCCCCAGGCCATGGACATGGACTGGATCATCTTTGCGACCGCCTCTTCGATGGAATACTTTGTCTGATGGGTCGGCGGCGATGCAAGGTCAACAAACTGCGGCACACCTCGGATCTTTGAGATCAGCTTCAGCACCTTTGCTGCCATGAGCAGTCCTCCGTCACCGGGTTTTGCTCCCTGCCCGTATTTGATCTCTATGGCAGCAGGATCTTCGATCATATGCGGGATCGATCTCACAATCTCGTCCCAACCGAAATAGCCTGAGGCTATCTGGATGATGAAATATTTCAGGTACCGCGACCTGAGCAGCCGGGGCGGCATGCCGCCCTCTCCTGAGCACATCACAACTGGCATGCCCTCAACTTCATTAAGATATGCCACTCCCATGGCAAGACCCTCCCACATCGGAGGAGAAAGCGCGCCAATGGACATGGAGCCGATCATGATCGGATATATCTCCCGAACCGGCGGGATAAAGATATCGCTCTTCCGATCCATCTGGAGCCTGTCGCCTACCACTGACAGCGGCATCTGCTCTGGTGATATTACCCGGCCCAACAATGTCCTGATCCGGAACTCATGCCTTCCTGCGTCGAGCGCAGGGTCAGTGAGCATCGATATTCTGGTGAACTTAAGTCTGTCAAGCGTTGATACAGCCGGATCGTTCCTTCTTCCGCCTCTTTTGTATCCGTCCCCGCCCTTGTTCTTGTAGTGGAGGAACTTAGACTGGGGATTAAGTTCTGGTTCGATCGCCTCATTCGGGCATACCAGCGTGCAGGAGCCGCAGCCCGTGCAGTAACGCTCCATGTCCTTCACCTGCTCAATGATCTGGACAACCTGCCGAACAGAAGTCGGTGTCGGCAGAGGGCCTTCTGATCTGACAACACGCATAACCTTTACTGCCGGCTCGATAGCCTTTACCGGGCATACTGCCGTGCATCTGCCGCAGCGCTTGCAGCGGTCATCCCTCCAGCGGATGATATAGGGGAACTCTCTGAGCGAGAGCTTGTGATTATGGTCTAACCGTGCAGCTGGTTCCATACCGTTACCTCCTGTGCATCCGGCGAAATGATCACCATATCGTATTTCATCGGGAAAATATCTTTTGTCCTGTCTCTCTTAGGGACAGCACTGTCAACACCACATTCTTCTGACATGAGAGCATATCTGCCCTTCACGCCGCCTACAACACCGGGCCTGAGCTTCTTAGAGTCCTGCACCATGAATACCCTGCCATCAGGCGTGAAACCTATCACCATATTCGGACCGTCTATACAGAGCTGCCGCATGGACTGCTTCATCAGCCCCACGACATCAGCATCAGACCTTTTCGCCATCTCAGCTGATTTGAGAGGGGTTATGACATCCTTGTAATAATGAAGCGGAAATCCAAGCTGCCTGACCGTATAGTGAAGGATATGCGTAAAGACCTCACTGTCGCTGTTGTATCCTGTGTATCCGGCAAAACCCCTGCTCGAAAGATATTCCCTGATCGGCACAAATGCAGTGTTCTCGCCATTTGTCATGGAACAAAATCCCTGAATGAAAAAGGGGTGACAGGCATAAAGATAAATAGCATAGTTGGTGTTCTGCCGTCCCTGGGCAAAGATGATCTTTGCCTTCAGGCTGTCCTTGTCCAGACCGAAGAATTCTGCAACCTGAAGCGGATCGCCAACCTCTTTGATCGTGATAACATCAGGATAAAAAGAGAAGGCAAAGATCGATCCGTCAGTTTCCCCCAGCTTCCGAAGGGCAAGCCGTGTAAACATAAGAAGGTCTTCCTTGTCCTTCATGGGCTTGTTTTTGAAAGCCGTGGGATAGTCATAGGCACGGGCAAAATAGTGGTCACGGCTGATGATACCGTCAACTGGCCGCGTCTTGGGCTTCCACTCATGCTTGAGCTTGAAGTCATGTCTCTTCATGTAATCGTCAAGGGCTTTCCTGCCGTCCCTGGAGCAGATGCCCGAAAGAACCGGATACTTCTTCAGTTTCTCGAACTCACCCCCAAGGTCCTTGAGCGTTAGACCAAGCCCTGAACCATCATGGCCTTCTTTCATGGTCTCAAGGGCAAGGACAGGCTCCATGGGCGAGATGTATTCTTTTGATGTAATCGCGGCAAGTCTGCACATGTCTGTTACCTCTACCTTCTGTTCTTTAAGAATAGGCAAAAAAAGCGTCTCTGCCGGTACTCTGGCATAAGACGCCCATACGTTAGCCGCATGCCGTCGTTTATTATATAAAAGTGCTGATTTTCATTTCAAGGAAAGTAAGGCATTACTGAACATATAACCGTAACAATGCGGTGGCAGGCTAAATATCCGGCTGCGACTGGGCAGCCTGCTTCTCCTGATAAAGGACCATATACTCTGATTCGAGTGATTCAAACCGCTGGAAGGCGTCGGTTAGTTCCTTCTCCTTTGTCTTCATCGATGCCTCAAGCTCCCTGACCATCTCCTTGAGGTCTTCATTCTCCTTCAAGACCTCAGCTGGTGTTTCACTGATTATCACCGGTCCCTGCTTCTTAATCTGGTCAAGCTCCTTCTGCCATCTGCCGACTTCATCAACAAGGCGCTCATTTTCATTCTCAAGAGTTGCAACACAAAGCTCAAGCTGTTTGTAGTTCTCCTGAAATTCAGCAAGAGGAGCCTTCATGGCCTCCCCTGCCCCAGCCTCATGTGCTGCATCGAAGAGCTTCTTTTCAAGGTCCTTGTTCTTCTTTTTAAGTGAGTCGAACTTCTGCTGGGACTCTGCAATCACATCCTTAAAACTCATAAGAAAGGCAATCTTCTTTGCCTGTGCATCAGCAAGTGCCTGGGCGCCCTTGAGCTCTTCGCTGATGCTGCCAATCTCCTCCACCTTCTCCTGAAGCACGTCTATCTCATCAAGGGCTGTCTTTTTACCCTTGAGCAACAGCTTAAGCGCGTCATCAAGACCTTTGTATATCTGATGCCAGAGAGCAGGCATTTCTTCCCCTGCCTTTTTGGGCTTCTCAACGAGGCCCTTCAGGAAAAGAAGCCTTGCGGCCTGCAGCTCATGTATCACCTTAGAGTCGGCTGTTGCACCTTCCTGCCCTTTCTTTTCATCAGAGGCGAGCTGTTTCATCTTCTCTTCAGCCTGATCACGGATAAACTTGCCGAGATCCACCAGTTTCTTGCCGCCGCCGATCGGTCCCTGCCTTCTCAGACGAAAAAAGAGAACGCCAAAGCCGATGATCCAGACGGCTGCAGCAACCGCATTAATTATGACGAATGTGATCCAGGGAAATTTCTGCGGGGTCTGAGTTCCTGCCTCAGCCTTAGTCTTCACCTCAGCCTCAACGTTAGCGTCATGCTTGACCTCAGCCTTGGCCTTGATATTTTCTATCTGGCCCGGGACTTCGGCCGGGGCTTCTGCAGACTTGCCAGAAGGCAGTGCCTGAAAGGAATGCTCCTGAGTATGCCTGAATCCCTTGCCCTCAGCAAGAACACTGATTGCATAGCCGCCTGCCTGTGCTGCGGTGAATCTGCAGGTATAGACGCCGTCACCCGCCTTCATATCACCATCCATGCCATTGTCAAAGAGCGCCTTGAGAAAGGCGCTTCCATCAGGCTGCTTTACATATGCGGACATCTTAAGATACCTGGCCACTTCAGGACTGTTCAGCACCAACTGGGCTTTTACAACGCTGGCGGTCACGGTCATTGGCTCGCCCTGTCGGATCTGGGAGTTCTGCAGGGAACTCCGCAGTTCGATCTCAGGCCCGCTTTCCTGTCCAAATACCATAGCTCCGCTCAGGAGCATAGCAAATGCAGCCAGGACAAATAATCTTTTTATAGTAAGCATATATTTCATTGCCATTACGTATTATCCGGCCTTTACTCCCAGCTCAAAGATATGTTTTGGTCCTTATTATGACTTCTCTGGAAATTGCGGCAAGGAATTCAATGCAATTATACCCTGTTGGAAAAAAGAAATGCATAATCAGGCTGGTCTGAACCATAGAAAATATTGTATCTTAATACCGGACAAATAATACGTAGAATTATTATCAGGGGGGACAAATGGGTATTAAACCAAAGGCAGTTGAGAATTTTGAGACAGAAAGAGATACGATGGACCAGTTTGCATCTATTTCGTTCGAACATCCTATAGACCGGCTCAAACATCATATCCTGCAGACCAGGGGCAAGATCATCAAATCAGAATGTTCCTTTGACGGGACAGCCTATGTGATATGGGAGGTTCAGGGCAAGCAGTACCGGGCCTGGAGCACCTGGCCGGATAACGATTCCAATATAAACTGGAAAGCCTTACCCTAAAAACAGGCGTCTCCTGCTCATCATCGTCTGGTAATTCTGTTCGATCACCTTTGACTTTTATGCAGGTGAGCTGTCAATTTCCCGATCAGTTCTTTTGCTTTTTCCAGGCGGCTGTCCTGCGGACGGGAATGCCTGACAAATTCCTCGTACGCGCCTAATGCCTCACGATACATGTTTTTCTTGATGAAGGCGCTGCCCAGATTGTGATAGGCATCTGCGAACCCTGCTTTTTTTACGACTGCCTTTCCATAAGCACTGATCGCCTCATCGATCTGGTCCTTCCTCATATAGGCCACACCGAGATTGTTATGGGCCTCTGCATACTGGGGAGCAATTCGCACAGCATCCCTGAACGCCTGTATCGCATCATCAAGATTATTTTTGGCAAGATAGGTAATACCGAGCTTATAGAAGGCTTCGGCAAAAAATGGATTAATCCTTACCGCTTCTTTGTACGCAGCAATTGCCTGATCAGTCAACCCCTTTTTATACAGTGCAACGCCGAGATTTACATAGGCTGCATCAAAGTCAGGATTGGATCGTATTGCCTCTCTGTATTCCATAATCGCTTCATCGATCTGTTTATTGTTGAACAATGCTATCCCAAGGTTGAAGTGTGCAGCGTTCAGGTCACTGTCCAGGCGGAGAGCCTCGCGATAAGAGAGGATCGCCTCCTTTAAAAGACCTTCCTGTGCCAACGCATTACCGAGATTATAGTGCGCATCCGCATTTTTCGGATTCAGTTTTATGCTCTCTCTATAGTTCCTGATGCCTTCTTCAAGAAGACCAAGATTGGTCAGAGACATGCCCTTATTAATAAGCTCACCATCCTTAAGATGCTCGAGGTGCGGCGGTGCCGGAGGTTTTTCTCCTGTCTTCTTTGTGATCTCCCGATGATAAATCTTTTCAAGGTCTATCCTCAATGCCTGGAAATCCTCATACCTTTTATCCCGCCTTTTCTGCAGACATTTCGTTATAACGTCAGCCAGCGCCGTCCCCCTGCTTGGCACCCGCGGAATTGGATAGTCCTTATGTGCATGCCTCCAGGTATCCCCTTTCCGCGGCTGAAACGGGAGTTCTCCATTATTTACCAGCTGAAACAGAATAATGCCAAACCCGTAGATATCACTTTTCACCTCAGAAACGCCATAAAACTGCTCCGGGGCCATCCATGGGGGAGAACCCGCAACTATCCTGTTATTATAGGTCGTCAGAAAGGTCAGCCCCTGTTGGTTCTTCTCTATCAGGTCCTTGATCTCTTCTGTCCGTTCAGCCTTGTTCCAGAGCCCGACAAGACCAAAATCAGTGATCTTCACGTCACCGTCCATGGTGATCATAATATTGTCCGGCTTTATATCACGGTGAGGCGTGACACCCTTTGAGCAGGCGTATTCCATGCCGTAACAGAACTGAATTGCCCATTTCAATGTCTGCTTAAGGGAAAATGGGCTCTTCAGATACGGCGTGATCGTGTTTCTGCCTAAACCGTCAGGGGATATATACTCACAGCCGATGAACATATGATGATCGATTTCGCGGGCCCAGTAAGCCCTCACGATATAGGGATGTTTTTCGAGGTATATCCAGGCAAGAGCCTCTTTCTTGAAGCTGTCCATGGTCTTTTTCGAGTCAAGATATCTGCTCTGCAATGTCTTGAGTGCCAGCGATCTCTGGTGCTCGCGGTCATAACAGACATAGACAATGCCCATGGCGCTTTTGCCCTCTCCCCCACATATCTCCTGGATCTGATATCTTTGTCCGATCACATCATCGATTTTATAGCTCTTCTCCGATTGAGCAGAAAAAGAAGGGCTTTTCTGATGAGGCTCGGTTGGAGATTTTTCAGGCTTGCCGAGATCATGCTTATGGAGATCATTCAGCAAAGACCCGCATTTCCCGCACTTGGGGCTTTCAGACAATCTTGACCTCAGCACCCTGTTTTTCACCTGGCAGCTTCTGCAGGCAATTATCACCGATTCTGGGACTGCAGTTTCGCTCTTTGATCGATCACTCATGGGTTATTGCATCACCGCAATCAGAGAGATATTATCTTTGCCGCCTTTATTATTAGCACCGCTCACCAAAGCATCAACCAAACCGCTCATTTCCCCGTTATGACCTGCAACAATGTCTTGAATTTCATCATCGCCCAGCATGTCTGTCAGTCCATCAGAACACAAAAGCAAAATATCATTGCCGAGCAGTTCAAGGGCTTTCATGTCCGGAACTGGACATGCACGAGGTCCGACCGCCTGCGTGAGAGCATGCCACATGCGGCGAGGCACATTCTCACTCTCCCGGGAACCACGCTCGGCACGCGCATCGCCAAAGGTATGGTCCCTGGTAATTCTCTGTAACGTTGTATCCCGGAACAGATAGGCCCGGCTGTCACCGGCATGACAGACAAATGCTTTTCCACCTCTGATATACAGCTCAACGAGCGTGGTTCCCATGCCATAGAGCGCATCATCAGACGCTGCCCTGGCCTGCACAGCACGGTGCGCCCGGTAAAGGGCCTCTTCCATGATATTGAGCACTGCACGTTCATCCCCTGCCTGACCTGTTTCTTTTAGGATAAAAGCATAAGCCTCTTTCACCGCAATATTGCTGGCCACTTCTCCGGCATTGTGCCCGCCCATACCGTCTGCAAGCAGAAAAATTCCCTGCTCCTCGTCGATCAGAAGAGCATCTTCATTAGTGTTTCTGACATGACCCAACTCTGTCTTCCATGCTACCTTCACATTGCACAACCTTTGCTGATTTTATAAGTTTTTGGGGCCACAACCACTACCTATTACCAAATTGGCCGTCCCTGTCACTCTATTTCGCTATCTTTATCATTGTAGCACAGCAGTGCAGCTCATCAGCGCTAACGTGATAAGCCGGCACGTTGCTGCCTGGGCCAGCTGCTCGTAACTCTGCGAGATGCTGGCATAAGGGTCCTAATACGCTCTGTCTTGAATTGGCAGGATAAGGTAATCTCTCCGGCCCTATTACCCTAATTTCAGCAGGCCGCACCAAGGCTTATATCATCAATGAAATCAATCTGCAAAGCTCTTCGGTTTTGGTAATTAAAACTGCCCATATGGTATAATTCGAAAATATGTTGACCACAACAAATTCTGCTTTAAACAGACCCAGCATTAACACCGAAGACCTCCCAAAAGTGCCATTCGTGCTCATTGCTATATCCCCCCGCTTTATTCGCGAAAACATGGTTGTTCCGCTGGAATTAAAACAGAACATCCTGAAGGTGGCAATGACGGATCCTGATGACCGGGAGACCATAGATGCTCTCAGGGTTGCCACTGGTGCAGAAATCCAGGTGTTCACCGCTGACCGCAGAGCTCTTGGTGAATATATAGCCAAATTCTATGGTCAGGAATCACAGGATATAAACAGGATAGTGGAAGATATGGGGGAAAAGGGGTTCGAGTTTGTCAGAGAAGATGAAGAGGATATCGGACATCTAAAGGATCTGGCTTCAGAGGCCCCCATCATACGACTGGTGAACCTTCTCATAACCAGGGCAGTCGAGGGCCGCGCGAGCGATATCCATATTGAACCGTTCGATGATGAATTAAAGGTCAGATACCGCATTGATGGTGTATTGCACGATGCAGAATCCACCCCAAAGAAACTGCAGGCCGCGATTATTTCAAGAATCAAAATCATGGCAAAATTAAATATAGCGGAAAGAAGACTGCCGCAGGACGGACGTATAAGGCTGAAGGTCGGAGAAAAAGAGGTAGACCTCAGGGTTTCCACCATACCGATACTGCACGGTGAAAGCGTTGTCATGAGAATTCTCCACAAGGAAGGCATATCCATAGACCTGCAGCTTCTCGGATTCCCGCCAAAGATGCTTTTACAGTTTCAACAGCTGATCGGAAAACCCAATGGCATTATCCTGGTAACCGGCCCCACGGGAAGCGGCAAGACGACTACGCTCTATGGTGCTCTGGATAAGATCAATTCGCCCGAAAAGAAGATCATCACCGTTGAGGATCCGGTTGAATATCAGCTCAAGGGAATCAACCAGATTCAGGTCAAGCCTCAGATAGGACTTAATTTTTCCAATACGCTCAGACATATTGTCAGGCAGGACCCGGACATCATCATGATAGGCGAGATCAGAGATCTCGAGACCGCCGAGATTGCCATTCAATCAGCATTGACCGGTCATATGGTATTTTCATCTCTGCATACAAACGATGCACCAAGCGCTCTTACAAGACTCCTTGATATGGGTGTTGAAAATTTTCTCCTGTCCTCTACGGTCAGAGGAGTACTTGCGCAGAGGCTCGTGCGCCTGATATGCCCTTCCTGCAAGGAGCCGGACACTTCAGCCGCCGACAGAGAAGAGCTCCTGACTCTCGGGATCGCCAAGGAAACGCCGCTGTACAGGGGAGCAGGTTGTGAACAGTGTGCACATACCGGTTATTTTGGCAGGGCTGGCTTATTTGAGCTTCTGATCATTGACGACGATATACGAAAACTCGGATTGAAGAACGCCGATTCAAATCAGATCAGGGCTATGGCCAGACAGCATGGAATGAAGACGCTGCTGGAAGATGGTGCTGAAAAAATCAGGGCTGGGATTACGACCCTGAGCGAAGTACTCAGGGTAACGCAGGAAACGTAGCAAAGTGCCAATTTTTTCGTACAGGGCCACCACCCCGGATGGCCAAATTGTTGAAGGCGTAATAGAGGCTGCTGATGAACCTGCGGCAATTAGCAGACTGAAAAACTCAGGCATTATCCCACTAAAGATCGGTAATTCGTCCGCAGGAACCAAAAGGAAGTTAACGTTTAAGTCGTCAAAGGGCGATATGCTGACATTCACTACAGAGCTGTCCGCACTGCTCAGCGCAGGGTTGCCTATTGACAGAAGCCTTAACATGCTTGCCGAAATATCAGAAGGCAAAGAGATGAAGGGCGTTATTCAGTCGATTCTCAAATCCATCAGGGAGGGAAGTTCCTTTTCTGACGCCCTGCAGCGGCATCCCAGGATCTTTCCAAAGCTGTATGTCAATATGATAAAGGCAGGTGAAGTTGGCGGTGTGCTGGATGTCGTTCTGGATAAATTGAATGAATTCCTTGAATCCTCGAGAGAGCTCAAAGAGCATGTCTTCTCTGCGATGATCTATCCGGCTATTCTGCTTCTCACCGGCGGTTTCTCAATTATCATTCTTCTGGTCTATGTCCTTCCAAAATTCTCGATCATTTTCAGTGAAATGGGAACGTCCCTGCCGCTGCCGACACTTGCACTCATCAAGTTCAGCAACCTCATGAAATCATACTGGTGGCTTATCCTCTTTTCAGCCGTAACAGGTGGGTTTGCTTTCAAAAACTACATACGCTCTGCTGACGGCAGATACAGATGGGACGCCTTAAAACTGAGACTCATAGGAGACGTAATCATTAAGCTTGAAACAGCAAGATTTACCAGGACGCTCGGTACACTTTTGAAAAGCGGGGTACCCCTTCTTCAGGCATTGAAAAACGCAAAGGATATCATTAATAACCAGATTATAGCCTTGACAATCGATGCGGTTGCAAAAGGTGCAAAAGAGGGCAAGGGCATTGCAGGGCCTTTATCCAAGGCCAATGTCTTTCCTCCCCTTGCCCTGTCAATGATAAAGGTCGGAGAAGAGACAGGCCAACTCGATACGATGCTGCTGAAGGTTGCTTCCACCTACGAAAAGAGCCTCAAGACAGCCATGAAAAGATTCATCGGATTTCTTGAACCAGCATTGATCCTGAGCATGGGGCTGATCATAGGATTCATCGTCCTTTCCATGCTGATGGGCATATTCAGCATGACTGATCTGCCCTTATAAATGCCCCGCAATACGGCATGAAACTCAACAGGTCCGGCTTTACACTGCTTGAACTGATAATTGTGCTCTTCCTGATTACGCTCATGCTGGGCCTCTCTTCGGTTTTTTTTGCAAATACACTCCCGTCTGGCAGATTCAATGCGACGGCAAGAGAAATTGCAGCTACCCTACGACAGGCTAAGCACCTTGCACAACGCAAGGGAGAAAAGCAGATCGTCACAATTGATATGGACACAAAAAGCTACGGCATAGAAGGACAAGCAGGGAAAACCCTGCCATCAGGATTATCCTTCAAAGTTATAGATCCGGTGGCTGGCGAGCGCACGGGCGGGAGCTACCCTATTGCCTTCCAGACGACAGGAAGCACCGAGGGCGGAACGGTCGTTCTCTGGAATAACGCCAAGGTGACCCAGATATATATAGACCCGGTTGCAGGGGCCGTAATAGTACGGTAGATGAACCTTAACAGACAATATAGATTTCCTTTATTCACCCGTGCTGACAGAGGGTTTACCCTTCTCGAAGTCCTCGTTTCCATGGTCTTGTTAAGCGTTGCATTAGCAGCTATTCTTGAACTCTTCTCGGCAAATCTGAAAGGGATAGCGAAATCGGATGATGTCTCCCATGCCGTTATACTGGCTGAATCAAAGATGAGGGAGATCCTCGATAATGAGACCCTGACAGAACGCATCTGGACTGAGTCAACAGGGAAAGGCTACCGGATAGATGCTGTTGTAAGCAGTACGGAAAAAGACAGAACAAAGAATCTTGAGATTGATCTGCTTGAGATTAGTCTAACGGTCTTCTGGACTAAAGACTCAAAGGAAAAAACTTTCAACCTCAAGGCCCTGAAGATGATAAAAAAACAGATATGAGGCCACCTTTGCATATCCTGAATCATGTCCGCTCTGTATCCGGGGGAAAACCGGTCGATCCCGGCTTTGTTTGTCAGAAGAGATATCGCCTGCTTTGCAATACTCCCCGTGGTTTTACACTCCTCGAACTGCTAATCTCGCTTGTTCTGATCGGGGTCATCGCCTTAATAGTGACCGGTGCCATGCGCCTTGCCCTGCGCACGGTCAGTGCAGGTGAACAAAAGATCGAACACCTTGAAAGGATACGGGCATCTTTTTCTATAATCGACTCGCAGATCCAGTCTCAGATCCCGCTTTCTTACGAGGAACAAGGTGAAAAGAAATACTACTTTCAGGGGAACAGGGATTCTCTGCAGCTCGCCACCAACTATTCCATTTGGGGAGGGCAGAAGGGATATGTAATGGTCAGATACAAAGTCGAATCGGATAATACAGGAAAACAGTTCTTGTCAGTAGCCGAGAATGGCATCGGCATGACCGGCATTAGGGAATCCAGTCTCTTCAGTTCAGCTGATTCAATACATTTCGAGTATTTCTACAAAGACCCTGCAGAGGAAAAGGGGAAATGGGTCGAAGCCTGGACCGATACAACTAACATCCCCAAAAAAGTAAGGCTGCATCTTCTTTTCGGAGCAAAGGATATTTCGATGATCATGCCAATGAGGACTGCTGCGACTCTGTCAATAACAGCGCGGAGCCGGGCCGGTGACAGCCGAACGAGACCGGCAACAACGGGAAGGTAGAGAGTGCAGAATAAATATAACAAGAGTGCTCTGCAATCAAAAGCTCATGCTGCGAGGGGAGCGGCTGCCGGAACAGAGAGAGGCATTGCATTACTCATGGTGCTTTGGGTTCTGACTATTTTGATGGTCATCGTTTTTTCATTTTCGTATATGGCACGGACTGAAGCCTATGCCACCCTGACCTTCAGACAGGCAGTCGAAAAGAAATTCCTTGCTGAAGCAGGAATAGAAAGAGGCATAGCTGAGTTATTTTATCTTAATAAAAACAAGCATGCACAAATAGTAGCAGAAGGAAGCGAAGTTTGGAGGATAGACGGCAGACATTACAAGGTATTGACTGACAATGGATACTACACAATTGGTATCATGAACGAAGGCGGCAAGGTAGACATAAATACAGCGCCTGAGTTAATATTAAAAAGTTTATTGATTAATCTCGGCGTAGACCCCGAGCTCGCTGATATTATTGTCGATTCAGTGATGGACTGGAAGGATCCGGACAACCTTCACAGGCTGCATGGAGCAGAAGATGATTATTATATGTCCTTACCAAACCCCTATAAGGCAAAGAATACTGATTTTGAGACAATAGAGGAGCTTCTTAAGGTTAAAGGCATGACCTCTGAGATTCTTTTTGGAGTAAAAGGAAAAAAGGGGCTGTTAGATTTTGTTACTGTTCATTCAAAGATGACAAAGATAAATATAAATGCAGCGCCAAAAGAGGTCTTGCTGGCGATACCCGGTATAACCCCTGAGCTTGTTGCTTCTGTGATGACTATCAGAGAGACCGCGGAGATACAAGATATCCAGGGGGTTCTCGGCAATAACTATGATCTGGCATCACCATATATTGGTCTATCACAGGCCAATGCATATACGATCGATACGGCGGGATATAAAGGTGCAGAGATTACCGGCTATTCTGTCAGGGCCACGGTCACGCTTGAGGGCACAAGTAATTATAAATACCTTTACTATAAGAGTCCGGTCGATAGCACACAGTAAGCCATATGAACAAAATTGGAATAATAAGCCTTATCAAGCCCAACCGGTGGGCTAACCTGTCCAGGATATGGGGCACACTTCTGAAAGTGCTCACCTTTAGTCCGGCAGACGACCGTATCTTTCCCCGGAAGAATATCTCCGTTGCCATACAGAAGGGGACTATTTCTCTTGCATACGGTACTTCTGTCCTATCTGCAATTCGCATTAAACAAATAAAGAACTATCGGTATGCTGAAGACCACTATCCTCAGCCGGAAGAGCTGCTGTCTTCCCTGTCGCTGGCATACAGCGAATTTGATCTCCCCACGTCAGGCATAACCCTGAGCATCCCAAAGGAATGGTCAATTGTCAGAAATGTAGAACTTCCCGCTACGGTAAAAGAAAATATCAATAAGGTAATGGCCTATGAACTCGACCGGCTGACTCCCTTTTCTGCTGAAGAGGCCTTTTTTGATTTTCGGGTAATTGAAAATAAGGGGGACCGGTTATCTATACTGCTCATGGCTGTAAAAATCGATCAGCTTAAGCCGTATCTGGATGTTCTGAGCGAAGGCGGCTATGTTGTGGACAGGGTCACCGTAAATCTTTCTGCAATCGGAACCGTATGCAGCTATAGGGATAAGAAATCAGCATTTCTGTTTGTTGAGACTGAAAAAGATAGATGCCATGGAGCTCTGTTCAGCAATGGACTGCCGATAAGCAATTTTTCCGCAGCTTTCACCGAGAGTGATGAGGCATCAAAAGTCTCCATACTCTCCGCCGAGATAACTTCCCTGCTTCAGTCGTACAAAGGCAGCAACAGTCCTCAGGTTATTGCCTTGTTCCATGATAACAACCCTGCATTCAGAGAGATGCTCAAGAGCAGATTAGCGGTGCCTGTCAGATTACTCGGTGAAATAGACACTGGTCTGCGTTTGCCACAGCCGGCTAACGATGTCCCCTGGTCCGCAGTCGGCAGCGTATTGCAGGCATTAGGAGACAAAACAGGGGAGATAAATCTCCTGAAGAAGGGGTATCATGAGTCGCAGAAAGTCCCCTACGTTCTGACCATACTGCTGTTGCTGATCATCATGACAATCTCGGTGGGATATTCAATTGCGCCTCTCACCATCGAAAAAAGAAAACTTCAGGAAATATCCGCAAAAATATCCGCAAAAAAAGAAGATGTCAGAAAAGTTGAGGAACTGATAAAAGAAACTGAATCTCTCCGCGCTGAAATTTCCTCTGTAGAGAATTTCAAGCATAACCCGATCATGACACTGAATATCATAAAAGAACTTACTGCCGTACTGCCCAAAAAGGCCTGGATCTCAAGGGTCAGGATCGCTGCCACATCCATTGCTATCGAAGGATACGCAGACGCTGCAACAGAGCTTTTGCCAAAGCTTGAGGCATCACCCCTCTTCAGGAAAGTCGAATTTGCTTCGCCGACAATGAGAGATGTTAAGTTAAACGCTGACCGTTTCAACATAAAAATGGAAAAGGAAGAGACTCCAAAAAGCAAGAAGGAGCCGATAAAAGATGCAAAAAAGTAAAATGCTCTTCTGGGCAATTCCGCTCATGATCGTGCTGCTTCTTCTCTTTGCCTACAAAAATGTCTATAGGGATATACGGACCGGCCTGTCCTCGGTCAGGGAAGAACAGGAGGTCAAGATTAGACTGCTGCATAAATACATGGGCCTGATCGCACAGAGACCTCAAATAGAAAAACAGATCAGCCTGTTAAAGACCGAAAGGAAAACTGATGACCTCAAACTGATCGCCGGCCAGACACCCTCGCTTGCCGCTGCCACACTTCAGGAGATCATCAAGGGGATTGTGGTTGAAAAGGGCGGCTCCGTATCAAGTGAACGTGTTGATAAATCTGAAGATATGGGTAAGTTTCGGATCATCACGATCAGCATGGACACGGTTCTGCCTGATACCGGTGCACTCAGCGAAATCCTTTATTCTATAGAAACGCGGACACCGTATCTTATTGTAAAAGACCTCGACGCACGGGTAAAGAATATCAGGGAGCCAAAGGAACTCCTGGTCAAAATGGATATATCTGCATTGACCGCAAGCAAATAAGATGGCCAGAGTAAAATATATCCTCAGCAACATCAATCTCCTTAATGCCATCCTGATAGGCGTTATCCTTTATTTTGTTTACTGCACCATCGTGCCCTTCTTAAACAGGAGCATGCACTTTTCGCTCCCGTCTTTACAAAAAGATGCCGCAATTCAGCCCGTCTCAGATATCATGCCGGAGCCGGCACAATCACTCTCCCTGCTGAATTATGCAATTATTGCTGAGCAGAATCTTTTTCATCCCGAGAGAAAAATTCCGCCTGAAACAAAGGAAACACAACCAGCACAAAGACCGGATTTTATTCTGTATGGAACACTGGTAAGCGAAAGCCTGAAGATTGCCTTTCTTGATGACCTTAAATCACCCTATTTCTCGCGCGGCAGAGGGAAAAGACAACAAACGCTGAAGGCAGGACAGAGTTTAAGCGGTTATACCCTGACTGAAGTATTTACCGACAAGGTGGTTATGGCAAAAGGAGATGATCGGATTATTCTACCGGTCAATGATCCGTCAAAACCTAAAAGGTCGGCAGCCAAATCAGGCAAAACACATTCTGCATCAGACCAGTCATCTGAAATAAAAGGAAAGCAATCGCCAGCTAAAGTGACACCTTCAGGACAACCGGGCTCCTCACGGTGAGTGGGGCAGCGTCAAGACAGGCCTGATCGTGCTGCGTATGTATCGATGAAAAGCAAATTACATCTCCTTCTCTATTTCTTGAAGAAAGACTTAAAGGCGAAGTACGCAGGCTCTGCATTAGGTGTGCTCTGGACCTTTCTTATGCCCATCATACAGATCCTGCTCTTATGGCTTGTTTTTTCAACAATCATGAAGGCCCGCCCCTATGGAAATTCGCAGATACCGTACATTTACTTTCTGCTTTCGTCCTATTTCTTTTGGCTTGCATTTCTGGAAGGTACCATGAGGGCGGCAAACTCCATCATTGAAAACTCCGAGATCGTAAAGAAGATCTCGTTTCCAAAAATCATCCTGCCGCTTACTGCCACAATTTCGAGCTATGTGCCGAATATACTGGGGTATCTTCTTTTCATACTGATATTCTTCATCAAGACGTCTTTCAGTCCAATGGTATTCATGGTCATCCCTGTCCTTCTGTTACAGATTATTTTTTCTTTGGGAGTTGGCATGATACTTTCAGCCGTTGTGCCCTATGTCCGCGATCTGGGACAAATGCTGGGCCAAGTGCTGCAGGGACTATTTTTTCTATCGCCAATCATCTATAGCATGGATGCTATACCCGAAAAATTGAAGATTATTTTTTATTTGAACCCAATGACGTATTTCGTGTTTTCATACCAAAAGATACTTCTCCTGAACGAGTTTCCTTCTCCATATCATTTTGCAGTAGCTCTTTCCCTTGCCCTATTGTTCTTTATCAGTGGCAGATATGCCTTTAACAGGCTCAAAGAGGGTTTTGCCGATGTGTTATAACCACGCGTCTGCCCTGAATTCAGTATTAGAGAGATGTACATGGTAATCATTGAAGCGGATAAACTGACAAAAACCTACAAGCTCTATGACAGACCCTCGGCAAGGCTCAGGGAGCTCTTCTCGAAAAAAAGTTATCACCGGGATTTTACCTCTCTCAACGAACTCACCTTCAGCATAAAGAAAGGTGAGACTATAGGGATCATCGGTGAGAACGGAGCAGGGAAAAGCACCCTCCTCAAGATACTCTCCGGCACACTGACTCCTTCCAGCGGCAGGTTAAGTATCACAGGTAGGGTCTCGTCGCTGCTTGAACTGGGCTCCGGCTTCCATCCTGAATTCACCGGCCTTGAGAATATATATTTTTATGGTTCATTGCTGGGCATGGATAAGGCGGAAATGGACAGAAAAAGAGACGAGATTATCGAGTTCTCAGAACTGGGCGATTTTATTAATTATCAGGTCAAAACATACTCCTCCGGTATGTTCGTACGGCTTGCTTTTTCTGTTGCGACATCTGTCGATCCTGATATTCTTATCATAGATGAGGTCTTGTCTGTGGGAGATCTGCATTTCCAGAAAAAGAGCACAGACAGGATACTGTCCTTCAAGGAACGGGGCAAGACTATTGTCTTTTGCTCTCACGAGATGTACCACATAGCCAGGGTATGCGACAGGATATTCTGGATAAAAAAGGGGGGGATACAGATGGAAGGCAATCCCTTCGAAGTAATACAGGAATATGAGTCATTTCAATTGGCCAAAGACAGAAAGACCGCACCTGAACTTGCGGGCAGTCATAGTGAACAGGCTGTTGGCGACTCCAGGCAGCCTGCTGAAACACCGCTTGTATTCATAAGCAGTCTTAACATCAGCCCTTCCCAGATTGTGTCCACGGGAAGTGACCTGCTTGTCAAAATCAGCATTGTAGCCGGCAATGGTAAGATTCCTTATCGCATAGCGGTTAAGCTCCGAACAGTCGATGGCGTTGATATCATTGGTATCGGCACAGACAAGATTGAACCCTTTTACGGCAGCAGATCCGTTTCGCTCCTCTTCCCGAGGATACAGCTCAAGTCAGGCACGTTCATTATTGAAGCATTTGCCTTTGATGAAGAAGGCGTATACTGGTATGATAGAAAAGAGACCGCCCCTTTTAAGGTTCCGCGTGAATCAATGGAACTCGGCATTCTCGAAATGCCCTATGAATGGATAATTGAATGATGAAACTGATGACGAGCATAAAGAAATTGGTCTCCAGAGGGCCGAGTGCCTTTGTACCGGAGTTCCCTCCAAGCATCCTTCTTGAGCCTACAAATGCCTGTAATATCAAATGCAGAATGTGTCCGATCCATGGAGAAGGCGTTAACAAAAGCAGGGAGATCGGCTTTATAAAAAAAGATGTATGGACCGGCATTATTGAAGAAATCGGCTCCTGGCCATCTCATGTAAATCTTGACATCCATGGCGCAGGAGAGCCGCTTCTTCATCCGGAATTCTTTGATATGCTCAGCCTCGCAAAGAGCAAGGAGAATATTACAGTCGGCTTTTTATGCAACGCTACTCTGCTCGACCGGGAAAAGGCGCAAGCCGTGATTGAGATTGGTGTTGACTGGATCTGCTTCTCGGTAGACGGAGCACAGAAAGAGGTGTTCGAATACTACAGGAAGGGGGCGCGCCTCGATATCGTCGAACGTAATATCAAATATCTGCTTTCTTTAAGGAAAAGTGGAAAACCGCTGGTTTATTTTAATATGGTGAATCATGATGAGGCTGATATCGATCTCTTTATTGACACCTGGGCCGGACTCGTTGACTCTTTGTCTATCTCTATTAAGCGGCCGGTGCGGAGGGAAGATCAGGAACGCCTGAAGCTCTTAAAACCATGCCCCTTATTATATCAGCAGATCGTTGTGGGCTGGCCAGGTAAAACAGGATTATGCTGCGAGGACCTGTGGGGTGACATGATAACCGGTGAATTTCCGACTACTGCTCTTCATGATATATGGCATGCCAGTGTGTTGAGAAAAGCCCGAAAGCTCCATGAGAACGGCAGGCAGGATAAAATCGATCTTTGCAGGACCTGTAATACAATTCATTTTCATCAATATGAAGAAAAAGCTGAGATCAGAAATGAAGGCAGGACTCTCATCAGACGTGAGCTGACTGCATTAAATACCGAACTTGCAATTCCCTATCCCATCAAGGGATGAACGGTAGTCCAGCCAAATGCCCGTAAGCAGCCATTTACAGATAAGTCAGATCCTCGATCAAATATTGAAACGACAACCCGGATCCATTCTGGATGTTGGCTGCGGTCTCGGTATTTATGGGGCTTTAGCCAGAATATACCTGGAGGGCGACAATCTTTACGATCGTTCAAGCCTTTCCTGGAATAAGAAAGAGAACTGGACGGTCAAGATTGATGCAGTTGAAGGATTTGACAAATACATAACCCCCTTTCAGATCGCGGTGTATAATGAAATATTCGTGAAGAATGTCCTAACCGGCATGCGACATTTTGGAGATAAAGTCTATGACCTTGTTCTTGCCATAGATATACTTGAGCACCTTGACAAACAGAATGGAACTCTCTTTATCAGAGAACTGCAGAGAATTGGCAAATCTGTCATTCTGGCCACTCCTGCAGAGTTTATCAGCCAGGTGGTACCTGAAAATCCGCTCGAAGATCATCTTTCCCTCTGGACCAGGGACGAGTTGAATGCCCTTGAGTTCACTGTTACAGATGATGCTCATTCTCTGATAGGTCTTTATACGACTTGCACAGAGCAGCAGGATCGATCCTCGACAGCCGGCAGCAGTGCGGTCGTCAGCCGTCTGTACCGTCCCGGTGACGAGGATGGCATTATGAGGCTTTTCAGAGAAGTGTTCGGCAGAGATATGACTGCAGTCGAGTGGCACTGGAAATATCGCGGCGGGGCGAGTGAGAAGGTCTATTCTTCCATTGCGGTGATGGACAATGGAGAGGTTGTGGCTCATTACGGCGGTGTTCCTCATCGCATGATCCATCAGGGCAAGGAGATGTTCGGACTTGCCATTGGAGACGTTATGGTCCATCCGAAACTCAGGGGCTTGAAGCTTTTCAAGAAAACGGCTGAACTGGTGCCTGAAGAGGCAGTCAGAAACAATATCTTCTTAGGATACGGTTTCCCCAATGAGAGGGCGCTTCGTCTTCCGGAAAAGCTTGGTCTCTATGAAAAAATAGAGGATGTATATGAAGCGATCAAAGAAGTTCGCTTCCGGAAGACTGCGGGTCGTTATTTCTTCAGATTTTCTCCTTTGTCGTTTGATGACAGCAGGATTGACAGCCTCTGGAATGAGGTAAAAGCTTCTCTGAGACTTGCCGTGGTCAGGGACAGGGAATACCTCACCTGGAGATACCAGAAACACCCGATTTATTCCTATGAACTCTGGGGCCTTCAGAAGAGATGGGGAGGCAGACTGCTCGGCCTTGCCGTAATGAGACGTGATGGCGATCGGATGCTGCTTGTTGATTTTGTCGGTCCGTTTGAGATGCTGAAGAATCTTCTGATGAAGGTGGAGAACTATACATGGACCGCGGGCAGTAAGCTCCTGGTACTCTGGCACCCGGAATTTCTGAACAGCAGACTCAGCGCCCTTGGCTTTACGATAGCCCCTTCCGTGACCTGTATCCCGCGCACAACGCATGAGCTGACCATGAAGAAGGAGGAGATAAAGGGAAATTTCTTCTACACCATGGGAGATACTGATTTTCTGTAAGTTTTTATCAGGGGAGGCTGCTCCGCCTCCCCTGCGGTCATTTCATGAAAAAAGATAAGAACAGACCTGATTCTTTTTTATTGCTCCAGGAGTGACTGCCCTCCAACAGGCTTCTTATAAAGCTTGTACCAAGTGTTATCGAGCCAGATCCAATCATCATTCAAGACACTGTCGTTCTTGGGCATCGCAAATTTTTTCCCCATAAACATCTTCTCCGGCACCTCAAATGTCATCTCAATCTTTACATTGGCAAAATTTCCTCTGATCTCTGTGTCTGCCACTCCTGCTTTATGATAGATTATATTGCCCTGCGTGCCGATAAATGACTCCTTAGTCGTTGTTGCCCGATAATAGGGATCATAAAAACTATAGATCTCTGCATAACGTCCCTCTACGCTCAGCCGCCAGAATGCATTGGCCCTCTCTCTCAGGATCTTATCTTTTTCTGCATCGGAAACTGCTGGATACGTTATCTTCCTGAACCAATCTCCATCTTTCATGTCATATTTTCGGTACAAATAATCCAGCTCTTTTTTCCCGTCGTTTCTGAATCTCTGGAAGAAAAGATAGAGGTGCTCATCCTTTGCATGAAGAAATGGTGCAGTAGAGTTAAATCTGCCAGGCTCTTCAACAACAATAGACATATCAAGCCAACTCCTTCCATTGTCAGAGGATACATTCAGGTAACTGTTCGGCCTTATATTCCTGTAGTCCTCCCAGGCAGCCACTATGGTTCCATTTTCAAGAAGCACGATATCAGGGTTTATTGACTTGGTGAGGTCTGATCCTTTTCTGTCAATTCGTACAGGACTGCCCCATTTGCGGTCACGGATAGAAAAGGCTGCAAAATGTATCTGTGCTTTTCTCTCCCCTGCTTCTGATGTATAGACAGCATACATATATCCCTCTCTGCCCTTTATTACCTTCAGCTGACTATTTACCGTGGCTTCGGTGCCCTTTATGATATCTATACCTTCCCATGTCCTGCCGCGGTCACGCGACATAAACCCTGCTATGCCGGTGACATTCTCATGCCCGAAGATATAGTAGACCCCTTCAAGCAGAAGGAGGTTTACTGCAGTAAATACCTGATTAGTGCCTGCACGCAGGACTATCTCTTCAGACCATTTCCTGCCGCCATCTTCCGAGACCTTTGCCTTAAGATAGTGCAATGCTTTTTCACCTTTCACCAACCGCTGTTCCTTCCAGGTTACCACAACCGTCTGACCATCTACGGTCACATTGGGTTCCAGTGCAAAGTTGCCCTTTGGCATTGTAACAACCTTTTTCTTGCCATCTTTCTTTGCATCCTCAAGGCCTATGCTATCAAGGCGCGTATCGCTCTCGAGCCATGTTCTGCCATAGTCATGAGAAAGATTTATATAAATCTCGTAAGGAGCATTTCTTTCATCGTTATATGCAAAGGCCATATTACCGCTGCCATCAGAAACAAAGGAAAAGTTAAGCACGCCATTTCCGGTATTAATTATTCTGGTGGCCTCAAAGGTTTCACCGCCATTGTATGAGGGTTTAAAATAGAGATACTTATCCCCTTCGGGTTTTGTCTTTGCCCACCATATTGCATAGATGTGATTGCCTTCTTTATAGAGCAGCGGTCGTCTCCCATTTCCCTTGGCTTTCAGGTCCTCATCAAGAAACAGGGTCTTGTCATGCCGCTTAAAGATGATCCTTCCGCTTTCGCTGACATAGAGAGTAGCAGGTATCCCCTTGTCGACAACAGAGGCAGGTGAGTTGTAATAACCACCTTCACTGTAGATGCCGCTAATCTCACTGCCGCTTCCCGGCATCTCTCCATAACGCACCTCGTTAAGACCTGCACAACCTGAAACACTGAGCAGCAGGAGCATCTGCAGCAGCACCGTTAATCTTATATTCTTCATTGCATCCTCCAAGTAAGTTATAAACCAGCCTCAGATCAACTGCTCAAAAAAAAGACGGATGGCAAAACCATCCGTCTTTCTTAAACAATGTTACAGCTTTTACTTAGTAAGGGAAATTCGGGAATGAGTTCTCAGCGCTGATAGCAGTCATCGCAGAACCGAGAGCACTGGTGGACTCGATCTTCATCATCAATGCACCTGTTGCAGTGGTCGTAGCATCAGGAGTTACTGTCTCCCACCAGATTCCGCCATTGTCTGACTGGGCAATCTGTGCAGCAGACATAATATCGTTTCTGGTGATAACAGCTGAACAAGTGACATCCTTAGGCACGCTGCCGCTTCTTGGATGCTCGTCTCTGTCCCAAACATTGGTAAAGCCATTATTCAGCTGGACCTTTCCTCCCCAACCAAGCGGGTTATCCATGCCGGTTCCTGTTACAAGAACAAACCATGATGTTGCAACAGCAGATGCAGGGTAGTTTGACATCATGAATGAGCTCTTGGAAACAGCTGCATTGTCCCAATCGCCAGCAGCTAAGCTTGTAGGGTTGTTCAAACCCTTGTATGCTGTAAGAACGCCCTGTGATGCACTTACAACGATCATCTGACCATAGAAGTCGGCTTCAGCTGAAGGAGATGATTCTACAATAAGGAATCCCTCTGTAGCATAAGGGGCAATGCTATAAGCCGGTGTGGAAGCATCACCAAAAAGAGCATCAAGGTCGATGCCGGACAATGAAGGAGAAGCAACCGTATGCTGAAGAAGATCGAATGCGGTGCTTACGCCGTTTGCATCCTCATGGATACACTCTTTTGCTGCGGTAGAAAGGTTGTCGTAATTCCAGATGTAATGAAGAGTGGCATCTCCGTAAACATCAGTGAGACTGACGAATGAGTAAACGCCGCTTGCTGCGTCGTTCTTATAATACGGGAAAAGCAATGACTCAGCTTTTGCCTCTTTTACTGCAACCACACTGAACACGAATGTCAGTGCAAGGAACATCATAACTGTAATTGTAAATAATTTTTTCACTGTTAAAGCCTCCTTTAGATTATATGTTTCTGATTTTTTTCTGCCCATTTCCAGGACCGTTTGCTTCACTGCTACTTTCATCTGTTTCGTTTCTTATCCCTCCTTTTGCTTGCTGTTAAATTTTTAACCACCCCCTTTTATAATAGTATTGACCTCATGCAATATTCCAGCGTTGTGATAATTATAGATAAAGGCTTTTTCCTTGTCAAGGTTTTTCGCCGTGAATATATTGCTGAATTATGCCAACAGAATTCTCCTGGTGTCAAGTCCTTCTTCAAGGATTTTATGCTGTCCTGATATTCTGTATCGTTGCCCATATATTTAATAATCAATTTTAGAGGCAATTACTATGCCAGACGAATTCAAAACTGAAAGGCTTATTAAACAGTCAGTTAGCTCACAAATAGATTTATCCCTGTGTATTTTTTGCATCACGCTGTATTTATCTGCAATAGAAATTTATCGCCTGTGTTTGCACGCATCGCTGTAACTCAACCACTTGATAACATCTTCATCGGTCACCAGTCTGTCAGTAAGCCAATATCCCTCGGCATAGCTGCTATTCTTCACAAGGCCCCATCCCCGCTTTCTGACAGAACAGATTGTCAATGTCCTCATTGTATTCAATGCCATAATATGCCGGAGATAATCCGTAAGTTTAAGCTGTGATCTGTATGCCTTAAGCGCCTTTTTCTTTTTGTCATAAACCGCAGTTACATCAACCAGCAGATTAGGCCTCAGGGGGGTGGTTACTTCATAGAACATCAGACTGAACGGTATTCTATCGCTGTCAGCAGGGCTCATGGTCTGGTACAATTCAAGTGCAAGTTTTGATGCAGTTCTATGGTCAGGATTCAGTTCGATCATCGAAGGGCTATAAACGATATCCGGCCCAAAATCACCGGCAATCTGCAACAGCAGTTCAGCAGCCTCGTGGTAATTTTCTGCAAGCCCTCTGTCCGGAAACCTCAGAAATTCATAGTCAGCGACGCCTAAAACATGAAGCGCTTTTTCAGCCTCTCGTTCTCGCATGAGGGAATAATCCGTGATATGCGGTTTTTGATGCACCCGATGTGATAAGCGATGAGACGGATCCGCCTGATCGCCGCTCGTCAGAAACACAACCTTGATATCTTTTTTCGATTCTGCATAGAGCCTGATAGCACCGCCGCATCCAAGAGTTTCATCATCAGGGTGCGGTGCTAAAACAAGCACTCTCTTGCCGGGGAGTGAAGACGAAGAATAAGGAATGATCTCTGATTCTGCAGTAGTCATCAGATCAAATTTTGCATGAACGTTCAGAAATTATACAGAAAAAGTTATTGAGCGACCCCTGCTCCGGCATTTTCCTCTTTTGGCGTGCCGAACTTCTTTACTTCTTTTTCGATCCCCCTCAGTCTGTGAAGATAATCCGACGAGATCTTTGCGGCGTCAGCCTGATTTCTGATGACATGGGGTGTGAGCAGGATGACGAGTTCCGTTCGTGTATATTTATCCGTTGTGCTTCCGAAGAGATACCCAAGAACCGGTATTTTGCTGAGCAACGGTAAGCCCTCTCTTGATTTAGAAGTATCCTCCTGGATTAAACCCCCTATAACGATCGTCTGTCCGTCCTGAACAACAAGGTTCGTCGTGGCCTCACGTTTGCTGATAACGACCTGATCAGATCCGAGAATTTTTTGTACGGAAAAATTTGACACCTCCTGAGAGAGATCAAGTGCCACCAGCCCGCTCTCATTGACCTGGGGCTTGACCTTTAGAATGATTCCCGTATCCTTGTATTGGATCGTCCTCTGTATATCTGCGGTGCCGGATATATTCGTTTCTGAAGTTGCTATCGGCACCTGGTCGCCGATCTGAATCTTCGCCTCCCGGTTATCAGACACGAGGATATGAGGAGACGCAAGAACCCTGAGCTTTGAATCAGAGGCAAGGCTCTCAAGCAGGGCCCGTACAATACCTGATGAATCAACACCGGTAAAAGCAAAGCCGGCCAGTTTCGAGACATCCAGCCCTGTCAGTTTTGATGCATTAAAACCGAGGTCGCCCCCAAGATTCACATCCCTGTTAAAGGGTTTCAGTCCTGATATATTTACATCAGTTTTTAGGGACCATGCAAGCCCAAAGGTGAGATTATCGGTCAGTTTTATTTCGGCAACAAGCGCCTCTATCATCACCTGTCTCGGCACCGTATCGATCTTTTTTATCGTTTCAGCGATGAGTTCATAATCCTCCGGGGTTGCAAGTATTATGATAGAATTGGCGATCTCGTCAGCAAATATTCTGGTGATCTCCGATACCAGGGATTCACCGCCTGTGGGCGTCACAGAAAGGGAGGGTGCGGCCGAACTGTCCCTTGCAGATGCCTGACCAAAAACAGACGGCGTCTGCGCGCCGGCGGATTTAGGTGCTTGCTGCGCAGTCTTTACGGGCGCTGTTTTTGTCTGGGATGATGACTTGGTGCCGAGGAATATCTCCTGAAGCATATTGGCGACATTTGCGGCCTTGCTGTTCTGAACCGGGTACACATATACCGTGGGCTTTGCGCCGATAAAAAGCTGGTCGAATGTCAGCACCCATTTCCTGATATAATCAAGCTGCTCCTTTGTTGATGCAACGACAAGGAGGGCGTTCAGCCGGTTAATGGGAAGCACTCTGATTTTTCCTCCCTTTGCCGACAATCCAATGGCATTCTCAATATCCTTCATGGAATCCTTCAGATTCAGGTTCTTGAAAGTAAAGAGTTCCATGGCTACACTGTCAGGGTCTTTCCCGATCTGTGCATAGACCAATTCTCTTGATACGTCGGGCAGCGGCACGATCCGGTACAGTCCCCCTTCAACAAGAAAACCGATCCCATTGAGCCTGAAAATAACTTCCATGACTGAAAGCACTTCACTTTTCGGGATTGGCGTGACAGTCCTGAAGTTCACTCTGCCGGCCACTTTCGGGTCAATGAGATAATTGACTCCCATCACGTCACCGAAGATGGTTTGCGCTACTTCGAAAATATCCGCGTCATCAAAGAAAAAACTGACTTCGTCTTTTTTTGTATATGCAACTGTCGGCTTCAGCTGAGGTTTCACCTGAGGGGACAAAGGTTGTTCAGATTTCTGCTCCTGACGGCTATCATTCGAAACAGGTTGAACAGGCTGCTTCTGGATGTCTGCAGGATTGGCTGAACTGTGAGACGGGGGAGCCGGAGGCGTAGCATCACCGGACGGTAACGGAATCTCCTTCTTTATCGACGGGTTGCTTCCTCCCGGACCAGCGGCTGAGAGATGATCAGGGGATAATACAGATAACCCGGCAACAATTGCACAGAGTATAACTACCAGTATTTTTCTTTGCATGGGACAACTCCTTTTAGCAACGTCAACGGTGACAAATGCATGAGATCAACGCCCAAAGAACTTTCCGGCTTTTTGACGAAAAAACGCCCTGTTCCAGACCGGCGTCATAATACTGTGTAAATAGGCTATATCAGCTTTTTTAAAGTTCATTATTTTTTTTCTCGAACCGCCGACAAGACGCAGGTTCTTCAGAACGTCAGACTTTGCCTGCACATAAAGTTTTATTTTACGGTATCTTACCGCAAAAAATAAAAAATCCGCAATCATTCCCATAATACAGACAGGGGAACATCTGAAAAAAAGACACGCAGGAACATTCTTGAGTCTGACCAGTTCGCTGTTGCGGAGCGTATAGTATATTGCCAGATCGCTCATGGTGCCGATTGAGGACCTGACCTTATGGTACACAAGCGCAGAAGGGACAAAGAGAACCTTCCAGCCGGCAAGCTGAGCGCGCAGGTTCAGGTCGGTGTCTTCATGGAGCAGAAAAAAACTCTCATCGAAAAAGCCGATCTCATCCAACATCTTTTTCCGGTACAAGGCCGCCCCGGCACAGGCGCCGAAGACATATTCTTCCCGGGAGTATTGATCAGCAGACTGCCCTTCCCCGCGCTTGAACCCCTTCAGGCTCGTTGCAAATCCGTCCCCGGCGCTGTCGATCACCTCTGTTCCGTGAACGAGCATTTTGGAAGCACATATGCCAACAGCCGGATTCCTTGCCATCGCGTCTGCAAGATTTCTCAGCCAATCGCTGTCTGCTTCGGCGTCATTATTAAGCAGCGCAATACATTCCCCATCCGCCTGCTTCAGTCCTTCATTGTTGGCTCCGCCAAAGCCGACATTCAGGGGAAGAACAATAAGCTTCACCTCAGGGAAATTCGCTCTAATATATTCTCCTGACCCATCCTGGGATGCATTATCAACAATAATAATTTCAAAATCTCTGAAGGTCTGCAGTCGGAGTGACTCAAGACATTCCTTCAGCAGATGCAGGCCATTGTAATTGACGATGATGAGAGAGATCGCCTTCAATTAAGCAGGATACACTCAGCGCAGGAGGTGTTTGTATACCAATTCGGTGTTGAAGGCTTCATCTTCCACCCGGATCGGATACTGAATCTGTTTTTTATATTCCAAAATCTTATCCGGCTGCTCTGCAAGCAGTCTGATCTTCACAGCAAGGTCGGAAGGGTCTCCGACCCGAAAGGTCAAACCGTTCTTTCCCTCTTCTACCATTTCACTCATGCCCCCGATATTCGAGGTAATTACCGGAATGCCATACGCAAGACTCGTGGTTATGGTCAACGGTGCGTTTTCATACCAGATTGAAGGGACTATGACAACATCAATCTCCTCAAGTATGGTTTCGATATCATTATAATTATAGGCCCCTTTGAACTCGATACGGGGATCATTGCCGGCAATCTTCATGACGCTTTTCTGATAGGCCTCCTCATGAAAACAGCCGCCCCACACTTTAAGCCGCGCATTGCGGCAATGGGCGGCTTTAAAACCCTCGACCATCACATGTACCCCCTTGTGATACTGGACCGTGCCGATATACCCAAAGGTAATCTCCTCACCCGGAGATCTAAAAAAGTATCTCTTCTTCTTCTGATAATCAAATCCATGCCGCGAAAGAATAAACCGCTCGTTAGGTATGAACCGGGAATAATCAAACAGCCCGATAAGGAATTTAGAAGGGGAAAGCAGTTGATCACAGCTCTGAAGCAGAGTTTCGGCACGCGCCATCCTGTTTTTTATCCTTTTTTCACCGACCTGCGTAAAACAATATCTCAGACAGTTTCGACCATGATCAGGGCCATCGCAAAGCGTGTTGTCCGAACGGAGCATGATACCCATAGGGCACATGAGAAAATAATCCGTAACCATCAAAACAACGCGAACACCGGCATCCGCTGCCGCCTTGATGGAAGCGTCGATCCGAAGAGGATGCGCACAATGGTAAATGTCGAATCTCCTGGTCTCAAAAAGAGTTCTGACCATCTGATAGAGCGGTGCATCAATAAAATCGAAGACAAAGACCAAATCGTCAGGTTGTACCCGGTGTCTGATCGCTATCACCGGAACCCCTTCATAGGAATATTCTTTATAGCATAATTTTGTCGCCGCATCCTCCCTGAATTCACCCTGATCCCTAAAGGCGTACGTCAATACTTTTACGTAATGACCCATCCGTTGGAGTTGCTTCGCAAGGTTCAGGACATACCGTTCAGTTCCGGTATAGTGATCAGGGAAAAATTGATGCACGCCAAGAAGAATCCTCATTAAATCCCCCTGAAAAAAGGATCAATTCTGTCATTACTGTTTGCACCAATATAATAGCCCGCCGTACTGCTGAAAAACTTGTAGATACTGCCCATGAAATCTCCTTCAATATCCTTGATGGACTCATCGTTTTTTATGAAGCCCGCGAAGCTTAAAATATTCGCTGTCAGCGCCCCATACATCTCCAATACGATATCCTGGTTATTTTCCGGAACAATGCCTGAGAAATATTCATCCATATGCTGATCCCCTTTCAGTGACATCCACGAAGGGTCAAAAGCTGCGATACACTGCTTCAGGCTGCGCACAAATACATGAATCAGCATCTCGGGAACAGGCGTGCGCTCCTTCTCATACTTCAACTTGGCAACAGCCATTTTCACTGAGCAGTACAAACAACTCGCCGAAGCCAGAATTGCTTTCGCCGGAAGGCCCCCCGGCACGACGCCTAAAATATTAAGCAATGATACGGTATCAACATAATATCTTTTGAAAAGATAAAGTGAAGGCTTCGTATGTGAATGGATGACCGCATTAGAGGACTGGAATATCAGTCGATGTCCATCCTGAATCAGACGAGCCCCAAGGTCAAGATCCTCAGCATAACTTTTCGTAAAACGATACCGGTCAAACACCTCTTTTTTGATGCCCAGACATACATTATCGAGACCCGCTACAGTTCTCTTCCCCTTCAGGTCGAGATCGTCCCATTTTTTGAACAACGAGTTATCAGCAAGGCGATCGCTGTCATATCCGAGATACTGGTTATAGCCCCAGATTGACCAGCTGGCGAAAAGGTCCGCATCAGAGCGTGGAATCTGCCTGACTGTTACGGCCGATGCATGCCCGGCGTGTATCGGGTGGATAAGTTTATATAACCACTGGGCCCCAACCGGAATCGCATCCTGCACCGTAAAGACAAGGTATTCGCCTCCCGCCTTCCCGGCTCCGATATTCCGCGTCTCCCCATGATGAAATTCCTCGGGGGTCACATGAAATATATTATTGGTGTACCGCCTGCTGATCTCAAGCGTCCTGTCCTGAGAACCCGAGTCAATAATGATCAGCTCGATCCCTCCAATGCCTTCCTGCTGGACTATTCTCCGCAGCGTATAATCGAATTCATCACCAGCATTTTTTGTAGGAATGATCACAGACACCATTGCATTCACCGGTGTATCAATGACAAGGCAGCCGCTGGAATGCACAGACAGCTCAGATATTCTGATAGGGTTCATTGTCTGCTTAATGGCCCTATTGAACAATAATTTCTTGTTTGCCTTTCGCAGAGCCGCCTTCAGTCCCTGCTTTCTCATTACGCCGAGCCCCTGAACGATCTGGTTCTTCGTCTCCTGAGGCAAGAGAGAGAGGACTTTGTTGCGCGCAAGCCGGTAGCGATCGAGAAGCCTCCATCCGAAGGTATTAGTCATTGTCTTGATGAAGACATCCTTATCCCGCAGATCAATTTGAAGCTCAGTCACCAGATCCTCTTTTTCCTTCAGTTCCGCTTCAAGCTTCTCGACCTTTTCTACGAGCAGACTATCTACCTCCCTGGAGTCTTTCAACAGCGTTCTGACCGATACAGCGTCATGGATGTAGCGGTAAACCCTATGGGTCGTGATCTGGTCCCAATGCCGGGACAAGATCTTAAGATACGCCTGCTCCAGAAAAGGGACGTTTTGATTGTTCTGCGATATCTGCAGCTCCGTGCTCCACTGAACATAGTATGCTGTTACCCTGTGGATATGGAAAAAAGGATATTTCTCGGCTATTCTCAGCAGCAGATCCCAATCCTCGTAAAGATCTAATTCGGTCGCAAACCCGCCTGTACGGCACAAGATCTCCCGTTCAAAGAGCAGGCACATAAAAGGAATATAATTTTCAAAAAGCAGCTTGCCAAAGTCAAAATCCTGCGAAAATGCCAATTCTTCCTTTATGAGCCTAAAATCATGAAAGTCGGGATCATATTCCCGATATGTCATGAGTGAATTCGTATAGGCAACTTTGTAAGCACCCTGAGAAAGAAAGTCCATAAGCGTGGATATATGTTCAGGGAACAACTCGTCATCATCATCCAGAAATCCGGCATATTCGCCTTTGGCGTTTTCAATTCCAGTATTCCCGGCGTTGGCCCGGCCTGAATTTTTCTCCAATCTTATATGATTAAGAGTCACCCGGCCGAGAATATTTCTGAGCTCGTCGAGGTCAAGCTCCTGCCCTCCATCATTCACCAGGACAACTTCAAGTGGACTATAGGTCTGAGCTGCAACACTCAGGAGAGCCCTCCTCAGAAGCTGAGGCCTGTCTTTTGTTCTGACGATTATCGAAACGAGCACGTCTTTAGCCTTCACTGCTCACACGACCTTTCATTTTTTTCATAGTTAATGACATGAGATTCGGGAAAATCAGCGGCCTTGCAGAAACTAAATGCACATGCTGCCTTCCGCATGTCTTACCGTGCTTCAGGCGACGGATCAATAAGCTCCTTCCCTTTGCAATACGATTCTTACTGTCTTAAACAAGATAACAATATCCAGCCATAATTGCCAATTTTTGACATACCATAAATCCATGGCAATTCGGTAATCATAGACGGTGTTATTTCGCCCGGAGACCTGCCATAAGCCTGTAATACCGGGAAGCACACTATAGCATATATCAGCAGCTTCTTTATAATACTCATGTATTTCATCAGCCGTCACCGGACGAGGCCCAACAAAGCTCATTTCACCCTTGAGTACATTCACTATCTGCGGCAGCTCGTCCAGGGATGTCGTTCTTAAGAATTTCCCGACACGGGTAACTCTCGGATCGTCCTTGAGCTTCCAGAACGTAGTCCACTCGTTCTTTTTTTCGGGATTATTTTTCAGCAGTTCTGCTAATCGTTCTTCGGCATCGGCATACATGGTTCTGAACTTATAGCATCTGAATTTTTTCCCGTTTTTCCCAATTCTTTCCTGAGAAAATATGGCCGGCCCCTTTGAATCGAGATAGATAAGAGCAATCAATGCCATCATGGGGAAAAAGAGGAGCGGCAGCAGCACCAGGCTGATAACCAGATCAAAACATTTCTTCAAAAGGATATTGACCGGCCGATAGAGATTATTATTCATCTCAAAGGCAAAAGCCTCTTCATAGAAAAAATGACGCAAATGTGTTCCCAATACCGCAATGCCGAATATGTCAGGCACAAACAGGATATTCTTAACCTTATGCTGCAGCTTGTTAATCAACTCCTGAAGTCGTTCCTTGCCCACCCCCGGCATTGCAATAAAAATATCTTCAATGCTGCATCTGTTTATGTAATGCAGCACCTTGTCCACGCCTCTATGGATTTTTATACCATCTATCATCTTGCCGCATTTTTCAGGGTCATCATCCACAAAACCAATAATAGTGTAGCCATAATTCGGCTCTCTCATTAATGCTCTCAGCATGAGTCTTCCTGTTTTGCCTGCACCAAGAATCAGAACCCTTCTCTTTAGCAGGCCTAATCTTCTCAGCGCTTTCTTTACCGTCATTCTTATCAGAGGCAGCAACAAGATTGCTATTACTCCCATAAGGACGATAACGGTTCGCGATATCTCATCGCTTATTTTTCCAACAGAGGCAATGGTAAAGATACCTATCGTTGCAAGGAATGAAATTCTCCACAAAATTCTGATCTCATCCCAGTAGGAAAACATCCGCGTATAGAGATCTTCATAATAGAAGAAAAATATCCAGACCACAAATATCCACCACAAACGCAAGGGGCTGGCAATTGGTGCATCATCCGGAAAACTGGAATGAAATATAAGGGGCAACACTTTTCTGATCGCTACCGCCAGTTCGAAAATGAGCAGAACAGCGCCGGTATCAGCAAACGAGAGGGCCAGTAATTCAGCAATTTTCTTGATTCTATTTTTCAATAATAGAAGCGCTCATTTCATGCATAATGATTTATCATACAATGTATACTTTATTTTATAAAGACAGCTGAATGCCCTGTCAGACAGCAGGATATTTGACCTCATATAAAATTTTCCCTTAAAATCAATCATGCGGGAGTGGCGGAACTGGCAGACGCGCTGGACTTAGGATCCAGTGGGGAAACCTGTAGGGGTTCAAATCCCCTCCCCCGCACCACTTTAGAATCAAGGGGTTGCGTGCTTTCCAGTGTATCTTTAAATTTCTCCACTTGATTTAGGAAAAATACCTGCACCCTTTTCTGAAGCAGACCAATCAATAATCAAAACGCGGGGACCAGTAATCAAGATAATTCCTGCACTTGATCCTGACACGGCATCTGTTGCAGACCCGGAGATATTTATAGCATTCGAAATGGATACACCATATCGTAACTTCCGGAGGAGATATCTGGTCTGCCCTCAGCATTGACGACACTGCAGGTGAAGAATCTTTTCCCATAGTTATATTATGGCATGTTCCCATGATGTCTTATCAAGAGAACACCGGAGATTCTCGTACTCAGGTCTTTTTCAGAAAGACATGCGGAGTGAAGTAATGTATGGCGCTGCAATGCCGGACTAAACATAATGACTAATTGCCTGTTGTATGCTATAAATGAGACAGAATATGAAGTTACGTTCAGTATCAAATCGTTGCAGTACAGGAGGGATCGTGAAGAGGATCATCGGTATTGCTGCAGTCTGGATTATGTTCAATATCATCTGCACATCGTCTGCCCTGTCCCAAACCCAGGAGATCGGGGGGTATACCGTCATCCGGGGCGGTTCCGGATCGATAATCTGCATCGGCAGATGGGTGCCGTCGACCGATCCCGGCAGGCCAGGGTACTGCGAAGGACAGATGGCGGATCCTTCACAACTGACGGCGATCTCAGCAAGGCAGTCGGCAGACAAACTCGAGCAGGTGCTCCTTATCCTTGAATCCATTGATCAGAGACTGGCGAACAACAGCGTTCAGATAGAGCGTCTTATTGAGGCCACGGTCAATACACAGACTTCCATAAGTGAGACTCAGGCATCAATCAACCAGCAGACAGCCCAGGTTGGTGAACTTATGCATGACACGATCTCCTCGAGGGTTGATGCATTGTCCCGAAGAGTGCTGGCCAGTGATACCTTTAGAAAAGAGCTCGAAAAGCTGAAGCAGGATATCCTGACAGATATAAAAAAATACTACCCGGCACAACAGATGACCAAATAACCCGAAAATTGTCGGAATTTGCAGGGTGGCCAGCACTCTGGGCACAGCGTCCCCACATCTGCGAATTTATGGTGCTTGGCGATTCACAACTCGCGGCTCACGGTCTTTCAACGACGGCTTTGTCGTCGATATAACTATTTAAATCGGCTCAACCCGCCTCTTACCCGGGCATTTGATGCCGAAAGGAGCAGACCATGCCTGAAAGTGTTTACAAAGTGATTGAACTTGTGGGAACGAGCACGGAATCATGGGAAAAGGCTGCGGAAGCCGCAGTCAAGACCGCATCCAAATCTCTGAAGGATCTTCGCGTCGCCGAGGTGGTTGAGCTTGATATGCAGATCGAAAATGGAAAGATCCGAGCATATAGAACAAAAGTAAAGCTCTCTTTTAAGTATCACGATAAA
This sequence comes from uncultured Nitrospiraceae bacterium, assembly GCA_964461065.1. GTDB lineage: Bacteria > Nitrospirota > Thermodesulfovibrionia > Thermodesulfovibrionales > UBA6898 > UBA6898. The sequence continues at coordinate 113,947 of CAYWRK010000004.1, forward strand.
GATTAGATTCTGCGACCGGTTCATCATTATAACCAGGGATGTTACGCTGGCCTCCCTGGTTATAGTTTTTCACCATGCATGGCCGTTTTGCCCAAAGCAGTTCCATTACGATGATCATCAGGAGTAGGGTCAAGACCATGTCAAACTCAGCAGTAATACAGCCCCAATAGGTAAACTGTTATAACCCCTATTGCATACATACTCGCATGGGCAACAAAATCGACAAAAACAGTTATTGAACCCTCCATAATCAAGCCTCCCTGCACATTAAAATATCTTCCTGCATATAGCATAGAATTGAACCTCCCCCATAGAATGTCCGGGGTCCGGAAAAAGATGTTTTTCTGTGCCTTTATTCCTGTGCTATTATGGTCACTGATTCAGCAATAATGGCTCGAACGTGGTGTGGGATAAAGGGGGTATTGATTCATGAGCAACAAGAAAATCTATGCAAGATTCCTCTGGTTCGAAAGGCAGGTCAAGAAGGGGAAGTTCCTTAATAATACTTTCCTTGCAAAGAAAACCTCTGTCATCGAAAGACATGCGGAATCGCCTGCTACCATAGAGAGGACGATGCGTTTTTAGTCCCCAGAAGTTTTGCTTTCAATCAATATAATAACCGAAAACAGAAAACTCGTCGGCGTTGACCGTCAAAGTCAAAATCTATTTATTAAAATAACTTAACTGGATGTCTTACGGAGTCGGTTATATAATTAAGGCGGAAAAATACTCTGCTCAGGACAGGAGGCTCCATGCAACGGAATCAGAGAGATGTCAGGAAGGGATGCGCTGAGCTGCTCGAATTTACGGTTGCAGTCTTCAATAATAACAGGCTGCGGTTTATCGACTTATCAGGCCTGGCGATAAATATGTCGAAAAGTGGAATCTGCTTTATCACACACTATCCTCTGAGGTCAGGACACGTTATTAAGTTCAAAAAAAGTATCGGTCTTTATGGTCAAGGTGTTGTCATATGGATAAAAGATCTGGGAGACCGATATATTGCCGGAGCTTCGCTGGTTGACGAGGGTTCCTTAGTTTAAACAGCCTCCTGATATCGGTTAAAGCACTGTCGCGGTAAAACGCATCCGTACCCGTCCTGCATAATAAGACCATGCAGCTAATCGCGTTTTATTTTGTTAAATTTTGCACCTTTTATTGATGCTCCCGCCATGAGCCCCTTCTGATCAATAATGACTGTGTCCTCAATTAAGGATCACTGCGTCTGATCTAATATCTCACGCAGTCTGCTCGCCAATTTGGCTGGTGAGAGCGGCTTTTGGATAAGTATGTCGCCTGCCTTTAAGACACCCTGCTGTGTGATAGTCTCGTCAGTATATCCGGACATGAATATGATCTTTACGTTCGGAAAGTCCCGCAGGAATATGTCAGCCAGCTGTCTGCCGTTCATCTTCGGCATAATGACATCGGTAAGCAGTGCATCAACAGTCCCCTCACTCCGGGCTATTTTCAGGGCCTCATCACCATCCTCGGCAATGAATAGGCAATACCCGAGAGGCTGAAGAATATCCTTTATCAGTCTTCGTATCGAAGGATCGTCATCAACGACAATGATGGTCTCGTTGCCGCTGCTCATGACCTCCTGCTCCTTTTCAGGCAGTTCATCCTTCTTCTCGCCTGATACTGGCAGATAGATCTTGAAGGTTGTGCCCTTGCCCACCTCACTATACACATAGATATATCCGTTATGCTGTTTAACAATGCCGTACACCGTTGCAAGACCGAGTCCGGTTCCTTCCCCTATCCCCTTGGTAGTGAAAAAAGGCTCGAATATCCTCTCCTGCACCTTTTTGCTCATGCCGATGCCCGTGTCACTCACCGAGAGCCGCACATAGTCGCCCCGCTCTACATTCTCGTGCCGAATGATGAAATCATCATCAAGATGAGCATTAGCTGCCTCGATGATCAGTTTACCGCCATCGGGCATTGAATCACGTGCGTTTACGATCAGATTCATCACGATCTGCTCGATCTGGACCGGATCAGCCATGATCGTGGTTATAGAAGAGTCAGCATGCAGTTCCAGAGATATATCCTCCCTGACCATGCGGGACATCATTTTTACCATGCTTTCGAGGCTTGTCTTGAGATTGACCGGCTGCATCTGGAGAACCTGCTTTCTGCTGAAAGCAAGCAGCCTATGGGTAAGCTCTGCTGCCTTCTCGCCTGCTTCCTTGACAGTCAGAAGATGGTCCCTCAAAGGACTGTAAGGCGGCAGTTTGAGCAGGGTCAATTCAGTGTATCCGATAATGGCAGACAGGAGGTTGTTGAAGTCATGAGCCACCCCTCCGGCAAGGCGTCCTATGGATTCCATCTTCTGGGCCTGAAGCAGCTGCAGGTGCAGACTTTTCTGCTCGGTAATATCTCGAATTAGATGAACAGCTCCTGTCATATGACCGTTGCTGTCCATAATCGGGTCGGCTGAGGCCAATACCCATATGTCTTTACCTTTGAAATAGATCTCTGACTCTATATGTCTTTTTGATCTCTTCATCTTCTTCAAGGGATGGTCATTCTGCTGAATGTCCATATCCGCGAAGAGGTCAAAGACAGTGCTGCCGATGATCTCAGTATAGGGCCTATCAAGGAATACAGCAGTCGCCCTGTTTAACCTTATTACCCGGAATGCTTCATCGACCATAATGATCAGGTCTTTTGTCGAGTCAAAGGTGATACGCCATTCTTCTGATGACTTCAGGAGGGCATCTTCGGTCTGCCTGCGTTCGGTGATCTCCCGTTTCAGGTTTTCATTCAGTTCATCAAGGGCCGAAGTTCGCTCTCTTACCTGCTTTTCAAGTTCACGCTGAGAATTCATCAGCAGTTCTTCTGCAAGTTTGCGGTCAGTGATATTCTTCGATATGATCGTGACAGCTTTTATGCTGTTATCTGCACCCATGATGGGGCTGAGCGTCCGGAGATAATATTTACCGTCCTTGCTGCTCTCCTGCTCATAGCGGAGAGATGCCCCGGTCTCAAACACTTCATTGACCTTCCCGAGCAGTTCATCTGCCTCCCACGAGGAATGAAAGTCTCCATAGGGACGGCCGAGATACTGCCTGGATGCAAGTCCGAGACGGGACAGATGCATCTGGTTCATAAACTGATACCGGCATTCTCTGTCAAGAATATAGATGGAGTCCTCGGTCGACTCGACCAGTGAATGGTACGCGTCTTCACGCTTCAAAGTCCCCGGCCCTTCCTGCCTAGGCTCCGCAGCTTTCGTCTCAAGGTCGGCAATCTTTCTGCGCGCCTCAAGAAGAGCCGCAATAAGCTGCTCCTTTGATTTCTCCTTCAGATTGGCATCATACAATGTCTTTAGGAATACCTTATACATGAGAGGCGGGTTCAGAATTCTCATGCCGATGGTGATCATTTGGGAATCGTCATCGCTTCGGGAGAACCATGCCAGTTCACAGACAAGGTCAATGACCTTGCCGGAAGGGTCCTGGAAATGGAGTTGGATATTATTAACCGGAATGAATTCTTCATGAGCTTCGACAACTGATGTTACCGAAGACCCTATGCCGTCTTCTGATACATTTACGAGGGTTCCGTCATAGGGTTTGCCGCCAAGAAGAATCTTCGCCGGCAGGTTCAGGGGAATTCTCTCTGATCGCCTTCTCTGCATTTGGAACCGATTTTATCACATACGCTTCATTTTAATAAGCTTTTTCGGATCTCAAAATAGTAAATAGCGAGGTGCGGGTTAGGGAAAAGCTTCGGCGCCGGAACGCTAACCAGAAGAACAATGATGTTTTTGGAATTCAATAAATCGATCGAATTCTGCCGGTACGTCTGTCGATGATAACCTTGTCGATAACTATATTTTTTCCGTCCTTTATCTCCGCCTCAAAATAAAGTTCTTTTTCTGCTATCTCGCCGATCACAATATCTTTCTTCTCAAAATGCTTTTTGAGCGCCTTACGTGCTTCTTCAGCAGTTGTTACACCCTTCTTCTCCCCAAAGCTTGTCTCATCAGCAGCCTCGACCGCAGTCGGGGTGAGTACACTCAGACTCAGATGGAAAGAAAGGACTGAAAACGCTGCGGCAATAATAATCAAACATTTCTTATTCAAGGTTGCATCCATAGATACCATTATAGGGCAGGCGGCAGCGCAGGTCAATACATTGCGCAGACAAAAAAGGGGCCCCGAACATTACTCGGGACCCCGTTTTTACAACCTCAGCAGGTTATTTCTTGTGGCACTTTGCGCAATTTGCTGCATCACTGGACTTGAATGCCTTGGTGCCGTTATGGCACTCGCCGCAATTCTTGCCTGCGTTCATGTCAGCCATGGTGTACTTGCCACCCTTCTTCATCGGGAAGATCTTGGTGTGGCAGTCATTGCACTTCAGGCCCTTGTCAGCATGGATCTTGCCATCGAACACAACCTTGCCCGCGCTGCCGCCTGCAAACTCAACATTCTTTCCCGGAGGCACTGCGAGTGCGCTCCCCACAAATGCCACGATCACCAAAACTACTACTGCCAATACTGTTTTCTTCATCTTCTCTTCCTCCTTAGGGAATATTTGGTTGATATCAACCAAGCCGTTTGCCTTTTTCTTCTGACTACAGCATACCATGCAATTGTGAATCAGCAGCGAATGGATTATGAATGATTATGAATATCATTTCAACCCTTTTCAGCTTATCGTAGTTTGGAAACCATCTGTTTTTGATGGAGACAGCTTTCATTATTATTTCGGCAGTACCACAATAAATAAGGCACCTCTGCCGTATTCACTTGAGGCAGTAATGGTGCCTTCATGGGCAAGAACCAGTTCTTTTGCAATTGCAAGCCCAAGCCCGAGACCTCCCCTGCTGGCCTTGTAGAACCGTTCAAAGATGAATGGCAGGTCCTCATTTTTTATCCCTTCGCCGGTATCTGAGACCTCAATGGTGACGGATTTCCTTTGCCCTATTTCCTGATCCTTGGCCTTTGCCTCTTCCTTAACCTTAATCTCAACCTTTCCCCCTGCCCCTGTTGCCTTGAGCGCATTGGTCAGGAGATTAATCACCACCTGGCTCAGCCGGTCAGGATCAGCATGCAGCGTGATCGCTTCTTTGCAGTCAAGACTCAGATCCACACCCTTGTCGCTGAACATCTTGCGGTACCGCTCGATAATATTCCGAAGGAAGGTATCGAGACTGATCAAATGCTTGTCCAGGCTAAGGCTGCTCGCTTCTGCCCTCGAGAGCTCTTCAAGACCCTCGATAATAGATTTAAACCTCCCTATCTCTGCATGCAGAGACCGAATATGCTCCTGATCAAGAGGTATAAGGCCATCCATCATTCCTTCAAGTTCGCCGCGTATCGCACTCACCGGTGTCCTGAGTTCGTGCGCGATATTTGACGTCATCTTCTTTCTGAGCGATTCCTGGATCTCGAGCGCATGGGCCATTTTATTGAAAGCCTCGGAGAGTCTGCTTATCTCGTCAATGCCAGATGCTGCCACTCTGCTGCTGAGATGGCCTTCCGCAATAGCAGTAACAGCCCGGGTGAGCTGCTCAACAGGGGTTGTAAGTCTTTTGGAAAAAATGACACTCAAAAGCACTGCCGCTCCCCCCATGCCGAGCAGTGAAATAATGAGCAGTCTGTTTGAGCGTTTGATAAAGAAGAGTTCCTTCTGACTGCGCAGAAATCTCAGCTCCACCCTGCCGATCTCCTTGCCGGTAAGAAAAAGTGGATGGGGTTGAAATCTGCTCGTTTCATCCCTATACCTGAGGCTCGATATGGCCTTGATCCGTTTATTTACATAAGGAGAAAGGATATTGACTGCACTGTCTGTGTCGATCACAAAGGAGCCGTCTGCTTCGTAGAGTTTCATTTCAAAACCTAACATGAGAGCCCAGACCGTGTTCTCGACGATCTCCGGGTTCGGCCAGACGCCATATTTTTCGAAGGTGCTTTCGAGCGAGGTCGTGATCCAGGATGCCCTGTCCTCGACCTCTCCCTCAAGATATCCCCTGAAGTCCCTCACCATAAGCTCCCGCAGAACAAGGGCAGATGATAGGGCAATCGCAGAAACGGAAATAAGGATAAGGAATACTCTGAACCAGAGGTGTCTATACATCTTTTTTGATCGAAAAGCGGTAGCCTACGCCATAGATGGTAAGGATTATGGCAGGGTTTTTGGGGTCATCTTCGATCTTGTGCCTGATGTTTTTTATATGTGCATCTATGCTTCGCTCATACCCTTCGAACTGGTAACCAAGCGCCTTGTCAACAAGCTCCTCGCGGGTGAAGACCTTGCCCGGCGCAGATGCAAGGGTGAAGAGAACCTTGAACTCGGTCGGCGTAATATCAACCGTTACACCGTGTTTCTTGACCGCATAACTATGGCCGTCTATCATCAGGCTGCCTTTATTAAAACTCATCGGTTCAGCTGAGCTGAGGTCCTCCTTCTCAGCCCTCTTCAGAAGTGCCTTGACTCGGTACACAAGCTCCCGGGGGCTAAACGGTTTCACGACGTAATCATCTGCACCGAGAGCGAAACCGGCCACGCGCTCCTCTTCAGAAGACTTGGCAGTTAGCATGATGATCGGAATATCGCCGCTTTCTTTTATCTCCTGACAGACCTCCTCACCGGTGGTATCAGGGAGCATGAGATCAAGGATAACCAGGAGGGGCTTTTGCTTCAGGAGGGCTGAGACTGCGTCCTTGCCCTTCTCAAACTGCAGGACCTTGAAGCCTGCCTCTTCGAGATAGACCTTCACCACCTTTGCAATCTTCCGGTCATCCTCAACAATAAATATCGTCCTCATAATTATCATTATACTCTGCAAACACCAAATTCTGTAATGAACAAGGGAGAACAACTGCCAAAAACAGTACATTTGGATAAGTATTAAAAAGCGGCAAAACGTGCTGTCTCTTAAGAGCAGACAGAGCACATATTTATTAATTGATTAATTTGCGGTAAGGTATCATGGTGAGATCAGAGGGAAAATTATGACAGCACCGCAAGGTACGCTTGCACGGTTTGCATGGCTTTCGATAGCTGCCGCTCTTTTGACCATGGCGCTGAAAACAGCTGCATATCTGCTGACCGGCTCAGTAGGTTTGCTGTCTGATGCCATGGAGTCCCTGGTCAACCTGGCCGGAGCGCTCATGGCACTTGCCATGCTCACCATAGCTGCGCGGCCTGCTGATGAGGACCACGCATACGGCCACAGCAAGGCCGAGTATTTCTCAAGCGGTGTTGAAGGCACCTTGATCCTGATAGCGGCCATCAGCATTGCTGTGGCAGCAGTGCAGCGGCTTCTCGTGCCGAAGCCGCTTGAGCAGATCGGGATGGGACTTGTGGTCTCTGTTGCTGCGTCGCTGGTCAATCTGTTTGTGGCACTCATTCTGCTAAAGGCTGCAAAAAACTATCACTCTATCACTCTGAAGGCTAACGCTCATCATCTGCTGACAGACGTCTGGACATCCGGAGGTGTTCTGATCGGTGTGGGTCTGGTCGCCATAACCGGATGGCAGCAATTGGATCCGATCGTTGCGATCATTGTTGCCGGAAATATCGTCTGGTCAGGAGTCCGCATTGTTCGTGAATCCGTATTCGGACTTATGGACGCTTCGCTGCCGACTGAAGAGCTCGCTGTTGTGCAGAATGCTATGGACAAGTATTGTGGGGCTGACATCCAGTGTCATGCGCTCCGCACTCGTCAGGGTGGTTCACGAAAATTCGTATCGTTTCATGTTCTTGTGCCGGGCGACTGGACCGTTGATAAGGGTCATAACCTTCTCGAACAGATGGAGACTGATATCCGCAATGCATTGCCGAATGTGACGGTATTTACCCACCTTGAATCAATACATGACCCTGTCTCTTGGGACGACATACCCCTGGACCGTCAGCAATGCGCTGTTCGAAAAGACGATCTTCCCATTCCCTGATCTTGCAGGTATCGTTGCTTGCTATGACATCCGAATCCCTTTTATACTTCACGTATGCCTAATACCTGCGGGGCCTGCAAATACGGGTATGATACCAAGCCGTCAGGTGAGAGGCCGTCATCAGGCACGGTCTGGTGCGGCAAGCGCAAGATCCAGATGGCAAAACACCGCCAGATGGACTGTTTTATGCCTATGCCGGGCATGAAGATAAAACACTGTGTTGACTGCAAGCGGGCCAAGATAACCCTGCCGTCAGGCGGCGCTCTCCAGCTTGGCAATGTCTGGTGCGACAGAAAGAAGATCGAGATCCACAAGATGCGGTCAATGGACTGCTTTGAGTAAGGTTTTGCCGTTGGCTTTACGCGTGGTTCTGACTATTTGGAACCAGTTTTGAAGTATTGACTAATGCCCTGTTTACTAATAAAGTAAAGATAATGAAACGCTTATTTAACATCTGCTGTGTGCTTGCCCTGTTCGTTGCCCTGTCCGGTGTTTCCGGAGCAGAACAGAAAAAGGCAGAGGCCCCCGAGGGGAAATCTGAATACACCATTACCATCATCCCTTACTACAGCCCTGAAAAGCTCTATGTGAAATTTATCCCTCTGGTGGAGTATCTCAGGAAGACCACCGGAAAGCCTTGGGAACTTAAGCTCTACCCCACTCATGACACCACGATCGATGCCATCTGCAGCGGTGAGGTTTCGCTGGCACTCCTCGGACCGGTGCCGCTTGCAAGGAGCATCGAAAAATGCGGAGTAGAAACGACAGCGGTTGCCATTGGTTCAGACGGAACACTTTTCTACCACTCTGTTATTGTGGCGACTGACCCCTCAGTAACGTCGCTCGCCCAGTTAAAAGGCAAACAGATCGGACTGTTCAAAGGCTCGACCGCTGCCCATATTCTGCCGGTCAAGATGCTCCGCACTGCAGGACTTGGGAAAAGCGATGTCAAACCGGTCTTTTTCGAAGGTCAGGACCGCATCATGAACGCCCTTCTGGCTGGCGAGGTGGAAGCAGCAGGCATGAAGGATGTTCTTTACAAAAGATTCAATGACAGCCGCCTCCGAGTCCTGAAGACATCGGAACCGCTTCCTAACTTTGCCTTTGTTGCTGCCCCTAATCTGAACCGGAAGACAAAGGAACTTTTTGCGAAGGCAGTGCTCAAGCTGAAGCCGGCAAAAAACGAGGCAGATAAGAAACTGATGCAAGACTGGGATGACGAGATAAAAAATGGTTTTATTCCGCCATCTCCATCCTACCGACCTTCGGTAATGAATCTGCTTTCAGTGTACCGGGAAGTGATGAGTGAACATTGACAGGAAAAGTCTTGCATACCGGCTGATCGTTCCGGTCCTTCTTATCTTCATTGCAATCTCTGCTGCCCTTATCGTCTCCATAAACACTATTGCGAACCATATCATCGAAGAATTTGTCTGGCGTTCCATCTCCAGTCATGTCAGCGAGACCATGCGCATTATCGAACTGGCACAGGCAGATCTGACAACAGCACGTCTGCTGGATAATCCTCCTGTGCTGGAGGCGAAAAAGAAGCTGGTAAGGGAGGCGATCTCTCTCTCCTGGCAGAGGAGGGGTGTAGCAGGAGTGATTACTGACGAAGACGGCAGTATCATTGTCTCCACCCTGCCGCCGGCAATCGTAAAGGAACTGTTGTCTTCTCGCACGACCGGACATCTTCACCTGGACTTTGAGAAAGATGAACTGCATGGAGAGATAGTCAATTATCCTGCCTGGAGATGGCGGATCTTTGTTGGTACAAAGACCCTTGCTCAGGCCAAGGTCAGAAAGGAAGTTTATTATCTGATCCCTGTCGTTGTCCTCGGCCTGGTTCTGATGATTTCTGCTTTTATTATTATTCTCCGCAGAAATCTGCAGACGCCGATGCATTCTCTCGCATCTGCTCTTGGCAGCGGCACGGACCTCCCGCATACAGGCATAAGCGAACTGGAAAATATCAGCAATGCCATGAACGAGACCATGGCCAGATTGAAAATCCGTACTGACGAACTGACTTATGAGCTCCAAGAGCGGAAAAATACCGAGGGCGCACTCCGGGCAGAGAAGAACAAATCAGAAGCGATCATCGCAGCCATGGGTGATGGCGTCAGTATTCAGGACCTGACCTATAAGATCCTGTATCAGAATGATGTGCATAAGGGTTTTGTCGGTTCCCATGCCGGTGAATACTGTTTCAGGGCCTACGAATCAAGGGATGCTGTCTGCAATGGCTGTCCTGTTGCTCTCACCTTCAGTGACGGCATCGTGCATACGGTTCAGAGGACTGTCAATCTGCCTGGGGGAACCAGATATTTTGAGGTCACGTCATCCCCACTCAGGGATGCATCAGGTGAAATTACGGCTGGTATCGAGGTTGTCCGGGATGTTACGGTCCAGCGTCATAACGAAGAGCAGCTTCGTCAGGCGCAAAAGATGGAGGGTATTGGCCAGCTTGCAGGGGGCATTGCCCATGACTTTAATAATGTTCTGACTGCCATTATCGGCTATGCCTCATTGCTCGAACTTAAGCTTAAGAACGACGAACTGCTGAAGCCCTATGTGACACATATTCTCGAATCGTCAGAACGGGCCTCTGGACTTACCAAGAGCCTGCTTGCATTCAGCAGAAAGCAGCCCATAGAGATGAAGCCTCTTAACTTGAACGAACTTGCATGCGGTTTTCGGAATATCATGAGAAGGCTCATTAGCGAAGATATTGAACTTGACCTGAAATGCTCCCCGGAAGATCTGGTTGTGGAAGCGGATAAGGGGCAACTGGAGCAGGTTCTGATGAACCTTGCCACGAATGCACGCGATGCGATGCCGAATGGCGGCAAGATCGGGATTAGCACAGAACATGTTGTGATGGATAGGGACATGGGCGATATCACAAAAGGCAATTATGCAGTCATAGTTTTTGCTGACAATGGCGCTGGTATTGATCCGAAGGTGCAGCAGCATATTTTTGAGCCGTTCTTTACCACCAAAGAGGTAGGCAAAGGAACAGGGCTTGGTCTTGCCGTGGTTTACGGGATTATAAAAAAACATGGCGGGACCATTCATCTATACAGTGAAGCCGGACAGGGCACCACGTTCAGGATCTATCTGCCGATCTCTGAAACTGCAGTATCAAAGAACGGTAAAGCCGCAGATGATGCTGTGCCAAGCGGCACAGAGACGATCCTGCTTGTGGAAGACAGCGAAGACACACGACGGGTTGCGAGGATGCTTCTTGAAACCTTTGGATATACCGTGATCGAAGCAGTTGACGGCGAAGATGCAGTAACTGTTTTTCGTGCCAATCAGGACAGAATAAAGCTGGTTCTTAGTGACCTGGTCATGCCGAAAAAGAACGGCAAGGAGGCATGTGAAGAGATCCGTAAGCTCATGCCTGATGTGAAGATCATTCTTATGAGCGGCTATACCGCTGACATCATAACCCAGAAGGGTTCTCTTGAGGCAGGGATGAATTTTATCTCCAAGCCACTGAATCCATCAACTCTCCTGAACAAGATACGGGAAGTTCTATCTGCCTGAGCTGTCTCTTCTTTCACTGCTGCAAAAAATCCTTAGACTTACCGCACATTTTATGATAATACATATAGGCACAGACCACGACAGTGGCGGCCAGCTCTGAAGATTATCCTGAACGATCAGCGCTGTAAATATCTGGAGGGGTGCTTACGTTGTCCTTGATGACCAAATCAATTATCCTCGGTCTGATCACAGCCCTTGTCGGGCTCACCATAGGCATATTCCCTTTCGGCGTCAGCCTTGAAGAAGAGACAGGTCTTTCCCTCCTTTTCAGGCTCAGGGGAAGCAGACCTGTCCCTCCTGAGGTTGTGGTGGTCAGCATTGATAAGCGGTCTTCGGATGCGCTCGGCCTGAAGAACGATCCCAGAAAATGGCCGCGCTCCCTTCACGCTGAACTGATCGAAAGGCTCATGGAGGCAGGTGCGTCCGGAATTGCCTTTGACATCTTTTTTGAGGAGCCAAGGTCCGGCAGAGAGGACATGATCTTTGCAAATGCAGTAAAAAGATCCGGCCGAGTTATCCTTTGTCAGAGATTGATGGCTGAGCGGTCGGATACCTCTGACGGTGCAGGCACGTACACTGAGCGGCTCGTTGCCCCTGTCCCTGCTCTTGAACAGGCTGCGTTTGCTATGGCCCCGTTTCCGATGCCTAAAGTGGCGTTAAGTGTTATCAGAAGCTGGATGTTCAAGACCGGTGCAGGTGATGCACCGACGCTCCCAATAGTCTCTTTTCAGCTTTTCACCATGGATGCATATGATGGTTTTGTCTCGATCCTGAGAAGCACAGGTGCTGCAATCCCTAATGATCTTTCTGCAGACAGAGCATCTGTTATGCAGCGCGGTGAACTGGTGCCTGCCATTCGGGCGATTCGGACGACCTTTGAAAAAGATCATGACCTGGGGACAAAGATGTCTGCTCTCCTTGTTCGTGATTACCAGGGCGATAAGAAGAAAAAAGATCTTATCGGATCACTGATCAGCATGTATTCAGGTGATGCAAGAAAATATCTGAACTTCTACGGTCCGGCAGGTTCAGTGCCGACAATTCCTTACGACCGCATGCTCGGCCGCGGCAGGACCGGACTCGAGACCGTACCTGACCTGCGGGGCAAAATGGTATTTGTCGGCTTCTCTGAACTTTACCAGCCTGAGCAGAAAGACACGTTCTTTACGGTCTTTTCCCAGGAGGATGGCCGTGATATCAGCGGCATAGAGCTGGCTGCGACCGAATTTGCCAACCTGCTCGAAGACATGCCGGTGAAACCCCTGACCTTCGGTCACTACATCACGGTTATTCTGTGCTGGGGTTTTATCATGGGTGTGTTCTCCAAGATGCTGCCGCCTGCAGCATCAGGCTTTGTTGCGGTTATCGCTTCGAGCGTATATCTGTTTTTTGCATTCTCTCAGTTCAGGATCTCAGGAACCTGGTATCCAATCCTTGTTCCGGTGTTTATTCAGCCGGCGTTTGCTTTTGTCGGAGCCGTGATCTGGAAATATGCTGATGCCAATCGAGAGAGACAGAATATCCGCAATGCCTTTGGTTTCTATCTTCCGGCAGATGTTGTGGACAGGCTTGCAAAGAATATGTCCGGCCTCAGTACTGACAGCCGGACTGTCCAGGGTGTATGCCTGTATACCGATGCCGAGGGATACACATCTCTTTCAGAGACCATGGACAGCGAGAAATTGGGTCAGCATATGAACCAATATTATGAAGCAGTCTTCAGGCCGATCAAGAAACATGGCGGCACTATTTCAAATGTGGTCGGTGATTCGGTTCTTGCTCTCTGGCTTGGTATGAAGACCGAAAAAGAGCGTCTTCGCAGTGCCTGCAGCGCGGCTCTGGAGATCGATCGACAGATGCTAACCTTTGAGGATAAAACTCCCGGAGCATTTCAGATGCCAACCCGAATAGGTCTTCATGCGGGTCAGATTATGCTTGGAAATGTAGGCGCTGCCGACCACTTTGAATACCGGCCGGTGGGAGACATTGTGAATGCCACAACGAGACTCGATGGACTTAATAAACTTCTTGGCACGCGCGTCCTGATCTCCGAAAGCGTAGCTGAGCATCTCGATGGTTTTATGACCAGAGATGTCGGGACATTTCTCTTGAAAGGAAAGGCCCTGCCCATGAGAGTCTATGAGCTGGTCTGCAGCAAGGAGAATGCATCAGAGTACGCGCAGCAATGCAGCGAGGCTTTTTCCGAAGCCCTCACATTTTTCAGGCAGGGTCTGTGGGAAGAGGCAAAAAAGAGTCTTTCAGCATACCGCCAGACTTATGGAGAAGACGGGCCTGCCTGTTTTTATCTCGACCTCTGCAGCAGGTATCTCAACAACCCGCCGGAAGGGGAATGGGACGGTGTGATAAGGATGGACTTCAAATAGATGGCTGAATTATACTCAACTAACAATCCGGGGGAAATATGAAAATGACAGGCAGACTTCACGCAGCAATCCACATTATGGCAATTCTGTTTTCACTCTTTACTCTGACAGGTATGGCATCTGCCGAATCCTGCACTGACTGGGCAGCGAAACTCGACTCGTTTCAGGGAAAGGTCCAGGCAAAACAGACAAATAGTGTTGAATGGAGGCAGGTGACCAAAAAAGATTCCTTCTGTGCAGGCGACACGCTGCGGGTCATGGAGAAAAGCCGGGCGGTTGTTGTGTTGAAGAATGAGACGGTCATGCGGCTTGACCAGAACACGACCGTCACCCTTGCAGGACCAGCCCAGTCTAAACCTTCGCTTCTCGACCTGCTCAAGGGAGCGGCCTATTTCATCAGCAGGACTCCGCAGAAGTTCAGGATTAATACGCCATTTCTTAATGCAGGCGTAGAGGGAACCGAATTTCTTGTATTGGTGCGCGACAATGACACAATGGTTTCGGTCTTCGAAGGGGCTGTGCTGGCAGAAAACAGTGCTGGCAGTGTCAGACTTACGCAGGGCCAGACCGCATCAGCAGGTGAGGGCAGAGCACCCGTTTTAAATATCACAATAAAGCCGAAGGATGCGGTACAGTGGACCCTGTACTATCCTCTCGTCACTATGACCAGAAATAATGAAGCTCTTTCATTTCGCCTTTCATCTTTGCTTTCTGCGGGCGCTACAGGAGAGGCTGAGGCAGAACTTGCAAAGGTGCTCAGTGCTGATCCGGGCAATGCTGATGCACTTTCCTTCAAAACTGTGATTGCGGTAACACAAAATGAAAAGGACAAGGCGCTTGAATATGCAAAGAAGGCGATTTCGTCAGCGCCGATTGCAGGGATAGCCCACATTGCGCATTCCTATGCGCTTCAGGCCGGCTTTGACCTTGCCGGCGCACTTCAGAGTGTCAAAACAGCAGCGCAGCTTGAGCCAAATAATGCACTTGCATGGGCGCGGCTGTCAGAGCTGCACCTGTCATTAGGAGAAAAGAATGAGTCACTGACTGCAGCTGATAAGGCCGCTTCCCTTGCCCCTGATCTTTCACGCACTCAGACAGTTCTTGGCTTTGCACATCTTGCACGGATAAGGACAGATGAGGCGATGGCTTCATTTGAGAAGGCCGCAGAACTTGATTCTGCAGATCCCCTGCCGAGGCTCGGCCGCGGCCTTGCAAAGATCAGAAAGGGGCAGCTTGAAGAGGGAAGAAGAGAGATAGAGATCGCAGTCAGCCTTGACACAGGAAATGCCCTGATCAGAAGCTATCTCGGCAAGGCATATCATGAAGAGAAGCGGGACAGTGTAGCATCTGATCAGTTCAGCATGGCAGAAGCTGCTGACCCAAAAGATCCGACAGCCTTCTTTTACAGCGCGCTCCAGAAGCAGACTCAGAACAGGCCTGTGGAAGCTTTACAGGATCTCGAAAAATCGATGGAGCTGAATGACAACCGTGCGGTGTACCGCTCACGGCTCCTGCTTGACGAGGACCAGGCCGCTCGAGGCGCAAGCCTTGCAAGGATCTATAATGACCTTGGGTTCCAGCAGCTTGCCTTGGGCGAAGGGTTCAAAGCCGTCAATGCAGACCCTGCAAATGCATCTGCCCACCGGTTTTTATCAGACTCCTATGCAGCGCTGCCGAGACATGAGATAGCCCGCGTCAGTGAACTGCTTCAGGCTCAGCTTCTGCAGCCTGTGGGTTTCAACCCGGTGCAGCCTCACCTTGCGGAGCCAGGACTTTCCATCCTTCAGGGCGCAGGCCCAGCAGATGCAGGGTTCAATGAATATAATTCACTCTTTAATCGTAATCGGATCTCGCTGCTGATAAGCGGAGTCACGGGCAGCAATAGCACCTTCGGCGACGAGATCGTCGTATCCGGTCTGCACGAAAAACTCTCCTTCAGTGTTGGTCAGTTCCATTATGAGACGAACGGATTCAGAAAGAATAATGATCAGAAACAGGATATTTATAATGTTTTCGCACAGGTGGCCCTCTCTGCTCAGACAAGTGCGCAGGCTGAGTTTCGTTCTACGACAAAATCCTATGGCGATCTTGCACTGAGGTTCTATCCTGACAATTTTTCTGCCACAGTCCGCCAGAAAGACGAGATGACCTCCGGCAGAATAGGATTTCACCACTCCTTCGGCCCAGGCTCGGACCTGATTAGCAACATAGGGTATCAGCGGAGTGAGGCTGGCCTGCATGATACAATGCTGCCTGTGATCAGTTCTTTTGACATTGATATTGAAAATAAGAACAGCTACAGCGCAGAGATGCAGTATCTGCTGAAAAAGGACAAATACGCCCTCGTGGCGGGTGCAGGATATTTCAGCATTGATCGGAGAATAACGTCGAACTTTGATTTTGTATTTCCTCCCGAATCTGTGAAGGATATCACTGACAACCGTATATCACACGAAAATTTCTATCTTTATTCGAAAATCAACTATCCCAAGGATCTCACCTTCACGCTCGGCTTTAGCGCCGACCTGTTTAAAGGCCAAGATTTCAATAAAGATCAACTTAACCCGAAGTTCGGTCTGATATGGAATCTGTGCCCTTCCACTACAGTCCGGGCCGCCATATTCAGAACATTGGAGAGGACACTAACCGCAGGCCAGACCCTTGAGCCGACACAGGTCGCCGGGTTCAGTCAGTTCTCTAATGATGCTGAAGGCACTGATGCCTGGACCTACGGTATCGGCATTGACAAGAAACTTTCAAAAAATCTCCATGCAGGGCTTGAATATTCGCACAGGCAACTCGAGCTGCCGAGAAATGTCATAAGTGCTGGAGGAAGTCCTGAAGTCCAAGTCTTTGACTGGAAAGAGCGTTTTGGCAGAACGTACCTCTATTGGACGCCTCATAAATGGATCACGCTCAGTGCCGAATATATCTATGAGAGGTTTGACAGGGATCCTGCTTCTTTCCCTGAAGTGGAGCATCTAAAAACGCACCGCTTTCCTCTTGCCGTTAATTTCTCTCATCCGGCAGGAATCAGCGCCAATGCAAAGGCTACTTATGTAACGCAGGAGGGCAGGTTCAACCCGATATCTTCACCTTTTGCACTCAATGACCAATCAAACTTCTGGACATTCGATGCTTCTATTGGCTACCGTTTGCCGAAGCGGCTGGGGATGCTTTCAATTGTGGGCAAGAACCTCTTTGATAAGTCATTCAAGTATCAGGATATGGATCCGACAGGCCCGATCATGCAGCCTGGTCGATCAGTATTTATTAAGCTGACTATAGCCATCTGAAAAGCCTGTTGAATTTGTAAAGGAGGTGATGATGAGGGTCAATGAGGGTAAGGTGCAGAAAAGTTGGTTTATTATAGTATGGACAGTGAAAAGATATTAAAGGGGAGGAAACACAATGCCAAAAAAAACATTTGAGATTCCAGGAACGACACAGAAGATGATCGTTGAGCATGACAAAGAGAAGAAGTTTGTCGGCGTAACCGACGAAGAGGGGAAGCCTGCCAAGAGTCTGGGCAAGAGGGCCATGAAGATAAAGTTCGGCGAAATAGAGGCCACGATTATCGATGCGACTGAAGGCACTACCTTTGTAACAAAACACAATCCGACCTGCAGATGGTACTACATCAACAACCAATGGTACTACGTCTGTAGCAAATAAGCGTTAGCCGGAAGATTCTCTTCTTAAGGCCTCCGGTACTACCGGGGGCCTTTTTTAATAATCAGACAGAGGGAGCGAAAAGGCAAAGGTGCTGCCAAGGCCGGGCTTGGACTCAACCCAGAGATCGCCTTTATGCGCATCGACAATCGATTTCACGATAGCAAGTCCGAGACCGTGGCCTTCTTCTTTGCGGGTTTCTTTCTGACCGAGTTTCGCAAACTTCTGGAAGAGCTTCGGGATCAGGTCCTCTGGTATGCCGGGGCCGGCATCTGATACCCGGATTATTACCCGCTCGCCTTCACGGCTCCCTGAAATACTGACGTTGCCGCCTGACGGTGTAAATTTTATGGCATTCCCGACAACGTTCATAAAGACCTGTCCGAGCCTTATCGGTGCCCCGGTAACCAGCGGCAGTTTTTCGCTGACATCGAAAGAGAGCGAAACCTCTCTGTCACGGGCAAGACCCTGAAGTGTTCCTGCAGAGCAGTTCAGAACTTCGGCAATATTAACAGGGACTAATTCAGACTCAATGCCCATCTCTATCCTGTTAATGTCAAGGACACTGCCAATGAGTGATTTCATGCGGCTGATTGCTGTATGGATCTCTCTGATAAAATTCTGTCCTTCTGCATCAAGGCCGTTATACTGCTGGAGAAGCTCTGTGTAGCTGTTTATGACGTTTAGGGGGGATTTCAGGTCATGGGCAACATGGGCAACAAACTCATTTTTCAGCTCGTCAAGCCGCTTCAGCATGACATGTTCATCCATCACCTTCTTATATAACGAAGCATTTTCAACAGCCATGGCAGCCTCTCCTGCGATTGCCTGAATGAGATCAAGCTGCTCCCTGTTGAAATGGTCAGGTTCAGGATGATGCAGCGTGATGAGCCCTATGACCTGGCCGCGTCTGATAAGCGGTGCCGAGACTGCAGAAAGGGTGATGAGGGTATCGTCAGGAAGTGCTATCCAGCGGCTGTCCCGTCTCGTGTCTGCTATGATGTCTGCCTTGGCATGACGGTATACCCACCCGCCGAACCCCTTCTCCATAACTAAATCAACTGTCTGTTCCTTCACCTCTGGGGACAGATCCGGGCGAGCAAGGATACTTTTCGTAATTCTGCCCCGGCTGTCCAGCAGAAAGATGCTCCCGACGGATGCACCAAATACCTGCACGGTGAAACTCAGTACCCTGCTCAGCACTTTATCAAGGTCCAGTGATGATGAGAACTCGCGGGTTACCTTATAGAGAAGCCAGCCCAGGTTGGGCGAAAGTTGTTCCTCTGAAGATAGTTCGATCATTTTGTCCCCCATGCATCAATTATAGGGAAAACCGGGAGATTGTCAAACATCTAACTTCAGTTATATTACAGGGTTATATATTCAGTTTTATTTTCTCAGATGGAACGGCACGCTGGTCGAGACGACCCCTTTTTTGAACAGCAGAATGCCTTTGAGAAAGAGCGCGGTCTGGTTGTGCAAGAGATGATGCCACCATTTTGTCGGTACAAATTCAGGGAGAACGACGGTGATAACCCCGTCAGGGTATGTTGCTCGTATGCTGTCTATATAGTCCATGAGAGGTTTAATTACGGACCGGTAAGGTGAATGCAGGATTTTGAGTTTTACTCCCATGCAGCGGGCGTCCCACTTCTCCTTCATCTTACGGGTTTCGACTGGGTCTATGTACACATAAACAGCAGTGACATCGGCAGAGAGCGCCTTCCCGTATTTTATTGCCCCGATGACTGCCTGCTGCATACCTGAGATCGGGACAAGGACCGAGTGGTGCTGATAATCCATTTCGTCGACGACACAACTATCAAGCGAAAGCTGGTCAGCAACGGACTGATAGTGCTTTTGTACTTCCTTTGCGAGATAGACGAGCACCGGTATGGCGACAAGCACCATCCAGGCACCCTGAGTAAATTTTTCGACGGCAATGATTATCAGGACCACGCCGGTGACAAGTCCCCCCAATCCATTGATGAATGCACTCTTCAGCCAGCCCCTCCCTCTTTCTCTCATCCAGTGCTTCACCATGCCAATCTGGGAAAGGGTGAAGGCCGTAAAGACGCCGACAGCATACAGTGGAATAAGGGAATGGGTGTCGCCCCTGAAAAGCACCAGCAGCAGCGCAGACAGAAAGCCGAGAATAAGTATGCCGTTCGAAAATACCAGTTTGTCACCGCGGTTGCTGAGCTGCCTCGGCAGATACCGGTCAGAGGCCATGATGGAGGAGAGTCTCGGAAAATCTGCAAAAGATGTATTTGCAGCAAGAATAAGGATCAGAGACGTTGCGAACTGAATTGTGTAATAGATCGGTCCAGTCGAGAATATTGTCCTACTGAGCTGGGACAATACCGTCTCGTTCTCATTCGGCAGAATGCGGTAATAGTCCGCATAGTATGCGATGCCGATAGTGAGTACCCCGAGGATCACTGCCATCCATACGAGCGTAATGCCGGCATTCTTTGCCTCAGGCGCCTTGAATGCCTTTACCCCGTTTGATACCGCCTCGATGCCGGTGAGTGTGGCACAGCCTGAGGCAAAGGCCTTCAGAATGATGAAGACAGGGAATATTGCCGAAGCAGGTTCGCGGAGGGCCGCATAGGCGACAGAGGGATGTGATAAGGAGTTCGCAAAGCTCGCGCCGATAAGCAGCAGCAGGCCGCCGATGAAAACATATACCGGCAGCGAAAAGGCCTTGCCTGATTCCCGCACGCCTCTCAGATTAATGAGCGATATGAACAAGATGGCAAAAATACAGAGCGAGACCGTATGATCGCGCAAAGACGGAAAGGCTGAGGTTATTGCGGCTATACCTGCAGAGACACTTACCGTGACCGTCAGAACATAATCGATGAGAAGGGCTGCTCCTGCAACAAGCCCCGGATAGTCGCCGAGATTGTCTTTTGCAACAATGTATGCGCCACCGCCCGAGGAATATGCATGGATCGTCTGGTAATACGAGGTTGCGACGATAGCAACAAGGATGACGATAGCAACAGCGATCGGGAGAAGATAGTTGAGGAACGCTGCTCCGCCGATCACGAGCGCAAAAAGTATTTCTTCAGTTCCGTAAGCAACAGACGACAGGGGGTCGGAGGAAAAGACTGCAAGCCCCATGGTCTTGGTAAGGCGCTCGTGCTTTTCCTTAATGGTCTCGATAGGACTGCCTATGAGAAAACTCTTGAGAGACATGATCGTTACTCCTCTGAGGGCTGGAGGAGGAAGTAAAAGAACCGTTGGGCAACGGTCGTTTTTCCTGGCCTGGCCCTTCCAAATGCCTACGAGGTTAGCTGACGGGCTCGGGCCTGGAAGTGCCCTATTCCCGATACTTTGATCGGGAAATACGCCCCAAAATCTGGGTCCCCCGCATCCATGCCCATCGAAGCGATGAACTATGGATCTCGGCTGCATGTATTAATTGCATGCTAACTCTGCCTGCGCAGACCTGTCAATGGTAACAATCCCTATCCTGCAAATTTTTACGGAATCTTTACGCAACTGGCAATCTTCTTTACACCAGCTTTGCTTAGGCTCATGGTAGGCTGAAAAAAGGAAGTTTCCAGAACGGTATGGAGAAGGAAGGATCGACAATGAAAACACTTGCTCTCATAGTATCGCTATTGGCTCTCACTCATCCCCTGAATGTTTTTGCTCTGTCCTATCCGCAGCAGCTTTACCACGCGGAAGATAAGCGCGACATCTTTTTAAAGGGCGATCTGGTATGCCTATTTCATGGTGGGACAGAGGAAGCAAGAAGAGCCATTCACCTCGACGACATCCTAATGGTATACAGGACGAACCCTTCATGTGAGGTCGCAGGAGTGGGCAGGATCAAAATAATATCTTTTGTCGGAGATATCTATCTCAAGGGTGAGGTAATTAAAGGAGAGATTCGGCCCGAGGATATTGCCAGGAAGAGGAATGTCTCCTTTCTTGTAATTTCAGCAGGCATATGCAACCATAATCAATGATGAAGATAGCGGGTCGAGACTGGCTCCTGAGCATCGGCAGTGCAGCTGTTTGTACGGGACTGGCCGCTCTTATTTCTCCCTATGTTACCCATGTTGATCTTGCGATGATATACCTCCTTGGGATCGTTGTTACCGCAAGCTTCAGCAGTAAGGGGCCCTCGCTTTTGGCAACACTTCTGAGCATCGCTGCCTTCGACTTTTTCTTTGTGCCTCCATACTTTACCTTTGTGGTTCACGATGCTCGCTACCTTGTTACTTTTGCCGTAATGTTCATCGTTGCATATGTGATCAGCAGATTGACCTTGCGGGTGCGTGAGCAGGCAACTGCAGCGCAACAGGCGCTTCTGAGGGCTGAGACCGAGGCACTGCGAAGCACCATGCTCAGCTCGGTTTCGCATGACCTCAGGACCCCGCTTGCAGCTATTACGGGCGCTGCAACGACCCTGCTTCAGCAGGATGCAACTCTGGATCAGCACAATAGGCAGGAGCTTACGCAGACGATTGCGGAAGAAGCGGAACATCTGAACCAGATCATCCGCAATGTACTGGATATGACACGACTCGAATCCAGGGCCATAACCATAAAAAAGGAATGGCAGTCCCTGGAGGAGATCGTCGGGGTTGTGCTGAACCGGCTTTCTGAAAAGCTCAAAGATCACCATGTTGCGATAATGCTGCCGGAAGATCTGCCGCTGATCCTCTTTGACCCTCTGCTTATTGAGCAGGTCCTTATGAACCTGTTTGACAATGCACTTAAGTATACGCCGCCCGGTACACCCTTTGAGATTTCTGCGTCTGTCAGGGAAGCCGAAGCGATGATAGAAGTTGCTGACAGAGGTGCAGGGCTGGCCGAGGGAAGCGAAGAACGCATCTTTGAGAAGTTCGTGCGCGGCTCAGGACCCGGCGGCGGCATCGGATTGGGACTGGCGATCTGTCGGGCAATTGTAACTGCCCACGGCGGTCATATATGGGCTGAAAACCGCACAGGCGGGGGAGCAGCTTTCCGCTTCACCCTTCCATTGGAAGGGGCACAGCCGTTGACGGAAAAAGAAATTGAATAAAGCAGGCTTCTATGGCTGATGATAAGGGATTGATACTTCTGATCGAAGACGAGCCGCAGATGCGCCGCTTTTTGCGGATAACGCTCCAGGGGCACGGGTACCGCCTTATCGAGGCGGCTGCCGGTGAGGAAGGTCTGACGCAGGCAGCAACACGAAATCCGGATGTTGTACTGCTTGATCTCGGCCTGCCTGATATTGACGGACTTGAGGTCACAAAAAGGCTGAGGGAGTGGACTCAGATCCCGATCATTGTTCTTTCTGCAAGGGAACAGGAGGAGGATAAGATCAAGGCGCTTGATGCTGGCGCAGACGACTATCTGACCAAGCCCTTTGGCGCAGGCGAACTCTTAGCCAGGATTCGCGTGGCACTCCGTCATACCGCAACGCAGCATGGCGAAGAAGAAGCGGTCTTCGTTCTCGAAAACCTGAAGGTCGATCTTGTAAAAAGGCAGGTCTTGCTCGCTGACAGGGAAATACATTTGACTCCTATTGAATACCGGCTCCTGACAACGCTGATTAAACATGTCGGCAAGGTCATGACGCACAGTCAGCTCATGAAGGAGGTTTGGGGCCCTGCATATATTAACCAAAGCCATTATCTACGCATCTATATGGCCCAGCTCCGCCATAAGCTGGAGGCTGATCCTGCACGCCCGCGATTCTTCATTAACGAACCGGGAGTTGGCTACAGGCTGAAAGTGGACTTTGATGAACTGAGCAGATGAGTATGCCGCGTGATAGCTTTTCTCGCCTCTTCGCCAAAGAAGAGGAGAAAAGCAAAGGGGATGAGCACGAGCCATGTGCTCATGGCGATTGGATGAGTTGCGAAGATCCTGTTGCCCCATGGATGGTACATAATGAATAACTGGAGTGCCAGCTCAAAGGCTATGCCGATAAATATCAGTTTGTTTGTGAAGAATCCGATACTGAAGACAGACTCCCTGAATGACCTGCAGGCAATTACATTTGCTACCTGTGCGATCACGATGCCGGTAAGACAGGCTGTAGTTGCCTGAATATAGAGGATGTTATTGGAAGGCAGCATTTCACCCCATTGCCATCCGCCCTGCTTCATAACATAGAAAAATCCGAAGAGCCCTGCTGAAGCCTCGATCGAACCCAAAAAAAGAAAAACCAGAAAGAGCATTTTCGCATTCAGCAGCTTCTCCTTAGGGCTTCGGGGAGGCAATGTCATGAGACCTTTTGTCGGTCTTTCCGCACCAAGAGCAAGTCCGGGCAGCAGGTCAGTCCCAAGGTCAATTGCCAGTACCTGCATTATAGTCAGGGGCAGCGGAACTCTGAAAATTACAAAAATTATGAACGGTACCAGTTCAGCAACATTCGAAGTGAAAAAATACGCGATGAATTTTCGGATATTTTCAAATACAGCCCTGCCTTCCTCGACCGCATTGATGATCGTAGCAAAGTTGTCGTCAAGCAGTATCATGTCTGATGCCTCTTTCGCAACGTCAGTGCCAGAGATGCCCATGGCGATGCCTATGTCTGCCATCTTGAGCGCCGGTGCATCATTGACGCCATCGCCTGTTACCGCAACCCGCTCTCCCTGCTCTTTCAGGATCGAGACAACCCTCATCTTATGCTTGGGCGTCATACGCGCAAAGATGATCTCTTTCGCAGAGAGCTTTTCATGCAGTTCATGGTCATTCATAGTGACGAACTCGGAGCCTTCTACAACGACCGGCTCTCCTGTCACCAGACCGATTTCGCGTGCAATGGCAATAGCTGTTCTTGATCCATCACCGGTAATCATGATAACCCTGATCCCTGCCTCATGGCATTTTGTTAAGGCATCAGGAACCTCAGGGCGCGGTGGGTCTTCAAGCCCGATAAGCCCGAGGAAGACGAGGTCTTCTTCGAGTGATGGTTGATGGGTAATGGGTGATGAGAGCATTGGGTCAACATCTTTTTTCTCATTACGCATCACTGATGACGCATCACTGATTTTATATGCAAACGCAAGCACGCGCAAGCCGCTGTCCATGAGTTGATGATACGCATTCATTGCCTGCGTGCGGAGCGACTCATCCATAGTCTGCTTCCCACCGTTCAGCAGGAAGCCGCTGCATAAGGGCAGCAAGCTTTCCATGGCACCTTTTG
The DNA here is from genome assembly GCA_964461065.1 of uncultured Nitrospiraceae bacterium. Lineage (GTDB taxonomy): Bacteria > Nitrospirota > Thermodesulfovibrionia > Thermodesulfovibrionales > UBA6898 > UBA6898. The sequence goes on from CAYWRK010000004.1 coordinate 138,636, forward strand.
TGAAGACGTATTCCTTGTCGCCCATCCTGTTCAGCGTTGTCATTCTCTTGCGGTCAGAGTCAAAGGGTATCTCTGAAACGCGCTCTGTTTCGAGAGTGCCGATGCCTTCTTTTGCGAGCTTCAGGAGAGCTGTTTCTGTGGGATCGCCCTGGTATTCGTTATCAGCATACCGGGCATTATTGCAGAGGAACGCAGCCTGCATCAGTACGTCTGTGGTCTGCGGCCTATAGTCCTTTGCCGCAGTGATCCTGTTATCTGTCCATATCTTTGATGCGGTCATCCTGTTCTGGGTGAGCGTGCCGGTCTTGTCCGTGCAGATCACCGTAACGCATCCCAGGGTCTCTACAGAGGAGAGGTTCTTGATAAGGGCATTTCTTTTTACCATCCTCTGGCTTGCCATGGCAAGGGCAAGGGTGACTGTTGGCAGCATACCCTCGGGAACCAGCGCCACAATGACTCCTATCGCAAATATGAAGTTCTCCCAGAAGGTCCTCCCCATGAAATGGCCGATGACAAAGAAGCTGAGACCGATCATCGTGGCAAGAACGGCGATGATCCGGGTGGTCCTGGTTATCTCCTTTTGAAGAGGGCTCAGCCCGGACTCGACAGCACTGGTGAGATGGGCTATTCTGCCGAACTCTGTGCTCATGCCGGTCGCGAATACCAGTCCCTTGCCCGACCCGCTTGTTACGGTTGTTCCTGCAAAGACAATATTGGGACTATCCAGCAGTTCTCCCTCAAAAGGCTTATGGTCCCTGAGACTTGCCTCTGCCTCACCCGTAAGGGCAGCGTTATTCACCTTGAGCGTGGAGCTCTCGATCAGTCGGGTGTCAGCAGGAATTCTGTCTCCTTCGGAAAAAAATACAATGTCGCCTGGAACGATCTCCCGGGAGTGGATCTGTTTTTCCTTCCCTTCCCTCAGAAGCCTTACCTGAAATGGCAATAGTTTCTTTAACGCCTCGAGGGCTTTTTCGGCACGGTATTCCTGAATAAAAGTGAAGATCGCATTGATAAGTATTACACCAACGATTGCAAAGCCGAGCGTTGACATGCCTTCCCCTGGATGGAGATAGTCGGAAAGAAAAGAGAGGCCTGCACCGATCCAGAGCAGGATCGCAAGGAAATGGGTGAACTGGCTGAAAAAGCGAAGGATGAGATGAGTCTTGTGCACCTCCCTAATCTCATTGAAGCCGGTTTCAGAAAGACGCTTGGCTGCCTCAGCTTCAGATAGACCGTCTTCGGAACTGACAAGCTGACTGAGGGCATCCTCCTTCGAGAGGCTGCTAATCTTCATGACGTGGTTTCAGGATGATCAGGTCGCAGGGCGTATTTCTCAAAACTTCCTCAACAGGATTGCCCTTAAACAGGGAGGTCAGCAGGTTTCGCTCGCTTGCGCCCATGATGATCAGATCATGTCGCTTTGCGAAGGCTTCTATCGTAATATTCCGGGCAGTCTGTCCCGGCAGAAGCCGGCCTTCATGCTCAACGTCATGGTCTTTGAGATAGGTAATGAAATGAGCTATGTCCTTAGATCTGCGCTCTTCCCACTCAGGCGGGGTGAGCTGTATCTCACCATGAAAGAACTTTGTCAGAGGCCTTGGTGCATGGAAGACAAAGACCTTAGAGTTGAAAGCATGCGCCATGTGCGTCACAAAAGAGGCTCGCTCAGAGACGTGATCAAGCTTTGCCTTGAGCGGGACCAGGATCCTTTTCGGATGCACCCTCCCTGAATGGACAACACGCACCAGCGCGACAGAGCAGGGAAGTTTCAGGGAAAGGCTTCGCGCTATCGTGCCTGAATAGAACCTTCTTTTGATGTCTTCCCGCCGCGTCGCAGCAAAAACAATGCTGATGTTCTCATGCTGAACGATCTTTTTGATCTCCGCGACAGGATCTCCCATCTCTGCGATACTCTCTGCTTGGACATTCATGGCCATGGCCTCATTGAAGAGACGCTTTACGGCATCCTCGGCTGACCGACAATTATGCTGAGACATGCATTTTTCGGCAACAAAGCAGATATAAAGTTTTGCGTTGTGTTCTTTCGCCAGATGCAGGGCATAGCGCGCGGCAACTTCAGAGTTCAGATGTTCATTGACCGCAGCAAGGATCTTCTTATGCATGATTAGTCACAGGATACCACCAACAGTGCTTCAAAGCAATATCTGATATGCAGGCGAATTGACTGACAGAGAAGCCCCGCGGCGATAGCAGCGAAGAGGCTGATCACACAGAGACGAATACAGAGATCAGGACATAGCTAAGTAATATACCCTCTCAAACACCTTCCATAAACTAATTTTCAGCGGTGTGATAGACTAATACTATGTGATCAAGGGGAAAAATGGTCGGGGCGAAAGGATTTGAACCTTCGACCCCACGGTCCCGAACCGTGTGCGCTACCGGACTGCGCTACGCCCCGAACATGACATAATAAGAGTCAATTGCACTGCTTGTCAAGTACGCCTGAATCAGAATTCCGGATGTATAATAATACGCAATGGATATATCAAGCAAAGTAAGGATACTAAGACTAAATGGAACTTCATCTGAAGAGGTCGAAGATGTTGTTGCTGTTGAAAAAAAAGTCAGGATATCGGTGAACGGGAAGCACGCACTCAGCCTGTACTGCAGCCCGCAGATGATAAGAGAGTTTGTTGTCGGCGTGGTCTACAACGAAGGTCTTATATCAGGAGGGTGGTGTGCTGAGAGGATATCGATCGCCTACGGCGATGAGATCAATGTTGATATTCCGGCAACCGGCACGATTACTGAAGGTGAAAAGGTTATCACGTCAGGCTGCGCAGGCGGCATAAGTCTGAGCAGGAAGCTTCCGGAAGAAAGAATATCTGATCCTTCGGTTTTTGATCTACAGGATATCATGAGGCTCTATCGGGAGTTTCAAAAAAGATCTGAAGGATATAGGGCTACAGGCGGAGTCCACAGTGCAGCCCTTGCAGACAAAAAAAACATGCTCGTCTTTACTGAAGATATCGGCAGGCATAATGCCGTGGACAAGGTAATCGGGTACGCACTGCTCGAGGACATTCCCTTCCCGGGAAAGATCATGCTTGCAAGCGGAAGACTCTCTTCCGAGATTGTTCTGAAATGCGGACGCTGCAACATCCCGGTCATCATCAGCAGGGCAGCGCCCACGAGCCTTTCCGTTGATATCGCTGAATCATCAGGCCTGACTCTAATCGGGTTTGCGCGCGGTGACAGAATGAATATCTATACAGGAAAGGAGAGAATAAGACTATAGATCGAAAAGTTTTTTTCTGAGGATCACGATCTCAAAGCTCACTGCCGCCATCGCCGCAAGACTGTGTATGTACCCAAGCCCTGCATCAAGAACCGAGGTATTACCGTTATCAACATAGAGCAGACCAATAATTTTATCCCTGATCATAACCGGCATCATGCAACAGTCCTGAGGCGTTCCGATAAGCCGTTCGATGAGCAATGCATTGCCCGGTATCTTCAGAAGCGGCCCTCGATAGTGGGTTTTCCTGCTAAGGACTTCTGAGAATATGGACTGACCTTCAACCGGCAAACCGAACCGATCGATGTTTATGCCACGTGACTTCCAGCCTGAAACTGCGTTGCCCTTCACAAGAAAAACTGCAGCCCTTGCAGCCACCTGTTTCGTCTCGTTCAGAAGTATGCCGATCACCTCTTCCTTGTCCCGCACCGAAGCATACAGCTCTTTAACCTTCAAAATCTGTTTTGCCGCGTCTTCCGGCTTCTTCTCCTCCTGGGCAATCTCCCCCCCAAAGACGCTGATGTAACGGAGGTCCCTTTTGAGGCCGTAATACTTTTCAAGGCAGTAGAGCATCCGCAGTTCTGTAATCACATAGGGAACGATATCGAACCCGGTAAGAAACCTCATCTCATCAACGCTTGAGAGTGATCTTGGATCGAGCATTGCCACATGCAGCCTGTTGCGGTCTTTCCTGAACGGCAGAATCTTGTATTTGTCGGCAAACTCCGCAGTGATGCTCGCTATGACCTCCAGGTCAATAGTATTCAGATCAGTCACCTTGACTGCAGGCACTTTGAAAAAAGAACTCAGGAAAGAGAGCATTTCCTGCTCTTTGACAAACCCGAGTTCAATGATGTTCGAGCCGATCCGGCCGCCGAAGATGACCTGCCGCTCAAGGGCCTGCTTAAGCTGGTCCCTGGTAATGATGCTGCCGTTTATTAATGCTTCGCCGAGTTTCATCAGACTTATTCTATCACTTTATCCCATATTTATATAACCGGTGCCTGAAAGACCTGAAGGTAAGATTAAGAAGCTTAGCGGCATCTGTCTTGCTGCCATTGGCTTTTGCCAATGCCTTCAGGAGATAGTCTTTTTCGATCTCTTGAAGGATCTTTTCAAGATCAACGCCTTCCTCATCAACATCAGGAAGCCCCGTCCCTTTGCGTGCAACCATAAAGAACTCTTCGGGTAGATCTTCAGGAAGGATAGTAGCCCCTTCAGTCAGCAAAACAACCCTCTCAACCATATTCTCAAGCTCGCGCACATTACCTTTCCAGGGATACCTCATGAGAATGCGGAGTGCATCAGAAGACAGTTTTTTCATGCCGCCGGAAAACTTACGAAAAAAATGATCCAGCAGCAGCGGAATATCCTCAGGCCGGTCTCTGAGTGGCGGCATATGCAGGGGGATAACATTCAGCCGGTAGAAAAGGTCCTCTCTGAAACTCCCTTCGGCTATAGCATCAGCCAGATTTCTGTTTGTAGCGGATATGACCCTTACGTCTACAGTAATGTCGGCTACTCCCCCAACTCTCCTAAAAATGCCGTTCTCGAGTACGCGCAACAGCTTTGGCTGCAGGGGAAGGGGCATTTCAGCAATTTCGTCAAGGAGGATAGTCCCTTGGTCAGCTATCTCAAAAAGCCCTTCCTTGTTCTGGACAGCACCAGTAAATGATCCCTTAACGTGGCCAAACAGCTCTGTTTCAAGAAGTCCTTCAGGAAAGGTAGCGCAGTTGATTGTGACAAAGTTCTTATTCTTTCTTCCGCTCAGGTTATGCAGGGCTGCGGCAACAAGTTCTTTGCCGCAGCCGCTCTCGCCGGTAATCAAAACATTGGAACTGCTCTGGGCAACTTTCGGAATTAGTCTGAAAAGTTCCTGCATCCTGGGGCTTTTGCCAATGATGTTCTCAATCCGGTACGTGGTCTGTACCTTCTCCCTGAGGACGGAAATCTCTTCGCTGAGCCTCTTCTTCTCAAAGGCCTTGTTGACAATAAGACGAATCTCATCGATCTTGAAGGGCTTATGAATATAGTCATAAGCTCCAAGTTTCATGGCCTCGATCGTTGATTCCGTGGTGCCAAAGGCAGTAATCATGATCACAATACTCGTAGGGGATATTTCATTTACTTTTTTGAGGACCTCAAACCCGTCTGCTTTGGGCATCTTGATATCCGTGATCACAATATCGAAAATATCCTCCTGGAGTCTTCTAATGCCATCCTGCCCGTCAGACGCTGATATGGTCTCATACCCCTCATCCTCCAGAAGGATCTTCAGCACCTCGCGCATGCTCTTTTCGTCTTCGACTATAAGAATTCTGCCTTTATTTTCCATGGGTCCTCGGTAGAATAATCTCAAAAGTTGTCCTTGCTCCAGGACTGCTCTTAGCAACAATTCTGCCCTGATGCTCCTCTACAATCCTGAGTGCAATCGACAATCCAAGCCCTGTTCCCCTCTCTTTTGTAGTATGGAAAGGATAAAAGATCTTCTCTCTATCATCTCCGGACATTCCCGGTCCTGTATCGGAAAAAATAACCGATACCTTGTCCTTGGTTTCCTTTGTTGTGACCGTCAACTCTCCCCCCTTCTCCATGGCCTCTATGGCGTTAATGCCGAGATTCCAGAAAACCTGCCTTATCTTTTGCGGATCCAGAGAAACAAGCAGTTCCCCATCACATTCCTGCCGAACAATAATATCCCCCATGCTCTGCGCCCTGTTTCTAAGAAGCTCAAGGGTATCGTGCAGAAGCGCATTCAGGTCCACGTTCTGAATATCAAGCGGCTTGGGCCTTGAATAGGTGAGAAAATCTGTCACAATGGTGTTCAGTCTCTCTGTCTCATTAATAGCAATATCCATAAGCTTGTTTCGGTGCTTTTCCGGAATCTTGCCCTCCCTGAGCATCTCGATGGAACCCCTGAGTGAAGCAAGCGGATTTCTTATTTCATGCGCTATATTTGCAGACAGTTCACCAATTGCCGCCCATTTTTCCTTATTCTTCATTTCATTTTCGAGTTCTTTCAGCGCAGTCAGATCCTGAAAGATGCCGATGAACCCTGTTTCCCTGCCGTTGATATCCCGCAAGATAGAAATATGTATTCCTATGATCTTCTTCTCATGATTATGCCTGTTCAGGATCCCGTCCTGCCGTCCTTCACTGATCGGCAACTTTAGAAATGGCAGGGCACTCTCTATGGTCCTGCCAATGATCTCAAGCTTTGGCGTTCCGGTTATCTGCTCTGCAGCCCTGTTAAAGATAAGCACCGTTCCCTCAACATCGGTCGTAACAAGGCCGCTTGGCAGACTCTCGATGACCTTTGTATTGAAGAGCTCCAGGTCCCTGAGATGAGTATCTTTCTCGGCAAGCTTCTCTGCGGTCTCTTCAAGTCTCGAAGAGAGATAGCCCGCAAGATAGGCTGTAACATAGAGCGAGATGGTATGAATAAAAATATTATACAGAAACTGCTTTTCCAGCATGGTTCCTTCGTAGGGGATCGGTATCAGACCGTAAAATTGCAGATCGAGCATGGCTCCATACAGGATACAACTCATGCTTGCGATAATATACCCGGCTTTTTGATTGAGTACTATGCTTGAGGACATTACCGTGAGGATCAGAGTAAAGGAAAACCAGCTCTCGATGCCTCCCGTGATGTAGATAAGTGAAATCTCAGCCAGGACATCAAGGACAAGCTGAATGTAAGCGAAGAGAAACACCTTCTGAATGCGCTGTATGAGCAGGACATAAATTATTGTCAGGATATAGAGCGCAATAATAAAAAAAGATATGGCACGGGGGTTTGGAAAAAATTCTATTTTAAAAATGAATGCAGAACCAAGGAGAAGGCTCACAAACAAGGCCCTGAATACAATCAGGGCCTTGAGCTTTAGATGCATGGCGGCATCTGCCATGCAAGCTTACTTAATGAGGGTGATAAGCTTGAATATGGGCAGGTACATCGCGATAACGATAAAACCAACCGATCCTCCGAGAAAAACCATGAGCATCGGCTCCATCATGGCAGTCAGGTTACCGACCGAAGCGTCAACTTCGTCATCATAAAAATCAGCAATTTTGTTAAGCATGGCATCGAGCGCGCCTGTCGCTTCACCGACTGATATCATATGCGTAACCATAGGGGGGAAAACCTTCGATTTCATGAGCGGTTCAGCCAAAGTCTTTCCTTCGGTAACTGCTTGCCTGACCTCCATAACCGCATACTCGATAACCTTATTGCCAGCTGTTTTTGCTGTTATCTCAAGCCCGTCCAGGATCGGGACACCGCTGCTGATCAACGTTCCGAGCGTACGGGTAAACTTGGCAACTGCGACCTTTCTGAGAAGAATACCAAAGATCGGCAATTTCAGGAAGATTCGATCAGTCATCGCGGTCCCTTTTTCGGTCTTTCGGATCTGCTTAAAGGCAACAATGGCAGCAGTAATGATCATGGCAGTGATCACACCGCCGATGCCGGCGAGAAAATTACTTGTTTTCATAACAAGCAGTGTCGGCAACGGGAGAGTGCCGCCCATCGTAGTAAACATCTTTGAGAAGGTCGGCACAACAAAGATCATGATGACCGCGATAACTCCGACCGCAATCGACGAAACAACAATCGGATAGATCATGGCTCCTTTGACCTTTTTCTTCAGTTTCATCGCCTTTTCCATATAAGCTGCAAGCCGGTTCAAAATGGTATCGAGAATACCTCCTGACTCGCCCGCTGCAACCATATTCGCATAAAGATCAGTAAAGACCTTGGGGTGCTTCCTAAGCGCATCAGCATAGGTAGCACCTCCTTCAACATCGTTCTTGATCGTAACAAGGGCTGCTGCCAGAGACTTGCTCTCAACCTGCTGCGAAAGAATTTCAAGGGCCTGAACAAGCGGCAGGCCTGCGTCTATCATGGTTGCGAACTGCCGGGTAAAAATAACAATGTCCTTGTCTTTGACTCCGCCGCCAAAACTGAATTTACTCGCAGTTTTTTTCTTTTCCCGGACCAGCGTTGCCGTAACATTCCTCTTTCTGAGCTGGGCAATCACCTCATCCTTTGAGTTGGCCGAAATCTCACCTGTTTCTATTAATCCCCTCGTTGTTTTGCCTGACCATTCAAAAATCGTTGCCATGATCTATTGCCTCCCGCGTGCAGAAGGAGAAGAGCTGAGCCTCTGCAGCATCTGGATTATTTCCTCAGGTACCGACGACCTTGCGATTGCATCTTCATAGGCAATATGCCCCTTGGTATACAGTTCAATGAGCGACTGATTCATGGTCTGCATGCCGAACTTACCCTGGCCTGTCTGCATCATTGAGTATACCTGGTGTATCTTGTCCTCGCGGATCAGGTTTCTGATGGCAGCGTTCGGCACGAGCAGTTCAATAGCAAGTGCTCTTCCCTTTCCGGATTTCTTCGCGATCAGCTGCTGTGACAATACTCCCTCAAGAACGAACGAAAGTTGAACACGGATCTGTTCCTGCTGATGCGGCGGGAAAACATCAATGATACGGTTCATGGTCTGCACAGCTGAGTTGGTATGAAGCGTTGCAAGCGTCAAATGGCCTGTTTCAGCCACAGTCAGAGCAGCTTCAATGGTTTCAAGGTCTCTCATCTCACCGATAAGCACCACATCAGGGTCTTGCCTGAGAATATACCGAAGCGCAGCCTTGAACGAGGAAGTGTCAGCATGAACCTCCCTCTGGTTGATCAAACATTTTTTGTGCCCGTGCAGATATTCGATCGGATCTTCCACCGTAATAATATGATCGTAGCGTTCCGAGTTTATCCTGTCGACCATGGCGGCAAGGGTCGTCGATTTTCCGCTGCCGGTTGGTCCGGTGCAAAGAATAAGGCCCCTCGGCCTTTTGACCAGGTCGTTCACCACTTCAGGAAGGCCCAGATCCTGGAAGGTCTTGATCTCGAAGGGGATAGTCCTGAACGCTCCGGCAACAGCGCCCCTCTGCATGAAGATGTTCCCCCTGAATCTGCTCAGTCCTTTCACTCCGAACGAAAGATCAAGTTCGTTATTCTCTTCAAATTTATGTTTCTGTGCATCCGTCAGAATGCTGTAAGCCAAGGTCTTTGTCTCGACAGGCGTGAGAGTCGGATGATCAAGGGGGATAAGTTTCCCATCGATCCTCAGTCTCGGCGGACTTGCAGTCGTAATATGAAGGTCAGATGCCCCTTTCTCTATCATGACTTTCAGCAGGTCATAAATTGTTGCCATTCAAGTCTCCTTTAATCTCCGAAAGTGACGCGTAAGACTTCTTCTATCGTTGTTACGCCTTCTGCGATCTTTGTCATGCCGCTCATCCTTAAAGTTTTCATACCAAGGCGGATAGCAGTCTTCTTTATCTCCGCAGAGGATGCCCCTTCAAGGATCAGCTCCTTGATCTCGTCCTTGAGGAGCATTACCTCATAAAGCGCAACTCTGCCTTTGTACCCTGTATTATTACAAGTCGGGCAGCCCTTGCCCTTATAGACCTTCAACGTCTTGGCCTCATCCTCCAAATAACCGACCTTTGTTAAGGCTAAAGCAGGAACAGGATCTTCTGCCTTACAGTTAGCACAGATTCTTCTTGCAAGCCTCTGAGCAACAATAATAATAACGGCAGACGAAACAAGGAATGGCTCAATACCCATGTTCAATAGCCTGCTTATGGTGCCCGGAGCATCGTTCGTATGAAGCGTGCTCAGCACAAGATGCCCTGTGAGCGCAGCCTTGACGCCGATTTCAGCAGTCTCAAAGTCTCGAATCTCACCGACCATTATTATATCCGGGTCCTGTCTGAGGAATGACCGCAGAGCTGCAGCAAAGGTCAGACCTATTTCTTCCTTCATCTGCACCTGGTTAATACCCATGAAATTAAACTCGACCGGGTCTTCGGCAGTCATGATATTCGTATCTGCTTTATTAAGAAAGCTCAGGGCAGAATACAGTGTTGTAGTCTTTCCGCTGCCCGTAGGACCGGTTACCAGGATCATGCCATAGGGTTTATTGAGGGCCTCCATGAAGTCATCCATGGCAGCAACCTCAAAGCCCAGCTTTGTCAGGTCAACCTGCAGATTGGCTTTGTCAAGGAGTCTGAGAACCGACTTTTCGCCGAACAGGCACGGAAGAACCGAGACGCGAAAATCGATCTCCCTTTTTTTACCTAACTTCAGCTTGATTCGACCATCCTGGGGAAGCCTGCGCTCTGCAATATCAAGCTTAGCCATAATCTTTATTCTTGAGGTAAGGGCAGCCTTTATTTTGATAGGAAGGTTCATGACTGTGTACATGACACCGTCAACACGGTATCTCACTCTCAGGGAATTCTCATAAGGCTCGACATGGATATCACTTGCGCCGGACTTGATCGCGTTAACGAAAATACCATTCACAAGCTTGATAATAGGCGCTTCAACGTCTCTTACAACTTCCGCATCATCTTTTTCCTCAAGGACATCGACCCCGTCCAGGGCATTACCAACAATGGAATCAAAATCTTCAACGCTGACCTGAGGGCCATCGTCCGACTGTCCAAAATCAGCTCCGACAGCCAGATCAGAATCTGTGAAGGTATAGTCCTTTGCCTGAAGAATTGCATTTGTCGTTGCAGCTGCCTTCTGCGAAGAGCTAGATGTTGCAAGAAAATTCTCACCCTTGCCAAGATAGTAGGAAGTGATGCCGCTGATAATTGCACTCTCGCTCGAGACCACAACCTCAACATTGTACCCGGTCATGAACTTTACATCGTCGATCGCAAATATATTTGAAGGATCAGCCATTGCTATGGTGAGCGTCGCTCCTACCCTTGCCACAGGCATAATCAGATACTTTTTTGCCATGTCTGCAGGAACGAGTTTAAGCACTGCTGAATCAATCTTATAATCAGACAAATTAATGGCAGGAACGCCATACTGCTTGCTGAGAAAGGCAACAAGCTTTTCTTCTGTAATGAAGCCCAATTTTACAAGGTTGGTGCCAAGTCTTCCGCCTTCCTTTTTCTGGCCGTTAAGAGCCTGCTTTAATTGGTCCTCAGTAATAATGCTTGAGGCAATGAGAATCTGCCCGAGTTTAGCCGCCATATGATTAAAATATATGAAAATAGGGCTATTGTCAACAAACAAACTGTTAATAAAAATTATTATGTTTCTTGTTTATCTTCACGTATTTATTCAGCCCCAGACCTCTCATTTTTCTCGCTATATTCAGAAAGGCTGAAATAATGATTATAATAAGATCATGTCTATGATGAGCAGGGAGCCTAACCGTAAAATGCCGGCAACGGAAGACCTTGAGCGTGCTGAAAGACTCCATGAGGTCATTGAGGCACTTTGTGAGATCAACAAACGCTTTCCTGTCATTGTGGAAGGAAAAAAGGACTTACAGGCACTGAGAAGGCTCGGCCTCTCAGGAGTTATCATACCTCTTCACAACGGCAAGGGAATGTATGAATTTTCCGAGCAATTAGCTGAGAGGTTCGCAAAGATCGTTTTGCTCCTCGATTGGGATGCAAAGGGGGAAACTCTGTTCACGTCATTGAAAAACAACCTCAACGGACATTGGGAAGAATATGCCGCATTCAGGGAATTGTTCAGAATGCTCTGCCAAAAGGACATTAAGGACATAGAAAGCATCCCAACCCTGCTCCTGCGGCTTGAGGGAAGTGATTTAGTCCCTTGAAAGACCTCGGCAAAAAGGGCGAAGAGCTTGCTGTGGCTCTCTGTAAGGGAAAAGGATTTACTGTTATTGAGCAGAACTTTCGCACCTCTTTTGGCGAAATAGACATCATTGCAAAGGATGGGAATATCTTCGTATTTATTGAAGTGAAAGCGCGAGCAGGTGATGCCTATGGCGCTCCGTTCGAGGCAGTGACAAGGCGCAAAAGGGAAAAGATTACGAAAGTAGCCATGAGCTACATGAAGAGATTCAGGAAAGAAGTGCCTGCAAGATTCGATGTTATCAGCATCTCGATGAAGAGCGGAAATCCTCATCTTGAATATATTCAGGATGCCTTTGAAGTTTAAGCAACCCGGCTGTTTGACTCAGAAGGAACAAATCTTATAAACTTATAGCAAGCTTATTACCCGCCATGCTCTTCAATAATCCTTAGCGATACGTCGGGTATATATTTTAATTCTAATTGAGAGGTTATGCACGCATGAATTCCGAAACCAGAGAAGACACTTCCCCTGATACCAATACTCGTAATACTCCTCTCCGGGAGGAGAGCTTTGCTGAACTGCTCGCTCAGAGCAGCAAGCAGTCAGACAGGTTCTCACCTGGCCAGAAGATGAGGACCAAAATAGTCAGTATCTCCGGCGACCTTGCATTTATAGACCTTGGCGGCAAGAGCGAGGGAGCGATCAATCTTGTCGAGTTCAGAGACAAGGATGGCAATATTCAGGCAAAGGCAGGAGATGAGCTCGATGTTTTTTTCATATCTATTGAAAGCGGAATACGGAAGTTTACGACCCTCGTGCACGGGTACTCAGCGGTGAGCCTTAGCAGTATCCGCAACGCCTTTGAGGCTGAAATTCCTGTTCAGGGTGAGATCAAGCGCGAAGTGAAGGGCGGCTTTGAGGTTCTTGTCGGAGATGTGCGATGCTTCTGCCCGTTTTCTCAGATAGATCTCAAAGGAGGCCGCGAAGGTGGCGTTTATCTTGGCCGCACCTTCCCCTTCAAAGTTCTTGAGTTTGAAGAGAATGGCAGAAACATTATCCTCTCCCGCCGTGCAAATCTCGAAAAGGAAAAAACAGAAAAAATAGAGAAACTGAAGGAAAGCCTCCAGATCGGTGCAAAGGTCATTGGCACTGTCAGATCAGTAATGAATTTCGGGGCCTTTGTTGACCTTGGCGGCATTGACGGACTTATCCCGGCAAGCGAGCTTTCCTGGGTAAGGAACGAAAAGCCTTCTGACATCCTGTCCCTTGGCCAGCAAGTTACGGCAAAGATACTCTCGATCGACTGGGAAAAGAATAAGCTGAGCCTGAGCCTTAAGGCAATGGAACCAGACCCCTGGTCAGAGATCGCTGACAGATACGTGGAAGGAAGCCGCGTTAGCGGAAAGATCGTCCGCCTTGCTCCATTCGGTGCTTTCGTGAACCTTGAGCCGGGCATTGACGGATTGATTCATATCTCTAATCTCGGCGCAGGAAGAAGGATCAACCATCCCAAGGAAGTGGTCGAGACAGGCCAGACGGTAGAGGTCTATATCCTCGCAGTCGATAAAGAAAGCAAAAAGATCAGCCTCTCAATGAACCCAAAGGTAGAACCCCTGAAGATCACGCTCCCTGAAGTCGGCGAAACTCTTGAAGGCAAGGTCGAAAAGATCATGCCCTTCGGCGTTTTCGTGAAGTTGAAAAGCGGCCTGACTGGCCTGGTGCCTAATAATGAAATGGCAACATCTCAGGGTGCTGACCACAAGAAGATGTTCCCTGAAGGCTCTGAGATAAAGGTTACAGTCATCGAAATTGACAAGGACAGCAACAAGGTCAAGCTCAGCAGAAAAGCTGCCATGGATATGGTCGTGAAGCAGGAATATCAGGAATATCTTTCTGAGTCAGGTCAGACGACCGGTTCTTCGACCAGCTTCGGAACATTCGGTGATCTGCTTAAGGCAAAACTGGAAGGGAAAAAGTAGCTCATAGCTCTTTATTCATAGCTCATGGGAATACCCCGTGGGCTATGAACCCTTCACTCCGATCTCCAGCATCTTCTTTTTTATCTCTTTTATCTTGTCCCGGATAACTGCTGCGCGTTCGAAGTCGAGTTTCTTGGCTGCCTCCTTCATCTCTGCATCAAGCCGTTTTAGCGTTTCGTCATCAAGCCCGTAGTTAGCCTCTTCCTCTGCAGCGATCGGCACGCTCCAATAGTCAGCCTCATAGATGGAAGCCGCAATGTCCTTGATGCTGCTCTTTATCGTTTCAGGCGTAATACCCATTTTCAGATTATGTGCCTCCTGGATCGCACGCCTCCGGTTCGTTTCATCAAGAGCTCTTTTCATGGAACCGGTCACCTTGTCAGCATAAAATATGACTTCACCATTCACATTCCTTGCCGCCCTTCCTGTTGTCTGTATGAGCGACCGCTCTGATCTCAGGAAGCCCTCCTTATCAGCATCGAGGATAGCTACAAGCGAGACCTCAGGGAGATCGAGCCCTTCCCTCAGAAGGTTCACTCCCACAAGAACATCGAACTTGCCCAGCCTCAGGTCCCTGATAATCTCGACCCTTTCGAGCGTATCAATATCTGAGTGCAGATACCTGGTCCTGACACCGAGTTCAAGATAATAATCGGTCAGATCCTCTGCCATCTTTTTGGTGAGCGTTGTCACCAGCACCCGCTCATCTTTTTCTGCTCTCTTGCGTATCTCGCCTATCAGGTCCTGGACCTGACCTGATACCGGACGCACAGAAGGCCTCGGATCAAGGAGGCCTGTCGGCCGGATAATCTGCTCAATGATTCTGCTGCCTGACTTCTCTATCTCATACGGTGCCGGCGTTGCAGATACATAAATAGCCTGCCCGACCTTTGCGGCAAACTCATCAAACTTCAGGGGCCTGTTGTCGAGCGCAGAAGGAAGCCTGAAACCGAAATCAATGAGCGTCTGCTTTCTAGACCGGTCTCCTTCGTACATGCCCCTTACCTGCGGCACGGTCGCATGTGATTCATCGAGCACCATCAGATAATCCTCAGGGAAATAATGCATCAGGGTATAGGGAGGTGCACCTGCCGCCCTTCCGCTTAAATGACGAGAATAGTTCTCTATGCCGTGGCAGTAATTGAACTCCTTCAGCATCTCCATGTCAAAGCGTGTCCGCTCCTCGATCCTCCGCGCCTCAATGATCTTCCCCTGCTGCAGAAACTTTTCGACCTGGTCCTTCATTTCCTGTTTTATATTCTTCAGGGCAGTCTCGAGGCGGTCCCTCGGCGTAAGCCAGTGGCTGTTCGGGAAGAGCGCTATCTTCTCCATCTTCCGTATACGGCTGCCGCTCAGCGGATCGATCTCGCTGATGGCATCAAGAGCATCTCCGAAGAATTCCAATCTGATCGCACGGTCCTGCGCAAAAGAAGGATAGATCTCGACCACATCGCCCCGCACCCTGAAACTGCCGCGCTTGAAGTCTATGTCTGTCCGGTTGTACTGGATCTCGACAAGCCTTTCAAGGACTGCATCCCTTTCTATCTGCATGTTCTCCTCAAGATAAAGGTGCATATCCATGTAGTCCTGAGGCGAGCCTATGCCGTAGATGCAGGAGACAGACGCCACCACGATTACATCTCTTCTTTCAAGCACAGCGCGTGTTGCAGAATGCCTGAGCCTGTCTATGTCGTCATTGATGAGAGCATCTTTTTCTATGTACGTATCAGTAGTGGGAAGATATGCCTCAGGCTGGTAATAGTCATAGTAGCTCACGAAAAACTCGACTGCATTCTGCGGAAACAGTTCTTTGAATTCGCCGTACAGCTGTGCAGCAAGCGTCTTGTTGTGGGCCATAATAAGAGCAGGCCGCCCTAATTTGGCGATCACCTGTGCAATCGTAAAGGTCTTTCCTGAACCCGTAACACCAAGAAGGACCTGATGCTGCCTGCCTTTGTTCACACCGTCAGTCAGTTTTCTTATGGCTGCTGGCTGGTCACCTTTGGGAGTGTACGCAGACGTGATCTGAAAAAGCGAGGGAACGCTCATAGGTTAGTTAAGGAGGTCATCAGTAAAACTGCACATTTTGTCATTCCCGCAAGCGGAGCGCGTCGGGAATCCTTCTGGAAACAAAGAAAGATTCCGGATACCCAAACATCGGGCACAGGCAAGCCGGAATGACAGAACAGACGAAAATCTACAATAACGCATTCCGCTGTGCCGATCTCACCGTATTTTCAAGAAGCATCGCAATCGTGACCGGTCCAACGCCGCCTGGTACAGGAGTTATCAGAGAGGCCTGTTCTGACACTGAGCTAAACTCGACATCTCCAGTCATGGTGCCATCCGAAAGCATGTTGATTCCAACATCAACCACGACAGCTCCTTTTTTCACCATATCTCCTGTAATGAGACCGGCCCTGCCGGTTGCAGTGCAGAGAATATCTGCCTGCCGCGTCATACTGCCGAGGTCTTTTGTCTCCTTGTGGCAGATCGTCACGGTTGCCTCTTTTGCAAGGAGCATCATCGAAAGAGGCTTCCCGACCGCAAGGCTTTTGCCCACAACCACCACATGTCTGCCCTTGATAGGGACCTTATAATATTCAAGGAGCCGTATAACCCCGAATGGAGTGCAGGGAAGAAAGCTCGATGCTGCAGGAGTCATTCTCAACTGCTGCAGCATGTTCTCCGTATCCTGCCTGAAGAGCTGGATAGTTGACTCATCTGCCGCGAGTCTTCCGACAGAGATGGAGCCAAGCCCGTCAACATCCTTCTCCGGAACAAGGGCGTTGATCACCCTTCGTGCATTGACCTTTCTCGGCAGAGGCATAAGCATCAGCAGACCATGAATACGCTCATCGCGGTTAATCCCATGGATAACGTTCAGGAGTTCATTTTGTGATATGGACTCAGGCAGCCTGAACTCATAGGAGGTGATCCCTGTCTTTTTGCATGCATTGAGAGTTGTCATGTAATACTGCACGGCCGAAGGGTTATCGCCAGTCAAAAGCAATCCGAGACCGATATCCACGCCGCTTTCCTTCAGAGCGGCAACTTCTTTCCTGACGCTCTCCTTGATTTCATCAGCAAGTCTTTTTCCATCCAAAATATCTGCCATCACAACCACCTCACTATTTTTTCGGTTATGTTCGCACTATGTTCAAGAAGCTTGTTGTATCAGATAGATCACAGAATACAGCATCAGCGCCAGCCTCTTCAAGGCGGCTGTATGAGTAAGGCCCTGTTGCCACGCCAATCGAATACGCTCCATAGGGTTTGGCACATGCAATGTCTCTGGGCGTATCTCCGATAACAATGCAGTTTCTGTAATCAATATCGAGGTCTCTGCTTTTCCTGAGCTTTTCGCGTGCTATCGGCAGAAGCATGTTCCTGTCTGCATTATCGTTGCCATATGCGCCGATGTCAAAGTATCTGTCCAGACCAAAGGCCTCAAGTTTTATCATGGCGCCCTGTTCAATGTTGCCGGTCAGCAGTCCAACAATAAAATCATCGCTCTTTTCGATCTCAACAAGCGCCTCCCTGATGCCGGCCTTCACATGGCCATCGGTTGCATCAATGGTCATCCTGAGATGCGTTATATAGCTTTCGAAGAATTCAGGAATAATTCCGTTTGAGCTTGCGACATTGTGCAGTTTCAACCCCTCGGCAAGAATCTGGAGGTCGGTTTTCCCGGCCATGCTTATAGCACTGAATGCATCGCATACTGAATAGACCTCTTCAAATGCTCGGTTCAGAGCTCTGACTCCCGCACCGCCAGAATCGATAAGCGTTCCGTCTATGTCAAACAGTATGAATTTCATAGTCTTACGATAGCCACGCAGCAAAGGGCAAGTCAACTTCTGAAAGACCTACGGGACGAGGAAGGGCACGGTCCAGAGATAATATCTATCCTGAACGCCAACAGGCATGACTGCAAACATAAGTATGTAAGGGCCTGACACCATGGAGGAGACCGGGAGATCCATAATGAAATCATCTGCAGCAGTTACTTTTTCCCGCCAGGGCTTCATGTTGCCAGAAAAAGTTTCAAACGTGTTATCCGGACTGAGCGTCAGCGCAGGACCACGTTTGTCATCAGGAGAAAGCAGAGTAAGATACATGTCCACAGGTCTGACAAAGGGCCCTATACTTATCTGCAGATTAAAGGAATCACCGCCTTCAGCCAAACTGCCTATGCCAACCGGCTTTGACTTTGAAGGAATTCTGGCCTCAAGGGGATAGGTTGCAGCGCTGTACACAAACGTTTCCCGGGATTGAGGAAGAGGAAGCATACCATTGGACGCTGAGGCAATATCTAAAGCAACAAAAGAAAGCAAAAGAAAGGGAGTCAGCAACATAGAGAATATTTTTTTCATATCAGTCATTCTGATTAACCTCTGGGAATTATTACTATACTTACTTTAAAAAGAGCTGGCTTCAATGTCCAATTAAGTTTTCTTCATCTTCTGTGGCAGCATTTCACCCTTACTTATTGGTTACTTATAAGCAGGCTTATCGATTATAATAGTCGCAGAAATTACATAATTCAGGGGAACCTATGAAAAACAGACTTATTCAACTCATCTATGAAAAGGCATTCAGATACAGCGCGGAGCCGACCTTCAAGCTCGTCTCAGGAAGAATGAGCAATTACTATTTCAACTGCAAGACTGTAACGTTCCATCCTGAAGGCATGTACCTCATCGGCAATATTATCTTTGAAATGATCAAGCATTCCGGCGTAAAAGGCATCGGCGGTCTCACGCTCGGCGCAGACCCAATCGCAGATGCCGTGGCGTACACGTCCTATGTGCAGAAAAAGCCGATCGAGGCATTCGTCTGCCGCAAAACTGCCAAGGCACATGGCACCATGCAGTGGATCGAGGGAAATGTTGCTGCAGGAGACAAGGTTGTTGTTGTTGACGATGTGATCACCACAGGCAATTCAACCATCGAGGCGATCACCAAGGCAAAAGAAGGCGGGCTCGAGGTCATAAAGGTCATCGCGCTTGTGGATAGGCAGGAAGGTGGCAAAGAAAATATCGAGGCTTTAGGCTATAAAGTTGATACGGTAGTAACCCGTGAAGAGGTGATGGAGCTTTACCGCGACATGAACAGTTAATATCATTATAGTCACGAGTTGCGATTACAACATCTTTCAACGAAGATCACAACTTCTGCCTGTCTTCCTTTGTTTATTGTTTCTTAGTTTTTGCAATAAACCATGTAAATGTGCTTTCAAAGGTGATGTTCTTCCCTTCGTCCACGATCTTAACCATAACGTCCACAAGGGTGCGTCCCTTCTCTGAAAGCTCTTTCTTTGCCAGCATGGCTCTGTCTGCGTCAATAAAGCCTGTTGAAAATAGTATGCCTTTTGCCGGGTTTTTATATTTGACTTCAGCCCTCCTGACCACGGGGAAATAAGCTCCGTTCCAGTCGCCAAAGTTTCTTTCCAGAATCTCCCCGCTTGAAGCCTCAGCCAGCGCATATTGAGCAGACGCATGAATTGTGCCCAAATGATTCTGATATTGCACGCGGTCATCAAGCATAAGAATCGTGTCGGGCACATTCGACTTCTTTATCATAAGAATCTTATTAAAAGGCAGGGCTAAAACATTCATGCTTTTCCTTTTCGTATAAGCAGTATTGATAGAAAGAGTTGCGTCTGCATGGACTGTAAACACAAATGAGTATTAAGGAAAAATTGCTGTCTGTTTCCGCGCGTGATAATAAGTCAGTGGCAGTCAGTTGCGACGACTACGATCTTATCGAATTCAAAATCAAATTCACTCTACGCACTTCAACCTACAGTGAAAAATAATCTAAACGCTTATTACAGAAGCTTCTTGATCTTGCTGAATGCCTCTTCTATGACCTTTGGTTCCGGCAGGAATGTTGTTCTGAAATAGACACCATCCTCCTGCCTGCCAAACCCTGAACCAGGCACAAAGACAACGCCTTCTTTCAGCGCAGCGCGTACGAATTCAATATCCTTGCGCCATTTCGGCGTCTCTATCTTCATAAACGCATAGAATGCGCCCATCGGCACCGGGAACGAGAGCGGCAGTTTCTTTGCCATCTTTATGAACGTGTCCCTTCTTTCGACAAGCTTATTTCTCATATCAGCGACATAGGCCGGATACGTCCGGTCAACAATCGCAGCAGCAGCAGCTCTCTGAAATTCCCAATTTACTGAAAGGCGCTGGTTGCAGAGCAGGAAGAAAGCATTCTTCACCTCTGACCACTTATCCCCGTGAAACGTTACCCATCCTATCCGTGCGCCGGTGTAGCAGAAATCCTTCGAAAGAGAGCTGCCGTATATGAACGGTATCTTGTTTCGGGCAATCTTTCTGAAGTCTACTATCTTGCCTTCAAGGATAAGCTGATCGTAAGACCCATCGTAAAATATCGGGACATCATACTCTGCACAGAGCGCAACAACCTCGGTAAGGTTCTTTTCTGAATAGACCGAACCCAGGGGGTTGTTCGGATTGATGATCACCATAGCCTTGGCTCCCTCGATCTTCTTTGCGAGATATGCCACGTCAATCTGGCCGTCAGCATCGTGCCGATAGAAAACACTCTCACCCTCGAACTGTTTCGCCTTGCTCAGATAGAGCGGATACACCGGATTCGGAAGAAGTACCTTTTCGCCAAAGCCTATAAACGAATGAAAGAAGAAATCTATACCTTCGGTCAGCCCTGCAACAGCAAAGACATCTTCGGGTTTACATTTCTCGATCTTGGCCACGGTTGTCCTGAGAAGTTCATCGCCCTCAGAAGGAGCATAGCCCTTCCAGTTCTCGTCAAGCGCGCTTTTGACCCGGTCAGCTATCACCTTAAACGGCTCAAACCCATACTGGGGCGGATCGCCGATATTGAGGTAAATCATCTTCTTGCCTTTGGCTTCTTCGCGTTTTGCCTCCATCACGATGTCCCGGATCGGATAGCTCACGACATTCATCCGCTCTGTAGGCCTGTAAGGCAATTGCCGTTTTAGATGTAACATACTTTACTCCTTATCGTTCATTGCTTAATTTCTTTACATCCGGCACTTATATTCCTATATAGAAAACAGACAACAAGGCGGTTTAGCCGGATTAAAAAGAATAACACAGAGGAAAAATAAATTGCCCGAATCTGAGGCCGGAGATTTCGCGACAGGTTCCACAAATGCCCCAGCGGTATATCTTAATACGTCATGCAGGCTGCGTTGATCATACCGGTCGCGACAGAAACAATGCCAAGGAAAAAGCCCTTGGCCACCTGATTGGCCGGGATATCAGATACGATCCCTGGCATTGAGAATCTCACCGCAAGAAATGTCATGATCTGCACAATAAGGGCTACTGTGCCCCATATCACCATGTCAACAAGGCTGACGCTGTGGGAGATCGCACTCGAAAGCGGAAATGCAAAACCGAGCAAAGCTCCGCCGTAGCTCAGCGATGCTGCAATATTGCCGTCAGCAATAAGGGCAAACTCCTTATAGGGTGTGACCCTTCCGTACACTATCAGAAAGAGTATTACGAGTATAACCGAGGCCCCGAAGTAAGAAAGAAAGGCTGTCATGCCTGCCAGTGATGTACCGATATCTCCTGTTATCATTTCTCTGATTCTCCTTTTTACGCCTCCAAGGCGCCTACTGTTGGTGAATTCGGCCGGAACAGATGAGGCACAAATCGGCTGGTATTCTTTGTGATGGGCGTATCGTCCTCCCGTATGCCTATGCCAGCAGGCAGGCCGTTAATGACCCAGGACCCGATAACTGCATAGTTGCCGTTGAAGCAAGGAGGTTTGGCAATCTGCTGATAAATATATCCTTCCTGTCCATACGTGCCTTCAGTCTCTTCCCGGTAATTCATACACCTGTCCTGCATAAGGATATTTGCCCCCTCCCGGGAAAAAAGCGGTTTGCGAACATAACCATCCTTAAGTATCTCCGGCTCAAAAAATGTTGGCAGCAGATTCGGATGATCCGGAAACATTTCCCAAAGAACTGCAAGTATCCCCTTGTTCGAGAGCACCATCTTCCATGCAGGCTCAAAGAGGGTAATTGCAGCAGCAGATATATGAGGACCAAAATCCTCTTTTAGAAGCCACTCCCAGGGATAGAGCTTGAAAAGGCAGCGTATCTCATTTTCATCAATATCATAGAACCTGTTTGTCTCGCTGCTAAATCCGATATCTTCCATGAATATATGCCGGGCATCGAATCCCGTCTGATGTGCAACATCTCTCAGATATTCCACGGTGACAAAATCTTCTTCGTGATCTCTGACAGATGAAAAATAAAATGGCTGTAATATGCCCCGGGAGGAAGCGACGGCGGCAAATGCGTCAATCAGCTTTTCATGGACTGAGTTAAATTGATCCATATCAGGAAATTGTTCTTGCAGCCAGACCCACTGTGCAACTGCCGTTTCAAAAAGAGCGGTCGGCGTGTCAGCATTATATTCAAGGAGCTTCAGATCCTTATTGTTTTCATAAACAAGATCGAAGCGGCCATATAACGAACGATCAGACCTACTCCACGAATCTCTGACCAGGGCTGCACCTGCCTCGGAAATGCCTATTTTCTGAAAAAGATCTCGCTTGACCACGTGATCGACAGCCTCAAGGCAGATAGCGTGGAGATCTTCAGTGACCGCCTCAAGATGATCAATCTGATCAGCCGAAAATTCGTAGTATGCGTCCTCTTGCCAATAAATACTGCCCGGAGAATGAAAGGTAAAGCCGATCTCCTCCATGCGCTCCTGCCAGTTATCCCGCGGAGATACGGTACGACGCTGCATGGATTATGATCCTGAACCGTGAAAGGAGCCGAGCCTGCCAAAGCCGCCCCGGCTGATATGCGTTGAGGTCACGCGGCTGGTGGAATGGCCTGATCTTGCACCTTCGGCCACCCCTGAAAATCTTGCGTTATTACCCACAGGCAAAGGATCATCGCCGCCTCGGGGAAAGTACATAGGCCTGCCGCCACTATAAAAATAGTGCGGGCCATAGTAATACCGGGTATTCTTGTCCTCTTCGCAGTCCTGCTCAGAACCCCAGTCCTCAATGCACTTCTGCTTGTTTTCGTATAGCTCCCTGCTGGTTGCCTGCTTGGAACTGCACCCATGGATGCCGAGAGAGAGCGTAGCAATAAGGGACAGAGTTATTGTTCGCGACCGTTTCATGTCTGGTCTGTTACTGGCCGCAGCATTTCTTGAATTTCTTGCCGCTGCCGCAGGGGCAGGGATCATTGCGCCCGGTCTTCGGAAATTCCCGGACAACCTGCTTAACAGACAGCGGCTCTCCGTTCACAAGGAACCATACGCCATCCTTTTTGCTGAACGCTGCCCGCTCGCGATAATCCTTTTTAGTGCCCTGCTCAGTGTATGACACGGCAAATTCAACCTTGCCTTCAGTCTCATCAGGGCCGCCGCCAGTTGACCCGAGGATCTCCAGACCATGCCACTCAGCACCCTCTGCCCAGGCTCGGGTCGTCTTTTCATTGAAGTCAGCGCAGTGGTCAGGATGGAGAGAGGTGCGGAGATAATCTATCTCCTTCATTACATACGCGCTGTATCGAGAACGCATAAGCTGTTCAGCTGTCTCGGCCGGTCTCTCGCCTTTTATTATTGGCTGGCAGCATGCTTCATAAGCCAGGGTTGATCCGCAGGGGCATACATTCATATCTGTCTCCTTCTGAGAAATATTGAAATTATATCACATATTGATATGCTCTCTTTACCATCTGATTCTGGACAATATAAAAAGGGTGGCAGTATTGATCATTCTGCCACCCTCTCCAACTCCACTGTCCTATTGTCTATCGCTGGCCTGGTCCTCCACCCGAAACAGGTTTATGCTGGCCGCTTTCTTCTGAAGGCTTTGCCCCCTCCTTCTTCTCCGCTGCCTTTTTCTCCTGTTTTATTTGAGGCTTATCCTGTTTAATAGACGGAGCTATTTGCTGTTTCTGCGGACGTTCCACGCGTTGTATCTCCTTGTTCTGGGCAGGCGCGCCCTCTCTCTGCTTTGGCCGCTCAGGCGGCACGATCTGCTGCTGACGCTGCACAGGCTTATCCTGCTGTTCAACCTGACGCTGTTTAGTGTTCTGAGAAGGCCCGCTCTCTCTCTGCTTTATCGGCAGCGGAGCCGGAGCAACTTCGTCCGTTCTCCTGAACTCTCTCTGCTTTGGCCGCTCAGGCGGCAGGATCTGCTTCTGTTGTTGTGGAGGCTTATCCTGCTGTTCCATCTGACGCTGTTTAATGTTCTGAGAAGATGGTGCAACAGGTATTGTATTAGTTACTCCGTTCTCCTTTTCATTTCGCGTCTTTCCCCTGAGGTCCTGCTGAAGCATATTCTTCTGATCCGGCACCCTCTTTTCAGCAGGTGTTATTACTCTCCCCTTCTCTTCTATTTGCCGTCTTTCTGAACTCTTGAACGTTCTGTCCGGCTCCTTTGCCTTTTCTTCAAACACGCCTCTTTTCCGTTCCCTCGGAGTCTCTATCGCCTTAACTCCCATCTGCTTATCCACTCTTCCAGGTGAGAATAGAGATTTATCTCTTTCCCTGATTATTGGTCTTGCCTCTCTGATCTCCCTGATCTTCGTTTCCCTGATCTTCATCGGCGGCTCCTTGGCTCTCGGGATATCCCTGATAACAGCCATTCTCGATTCCCTCTCGGGTTTAATATCAGGCCTGCCAACATGAATCTTCTCCCTGACGAACGGATTTTCTCTGACCTTGAAGTCAAGATGTTTTCCCCTTACAAACGCGTCGCGATGAAGCGAGGTCACGGCATTATTGATATGAGCATTCCGGTACGTATCTTTCACCACAATGGTATTAATATTCACATTGATAATATTCACACTGTGTAAACCAAAGTGACCATATCCATAATAAGTCTCACGCGGAGCAAGAGGCACCCATGCAACATAGGTGGGTGTATTTACCCATCCGACATAACCCGGCCCCCAATACACATCTCCTCTCGCAGGTGGAACCCAAAACCAGCCTACAGATGCCGCGTAGTCCCATCTCCCATAATGATACGGAGCCCATCCCCATGGTTCATACCCTATCCAGACATAGTCACTGCCGATCCAGCTCCAGCGCCCGTTTCTGTATGGTGTCCAGCCCACAGAGATCTGCACAGTCGGCGTCCAGACATACCCATAGTCCCTTACCGAGACCCATTTTCCGTTGTCGTCAAAGTCACTTGCATAGGTGTCGAGTTCATCAGGCAAATATCGCGTGCTCTGTCTTCTCTCTTGAAATCTGCTGTCCCGCTCCGTGTTCCAGCGTTCCCACCCATCTGAACGGCCCAAGGGCGCAAGGTCAGCATATTCATCACTGATATCAAGGTTGTTTCCGGCAGCAACTCTTGTCATGCCTCTTCTGTTCTCTGCATAGACCTGGCCGCTGTATACTGATACATTGGTCTCGCCGTTGACAGCAGCATCAATATTAAAGATCGACCGGTCATAAGCTCTGACAGAGGATACTGGTGTGTCGACCTGCACAAGACTGCCGCTTCTTTTCCCCCTGAAGTTTACGTACACGCTGCCTTCAGTCAGATAGAACTGCGAGGAATCTGTGTTGATATTCAGAAGGTCAAGGGATGACCTTTCGTCAAGTCTCACCTGTGTGCCACCAGAAAGTTGCACTTCCGCTCTTGAACCATCAGGAACCCAGACCCTGTCTCCATCACGAAGCGGCATATTGACAGAGGCAGGAAACCACTCAGATGAATCCTCAGATTTTATCTGCACATCGCCTGCCAGGTAGCTGAGGCGCGCATTGCCCAGGCCTCCGGCATTGACAGATACGGGAATCATGATCATTGCTATCAAAATCACCAGCCCTATTTTTTTAAGATGTTTCATAAATCTTTCCTCCTTTTTCTGCTCCTGTTGTTTGAACACCGCATTGTATTTTGGGTTTCTTCTTGTTTCTTTCAAATCATATCTTCTTTGAGCCTATTTCACCAGTATTTTGTGAATGCTTTGTGAACTTCACAATGTTTCATAATTGCGGACAGCACAAAATGCTGATCTGAGCAGACAAAAAAAGGGGCAAATTACATGCCCCTTTTTTTGTTTTTCCTATTTGCTCCGTTTATTGTTAGTTGCTCTTCACACTTTAACCTTCACGCCTTACGGCCTTTACATCTGATAACCGTTCTCCTCGTGCTGGCTCAGGTCAAGACCCATCAGTTCCTCTTCATCAGACACCCTGAGCCCGATTGTCCAGTCTATCACCTTGAGAATGACCAGGCTGACGACAAAGGAGAAGACCGCAACAACAGCTATGGACATAAGCTGCACCAGTAGCTGGTGGGGGTTGCCGAAGAACAAGCCGTCAGCACCTGCTGCATTGATTGCCTTCTGTGCAAAGAGACCGACGCCGATCGTACCGAGTATACCGCCAACGCCATGAACGCCAAATGCATCAAGCGAGTCATCGAATTTGAGCTTCGGTTTCAGGGAAAGTGAAAGGTAGCATACTGCTCCTGCGGCTGCGCCGATCATCAGGGCTCCCATAGGCCCCACAAACCCGGATGCAGGAGTGATGGTCGCCAATCCCGCTATCGAACCTGTGGCTGCGCCGAACATGGTCGGCTTGCCCCTGTGGAGCCATTCTATAATGACCCATACCAGCGTTGCTGTTACTGCAGCAATATGCGTGATAACAAAAGCCATAGTGCTGAGACCTCCGGCAGACAAAGCGCTCCCTGCATTAAAGCCGAACCAGCCGAACCAGAGAAGGCCTGCGCCCAACACGGTCAGGGGAAGATTGTGGGGAGGCATGGCCTCACGCAGATATCCCCTTCTTTTCCCGATCACCAGCGCAGCAGCAAGCGCTGATATGCCGGAGGTGATATGCACGACAATACCGCCTGCAAAATCAAGGGCTCCGAGGTTCCTGAGCCATCCGCCTGTTCCCCATACCCAGTGGGCAACAGGATCATAGACCAGAGTTGACCAGAGGAGCGTAAAGATCAGGAATGCCGAAAACTTCATCCTCTCTGCAAAAGCTCCTGCGATAAGCGCGGGGGTTATGACCGCAAACATCGCCTGATAGATCATAAAGGCCATATGCGGTATGGTCGCTGCATAATCAGGATTCGGTTCAACTCCTACTCCCCTGAGTCCAATCCAGTCCAGACTGCCGATAAGCCCATTGATATCAGGGCCGAAGGAAAGGCTGTACCCGACAAGTATCCACTGCACACTCACCAGCGCAATGGCGACAAAGCTATGCATCAGCGTGCCGAGAACGTTCTTTTTCCTGACCATGCCGCCATAAAACATGGCAAGCCCAGGGGTCATCAGCATTACCATAGCCGCGGAAAGAAGAACAAATGCGGTGTCTCCGGAATCAACCTTGCTGGTGCCTTCTGCAAAGGCAGAAAGCGGCAAGAGCAGCCAAGCCAATAAACCACTTGATATTGATAGGTATTTTTTCATCTACACTCTCCTTGTTGATTGCAGTCAGTCACTAAATGGAGAGGCGAAAATCATGCCAGAAAATATCCCGTTGATCTTGATAGGGAAAAAGACAAAAAACCCTGAGAATTACTACAATATTGTAGTAATTCTCAGGGCAATCGCAGCATTTCTCTTATATTACTGAGCGTTAGCTCTTAGCTACATTTATGTCTTAACTACACTTATGTCACTTAATCAGATAGCAGTCTCCCCGGTCTCGCCGGTCCTGATCCTGATGATCTGCTCAAGAGTTGAAACGAATATCTTGCCGTCGCCGATCTTGCCGGTCTTGGCCTTCTCTACGATCGTTGCTATGGCCTTTTCGACCATGGCATCGGATACCACGGCCTCGATCTTCACCTTGGGTATGAACGAGATGTCGTATTCAGCGCCGCGGTAGAGTTCTACATGTCCCTTCTGCCGGCCAAAACCCTTCACCTCAGTGACGGTCATACCCTGGATACCCATGGCATTGAGGGCATCCTTCACTTCATCCAGCTTGAACGGTTTAATTATCGCTTCTATCTTCTTCATGGTATTCCTCCTTAAACTACAATTTTCAATGTTGAATGCTAAATGTTGAATTAATGATTTCCTTCATTAAACATTAAGAATTCATAATTCAGCATTATCACAGGTTGTATGCCTTCTCACCATGCTCGCTTTCGTCAAGACCGAGGAACTCATCTTCTTCATCAACGCGCAGACCGACTGTGAACTTGATGATCATAAAGATGACCGCTGTTGCAACTGCGCTGTACACAAAGGTTATCAGAGAGGCTACTATCTGGGTCCAGAGCTGGCCTGGATTTCCATAGAGCAGGCCCTTGCCGAGCTCATTGATCGAAGGATCCGCAAAGACGCCGGTCAGTATGGCTCCGATGGTTCCGCCGATGCCATGAATACCGAAAGCGTCGAGCGTATCGTCATAACCGAGCTTAGGCTTCAGATATGCCACCGCAAAGAACGGAATGATACCAGCTGCAAGGCCGATAAAGATCGCGCCGCTGATATTCACAAAACCTGCTGCAGGCGTGATCGCAACCAGTCCGGCCACGGCACCTGATGCCAATCCGAGCACAGTAGGCTTTCCTGAGTGCATCCATTCCACTGCCATCCAGGCCAAGGTCGCAACTGCGGCTGCAGTGTTTGTATTGATGAAGGCCACTCCTGCCAGGCCGTTTGCACCGAGTGCCGACCCTGCATTAAACCCGAACCACCCGAACCAGAGAAGACCCGCACCGGTAACTACAAGAGTCAGATTGCCGGGAAGAAGGGCTTTTGCTTTCCTCTTACCGAGGATCAGTGCGCCGACAAGCGCTGCTGCTCCGGCATTGATATGCACGACCGTTCCGCCGGCAAAATCCAGTGCTCCCATTTTGCTGAGAAAGCCGCCACCCCATACCCAGTGTGCTACCGGGATATAGACAAGGGTCATCCAGATTACGGAGAACATGATCCATGCAGCGAATTTCATCCTCTCGATGTATGCCCCGCTTGCAAGAGCAACGGTAATGGCTGCAAAGGTCAGCTGATACACGATAAAGATATACTCAGGTATGGTCTTGGCAAGATCGTTGATGCTATTGGGGCTGACACCTGCAAGCATCGTCTTGGCGCCATCACCGATAAAGCCGCTCATGTCCCCGTTAAAGGAAAAACTGAAGCCGTAGATTACCCAGAGCAGACTGACGATGCAGAATGTCACAAAGGACATGGCCATCGTATTGAGTGAATCCTTTCTCTTTGCCAGACCTCCGTAAAAAAGTGCGAGGCCCGGAATAGTCATAAGCATGACCAATGCGGTTGCCACAATCATCCAGGCAGTGTCGCCTGTGTCGATCTTAGGTGGAGCCGGAGCTGCAACTGCAGGAGCCGCAGGTGCCTCTGCTGATGGCGCTGCTACCGCTGCCGGAGCAGGTACTTCGGCGGTCTTTGCTTCCTCGGCAAATGCCAGGCCCGCAAAGATCAAAAGACCGATGAGAACAGTGAGACTCACTAACTTTTTCATGATAAACCTCCTTGATATTTTTTCTGTTGCGCTACCCTGTTTAATGCCGTTGCCCCTAAAGCGTCTGCCTTGTTGTATATCACTCATAATGCCTGACCCTCCTCTTTCTTTTTTTACGGCATCTCTTGTTGCCATCGCACACAACATTGCGAGAACCGTGCCAATCCATAACTATTTGAATTAAAGTGATATTCATTAAATGTCATTGAGACAATATTGTAATTTGATACAAATTTGTCGTAATGACAATGACAAAACTGAGCTGAGTTATGGGTTAGAGAAACGCAATGCCTACTTCCGCCTTAAAAATCACTGGCCCCGCAAAGCGGGGCCAGTTACAGATTACCAGGAGTACATAACCGCCAATGCGATCGTGTCCTGACTCTTCTTGTTCATGACCTCATGATGACTGTCAAAGGTTGCCTTGTCTGCCCAGTCATGCCTGTACTCAGGCCTGATGATAATCCCATTTGCAAGTCTGATCTCCGGAGTTATGGTAATCTCCTTCATGGCCTGCTTCATGCCGGTTCTCACGCCGTCACTATCTTTAAAATACTCACCCCGGACTGCAAGGCTGTACCGGTCGCTAAAGTCATATTTTGCTGTAGCAGCTAAACCATGCCACTTTGCGTCTTTAACATCTGGCCCCATTTCCTCTGTTGCATAGTCAAAATTCAGGATCATGCTCAGGTTCTTCATTGGCTTGATCGTAGCTACCCAGTCAAAGAGGAATCTCTTGTTGGAGCTTTCGAACTGCTCAGCCCCATACATGGTGTTAAAATACATTGAGAGCTGCTCCATCGGTGCATAGCCGATGCTGAGGCCGACACTCTTTCCTTTGTTATTATCGCTGGTATTGTCCCAGCCGTTAACAATATGAAGGTTTGCGCTCAATGCATCAGTAAAGGTATAGCCTGCCATCAGACCTGTGTGGGTAAAGGGTATTGCCAAATTAAATAAGAGTGAACGGGAATAGTTCGGATTGTCTTTTGCCTCGATCACCTCTGCGCCGAAATAGGTAGCATATTTACCAAACCGAAGTTTGAGTCCCTTGCCGACAGGAGCAAGATAGTCGATATATGCTTCGGTGAGGTCAAAGGCGTCGCTCTTTGCCGGATCATCGCCGTCATTGATACCCAGACCGCGTGAATGAATCCATTTTGCAGTCTCACCTGCCGATAGCTTGACCTTGAAGCCGATGCCGTACATAGGCGCATCTTTGGTAAAGACCACCTGAGCAAGATCAAGATTGAGACTATTTGCCTCACGATCAAACCAGCGAAGTCCATTCACTCCTGAATCAGGATTCCTGAAGTTATACGTATATCCACCCTGCAGATAGATACTCAGGCCCAAAGCCTTCTTAATCTCGTCCGCGTTCAGAGCGGCAGGCTTTGCCTCTTCTGCAAAACTGCTGAATACCATTGCAAATACAAAAATCAATGTGAACCACATGCTGAAAATAACCTTTTTCATGATCTCCTCCTAAAATAATTTTTTTATCGCTTAAAGCGATTCCTTCTTGTCTTCATGCTTGTCTTCATGCTTCTCCTGCTCTTCTGCTGCTCCCTCGCTCCACCGCACCTCCTTTATTCTTAGTCCGTATTTGTGAATCTTGTATCCGATCATCCGTTCAGTAATGCCGAGCATC
Organism: uncultured Nitrospiraceae bacterium; assembly: GCA_964461065.1. Taxonomy (GTDB): domain Bacteria; phylum Nitrospirota; class Thermodesulfovibrionia; order Thermodesulfovibrionales; family UBA6898; genus UBA6898. The sequence continues at coordinate 169,666 of CAYWRK010000004.1, forward strand.
TTTGCTGCCCGTGCCATTACCCAGTTGCATTCCTTTAAAGCCTTTATGATCTCTTCCTTCTCAAGCTCTTCGATCCTGCATTTGAGTGATGTCCCGGAAGTTTCCATGCAACAGTAATTGCCAGAATCATGCCAAGTTGTAACTAATTGATTTTTATCGATACTTAGTAATCAACAGAGCTACACTATTGTCATTTGCTACATAATTGTCAGCATTACATTTATAAAACAGGGAACACAGCACGGCAAAAACCATGTGAAGGAAACCAGCAACTGGCTCAGGGAGTTACGGTCAGAATCTGGGATGCAAGATCAGGATATCTGGCCGCAAAGACCAGTTCATCATCAGTCAGGTCCTTCTGGGTATACAGGTTTGCGTACTGCACGAGGTCAAGAACGTTTCTCACCGCCCGGTCGTCGTGAAATGGCACTGGCAATGATATCTTATATCTTCAGGAGGATAGCATCTCGGACCAAAAGCTTGTCTGAACATAAATGGAGGCAAACGAAATGCCGTGATTACTATTATATCTCCGCCGCGTCCGGGCTTTCTAAACCTTGAACTGTGTTACCGCACGCTGGAACTGTTCTGAAAGCCCCGCAAGTTCGAGGGAAGCCTTAGTAATCCCGTGAATCTCGCTCGAGGTCGCGTCCGAAGCATGAGCCACAGACTCGATGTCCTGGTTGATCGTCTCTGCGACTGTTGACATCTCCTCTGTAGCTGTAGCGATCTGTACCACCATCCCCTGGAGTTCAACGACATGGTCTACAATCCGACGGAGAGCCTGCCCTGCCTGATTAACGTCATCTACACCCACTTTAACCTGCCCCGCAACCGTCTCCATCGAACTGACGGCGTCTAAGACCTCCCGCTGCATACCACTGATCATCTCTCTGATCTCTGAGGTAGCTTTCGATGTCCGCTCGGCCAGTTTCCGGACTTCATCCGCAACGACAGCAAACCCTCTTCCCTGCTCACCTGCGCGGGCTGCCTCAATCGCAGCGTTAAGAGCGAGCAGGTTCGTTTGATCCGCAATGTCGTTGATCACGCTGATGATGTCGCCGATCTGCTTTGACCGGTCGCCAAGCTGCCGGATGGAGTTGGATGACCGTGTAACCGTATCTGAGATCCCGCAGACTTCTCTGATCGATTTTTCGACCGTTTCCGACCCTTCCTGGGCAACCCGCAGCGTCTCTGTTGCCGAACCGGAAATTTCGTGAGAATTTCGGGCAATATCGGTTATGGTCTGGGACATCTCTGTCGAAGACGCAGCTATCTGGGACACCCGTGCAGACTGATCCTTGGCCGTCTTTGAGATCTGCTCGGCACTGCTTCCAAGCCACCTGCTTGATGAAGCGATGGATTCAGACATCCGCCTGATTTCAGAAATCAGCAGTGAAAGACTCTCCCTCATTCCTCCCATCGCAAGCCAGATACCTTTCCGCTTGGGGTCAGACACTGGATGAGACGGCCGAAGGTCGCCAGTAGATATTCTGTCAACAACCTCTGCGATGGCTGCCGGTTCACCGCCAAGGCGCTCCATAAGGAGTTTTTGTAACAAGACGGAAAAGAGCAGGACAAATCCAATGGTCAGCACAGCAGCCGCAACCAGCAAACCAGAAAGGTTAGATACCAGACTCAGGGCGTACTTCTCGTTATTTGCTGACCACTCCGCGGCCAGCTTCACAACCTCGTCTATCTTTAAGCGATGATCCTGATACAGCGTATTCATATCAGCCAGCGCAACCCCAGCCTTTTGACGGTCGCCTGACACCAGGGCTGGAAAGAACACCTCCTCGGCCTTTTTATAAAAGGCTGTCGCGGGCTGATACGATTTTTCTATCAGCATATCCTTGAGCACACCCTCAGGCAGTTCTTTCTGCCAGTAGACGTGGCGATCAGAGTAATCTTTTTTCAGACTGGCCAGCTTTTCCCTGTACGCCGGAAGTCCGGCTGTATCTGCCGAGTTATATGCTGTAATAATCACAAGGTATGACTCAATGATATACTCAGGAGGTGGAAGGATATCGGCAACAAGATCCTTTCCGCTGATGATCTCACGGTAAGTCGCCCCGTTAATCTTGACCCGATGGAATGAATAGAATGAAAGCAGCGTGATTGCGAGGACTCCTGCCACAGCTATCCCCGTCATAAAGACCAACAGAGTCCTAAAGTTCATCTTCATTAAACTGACCATCGTATCCTCCTGGTTTAAAATATCACTTCTTATTATATATGACTTTTTTACCCTTGGTTTGCAACAAGACTATATCTTTCTCGGCGTATCAGTTTGACGGATTTACCGTTAGTATCGTAGCTACGATTTCAGGATATCTTGCTATTAGTTTGAGTTCATCGTCTGTGAGAGGTTTCTGAGTGTGGAGGTTGGCATACTGAACCAGATCGAGGACTCTCCTAGCCTCATGATCAGTATGAAAATGGATGCCAAGCTTGTCGTACACATGCCTGAAACCCTTGATGCCTCCGTACTCCCCGGTCGTTATGACACGGCCTGTCTCAAGAAGCTCAGGTTCGCCCCTGCCTACAGCTTCCGGATCGTAAAGCTCATAATTTCTTCGGTCTTTCAGGGCTCCATCCGCATGGATCCCAGACTCATGTGCAAAGGCATTTGAGCCCACGCCTGGCTGGTTGATCGGGATCGGCAGGCCGAAGGCGTATGACGCATACTTCGCAATTTTCCAGGACTTCTTAAGGTCGATGTGACTATCGCACGGTATCTTCCTGCTGAGCCCCTGAGAAAATTTCAGTGCAAGTATTGAGGATACAAGGTCGCAGTTTCCGCACCGCTCTCCATAACCGTTGAGTGTGGTGTTTACGTAACAATCTACGCCTGCCTCTGCAGCGCCTAGGGCTCCTGCCACGGACACAGCCTCTGCCATGCCAAGATCATTATGGCAATGCATCTCGATAGAAAACTGCGTTGCCAGTCCAAGCGTTCTGATGCGCTCGTATATGGTTATCGGATCGTCCGCACCAAGGGTATCACAGTACCGAAAACGGTCAGCTCCTGCCTTTTTGCCGGCAAGCGCAAAGTCAATCAGTCTCTGCAGGTCTGTCCTGGAAGCATCTTCGGCATTAATGCCAACCGTCTTCGCGCCAAGCTCTTTGGCCAATCTGACCGCCTTTTCCATTGACACCACAATATCTTTCCATGCTGACCTGCCATGGAATTTACCCTTGATCATAATGTCAGAGGTAGAGACCGAGAGGTTCAGGTGCCGAAGGTCAGGACAGTTCTGAAAGGCAAGCTCAACATCTGATGGTATTGCCCTGCACCAGCCTTCAAGCCGGATACGTTTAAACGCACCTGCTTTTTCGAGTGCCAGATTCGCATTGATATAGTTCTTCTCATGTCTGAGCGTGGGAAAACCGATTTCGCTCTGAAAAACGCCCATCTCGTCGAGATAGAGATTGATCATGGTTTTGGCAAGCTTTGGCAGCAGGATGCGTGAGGTCTGCACCCCGTCCCGGTTTGTGACATCAATAAAATATATCTCTCTGGTCATGGCATATTCATCCTTCACATTGGGCTGCTGCAGAGTTCTCTGCTCGGGCATGGCACGTGACGCCCAGATTTCCCAACGAAGCGGGATAAAGACAAGGCTTCCTCGCACAACGGAGCCGCAAATATCTCTTCTGGTGAACCGGTCTGCATGACCCGACCCTCTGCATATACGATCATCCGGTCTGCAATAGCAAGGGCTTCATCTGCATCATGCGTTATGAGCAGAACGGGTATGTTAAAGGATCGCTGAACCTCTTTCAGCATTGCCCGCATCTCAAATCGTACAGGCATGTCCAGAGCAGAGAAAGGCTCATCAAGGAGAAGTGCTCCCGGCCGCCTGATCAATGCACGAGCCAGGGCAACTCTCTGCTTCTGCCCCCCTGAGATCTGAGAGGGCAGACGGCCTTCGAGACTTGCTATGCGGAACATTTCCAGCAATTCTGAGCAGCGCTGGGCCTGTTCATGTTTATCTATGCCGTGGCCGCCATAGCGGATGTTCTCACCAACGGTCATATGAGGGAAAAGCGCCAGATCCTGAAATACGTATCCTATAGAACGCTTCTGGGGGCGGAGATTGACCTTCTGCCCTGAATCGAACAGAACCGTTTCTCCCAGAACTATTTTCCCTTCATCAGGCGCAAGGAGGCCGGCGATCATCTGGAGTGTCATGGACTTTCCAGCTCCGGAATACCCGAAGATCACGGCAAGTTCGTTGCCGATCTCCCAGGATGCATCAAGCGTGAAACCGCTGAGCTTCTTTTGTGCTGAGAATAAGATGCCCATCAGATCGTCCTCCTGCTGTACAGATTCGCGATATAGAGGAATATTCCTGAGATGGCTGTGAAGAAGATAACCATGGCACCGGAGCGGGACCATTCCCCGCTGCTTGCCATGGAATAGATGGCGATCGGCATGGTGTCGGTCCTTCCCGGTATGTTTCCGGCAAGCATCAGGGTCGCTCCGAACTCTCCCATAGCCCGCGCAAAGGAGAGCACAGCCCCTGCAATGATGCCCTTCTTTGCCAGCGGCAAAATAACGAGCAGAGCGGTTTCCCCTTTTGAGTGGCCAAGCGTGTATGAAGCATTGATCAGGTTTTGGTCAACGGATTCGAGCGCAGCACGTGCAGTCTTGATCATGAGCGGCAGGGCAACCACAAAGGAGGCAATGACCGCTGCCTGCCATGTGAACATGACAGACCAGCCTGTCAGCTGATAGAGGGGCCTGCCGAGGAAACCTCTCCTGCCAAGGATGATAACGAGAAAAAAGCCGGTTACCGTAGGAGGAAGCACCAACGGAAGCGTCAAGAGCATATCCAGAATCTCCTTGCCCCTGAAATTCTTCATGGCAAGCAGATACGCAAGAGCCACGCCGACAACAACGATCATCGCAGTCGCAAGGAACGCAACCTGCAGAGATAGCCTGAGCGAAAACCATGCTGCGCTGTCCATGATCCATACTCCTTTCTCAGATTTTTACAGTAAATCCATATTTCCGAAGGCAGTCCTTGCCTTCTTTTGACATGACCAGGGAGATGAAGGCCCTGGCCGCAGCTTCGTTCTTTGCACCTTTTATTACCGCTATCGTATAGACAACCGGCTTATGGCTGGAAGCAGGGGCCTCGGCAACGACCCGAAGTTCTTTGCTTCTTCCCATGGCATCGGTCAGAAAAACCATGCCTGCCTCTACCTCGCTGCGCGCAACATAGTCCATCACCTGACGAACATTTTCGGCATACACCAGCTTTGGCTTCAGATTGCTCCAAAGGTCGAGAGTCCTCAGGGTCTCCTCAGCATACTTTCCGGCTGGGACAGAGACCGGGTTGCCGATGGCGATCCTCTGTACATCACTCTTCTTCAGGTCATTGAATGAAGAGATCTGCACTGATACGTTTTTCGCTGCAATCATTACAACCTCATTGCCGGCGAAATCAGCCCTGCTGGTCTCAAGGAGCAGCCCTGAAGCGCTCAGCGCATCCATCTCTTTTAATGAAGCCGAAGCAAAGACGGCTGTGGGAGCACCTGCCTCTATCTGCTTCTGGAGAATCCCGGAGGCAGCAAAGTTGAACACGATCTTTGAGCCGGGATGCTTCTTCTCATATGCTCTGCCGATCTCCTCGAAAGGCTCCTTCAGGCTGAGCGCCGCAGAGACCGTTATTTCTGTCCCTGCAGTCGCCTCTTCCACGAAGAGAACAGCAATAGTGCAGCAGAAAATAACAAGAAGGAGTCTCTCAAACCATTTCACAGTATTCCTCTCCGATCCTTGAGTTCAGCACCTCAAGTTCCATATCCTTATCCTCACCCAGTACACCGCAGGCGTCGGCGCGGCACTGCTTGCAATGGGTCATCTGCTCGATATGGGGTCCGCATTCGCTTCTCATCTTTGCAATCATCTCGTTTGACGGCCTCTGAAGGGAGACGAACTCTGCCTGAGGTATAAGCGGCATGATGTTATGGATGTCAGCCCCCTTCATTCCTGCGAACCAGGCGATCATCGGTATCTCAGCATCGTTTATCCCCGGTATGTAGACCGTGTTCACCTTTACCATGAAGCCGGCGTCTATGGCATTGATCAGACCTCTCTGCTGGTTGATCACGATCTGTTCAGCAGCCTCCCTGCCCCGAAGGGTTCTGCCACGGTAGCTGACCCAGGAGTAGACCTTTTCTGCAATGATATGCGTAAGGGCATTGATCGTTATCGTGATGCTCCTGACGCCAACGCGCATGAGGTCTTCTATTCTGTCAGGCAGGCATAGCCCGTTTGTCGATACGCAGAGCGTCAGATCAGGAAACGCACGGTGAATCGCAGCCATGGTTTCGAATGTTGAATCATTGGCGAGCGGATCTCCAGGGCCGGCAATGCCCACGACTGTCAGGTTGTCATTCCGCTCAAGCACAGCCTCTACCCTTTCAAGTGCCTCATAGGACTTTAGAACCCGGCTGGTGATACCGGGCCGTGATTCGTTTGCGCAGTCGTATTTACGAATGCAGTATCTGCACTGTATGTTGCAGGCCGGCGCAACCGGCAGATGAATCCTGCCGAACTTGTGATGGGCCTCTTTCGAAAAACACGGGTGTGTGCTCTTTATGTCTCTTCCCTTGTATAATGCTATTCCTGTCATGATCGTGCACCTCTCTTTCAGTGTTTTGCAAATATTAATTGCAAGAGAGATGCCATTTGCTAAGGGGTCGTAAAGACTGAAGAAAGATGGAATTAATGGTGATGTCAATAAGACAAGATTGGACCTTATGTTACATATTTGTAGCTTTGCCTAAAAAGCTGAAGCTGACGAAGAGAGTGAGGCAGTGGCGCCTTTTACTTCCAGGAGGCCCCGTTTCCGGGGGCAGGTCCCATACTCAAAGAAGCTTTCTCATGCAGACGAGGCTAGTGCTGTTCCAGCCGTTTTGGTTATAAAAGTCCAGGGCTTGATCATTTGCCGCATCCCTCAGAAGCTGAAGTCTCGAAATGTTTTTCGTCATGCACCATCTGTATATCCAGGCAAGTAATTGTGAGCCTATGCCGTTTCCCCTGTATCGATCCTGCACAATCAGGTCTTCGATCAGTCCAGCTAAACCGCCTTCCGCGGTAGAGATGAGGGTCTGCATTGAACAGACCCCAATGACTGCTCCCTCTGTTTCGGCAACCACGACAAGTGAGGAACCTGATCTGTCCTGCAGCAACAGATCAAGTCCTCTGGCCTGTTTTTCCCTGTCAGCAGTGAAATCAGCTTCGATGGAGAATAATTCCGACAGAAGATCACATATCCGGGGGATATCATCTTCCTTTGCAGGTCTTATCGAAAAGTCCATCGGCCTTTGCTTTCTCTTCTGAGGGCAACTTCACGATTAGATCTTGATATGGGTCTGACACTTTTTTGTGCAGGTGCGAGCGCAGGCCTCGCAACCGATGCAGTTATCAGGGTGCGCAATGGACATGACTTTATTGCCCATGTCGTCGCCGAATTCGTCCTCGCCCTCAAAGGGCTTTTCGATCAGTTCGAGCACATCCCTGCTGCAGACCTTATAGCAGCGGCCGCACCCGATGCATTTATGAACATCGATCGATTCAATAAATCTTGGAGTCCATTCCTTCCCACCGCGCGTATAACTCATGGTTGCCATAAATTCCTCCTAAAAATGGGTTCAAGGGGCCAAGGGGGCAGGGGTTCAAGGATAAAGAACAGGTGCTGACTTTATTGACTCGAACCTTTGAAACCCTGAACCCTTGAACCCTGTATTTTTTACGCTATTGCCTCTCCGCCGGTCTCTGATGTCCTGACCCGTATTGCATTTTCGATCGGTGACACAAATATCTTGCCATCGCCTGTCTTGCCTGTCTGGTTCAGCTTTATCAGTGATTTCACGATCGTGCTGACCAGATCATCGGGCACCACCATGGTAAGCATTCTTTTTGGAACGAATAGCGCAATCGTTGGAAGCGCATGCTCAAGGGCGTAGGTTGCCGGCGTCTTTTTCAGTTTTGCAGGCGTGCAGTAGGTTTCCGGCATGTCCGGATCAAGATCATTATTGCAGACCATTCCCTTCTGCTTACCCCGGCCGTCAACGCTCTGGATAGAGAGCGAGGGAAACCCGAGGTCCTCCAGCACCTTCTTGGTCTCCTGGAGCTTGTCTCTCCGTATGATGGCGGTAATTTCTTTCATAGCACGGCCTCCCCGGTCCGCACTGTATAGGCAGTTTCAACAGGGCTTATGAATATTTTTCCGTCTCCGACAAAGCCTGTCCTGGATTTGTCCATCATAAGCTTGACCACTTTATCCACATCAGTGTCGTTGACGACCATCATGACCAGCATTTTGGGCAGTTCATCATAGTGTATCGGCCCTACCTGCAATCCCTTCTGTTTTCCCCTGCCGAATACAGGCATCTTTGTGAGTGAGGGGAAGCCTGCCCCCTCTAATGCCTGTACGACTTCCTGCTCCTTTTCCGGCCTTATAAATGCTCTGATCATCTTCATGGTTGCTTCCTCCTTGGTAGTAGCTGTCAGTTATCAGCCAACAGCTGTCAGTTAAATTATTTATTAATACACTGCTATCATCCGCTTTGAGCTGAGCGCTGCCTTCTGTCTACTGACTACTTTCCTGCATCAATGCCTTTTTCAGCCACGGCGGCGGCGAATTCTTTATCGTCTCGGAAAGCTTCAATATGGACTCTGCTATGCCTACCGGCTCCTTCACCTTGACCGGCATGATGCCCTTCCGGGCAAGGCGCGCTGCGGAGGGCCCTCCGATCTCGGTCAGATAAATGATTTTGCAGTCTGATATACGATCTACTTTGTTCTCGACCTGCTCATCATGGATTTTGCCCATACCCTTTGTCCCTTCTACCGCAGTGTCTCTGCCATCAGAGAACCTCCGGAGTTCGAGCAGGGAATACCCGCTGCTGTTCAGTTCATAGATCACGAACATGCCTGCCCTTCCGAAATGCTCGTTTACGGTTATCCCGTCTGTTGTTGCAAAAGCAACTTTCATCAGTGCACCTCCTTTGCAAATAGGGTTGCTGCTTCCTGTATCAGGGACTGTGTCCCTTTGTATCCTATGGTGACTCTGTTGGTGTTGCCGAAGACCTTGTACACGGGGAAGCCCGTCTGGAGCAGCGAAGTACCCAGCCGTGTTGCAGTGTCTTCTGCGTGGGAGTTCGATATGATCAGGTCAAACTTCCCGGAAATCGAAAAGAGGTCTCCGACTGCAATATGGTCAGCCTGAATCCGTTCTGTCACGCCGGATGACTGAGGCAGCACCACAAGCGGAATCTCAGCTGCCATCTCAGCTACCCATTTCGAGGTCTGGAGCGCATGATCAGGTTCAAGAGCAATACATATCCGCTTACTGCCGAAGAAGGCATGAGCATCCCTCATGCTGTCAGCAAGTACCCGCCGCTGCCTCTCATATTGCGTTGGAACCGGTATTCCGCCGAGCATGCTGAGCGTCTCCATGAAGCGGTCTGTGTCATTCAATCCTGCAATGCTCTCGAACACCCTGTATTCGACGCCAAACCGTTCTTTCAGAATCTGTGCTGCAGGCTCCAGGCTCATACCGATTGCGATGGTGAACTCTGATGCTCCCATTGCTGCGATCTCCTGCATCGTAGTGCCGCCTGATGCCAGCGGCGATATGCCCTGCCTGCTTCCGTCAAGACAGGAGAGGTCAGGCATAATGATCGGTCTTAGACCAAACGCCTCTGCAATCTCCCGCAGTTCAAGAAAATCAGCAGGGGTAAGGTGAGATCCAACAAGGATATTGACCTGGCCTTTTACGCACGCAGCATGTGGCACAGAATCCGGACTACCGGCCAAACCTGCGAGAGCTTCCACTGCTTTTGCATAGCCGGTCTCAAGCCCTCCGACATAGTCAGGTGTCGGCACATGCAGAACAGTTGACGCTGAAGTCTCAAGCATAAATGATCTTACTGTGGCAGAGATGTCATCGCCTTTCACCTCGGTCAGCCCTGATGTCAACACGCCGATCAGGTCAGGACTATTCTTCTCGATGAATCCTCTGACCGTCTTTATCAGTGCCTCATCGCTGCCCATCACCACGTCCTCCGCGAAAAGCTTGGTCCCTGCAAGGGCTATCGGCTCTCTGAAATGCTTTGTCAGAAGCACCTTTCCGAGGAAGGTGCAGCCCTGTGCCCCGTGTATGACCGGCAGTGCATTATTAATGCCCTGAAGTGCCATGGCCGCGCCCATGGACTGCGAATGCTTCAGAGGATTGATGAGGCAGCTTTCAGCAGTCAGCTTTAAGCGATCAGCTTTTTCTCTATCATCTGTATTTAATTTATTTTTTTGCCTGCCAGCTGATGGCTGACCGCTGAATGCTATATGCCTGCCATAAAATCTGATACTGTTGCTGATCTGCTCGGCTATATTGACCAGGCCGTCATATCCAGCGTAAGAAACATGCCGCTCCTGGTTGACGTCGATAAAGGGGTAACCTTCCTTGATCGCAAGATACTGGTTTCTACCTCCTGCCACAAGAATATCGGCGTTACGATCTCTCAGCAGCTTCTTCAGGTTCTTCGGCGTTACGTCTTCAACAAGCAGAGCATCATTGCCGAGGATCTGTTTCATCTTTTCTTCGTCCTCAGCAGTGCTCTTCTTTGTTCCAACGGCAACGATCTCTATGCCGAGGTCCATAAGCGCTGATATGAATGACCAGCTCTTCACACCACCGGTATAGAGCACCGCCTTTTTGCCTCGCAGATCTTCATAAGGCCTGAGTTTGTCATGCAGCTTCTGCTCTTCAACAGCAATGACCTCTTCAATCCTGTCATTGAGCTGAGGGCTGAAGGCTGACAGCTGATGGCTGATTGCTCTCAGTGCCTTCGCCATCTCGGTTTTGCCGAAGAATGAGACCTCCACGTAGGGTATGCCATATTTCTGTTCCATGCCTTTGGCAACATTGATCAGCGCCCGGCTGCAGACAACCACATTCAGTTTTGCCTTGTGAGCCCAGGTGATCTCTTCAAAGGTTGCATTCCCAGTCAAGTGGGACAATATATTGATCCCTGCACGTTTCAGAACAGGCTCGATCAGATGGAGGTCACCGGCAATGTTATATTCTCCGATCAGGTTGATACTGTTTATGCGGCCTGCATCGACATCGCCTTCCTGCCCCACTTTGGCAAAGGGTGGTGAGGGGGGATTTTCTGGCCTTTCACCTGTGCCTATAACATATTCAAGGAGAACTTCTCCGGCAATGCGATTGCCGAGGTTCTTTGGTCCTACGAATCCTGGCGCACTGACCGGTATCACGCGAATGCCGAGTTCTTCCTCAGCCTTATGGCAGACCGCGGCAATATCCTCACCGATAAGTCCGCTCACGCAGGTGGCATAGACAAAGATCGCCTTTGGTTTCACCTTTTCATGGGTGGCCCTGATCGCAGCGCCGAGCTTCTTCTCTGCGCCGTACACAATGTCCAGCTCGCTCATATCCGTAGTGAACCCCATTCGGTGGAGTTCCCCTTTTGAAGATCTCGTGCCCCTTCCTTCCCAGGAATTCCCGCAGCAGGCAATAGGGCCGTGGACAAGATGGGCTGTGTCAGCAATCGGCTGAAGCACGATCATCGCGCCGTCAAAAGCGCAGGACTCGCCGCCGCGTGAGCGGCAGACCTTGTCGCTCTTCTCTGTGCTGCAGCCGTGCTCTGTTAGTTTGTCTACATTGGTTATCATCTGACCCTTACCTTTTTCTTATCTTTCTGTCATTCCGGCTCGCCCGGAATCTTTCTGGAGTCTGAAGAAGGATTCCCGACAAGCGGGAATGACATACATTGCACAATCAAGCATCCTTTGTTTTAAAATTCACGTTTAACGCTTCACGATTCACTGTCACAACCCTCATCTGATCACATCAAAGCTCGTTGTATCTACCGTGTTCCTGTCCAGCTCGTCCAGAATGGTGTTTACCAGCATAGTCACCAGATTGAGTGCTCCCTGATACCCGATGATCGGATACCGATGCAGATGATGCCGGTCAAAGAGCGGGAACCCGATCCTGATGAGCGGTGTTCCTGTATCGCGCGTCAGAAACTTCGCGTATGAGTTGCCGATCAGGACATCCACCGGCTCAGTAAACAGGAGGGACCGCATATGCCACATATCCTTGCCTATGTATACCTTGCCGTTCATTCCAAAGGGGCTTGATGCAAGCAGTTCATTTGCCTCTGCCTCGAAATGTTTGTCGCCATTGGTGCAGACAACATGCACCGGCTCTCCTCCCATCTCCATGATGAGGCTAATCATTCCCAGCAACTGGTCAGGATCGCCGACCAGGGCAAAACGTTTTCCGTGAACATACGGGTGCGAGTCCACCATCGCGTCCACGACCCTTCCGCGCTCTGCTTCGATCGCAGCAGGGATCGGCTTGCCGGTCAGCTTGCTCAGTTCCGCAAAGAAGGCGTCGGTATTTTTGATGCCGATCGGCGCAAGATTTAACGCCTTCTGGCCCCACTCCTTCTGGATATACTCCATGGTCTTCATGGTCGAATACTTCTGGAGTGCTATCGTTCCTATGGCATTGACCGCATCCATAGCATCAGGAATCGGGGTGCCGCCTGGATAAAGCTTATATTCTCCTGTGTTGGGTGAATCAAAGGTATCACTCACATCCGCAAGGAGGGTAAATTCAACTCCCATCAAGGTCATGAGCCGCTTGATCTCATGATAGTTTCCTGTATAGGTATCGAACCCCGGAATAATATTGATCTTCCCGTTCGGTTCGCCCCTCTTGCCTTCTGAAAGCCCCTTCAGGATGCCCTTTAGCATGTTGTCATACCCAATGATATGAGAACCGACAAAACTCGGTGTGTGTGCAAACGGCACGGGCAGGTCTTCGGGGATCACGCCCTTTTCGCGTGAAGTCTTGATATATGCATTCAGGTCATCACCGATCACCTCTGCCATGCAGGTTGTAGAGACTGCGATCATTTTTGGCTTGTACAGTGTGTATGTATTCTCCAGGCCTTCGATCATATTATTCAGGCCGCCGAAGACGGCAGCATCCTCAGTCATGGAGGTCGAGATCGCAGCAAAGGGCTCCTTGAAGTGCCTGCTCAGATGACTCCTGAAGTATGCAACGCAACCCTGAGCACCCTGAACAAAGGGCATGGAGCCGTCAAATCCGGATGCACAGAATACTGCGCCGAGCGGCTGGCAAGCCTTTGCCGGGTTGATCTTGATATTCTCCCGCTTGAAATTAAGCTCCTTATATTCCTCGGTCTTTGTCCAGTCAGAGACCTCCTTAACCTTTTCTGCGGGCCAGGGTCTTTCGAACTCCTTTTTGCGTTCGAACTGCTCCTGATAATCAGGCTGGCTGAATAATTCGTTATGGTCTTTTATCTTGATCATTTTTTCCTCCGTATCAAGTCCCATGTGGGGCTGTTAACTGTCATGTCCATGTCCCTTGCAAAGACCGGGAATCCATCGAACCCGTGGTATGGTCCTGAGTAATCCCAGGAGTGCATCTGGCGAAACGGCACGCCGAGTTTATGATACGAGTATTTCTCCTTGATGCCTGAACCGACCATATCCGGCTTCAGCCTGCGTGTGAATTCTTCAAGCTCGTATAAGGTAACGTCGTCCATGATCACCGCACCTTCCTTAAGCTCCGGGTATGTGCGCTTATAATCATCGTTGTGGCCGAACTCATAACCCGAGGCAACTACTTCCATGCCGAGATCTTCATAGGCACCGATAGTGTGGCGCGGACGAAGGCCGCCAACGTAGAGCATCACCTTTTTGCCCTCAAGCTTCGGTTTGTACTGCTCCACGATCGCATCCATGATCGGCTTATACTTTGCGATTACGTCTTCAGCGTTCTTCTGGATCTTCTCATCGAATTTGGCAGCGATATTCCTGATGCTTTCGTATGTCTTTGTCGGGCCGAAGAAATTGAACTCCATCCAGGGAATGCCATATTCCTCTTCCATGTGGCGGCATATGTAGTTCATCGACCGGTAACAGTGGATCAGGTTCAGCTTTGCCTTGGTTGCAATGGCGATCTCATTGATCGTCGCATCGCCTGTGTACTGTGATATGACGCGGAGCCCCATCTCTTCAAGGATCTTCCGCGAGGCCCAGGCATCTCCGCCGATATTGTAGTCACCGATCAGGGCAACATCGTAAGGAGTCGAAACATCAAGCTGTCCTTTGCCAAGCACGTAATCCTTGATGGTATCGTTTGCAATATGATGGCCAAGGGACTGGCTCACACCGCGGAACCCCTCGCAGCGAACAGGGACGATCGGATATTTGAATTCCTTTGCCACCCGCTTGGATACGGCCTCGATATCGTCACCGATCAGGCCGACCGGACATTCCGACAGTATGCCGATGCCTTTGGCAAGCGGGAAGAGTTCCTTGAGCTCATGCAATGCTACGTCAAGACCCTTGTCACCGCCGTACACAATATTCTTTTCCTGAAAGTCTGTGGTGATATGCATAGTGCCGAAGGTATCAATGCCGGTCTGGCCGTTATAATAGTTGCGGCGCGACCACCAACTGTATTGACCACACCCGACAGGGCCGTGGCTGATCGTGATCTGATCCTTCACCGGCCCCCAGACGACACCTTTTGCTCCTGCATAAGCGCAGCCCCTGACCGTCATAACGCCAGGGCGGGACTTGATGTTGGACTTTACCTGGCATGTCGTACACTGGCCCGACGGATCGTTTGCAGCAAGATGTTTTGCCCGGTCCTTTTTCGACTTTTCCGGATACGCATCCAGAATTTCCTCTATCATTTTCTGTGTGTCTTTAATTGCTGTGCTCATTGTTTCCTCCGTATTAGCGATTAGCTGTCACCCGTCAGCGAAATCAAGAATAGCCTGTATTTTTCACCCGAAAGCTGTCAGCTTATTGCTGATAGCTTTTTTCCTACGCTGCTACCTCTTCATCTTTCTCCATAATGCCGTAATCCATCAGCAGCCGTTCCAGTTCGTCCATGGTTATCGGCGTTGGGATCACGAAGTTCTTGTTATCAGCTATCTTCCGTGCAAGCTCGCGGTACTCGTCTGCCTGCGGATGATCAGGAGCATAATCTATGACGGTCTTTCTCCGAAGCTCTGCGCGCTGGACCTCGTTGTCACGCGGCACAAAGTGGATCATCTGGGTGCCGAGCTTGCTCGCCAGTTCTGAGATGAGTTCAAACTCCATGTCCGTCTTGCGGCTGTTACAGATCAGACCGCCTAAACGCACACCGCCGCTCTGGGCGTATTTAAGAACGCCGCGTGAGATATTGTTGGCAGCATACATGGCCATCATTTCACCCGAGGTGACAATGTAGATCTCCTTTGCCTTGCCTTCGCGGATCGGCATGGCAAAGCCTCCGCAGACCACGTCGCCTAACACATCATAGAAAATAAATTCCGTATCATCTCCGTATGCGCCGTTTTCTTCAAGAAAGTTTATAGCCGTTATAACGCCGCGGCCTGCGCAACCAACGCCCGGCTCAGGGCCGCCCGATTCAGCGCACCTGATGCCCTTGAATCCGGTAAGCAGCACTTCATCCAGATCCAGGTCCTCTACCGTGCCCTTTTCCCGCGCCATGTCCATAACCGTGTTCTGCATCTTGCGGTTGAGAATAAGCCGCGTTGAGTCCGCTTTTGGATCGCAGCCGATAATCATGCACTTGCGGCCGGCCTCTGCGAGTGCCGCCACCAGATTCTGTGTTGTCGTTGACTTGCCGATGCCGCCTTTGCCGTAGATTGCTATCTGTCTCATCATAATAAATCCTCCTTGAGCACTTTTTATTTTGCTTCATCGTCTCTTAGGCAATTGACATGCCAACTGCAGAATCCTTGTGTATATGCTGTTTCCAGAAGCGTTATCGTCTTGCATTACGACATTAATGGCACTTTATAAACAATTCTGTTGTCAGCAACTTTGAATGGTGCCGGTGATGCAACTCTGTGGTTGGCGTTGAATTGTCTGCTGCTATGAGGAGTGTGCGTATGTGGTATAGTTTTATTATAAGAATGAAGAATAAGATATCACGACCGGCGAGGGCCGGAAGAGAAAACTGAGGGAGGTAGGACAGTATGGAACTTTTCGAGGCGATTCAGACAAGAAGAAGTGTCAGGAAGTTTTCGGACAAACCTGTTGAGGATGAGAAACTTCAAAAGGTGCTTGAGGCCGCACGCATAGCCCCCTCATGGGCGAACATGCAGTGCTGGCGCTTCGTCGTAGTAAAGGAAAAGGCAATAAAGGAACAGATCAGTGAACTCTCCTATGTGGAGTCCTTCTTTGCGCCAAAGGGATATAAGGCCAACCCTGCAAAGAAGGCACTTGCCGAAGCACCGGTGGTGATCGTTGCCTGTGCTGACCCGGAGAAGTCAGGGGTACTGTGGGACCAGACCTACTACATGACCGACCTCGGCATTGCCTGCCAGAACCTCTGGCTTGCAGCCCGCGGTCTCGGCCTTGGCACGGTCTTCGTCGGCGTATTCGATGAGATAAAGCTCAGAGAACTGCTCGGCATTCCATCGAATATCAGGGTAGTCGGTTTGTTCCCTCTCGGTTATCCTTTTGAGGAAAAGGCAGGCGGCCCTGCAAGAAAGCCATTGAACGAGATCGTTTTTAATGAGAAGTGGCAGAATTAATAAAGGTCTCAAAAACAGAACTACATTAGTTCTCGAAATCCTTCCTACCCTCCCTTTGTCAAAGGGAGGACTTAGTGACCCTTCTTTGGCTGCTCCGTCCGGCCTACTGTTGGCAAAGAGGGGCAACCAGAAGTAGGTGTCTTATGCAGGGGAGATTTGATCAATGCACCTCTTATTTAAAGACTGTTTCTAGTCTGCCGGCATGAACATCATCCTTCTCTCTGAAGAGGATTTCACCGGACCGAACTGCGTGCAGCTGCAGGGCCGCAGGCTACAGCACATTTTGACTGTGCATCGCGCAGCAATAGGCGATCAACTCTCCGTTGGCCTGTTGAACGGACCGATAGGAATAGGAACGGTCACCACACTCACGCCGGATGCTATCACGCTCGAACTGCATCTTGACCAGAAGCCGCCTGACCCGCTTCCCGTGACACTTATCCTTGCCCTGCCGCGCCCCAAAGTGCTGAAGCGCGTAGTCATTGCTGCATCGTCCATGGGAGCGAAAAAGATCTTTCTGATCAATTCCTTCCGGGTCGAGAAAAGCTTCTGGAAGAGCCCACTGCTTCACGAAGAGCAGATGCGGGAATTTCTGACCCTCGGCCTTGAACAAGCAAAAGATACTGCCATGCCTGAGGTTCAGCTCAGACCACTTTTCAAACCTTTTGTTGAGGATGAACTGCCGGCAATCATTAAAGATACTCTCGCGCTTGTCGCCCATCCTGCGGCTCAGCATTTCTGCCCGCGGGATACGAAAAAACACGTTACCCTTGCGATTGGTCCAGAGGGAGGTTTTATTGCGTATGAGGTCGATAAACTTATCTCCGCAGGGTTCAGCCCTATAAGCCTCGGAGAGCGTCCCCTGCGCGTCGAAACAGTTGTGCCTGCCCTGCTCTCAAAGTTATTCTAAGATATGCCGAGCAAGATCGATCTTCATGTTCATTCCGTAAACAGCGGGGACAATCCGACCGATCCGGAAGAGGTTGTCCTGCAGGCAATCAGGCACAAACTGGACGGTATCGTCTTTACTGAGCACTATTATTATGGGGCCTCCGAAGGCGTCGAACTCCTGCGCGAAAAATACAGCAACAGGATCCTGCTCTTCAGGGGTGTCGAGTTCTCTGCTGCCGAAGGCCACTGCCTTGTTTTCGGCGTAAATACAGATAGGCTCTCGATCAAATATGCACCGATAGCAGACCTGGTCAGGATCGTAAACGAACATGGGGGCGTCTCGATCCCTTCACATCCGTACCGCGGAGTCAACAGCATAGGCGACATGATAAAGAATCTGCAGGGGCTTTGCGCTGTCGAGGGTTATAACGGCTGCAATATGCATCACTTCAACAAGAAGGCTGTTGATACAGCACAGGCACTGAACCTCCCTTTCACAGGAGGTTCAGATGCTCATGCTGCCGGGGAAATCGGGTCGTGCTACACTGAGTTCTCTGATGTTGTTACATACGACAATTTCATTACGCTGCTGAAACAGGGCAGATACCGCGGTATCGACACCCGCAAGATCAGCAGATGGCTGTTCTGATATCTTTTCTTTTACCCTATGCTGCCGCAAGGGCTGCGTCTGACACGTTATATGCCTCTGCTGAGCGCTCTTTCGGAATATACTGCAGCCCCAGATTCCCTTTCTCATCATAGTCAAAAACAACCTTCTCTCTGACCAGAACCGAAACAGTATATGCAAGGTCCTCGAGCTTTTCAGCCAGACCAGCAGGAGTCCTGTCTTCAATATCGTAAAGTTCAAGAATATCAATGATCTCTTCCAGGTCACCGGTATTGTATGACTCAAGGACAATACCGGCCTTGGGTGCTGAGCCATTGTCGAGCCTCTCATTGGCCTTCGTGATCTGGTGTTTAACCCTCATGAGGCATACGTTGTATATTTTTGCGTCATCCATAATCATTTCTCCTTGACGGGTTCTTCTGCTTTCCTTGCTCTTCCTCTATAGGCAACCGCCATGCCAACATAACTATCCTTTAAAAACAGGCAGTTAGTGTTTGGTATCTTACTGATATTGATTAATATATTACCAGTAGGTATACTTTATATACAGAAGATGGAAAAGATAGCGCTTATCAGCAAGGACAGGTCACTTTTTAAGGAACTTTCAGGAGTTCTGCCGAAAGGAACAAAACTGACCGAAGGTGCTCCTGAGGGCGAGGGTTCATTTGTGTTTTTTGATATTGATTCCATGCGGCCGGGCATGATCAGGGAACTGACCGACCGCCACTACGTTATGGCAGTCACAAAGCAGAAGCGCACAGAGCGGGTCATGGAAGCCGCGACCTTCGGCGCATACGAAGTGATACAGCGGCCGCTCACGCTGGAGGTGATTGCATGCCTCCTTGATGGGCTCCGGGAATTCCGTGACGAGATCAGGGACAACATCCCCATTGCGCCGCTGCCGCCAACGCCAACCTGCGCTATCGTCGGCCACTCACCGATCATCATGGATGTCTGCAAGAAGTTGGCAAGGCTCTCGCAGGTCGATGCGCCGGTGCTGATCACCGGAGAGACAGGCACTGGCAAGGAGCTGATCGCAGAATCAATAGCACAGCTTTCATCGCGCTTCGGCAAGCCCTTTGTTGTGGTCAACTGCGCTGCAGTTCCCGAGGCTCTGCTGGAGTCAGAGCTCTTCGGCTTTGAGAAAGGATCTTTTACCGGAGCTGTAGCGTCAAAGGAAGGCATGCTCAAGATCGCTGATGAGGGTTCTGTTTTTTTTGACGAAGTGGGTGAACTGCCTTTGCCTCTTCAGGCAAAGCTGCTCCGTTTTCTCCAGACACAGGCCTTCTATCCCATCGGCAGCACCAAAGAGGTTCAGGTCAATGTGCGATTGCTCTCGGCAACAAACCGAAATCTTGAATCAATGGTAAAACAGGGCACCTTCAGGGAAGACCTCTATCACCGGCTCCGTGTCACGACCATTCATATCCCCCCACTCAGGGAGCGCAGAAAAGATATTCTTCCTTTGGTCCAGTTCTTCCTGAACCGGTATAAGCAGACTGCGCCGCGCCAGATCAGGGGATTTACGAAACAGTTCTCTAAGAGGCTGAGTGCCCATGACTGGCCCGGAAATATCCGTGAGCTTGAGAATACTATCAGGTCTGCTCTGGCGCTCACCAGGACGCCGTATCTTACAACACATGAACTGAGCGAACTCGGCACCCACACAGTCACCCAGCAGGCTGAATATGAATCGCTTGGCACAGCAGTCACTTCCTTTGCAAAGCAGGCGATAGACAATAGGGAGCGCGGGATTTTCGACAGGGTCCATGGCGAGGTTGACCGAGCGCTTATTTCCTATGTGCTCAGCCATGTACATGAGAACCAGTCAGAGGCAGCCCGTCTGTTAGGCATCAGCAGACTCACCCTTAGAAAAAAAATGAAACAGTAAACGACATTCATTACGCACAGGCAAATCTGGCAATAAGCCCTATATCGGGATTCCTTGCATTGTGAGAATAAACATTCTGAGAAAAGGAACGGAAGACTTTTCTTTTTAACCCCTTAAAGCGCTCGATTCCAATATCCTGTCGGTTTGTACAGGGCCCTTTGCCATATCTGCCCGCGCATGCCGAAACTATTTCCTGAACATCTGGTGGCAGCTTATGCATCCGTCAAGGAGCTGCTTTGTCAGGATCAGCATCTTCTTCTGGTCATTCTTATGCGCTGCATGCGCAAGGGTTTCAAGCTTTGCATGGAAATCCTTGTCCATCTTCACGAATTCCTTCACCTTCTTGGGGTTCTTTGGTGTTGTGACCTTCCCGGCATGGACACCCTCATGGGTCTTCTCCATGGCGCCGTGCATGGATTCGAGTGCTGCATGCACCCTCTCGCCATCGCCAAGGGCCACCCCGGAAACCACGGCATGGAACACTTCGTCAAGCTGCATCATCTCCTCGATAAGAGGGTTGGCCCCGCTGTCAGCCGCTGCGTGCATTTTGCTGTGGTCATGCCCTTCGTACGTGGCTGCGTATACTGCCGTAACAGCCACCATAAGTCCTAACGCTAACCCTGCTGCTATCCTTTTTCCTGTCTTCTTCATTGATCTCTCCCTTCTCCTATTCAATAAATATGCACCTATCATACCAAGGCCCTGAATCGCCTGTCTTGATATAAATCATACTCATTACCGAATCCCCCTGTAGTATTTTCGCTCCCTGATAAATAACTCTACTCAATTACGGGTATGCCTATAGAACTCTCTGCTGCGCAATTAGAAATGAATAGGTTATGCTGCATATAGAGCTGAGTGTAAGGCACACGTCGCACAATCGCCAAGGGGGATAATCATAGAGAATAATAGGACTGCATGAAGGCTCTGAGAAGAGAAACACGGGGCAACGAAAGGCAGCATCGCCGAGCCGATGCTGCCTTGTAATTAGAGTTCTGTATCCTGATCCAAAATAGCCATTTTCTCTCTCTGTTCCTTGCAGTCAATGCAAAGTGAAGCCGTGGGAATGACATGCAGCCGCTTTTCGCTGATCTCCTCGCCACAGTCCTCACAGATGCCGTATGTGCCCTCATTAACCTTTCTCAGACATTCTTCTACATCGTTCAGAAGCTGTCTTTGGGCGCTCAGCCTTTTAAGATTCAGATCCTCTGAGATCTCCACTGCAGCCCAGTCTGCCTCGTCAATAGCAGTATCAACAAGCTGACGGTTTTCACCGCTTACATATTTTTGAATCTCCTGCTTTGCTTCTTTGAGCAACGCGTCGCGCTTTGCGATCAACATGCCCTTTAATCCCCGAAAACGATCAGCAGCAGGAGCTACCGGAGCCGTAACCTTTTTTTGCGCAGACGATTTCTTGGCAGCAATGGCTTTTTTCTCAGGCTTTCTTGCAACAGTCTTTGCAGTCGTCTTTGCTGCTTTTGCCTTGCCCTTGACCTGAGCCGAGGCTTTGGTCTTGACCTTAGGTATTGGTTTCGTTTTTGCCGCTATCTTGGCTTTTGCTATTTTCTTCTTAACCTGCACCTTAGCCTTTTTTGCTGCAGGAGCCTTGACCGATTTCGGCTTTGTCTTAGCCTTGACCTGAACCTTGGCTTTTTTTGTTGCAGGAGCCCTCTTTTTTTCCGCAGCCATTATGCAGTCTCTTCTTTCTTGATCTCTTCTTTGTGCAGCTCGATGATGCTTCTTACCTTTATCCCTGCTGCCTGCAGTGCCTTCTGGACATCGGGCAGCTTTGCATCTTCAACTTTTACCATAAAATTGCTATTCATGTCATACCTCCATTATCTCTTTTTCTTTATGTTCAAGCAGTTCCTCGACCTTTTTGACAAAGGAGTCCGTGATCTTCTGCACTTCATCGTGCTCCTTCTTTATCTCATCCTCGCTGACATGTTTTTCCTTTTCGAGCTTCTTTAACTCCTCATTGACATCTCTTCTGATATTCCGCACAGCCACCTTAGCGTCCTCAGCCTCTTTTTTCACAACCTTGACAAGCTGTTTTCTCCGCTCTTCATTCAGGGCCGGGATATTGATCCTGATAAGCTTGCCGTCATTCATGGGTGTCAGGCCGAGATCTGACTTCATAATAGCCTTTTCTATCTCGGGTATGATCTTCTGCTCCCACGGCTGAATTGCAATCTGCCTGCTGTCAGGGATGCTGAGGCTGGCCAGCTGCTGTAAGGGGGTCGGCGTGCCATAGTAGTCAACAGTGAGGCCGTCGAGGAGGGACAGGGACGCGCGTCCGGTTCTTACTGAAGCAAATTTCTTCTTGAGCGCCTCAATGGAGGCCTGCATCCTTTCATGCGTTCTTTTTCTTAATTCCTGAATCATTGTTCCCCCTTACGATCGTGCCTATTCGTTTTCCCTCAATAATCTTTCTGATATTGCCTTTGCCTCTCAGGCTGAAGACCACGATAGGCAGATTATTGTCCATACAAAGAGAAATGGCAGTGGAATCCATAACGCCGAGCCCTTTCTTGAGCACATCGATGTAAGTGAGTTCAGCGAATTTTTTTGCTTTCGGGTTTTTCACGGGATCTGCAGAATAAACACCATCCACTTTGGTGCCTTTCATGATAATGTCAGCATTGATCTCCATGGCACGCAATGCTGCAGCAGTGTCAGTCGTGAAGTAGGGGTTGCCGGTGCCTGCTGCAAAGATGACAACCCGTCCTTTTTCAAGATGCCTGATAGCCTTGCGTCTGATATAGGGTTCGCAAAGCTCCTGCATTCCAATTGCTGACTGTACACGCGTAGGTATCTTGTATTTTTCGAGAGCGTTCTGGAGTGCAAGCGCGTTGATGACCGTTGCGAGCATTCCCATATAATCTGCAGATGCCCGTTCCATGCCTTCCAGACTTGCCTGAACGCCCCTGAAAATGTTGCCGCCGCCGATTACAATAGAGATCTGCACTCCCATGGAGACAATATCCTTGATCTCCTTGGCCATGAAGTCAACAGTATGGGCATCAATGCCGTAGCCCTTATCGCCCATGAGGGCTTCACCGCTGATCTTGAGGAGTACTCTGCTGAACAGACGCGGCATGCGTATCTCTCCCTAACAGCTCTTCGGCTCAGCCGGCTGCGATTCGCCAAGCTGGAAACGGGCAAAACTCTTAATAATTGTGCCTGGGCCGAGGACATCCTTGACCTTCTTCTTGCCTTCCGGGTCCTTTACAAATATCTGATCCACAAGACAGACATCGCTGTAATACTTCTCCAGCTTGCCCTCCACGATCTTCTCCGTGATCTCAGCAGGCTTGCCGGTCACCTGTGCACGGTATATTGCTTTTTCCCTGTCAATGACATCCTGGGGAATATTTTCTCTGGAAATGTATGATGGATTAGCAGCTGCAATATGCATTGCCACGTCTTTTATCAGAGGCCGAAGTTCATCAGCCTTTGCTGCTGAGTCTGCAGCCACCATGACACCGATCTTGTCCATATGGATGTATGCGCCAACCAGGCCGCTATCTGCCTGATAACGGATAAATCTTCTGATAACAATATTTTCACCGAGTTTTGCGACCTTTTCTGTCACAAGATCCTTGATTTTTTTCTTCTTGTCAGTGTCATTGACAAAAACCTGCTCAAGCAGACAGTTCTCGGGTTTTTCTGAAGGAGATTCTTCAACGGACACGGCTGTCGGCTTAGCAGCAGCAATCTGCTCCATCACGTTCTTCATGAGCGCCTGGAAATCATCAGTCCTTGCAACAAAGTCTGTCTCACAGTTAATCTCTGCCATGACGCCGACCTTGTCCGCCTGGATAAGTGAGCTGATCAGGCCCTGTGAAGCAGAGCGCGATGCCTTTTTTGCTGCTGATGCCAGCCCTTTCTGCCTGAGTATATCTATAGCCTTTTCTGCATCACCGCCTGCATCGGTCAGAGCCTTCTTGCATTCCATCATGCCTGCGCCGGTCTTTTCTCTGAGGTCTTTAACTACTGCAGCTGAAATTTCTGTCATTCTGTTACCTCTGCGGCTACCTCAGCAACGCCTTCCTCAACCTTGGCCTTTTCTTCTTCCTGGGCAGTCTCTTTGTTAAGTATTGCTCTGCCTTCGAGTACCGCATCAGCAATTTTGGATGCCATGAGCTTGATGGCCCGGATAGCGTCATCATTGCCTGGGATAACATGATCAACCTCATCAGGATCGCAGTTCGTATCAACAACGGCAACGATAGGGATCGAAAGCTTCTTTCCCTCCTGGATTGCGATCTTCTCTTTCTTAGGATCAATTATAAAGATCACGCCCGGCGTCCCTTTCATGTCCTTGATGCCTGAAAGGTTCTTGTCAAGCTTAATGCGCTCCTTTTCAAGTGACGCTGCTTCTTTCTTGGTGAGAAGACCGAGCGTGCCGTCTTCTTTCATGGTCTCGAGCTTTTTCAGTCTTTCGATGCTCTTCTTGATGGTCGTGAAATTGGTGAGCATGCCGCCAAGCCATCTCTGGTTGACGCAATATGAGGAGCAACGCTTTGCCTCTTCCATAACTGCATCCTGTGCCTGCTTCTTGGTGCCGACGAACAATACGGTTGCACCTGTTGCTGCTGTCTCCCTCACAAAACGATAAGCATCCTCAAGACCTTTCAGTGTTTTCTGCAGATCGATGATGTAGATGCCATTTCTCTCCCCGAAGATGTATCTCTTCATCTTGGGATTCCAGCGTTTCACCTGATGACCGAAATGTACTCCGGCCTCAAGCAACTCCTTCATTGAAACTACCATTGGTACTCCTCCTTGGGTTTATCCTCCGCCTGTTCTGCCTACCCTTTCGGGACCAGGGGCAAAAGCTGTAGCTGGCGTGTGATTTTCCCGGCCTGTGAGACAGGCAATCGGGTTAAAAACTCTACCACAGGAACCCCTTTTTTATCAAGGTGTCTGATATGATAAATGAAAGAAAAACGGGGTTGGAGCTGAGATTGACAGACAAAAAAAGAGCAGATATTGGGATCATTGTTGCGGTTTCGGCAGAGGCCGGCATCCTCTGCCGGAATCTGAACAGGAAAACGAGAACTGGAAGCATGTATTATGATGGCAGCCTGGGGGGAAAGCATGTTGTTGTGAGCATAGCTGGCATAGGCAAAGTAAATGCTGCTCACGCTTGTACACAGCTTATTCATGATTATTCCCCTGCTGTGATCATGAATATCGGCATTGGCGGTGCATATCCTTTATCAGGGCTGAACATAGGGGATATCGCGATAGCTGACAGAGAGATCTATGGCGATGAGGGAGTCCTGCTGAAAGACGGTTTTCATGGTATGAACCTTACCGGCATACCTTTGCTCCAACAAGACAGAAAAAAGTATTTCAATGAATTCCCCCTTGATCGAAAACTCGCAATTAAGGCTGTTAAGGCTGCCCAACTCATTACTCATCACTCATCACTCATCACGGTCAAGAAAGGCACTTTCCTGACTCTTTCCACATGCACCGGCACAAAAAAGAGGGCAATTGAACTTGAGCGGCACTTTGGTGCTATCTGCGAGAATATGGAGGGAGCTGCCATCGCCCATGTCTGCGCACTCTATGGCGTTCCGATTATCGAGATGCGCGGCATCAGCAACATCGTGGAGAACAGAGACATTTCAAAATGGGATATAAAACTTGCTGCAGAGACCTGTCAGAAGGCAGCCCTGGAATGTATCAAGGCAATCTGACATGGTGAAAACACTTTCCCTCGGTTATTCGCCCTGTCCCAATGATACGTTCATTTTTTATGCCCTTGTGCATGGCAAGATCGATACCTCTGACATTGTGTACAAGGAGATTCTTGAAGATGTCGAGACCCTGAACCAGATGGCACAGCAGGCGAGGCTCGACATCACAAAAGTATCGTTCCATGCCTTTGGTCTACTGAGAGATACATACTGTCTGCTAAAATCAGGTTGTGCGCTTGGCAAAGGGTGCGGCCCGCTGGTCGTGGCACGGAACAAATCTTCCATGCAGAATCTCAAGGGAAAGACCATCGCAATCCCCGGAGAACTGACTACTGCCTTTCTGCTTCTCCAGATCTTTGATCCAGGACTGAAGCAGCGGGTCAAGGTCATGCCCTTTCATCAGATCATCGGTGCGGTGAAAAGCGGAGAGGCAGATGCAGGCCTCATTATTCACGAGAGCCGCTTTACCTTTCAGCAGGAAGGATTACAGCAGATCATTGATCTCGGTGCGTGGTGGGAGCAGGAGACAGGGCTTTCAATTCCACTCGGTTGTATGATCGCCAGAAGAGATCTGGGCAGGGAATTGGTGCAGAAGACCGATTCGTTGATCCGCAGAAGCCTGGAATATGCCTTTAGCAACAGCGAAGAAACAAAGACCTATATAAAACAGCATGCTCAGGAGCTTGATGAACAGGTCATAGATCAGCATATCAGGCTCTATGTAAATGATTATTCTCTTGATATCAGGGACGACGGCATACATGCGGTTGAGGAGCTTTTCAGAAGGGCTGCAGACCAAGGCATTCTTGGCAAATCTATTAAGCCGCTTTTCTTTGAATGATTGAAACCTCATAATAAAAAGAAATGAGGATAAAAATGAGACGGGTTCGTAAAAAGCTCCGGAGGCAAGGCGCGCAAGAAATGAGGGATGAGGCGTACTTGCGGGTACGTCGCAGTGACGAGTTTCCAAGCGCAACGCAGCATACGGACTTTCTGCGAAGCCGTTTATAATGAAAAAATATCTTCTCCACAGGGAACCGCACCAGTTTTCGGTTGACTACGCCAAGGACCTTAACCCCGAGCAGTTAGCTGCTGTGATGCACGGAGAGGGCCCTGCGCTGGTGCTTGCAGGTGCTGGCACCGGGAAGACCCGGGTTGTCACGTACCGGGTTGCTCGCCTGATCGAAATGGGTACACCTGCCGAGAACATCCTCCTCCTTACCTTCACGAACAAGGCAGCAAGGGAGATGCTCAGGAGGGTCGAGCTTTTGATCGGCATGAACATCTCCGGCCTTTTTGGCGGCACGTTTCACCATATAGCAAATCTGCTTCTGAGGCAGCACTGCCAGCTCATCGGGTACAGGCAGGGATTCTCTATACTCGACCGTGAGGACTCAAAGGAACTTTTCGATGCCTGCATCGCAGATGTATACCAGAAGGAAACCATTCTCCCGAAAGGCGGCGTGCTGGCAGAGATATGCAGTCTCTCGAGAAGTACGGAGCTGCCGGTTGAGGACATTGTGCTCCGGCGTTTCTCACACTTCTCTCATCTTCTTGAAGAGATCACAAAGATCGCAGAACTCTACGACAAAAAGAAACTGCACCTGAATCTCCTTGATTTTGACGATCTGCTCCATGGATGGAAGAGGCTGTTTGTTGAGCATCCGAAGATCCGCGAATACTATTCAATAAAATTCAGACATGTCATGGTGGATGAGTACCAGGACACGAACAGGCTCCAGGCCGAGATCATAGACCTCACGACCGGCACAACGGGAAACCTTATGGTTGTTGGCGACGACGCCCAGTCGATCTATTCTTTCAGGGGTGCTGACTTTGAAAATATCCTGAAGTTCCCTGAAAAACATGAGGGAACAGCCGTGCACAAGCTCACTACGAACTATCGCTCAACCCCCCAGGTGCTGCACCTTGCCAACAGCAGCATTGTTCATAACCGAAGACAGTTCCGCAAAGATCTTCATGCTGTTTCTGCAGCAGGCGAGCTTCCTTACGTTGTTGCGCTCAAGGATGTATTTGAGCAGGCAGAATTTGTTGCGTCAGTAGTGATAGACCTGAATGCTGATGGACGATCCTTTAATGAGATTGCCGTGCTCTATCGTTCCCACTTTCAGTCCATGGAACTCCAGATGGAGTTCCAGCGCAAGGGCATACCCTTTGATGTTAGATCAGGTCTTACGTTTTTCGAGCAGGCCCATATCAAGGATACGCTTGCGTTCCTGAAGATCATTACCAATCCACACGATGAGATCAGCTGGAAACGGGTGCTGAAACTCACTCCCGGCATCGGCAATATCACTGCTGCAAAGATCTGGAATTCCATCCAGGAACAGGAGAAGCCTGTAGAGGCTGTCTTTGATGCATACAAGCTCGTGCCGAAAAAAGCGGCAACAGCATTCAACAGTTTTCTTGAGATGCTGAGCGTGCTGAAGCATGAGCGCTATCTGGGCATGCCGTCTTCTGCGATCGATTATGTGATGCAGCACGGATATGAGGACCACCTCCATGCAACCTATCCCAATGCTGACATGAGAATCGAAGATGTCACGCAGATGATAAAATTTGCCCGGAGATATGATCTGCTTGAAACGTTCCTGAGCGAGATGACACTCCAGGGGCTTGCTGATGCGGCTGAAGGATCAGAAGTTCCTGAAGGCAAAGTTATTCTTTCGTCTGTACATCAGGCAAAGGGGCTGGAATGGAACACGGTCTTCCTGATCGGCCTGAATGACGGAAAGTTCCCATCTGCGAAATCGCTCAAGAACGAAGACGAGGAAGAAGAACGCAGGCTGTTCTACGTCGGGGTCACGAGGGCAAAGGAATCTTTGTATCTCTGCTATCCTGTGGTGGCTGATGACTGGCAGACCATGGGCATTGCTCAGCAGTCCCGGTTCCTGAAAGAGCTTCCCTTAGATTGCTTTGAGGAGATGGCAGTCGAAGATGTATAATAAAACAACTATGACATTTGCTGAAGCGATCAGGACAGGGTTCCATTCCATCAACAGGCGCATGCAGCTCGTCGGTATACAGGCTGTGTTGATGATCATCAACTGTTTCAGCTTTTTTATTGTCGTTGGAATTCCGCTTGGCATTGCCTTTGTGATATTCGGCCTTGACCTGACCGGGCTTACCCACGCTCAGGACATCTTCAATATGTTTTCGAGCCCCTCTGAATTCATTGCGAAGTATCTCTGGCTGGTCTTGATGGTAGTGACCAGTATTCTTCTCTATTTTCTGTTTGTGACGACTCTTGGGCTTTATGTTTTCAGCGGATCAGCCGGCGTTGTGGGAAGGAGTATCCTCGAACCAACAGCACCATTTACCATGAAGCAATTCTTTTCGGAAGCCAGACAATTCTTCTTTCCTCTCATGTGGTATACCGGCCTCATAAGTCTCATTTTTCTCGCTATTGCCTTTATGTTAGGTCTCTTCGGCGGCGGCATTGCAGCTGTTGTCTCTGCTGCAAAAAGTCAGGATTCAACGCTTGCGCTTTTCCTCGGTATCTTTTTCACGCTGGTGCTTGCGGTGGCAGCAATCAGTATTCTCCTTGCTATTCTTGCAGTAACTGTCTATGGCATTGCCGTGCTTTTTTTCAAACGAGAGGGGTCATGGAAGGCCTTTAAGGACGCCTGCGTATTTCTCTGGAAACACCAGAATGCTTTTTGGCTGTATGCGCTGCTGTTCCTTGGCTATATTGTTGTAAGTTTTTTTGCCATGCTGATCAGCTATCCCTTTCACTTGATCCCAATTATTGGGACGATTGTTTCCTTCCCTCTTCAGCTTATTTCTTACATGGTGCAGGGCTATCTGGGCCTTGTTGTGCTGGCAATAGTCTTTACCTATTACTATGAGCTGGAGATAAAGAAACCGGAGACAGCCGCCGCTGAACCTGTGCCTGATATGTCAACTGTCGCGGCATCTACAGACGAAAGTTCCACGAGTCCTGAAGATATTTCTGCTGCTCAAGCTCCTCAGCAAGCTGCTGCTCTGCCGTCTCTGGATGAGAAGTTAGAAGGCTGATACTGAAGGTCTCTTCAAAGGCCTCCTGAACTGCTTTCCTGAAATTCTGATCACTAACGTCCAGCACGATCTCCTTCAGGCCATGCAGAGAGTTTTCTGCAACTAAAGCCCTTCTGCCGAAGACACCAGCGAGCATTTCTTTGTCACAGGTGGAATACGGTATTGCCCCCTGTTGGAGAAGTCCGTCTTTCCACCGTTTCTGGGCAGCTCCGACAATCTTCCGGTTATTCAGGAGGAGCTCACCATATGAGCTTGACTCGAAACAGAGAGGGTTGCTGGTCAGAACCCGGCCTCGCTCTCTCTGCATCTTTGATTCAACATGAATACCGATCTTCTGAAAGGCAAGGTTGAATGCACTGCTTATCCTGCCGTAACTTTGCATAAGACCTTTTGAAAAAGGCTCCTTGTCTGTTCGAACAGAGAAGCTGTATGTCAGTTCATCACCATGGAGAATAGCCCTGCCGCCTGTCTGCCTTCTTACAAAAGGGATGGAGTTCTGTCTACAGTAATCGAGATCAAGGTCTGCTGTCTTCTGAAAACTGCCGATACTGAGAGAGGGTCTGTCCCAGCTGTAGAACCGGAGAGTGGGAGGTGCTTTACGGTTTCGGACCGATGTGGCGATCGCCTCGTCCAAAGCCATGCTGTATGAGGCACTGCATGGCCCTGAATCGATCAGCCGCCATTCATGAGACATATGCTCGGATTACCCGGGAAGAGAGGGCTACTTTTTCTCTAAGATGATCTTGTGACGGAGTAGTGAGACCTCTTTGATCTCCCCTTCAAAGATCTTCTGCTCGCCGAAGAGGTTCTTCATAAAGATCTTCCCGTCTTCCGGTTTCATGACGTCGACGTTTTCGAGATAAAGTTCCTCTTTGCCGTCTTTATAGATATAGGCATTTGCTTCACACATGGCCGCTCTCCTTTATCTGTGAGATTACATGTTCAATAAGATGGGGCAGGGGTTCCTTGTCCCCTCCTACTATCTCGATCCCTTCCTGGTTCAGGGGAAGCAAAAGTTTCCGGGCAGGAGATGAGACAACGGCCGTTGCCATCCTGTCAGTCACCTCGCCCAACATAGCGTTCGGGAATGCAATGCTCAGGGGTCCGACGATCATATCCACCTTGTCAGAGTTCCAGACAATAGCGTTCTCTCCGGTCGCACCCTTGTTTGCCCGTGACTTCATCATGGCTGTTGTCGCAGCAGCATTGGTGCCGAGCGCGATCACCTCGATCCTGTCAGAGAATTCCTCTTTCAGCCGCTTAACGATGAGGCATCCGATACCGCCTCCCTGGCCGTCTATTACCGCGATTCTGAGCATGATTGAAGTATAAGAAACAGCGCTCGATGTGTCAAAGAAATAATCTTCAAGGTCATACCAGAGGGGCTTTTTATGTTGTTATTTGACTCTTTTGGGATATAATAAACCGGCTTTTATTTCGGATCCTTATCACATTTCTTTTTGTATCCATGAGGGGGATTGGTTATCAAAAAATTACCTGACAAAAAAGGATATTTTGGCGAATATGGCGGAAGGTTCGTGCCTGAAACCCTTATGCCTGCATTACAGGAACTCGAAACCGCGTAT
Source organism: uncultured Nitrospiraceae bacterium (assembly GCA_964461065.1). Classification (GTDB taxonomy): domain Bacteria; phylum Nitrospirota; class Thermodesulfovibrionia; order Thermodesulfovibrionales; family UBA6898; genus UBA6898. Next base: position 201,046 of record CAYWRK010000004.1, read on the forward strand.
ACTGCATTAAAGAAAGACATGGAGTTCCATAATGAACTCAGGCTGCTCCAGCAGACCTATATCGGAAGACCTACGCCGCTCTATTTTGCGAAAAGGCTGACTGCTGATCTTGGCGGCGCAAAAATATATCTCAAACGTGAGGACCTTGCCCACACCGGTGCTCATAAGATCAACAACGCAATCGGCCAGGCATTGCTTGCAAAAAAGATGGGCAAACAGAGGTTAATAGCTGAGACAGGAGCTGGACAGCATGGCGTTGCAACAGCAACAGGCGCTGCACTGGTCGGGCTTGCATGCGAGATATACATGGGCTCTGATGACGTTGCCCGCCAATCCCTGAATGTTTTTAGAATGCGGCTCCTCGGCGCAAAGGTGCATGAGGTCACGATCGGCTCAAGGACATTAAAAGATGCTATCAACGAGGGACTGAGAGACTGGACAACGAATGTACGCACAACTCACTATGTAATGGGCACAGTCTTCGGACCCCATCCCTTCCCGGTTATGGTTAGGGATTTTCAGTCTGTAATCGGCAGAGAAGCAAGAAAGCAGATCCTTGCGGCAGAAGCAAAACTCCCTGATTATCTTATCGCCTGTATTGGCGGCGGCAGTAATGCCATAGGCCTGTTTCATGCGTTCATGGATGATGAGGTGAAGATGATTGGCGTTGAAGCCGGCGGCAGGGGTATTGCTGCGGGCGAGCATGCAGCGCGTTTTGCCGGAGGTTCAATCGGCGTGCTCCAGGGCACAAAAAGTTATCTGCTTCAGGATGATGACGGCAATGTTTTAGGAACGCACTCTGTGTCAGCAGGCCTTGACTATGCTGCTGTCGGGCCGGAGCATGCATTTCTTAAAGACTCAGGCAGAGTTCAGTATGCGTACGCAACCGATGATGAGGCGCTTGCTGCCTTTGACAGACTCTCCATGACCGAGGGCATTATTCCTGCGCTTGAGTCTTCCCATGCCCTTGCAGAGGCAATAATTCTTGCACCGAAACTCTCGAAGAGCGAGGTCATCATTGTGAATCTATCCGGCAGGGGTGACAAGGATGTTCAGCATGTTGCGCGTATCAAGGGTGTGCAGCTATGAGGTCCCGCATCAGCAGAAAATTCCAGCTGCTCAGGGATTATAACCGGAAGGCCTTTATCGCATATATCATGGCAGGGGATCCGAATATCCAGAGGACAAAGGAACTGGTTAGCGTCCTTGAGGACTGCGGCGTCGATATCATAGAGCTTGGCGTGCCCTTCTCTGATCCGCTTGCCGACGGACCAACAATACAGGCTGCTGCTCAGAGAGCTCTTGAGGATGGCACGACACTGCATACGGTAATAGATCTTGTTAGAGACCTGCGAAAGACAACCCAGATCCCCATTATCCTGATGACCTATTACAACCCCATCTTTAAATATGGCGAGGAAAAGTTTGTTGAAGATGCATGCTCTGCGGGGGTTGACGGCATCATTGTTCCTGACCTGCCGCCAGATGAGGCAGAGGGAATGATGAATCTTACGAAAAAGAAGCCCTTTGATCTGATCTTCCTGCTTGCACCCACCTCGACCGAAGCCCGGATAAAGAAGGTCTGCCATGCTTCAGGGGGATTTATCTACTATGTCTCGATCACCGGCATCACCGGCTCCAGGCTTTCTCTTGATCCTGCGATCGAATCCCACATGGCCAGCATCAGGTCTGTCAGCGATGCGCCTATTGCTGTCGGCTTCGGCATCTCCACCCCTGATGAGGCTTCCCTGGTTGCCCGGTTTGCCGACGGTGTGATCATCGGCAGCGCAATCGTCAAGAAGATTAACGAGCCTGATGAGATACTAAGAAAATACCTGTTTTCCCTGCGTAATAGCATTTAGATGGCCGATCTTTTAACCTACACTCTGCAGAGAAAGCTCCAGCAGGCAAAAACGCTCATGGAGCTTTCCACCCTGGTAAATTCAACCCTCGATACGCGTGAAATCAGAAAGCGTGCAATCGAGGCTGCGACATGTCTTGTAAATGCAGAGACCGGCAGCCTGCTTCTTGTTGACCAGGAAACCGGTGAACTCTTTTTCGAGGTTGCACTTGGCGATAAGGGAAACGCCCTCAAGGAGGTCAGATTGGCAAAGGGGCAGGGCATAGCAGGATGGGTTGCCGAAAGAAGCGAGAGCTTGATAATTCATGACGTCGCGTCAGACCCCAGATTTTTCGGCGGTGCAGATGCAAAGAGCACATTTCAGACAAAAAGCATGATCTGCGTGCCGGTCAAGACCAAAGACACTGTCTTGGGTGTCCTGGAGGCGATCAACAAGAATGAAGGATTATTTGACGAAGATGACAGAGAAGGTCTGTCTGCTCTTGCAAACACGGTTGCTATTGCGATCGAAAACGCAAACCTCTACAAGGAGCTGAAGGAAACCTTCTACGAAACAGCGCATGCCCTTGCCGAAACCATCGAAATGCGCGATCCCTATACAGGCGGACATACACAAAGGGTAATGCATTACAGCATAGGGATCGGCAGGTCAATGGGACTTTCTGCTCATGAGATGGAGCGCCTCAAGCTTGCGGCTATCCTGCATGATATCGGCAAAATCGGCATCCATGATAATATCCTTTTGAAAAAAGACAGGCTCGATCCGGAGGAGTTAAAAACGATGAACGAACATGCTGCGTTGGGGTCAAGAGCGCTCCACAACGTAAAACAGATGAAGGACATAATACCCGGCGTAAGGGGGCATCATGAAAGATACGACGGCACCGGATATCCGGACAAGCTGAAGGGGACTGCAATTGATTCTATTGCCAGAATTATTGCCGTTGCAGACACCTATGACGCCATGACAACGGACAGACCCTATCGTAAAGCGCTCAGCGCGCAGACCGCAATTGATGAGTTAAAGAAGCATTCCTGGATACAGTTCGACGGCGATGTGGTGGAACATTTTATCCGGGTGCTGCCCGAGCTGGGGAAAGACCAATGAAAGTGAAGGTTTTGGGATGTTCAGGCGCAGAGTTGCCCGGCTCTAACTCTCCGGCATTTCTTGTTGACGGCAAGGTTCTTCTTGATGCCGGAACCATCGGGTCTTCGCTCAGCGAGTCGAAGCAGTGGGAGGTGAGGAATATCCTGATCACCCATTCCCACCTTGACCATATCAAGGCTATTCCCTTTCTCGCCGATAATATTGTCATCAAGCAGAGGAAGCATAGCGTGAACCTTTATGCCACAAAAGAAACGCTCAGAACCCTCCGCGATAACCTTTTGAATGATAAACTCTGGCCGGATTTCACCAAAATATCGGCATCTATTAATCCTGTGCTGAAGTTGAAGACCATTGTTCCGGGAAGGCCTTTCATTGTAAATGGGTACTCGGTGACCGCATATACTGTTAATCACACCGTTCCTGCAGTTGGATATGTGTTAAAAAATGAGCTTGGCAGGACACTTCTTTATACAGGAGACACAGGTCCTACAAACAAGATATGGGCTGCAGCAGACCATATACAGGTCATGATCATCGAAGTCTCCTTTCCGAACCGTATGGAGGAACTTGCAATAAAGACGGGCCACCTCACTCCTGAACTGCTCGGCCTTGAGATCAACAAAATGAAAAACCGGCCGGAAAAGATCCTGATCACTCACATCAAGCCGCAATACATGGAGCGGATTGCAAAAGAACTGCAGAATATAAGGGAAAAAAAGCAGGTGGTTTTGCAGATCCTAAAAGATGGCCGCACATATGAGGTATAATAGTCACCGCAGCGCGAGCGTCACAACAGCATAAGGAACACAGATACAATGGCATGGTTTAAGAAAAGCAAGGATGCAATAAAGCCGGAGAAGAAGATCAAGATCCCTGAAGGGCTGTGGGTGAAGTGCGACAGCTGCAGGGAGATCATTTATAAGAAGGAAATAGACAAGAACCTCAGGATCTGCCCCAAGTGTAATTATCATTTCAGGATCAGCGCAAAGGATCGCATTCAGCTGCTTGTCGATGAAGGCAGCTTCACAGAGATTGATACAGGCTTGTCATCCAAAGATCCGCTTAATTTCAGAGACAAGATCTCCTACAAGGATCGCCTTCATGAGAACAGGGTGAAAAGCGAACTTGAAGAGGCTGCCATGTCCGGAGAGGCGACCATCGAGGGCATTGCCGTGGTGCTGGTGATGATGGACTTCTCATTTATGGGCGGCAGCATGGGTTCAGTTGTGGGGGAAAAGGTGGTTCGGGCGGCAGAGACTGCCCTTGAGGCAAAGAAGCCTCTTGTCACGGTCGCATCCTCGGGGGGAGCACGCATGCAGGAAGGCATCTTCTCTCTCATGCAGATGGCCAGAGTGTCTGCTGCAATTGCCCGGTTGAATGACAACGGATGTCTCTATATATCTGTGCTGGCGGATCCGACCTTTGGAGGAGTCACGGCGAGTTTTGCCATGCTCGGGGATATTATTATTGCCGAACCGAGAAGCCTGATAGGTTTCGCAGGCCCGAGGGTCATTGAGCAGACAATCAAGCAGCAACTGCCTGACGATTTTCAGAGGGCAGAGTTTCTTCTGGACCATGGCATGATAGACCTGGTGGTTGACCGGAAAGACCTGAAGAAGACGATTGGCCGGATAATAGGGATGCTTGCATGAGTTATGAAGGCACGATAGTCTACCTCTACAGTCTTCAGAAATACGGCATGAAGTTCGGCCTGGATAATATCAGGAAACTCATGTCTGCATTGGAAAACCCCCAAAAGTCTTTTCGTTCGATCCATGTGGCAGGCACGAACGGCAAAGGTTCCACGTCGTCAATGATCGACTCCATGCTAAGGACCGCAGGGGTTACAACCGGACTTTTCACCTCGCCGCATCTCGTAAGCTTTACCGAGAGGATACGCGTGAACGGCACAGAGATATCAGAGGCCGATGTCGTGAGACTCGCAGATGAGGTGCGAAAGGCCGCTGAAAACATCCCCGATTTTCTGCCGACTTTTTTCGAAGTGACTGCTGCGATGGCGTTTCTGCATTTCAGGAAGATGCAGGTTGCATGGGCAGTTATTGAGGTGGGTATGGGCGGCAGACTTGATGCAACCAATATACTTATTCCCGAGGCATCAGTGATCACTGCCATCGACATCGACCATAGCGAATTTTTGGGTTCTACGCTCGGGGAGATCGCGCGGGAAAAAGCCGGCATCATCAAACAGGAAGTGCCCGTGATAACAGCTTCGCAGCATCCTGCTGCAGCCGAAGCACTGAGGTTGAGGGCAGGGCAGTGCGGTTCTGAGCTGATTGAATATGGAAAGGATTTTACTGCTGAGGCCACGGCTGACGAACTTGTCGGCATCAGGATCAATTACCACGGAGAAAAAGAGTATCTTGGCCTTTCGCTGCAGCTTGCCGGAAGACATCAGGCGCTGAATGCTGCGCTGGCAATAAAAACGATAGAAGTGATCATGAAAAAATATCCGGATATGCACTGCGATATAAGGCAGGGACTGGCAGACGCGCGCTGGCCCGGCAGGCTGGAGTTCGTGAAGGATCATCCGCCAGTGCTCATTGATGGCGCACATAACCCTCAGGCAGCGGCAGTTCTTGCCGAATATCTGAAAAAAGCGCTTGATTTGTACAGTCGAATAATTCTGATCATGGGAATCATGAACGACAAAGACAAGGCAGGTATCATGAAGCCTCTGCTCCCGCTTGCCTCGGAAATCATCTTTACTGCACCGGCATATGGCAGGGCTGCATCTCCTTTGTCGCTTGCTGCTGAGGCCCGCGGACTCGGATACCTCGCACAGACCACCCTGACCGTTGAAGATGCTCTGAATTTGGCAGAACAGCTCTACGTGGAGGGTGACCTTGTGGTCGTTACCGGTTCGTTCTACACAATCGGAGAGGTAAAAGAAGCATTTGGCCAACAAGGTGTGCTTGCGAGACTGCGAGAATGATAGGTGTTTTTTGGGGTTATCATTGATCGGCAGAGCAGGCAAAAATACTCTTGCTATTGCATTTGTTATTTCACTCTTCATTACTCACTGCTATGCTGCCGAACACGAGACCGTCATCACGTCCGACACGCTTGAGTATTTCTCTGAAACACAGAAATATATAGCGAAGGGAACCGTAATAGTCGAGCAGGAAGATGCTACTATCGAGGCTGATGAGATAGTCTATTTTGAAGAGACTGGCGATGTAACTGCCTCAGGGAATGTTCGGTACGATGACCTGCAGACCTTTTTTACCGCAACAAATACTGACATGAATATGCAGAAGAAGACCGGCAAGCTTTATGAGGCCGATATCTTCTCCAAGGACAATAACTTTCACCTCACAGGCCGGGAGATCGAGAGAAAAGCGGAGAACGAATTCTACAGCAGGGACGAGATACATGTGACGACCTGCGACGGACCTGTTGCCGCATGGTGCTTTCGGGGCAAAGAGATGAACCTGGTTATTGGTGATCAGATTACCGGGAAAGACGTTTCATTCCGTGTCAGGGATATTCCGCTGCTCTATTCCCCTCGCCTTTGGGCACCACTAAACAACGACCGGAAAACCGGCTTTTTGCTGCCGACGATCAGCAACAGCAGTTCACGCGGACTGGGCATCAATATTCCTTTCTTCTGGGCTATAGCCGAAAACAGAGATGCAACGTTCCTGCTCGATGTCTATGCGCGGCAGGGGATTGGCACAGGCATGGAGTATCGCTTTATCAAACCCGACGTGCAAAGTGCCTGGCGACTCTACCATATCCGTGACCATCAGCTGCATACGGATTTCACAGAGTTCAAGGCGTTGTATGATAGCCGATCTTCCGCCGGAACAGGACTGTTCCTGAGCGCCAACGTTGTAAACGAGAATAATTATTACAGGGAAATAATGCCCCAGAAACAATTTTTCCGGGAGATAAGTCCGAACAGTGAAAAAAATATACAGCGGTTTCTCGAGACTACCGCTGAAGTCAACATTCCCTTTGACAATGCCCGTGCCTATTTCCTTGCGCAGTACTGGGTCGACCTGGCGTTTGCCACAGGCGACATTCCGCAGAAACTGCCTGAAATAGGTTTTGTCATGCAACATACCCGTCTTGGCGATTTTCTTGTTTCAGCAGAGGCTAATGCAGCGAACTTCTGGAGAAAGAATGGATTATCAGCGACCAGACTTGATGTTTATCCAACGGTGCTTCACGCAATGGGAAGCGATGCTGTCCTTTCCCAGCTCATCGCAGTGCGGGGAACTGCTTATAGGTTTTATCATGATGCCGGATCGGACAGCAATAATCAACGCTTGGTGTTCGAATATGACGGAAACGTCCATGCCCGATTCATACGGCGTTATGATTCTTTCAGCCATGTGATTGAGCCGATGATTCGCTATCACTATATATCGAGTCCACCCAATGACCTTCTGAATATCTTTGACGAGTGGGAGCTTCACGGCAAGACTTCGCGGCTGGAACTCAGTCTCCTTAACAGGATCCTTGTCAAAGGAAGGGAGCAGCTAACAGCACGGATCACCCAGCCTTTTGATATAAATCAGGGCGACCGGCCATTCAGACCTTTGGAATTTCAGCTGGCAATGCTGATGCCTGTTCCGGCAAAAATCGACGCTTCCTATGATGTCAATTCGGGAAAGATACAGACGGTGAGCTCCGAGATCATGCTACCCTTTTCTTACGGCAATGTCAGCTTCGGGCAGCGATACAGTATGCCGGACAACATTATGATATTCAGGGCAGGCATAGCAGTCCAGCCGGTAAGACCTCTTCAGGTTGGCCTGGACGTTCGGTACGACGCAAAGGGTGAAGGGTTGAGACAGGTTGGTGGTCATGCTCAGTACACCAGCCAGTGTTGGGGTGTCAGACTGGAGGCAATCAAGAAACCGGGTGACTTTATGGTCCAGGTGATGTTTGATCTCTACGGTGTTACGGCAAAGAACCCGGCGGACAAACAGTAACGACTCAGCAGAAAAGGGTTGCGATCTTCTCATGCAGTTACCCCCTTGTCGCAATCGAACCAGACAAGGTTACGATTTCTTTCGGAATCGTTCGATACATTTTACGATGATTTCCGCTGCATCCGCTGCTGTTATCGTTTCCGCATCAATGACAACTTCCGGATGTAAAGGCTCTTCATACGGTGCGTTGACACCGGGGACTGGCCAGCCTGACATGCCTTTCTGATAGATGCCCCTCGGGGCTCCGTGCGTTTCTGTCCTTTGCTTCTCCCTCTGACTGCATGTTTCGAGGGAACACTTGAGATAAACTTCCATAAATAATGGGATCAACTGCCGGGCGAGCTCCCGCCATAGCCTCATATTCCCTGTAGCATCTATGATCACATCGTGGCCGAGCTGAGAAAGCATTTTTGCCGTATAGATAAGGCTGCGGTACACCAGCTCCCTTTCTGCTTCGTCATATGATGGTCTCGGCGTTACGATTTTCCGCAGGTCATCCATGCGCAGAACAAGGAAGTCCGAGTCTCTCTCTCTGACTGCATCAGCAATGGTGCTCTTGCCGCTTCCGGGAAGACCGGTGATCCAAATAACCATACCGTTCATAATGCAATCGTAGCGCGTTATGCGCTGAATAGCAAGACAGGAGCCTGTGATATGATAAAATACGCAATGCAGAAGACCATCATCACAGACAAGCTGAAAATAGGCATGCATGTGCTTCTGCCGGCCTCGTGGTTCAAACATCCTTTTCTCAGGAATCAGTTCACCATCTCGTCTCAGGATGAAATTGATAAGATCAGGGCGAGCGGATTTGATGAGGTGATCATTGACCTCGACAAGGGGTTCAGTGATGAAGAGGAGATGTCTTCTCCTGCCCTCATCGAGGATACCGCGATTACGAAGACCTGGAATTCTGAATCGCTCATTCCCTCAGAACTGAGAGAGGCCATCCATGATAAAAGGATGAAGCCGGAGAAGAAGGCAAAAGTCGTTTACCACTCCTCGCGGGAGATTATGGAGCGGCTTCTTGAGGCACCGAGCGCTCAGAATATCAAGGAGGTCAAGAAAGGCGTCGCAGAGATCGTTGACCTGATTATTTCTGATTCAGAGACATCGCAGAATCTCCTCAAGATCACATCACACGATTTTTATACCTACACCCACTCGGTTAATGTCGGAGTCTATTCGGTCATGATCGCCAAGGCATATTTCGGCAGGTCTGATGCCCATGACATGCATGAGCTCGGCGCCAGTTTTTTTCTTCACGATATCGGGAAAGTGAGGGTTGCTCCTGAGATCATCAATAAGCCAGGCAAGCTCACACCGGAAGAGTTCGAGATCATGAAGATGCACGCTCAGCACGGATATGATGTCCTTGCAGAGACAGATAACCTGACCGAGGAGGGCCGCATTATCGTGATGCAGCACCATGAGCGGGGTCCGGGCAACGGGTACCCGAAGAAACTGAAGACTGAGGAGATCCACGTGTACGGCCGCATCTGCTCCATGGCTGATGTGTACGATGCGATTACCGCAGAGAGGTCGTATAAGGCAAAACAGACCACATTCGAGGCGCTCAAGATCATGAAGGACCAACTGCTCGACCACTTCGGCATGGACCTTTATGAAAAACTGGTGATGATCTTTGGAAGCCAGTAATGCTATTCTGCGGTCTTTCGGCTCTTTGAGAGATCACGGATGGCATCAAGTATCTCGTCGATGCTCTGATAACGATCCTCCCGCACCTTGCGGATACATCTGATGACGATCTCATCGAGCCAGTCAGGCACATCATGGACAACATCAATGACGCGGACTGCACCGAGGCCTTGAAGATCGCCGGTCAGCATCTCATAGAGAATGACACCCAATGAGAAGATATCAGACCTGATATCAAGTTCCATGTCCCTGTTTTTTTCGGGCGCGATATAGGCCGCAGAAGGAGTATTCTTGAGGAAGGAGAGATTATTGTGGGTGTCGATGAGAATATTTTCCGGACTAAGGAACCCATAAGGTCTGCCGGCGCCATATGCCTCCTGGAGCGACTTCAGGATCTGGAACCAGAGTTTGAAGCTGTATTTTGGTTCGATCTTTCCTGATTTTATAAAACTGCGGATGGATGTTCTGCCTTCTGTATTCTCCTGTTGTTCCTCTTCGACTTCTGCCTGCTGCGGCAAAAGGGTCTGGATCTTTTCTCTCACATCCTTGTACGTTGGATCTGCCTGGTCTATCTGTTGGTAAACTTTGAGCGCCTTGTCAGGCTGTTCTGTTCTTTCGAGCTTGAAGGCATAGGCATAATAATTATCAATCGTTGACTGGTCAACTGACTTGCCGCCGAGGATCAGGCCGAACATCTCGGCAGCTTCCTTGAGCATGCCTTCTGCCTCAAGCAGCCGCGCAGCATTCTTGAAGTCACCTGCCTCGCGATAAGCCCTGATTGCCGGAAGTCTTCTGCCGGCCTGCTCCATGATCACGGCTTCATCGATCTTCTTTCCTGCCTTGCTGTAGAGCTTTGCTGCCTCCTCGAATTCTCCGTCCCGTATCGAGACCTCTGCAGCCTCCTCGATATTGCCGTCCTTCTCGAACATCTCTTTTGCCTTGGATGATACACCGAGAAAATCGTAGAGAGATGCTGCCTTTCTAAAATCCCCACCTTTTTCATAGAGCGGAGCTGCCTTTTTCAGATCCTTCAGTTTTGTCTCATACACATTAGCCGCAGATACGAACTTCCCGGCCTTTTCAAATCGATCCGCCTCTTTCTGGTAATCTTCCCTGAGCGTCGTCTGCATCTTCTTTCCGAGCGTATTTTTATAGACAGCTCGGATAATAAAAAAGAGCCCTGCTATCGCAGGAATTGAGAGCAGTGCGAAAAGGGCAGTAAGGCCTGTGCTTGCCTGTTCCATAAGTGTGTATTATATCAGAAAAATATGCTCTTTCATTGACCTTCAAACTGACCATCGGGTACAATTCCCTATGCATTCACACGCGGATTACGTATCCCTCCACCTGCATACAGAATACAGCCTCCTTGATGGTGCAATCCGTATTGAGGATTTGATCAAACAGGCACAGGAATTCAAGATGCCGGCTATTGCCATGACCGATCATGGCAATCTTTTCGGCGCTGTAGATTTCTATCGTCAATGCACGCATGCCGGCATCAAGCCGATCATCGGCTGCGAGATCTATGTTGCGCCGCGAAGCCGTTTTGACAAGACACAGTCCAGTGAGGACGAATATTCCTCATTTCATCTCATTTTGCTTGCCCGTGACGATGCCGGATACAAAAATCTCCTGACGCTCGCAAGCAAGGCTTCTCTCGAGGGTTTTTACTACAAGCCCCGTATTGATATGGACCTTCTCGAACAGTACAGCGGCGGGCTGATAGGTCTGTCCGCATGCCTAAAGGGAGAGATCCCCTACTATCTCCAAAGAGGCATGGTCGACAAGGCGCGTGAACGGGCTCTGGCGTACAAACATATACTCGGGCCCGAAAACTATTACTTCGAGATACAGGCAAACGGCCTTCCTGAGCAGGCTGAAGTGAATAAACAGCTCATAGCACTCGGCAGGGAACTGCATATAGGCCTTGTAGCTACGAACGATTGCCATTATCTGAAGAAGGATGACGCAAAGGCGCATGAGGTGCTTCTCTGTATCCAGACCGGCAAGACGCTTAGAGATACAACGCGGATGAAGTTCAGCACCAACGAGTTCTTTCTCAAATCTCCCGAAGAGATGATCGAGACCTTCAAGGATGTGCCTGAGGCTATCAGAAACTCGATCGTTATTGCCGAACGGTGCAATGTTACGCTCCAGCACAAGAACCTGCTTCCGCAGTACAAGGCTGAATCGGGTGAGGATACTGAGGCGTTTCTCTCACGCCTTGCCCATGAAGGTCTTGAACGAAAGATCGGGAAAGATGCGCCGCAGACCTATCAGGACAGGCTGAACAGCGAGTTGAGCATGATCGGGAAGATGGGGTTCACCTCCTATTTTCTGATCGTATGGGACTTTATCCATCACGCAAAGAGCAAGGGTATTCCTGTTGGCCCGGGGAGAGGCTCTGCCGCAGGCAGCCTCGTCTCTTACTGTCTTGATATCACCGAGATAGACCCGATCAAATACAAACTTCTTTTCGAACGGTTCCTGAACCCTGAAAGAGTGAGCATGCCTGATATAGATGTTGATTTCTGTCAGGACAGAAGGCAGGAGGTCATCACGTATGTCACAGAAAAATACGGGACCGAGTATGTAGCCCAGATCATCACCTTTGGAACGATGAAAGCAAAGGCTGCCATCCGCGATGTGGGACGTGCCATGGATATTCCCTATGCAGAGGTAGACAGGATTGCAAAGCTTATTCCCCATGATCCTAAGATCACTATCGAAGGGGCATTGACTGCAGAGCCGCAGCTCAAGCAGGCCTATGAAACTGACGAGGGTGTTAAGGAACTGCTGAATATCGCCATGCGGCTTGAAGGCCTGAACCGGCATGCCTCAACCCATGCCGCAGGTGTGGTCATATCTCCTGAACCGATAACCAACTATGCCCCGCTGTACAGGAACCCTTCGGATGAGAGCATTGTCACCCAGTTTGAGATGAAAGCCCTCGAAAAGGTTGGTCTGCTCAAGTTCGACTTCCTCGGCCTCAAGACACTCACGGTCATCGAAAAGACACTGAAGTACATCAAACAGAGCAAGGACGCTCTTGATCTGGCAACCATACCGATCGATGATCAATTGACCTATGACCTGCTCAGCTCGGGCCAGACCGCTGGAGTATTTCAGCTTGAGAGCGAGGGTATGCGTGACATCCTGATCAGGATGCAGCCGAACCGGTTCGAAGACCTGATAGCTCTTGTTGCTCTGTATCGGCCTGGTCCGATGCAGTGGATCGACGATTTCATCAAGCGGAAAAAGGGCGACACCAAGGTAACCTATATGATGCCCCAGCTTAAGGAGATCCTTGACGAGACGTACGGCATCATTCTGTATCAGGAACAGGTCATGCTGATAGCAAACAAGATTGCGAATTTCTCCATGGGACAGGCAGACGTGCTCAGAAAGGCAATGGGGAAAAAGAATATTGAGGAGATGGAGAAACAGAAGGAGGTCTTCATCAAGGGTGCGGTCAAAAATAACATCACCGAGAAGAAGGCTGCAAGACTCTTTGATGTGATGGCTCCTTTTGCGTTATACGGCTTCAATAAATCGCACTCTGCGGCATACGCTTTTATTGCCTATCAGACGGCATATCTCAAGGCGCATTATCCTGTTGAGTTCATGGCAGCAACGCTGACTCTCGATATGAGCGATACGGACAAGATCGTGAAGTCCATCAATGAATGCAGAAAAATGAAGATCGAGATGCTTCCGCCTGACATCAACCTCTCGGACAGGGAGTTCAGAGTGATCGGCAACTCCATACGTTTTGGCCTCGAGGCGGTGAAAGGGGTGGGCGGCGCTGCCATAGAATTAGTGCTTGAAGAGAGGAATGCAGGAGGTTCATTCACTTCCATCGCTGATCTCATAAAACGTGCAGACACCAGGAAAGTGAATAAGAAAGTGCTCGAAGGTCTGGTTAAGGCAGGCGCTTTTGATTCCCTTGGCGTTACGCGTGCGGCGGCAATGGAATCAGTTACTGATCTGCTGGCCGGAAACGGAAAGACCTCGAAAAATGCCAATCAGGTGAGCATGTTCGGCGATGAGCTGCCTGAGCCTGCGCCTGTTGGTACTGAGTGGGAAGAGGCGGAGCTGCTGAATTATGAAAAAGAAGCGCTTGGCTTTTATATCACCGGCCATCCCCTGACAAAGTTTGACACGCTTCTTTCTCGGCTCAAAGCAAAGAAGACATCCGACCTTGAGCATGCTCCTGACAAGGCAGAGATCCTTATCGGCGGTATTTTGCGGACGGTCAAGAAGAAGAATGTGAAATCATCTGGAGAGCTCATGGCATATCTGACTCTTGAGGATGACGAGGGAAGCGTTGAAGTCATCGTATTTCCGACCCTCTATAAGAGCGTATTTGAACAATTGAAGAAGGATGCAGTAGTCCTGGTAAAGGGTAGCATTGACAAGGACGAAAAAGGCGTAAGAATCCGCGGTCTGGAGGTCTCAAATCTGGAGGATGCGGGCAGGAAGAGCATCAGAAAAATGGAGATATCCCTCCGGGAAACGCAAGGCAATAGTGAAGGTTTGCAGAACATCCGGTCACTGGTCATGGAGTATCCTGGCGACTGCCAGCTCTATCTCAGGATAAGGAGCGACAAGTCCCAGACCCTGATCGCAACGAGCATTTCTATCAAACCTGACACAGCGCTTGTTAAAAGACTTGAAACTATGATAGGCAAGGGAGCGATAACCGTCTCATGATCAAATACTACCTCGAATTCGAAAAGCCTATTGAAGAGCTTGAACTCAAGATGGAGGAGCTGAAGCGGCTCTCTGACGGCAAGGATATTAATCTCTCAAGCGAGATCAAGAAGCTTGAAAAAAAGATCAAGGAACTGAGAACAGATATCTACGCTAACCTCACGCCCTGGCAGAAAACACTCCTTGCACGCCATCCGGACCGGCCCTATACCCTCGATTATATCGGTCTCATGACCGAGGAGTTCATCGAACTGCACGGTGACCGGCGATATGCTGATGATAAAGCCATTGTCGGCGGCATAGCAACGCTGAAGGGTGGACTGTCTGTTGTGATCATAGGCCATCAAAAGGGCCGGGGCACAAAGGAGCGGATACACAGGAACTTTGGTCAGCCGCACCCGGAAGGTTACCGAAAGGCCATGCGGCTCATGGAACTGGCAGAGAAGTTCAAGAGACCGATCATTACGCTCATTGACACGCCAGGGGCATATCCCGGCATTGGTGCTGAGGAGCGGGGCCAGGGCGAGGCGATTGCATCCAGTCTCATGCATATGTCGCGTCTCCGGGTTCCGATTATTGCCATCGTGATCGGCGAGGGAGGCAGCGGCGGTGCTCTTGCGCTGAGTGTTTCTGACCGGCTCTATATGCTTGAGCATTCGGTCTATTCGGTAATCTCCCCTGAAGGCTGCGCGGCAATACTCTGGAAGAAGAGCGAACTCGGGCCTGAAGATTTTTCGCGGGCAGCAGAGGCACTGAAGATGACTGCCGACGACCTGCTCGGATTTAAGGTCATCGACGAGATAATCCCTGAGCCTTCAGGCGGGGCACATCGAGACCCTGAGACGATGGCAAAGAGCATTGCCGACAAGATATCAGAAGCCCTTGAAGAGCTCAAGACCAAGACGCCTGGCAAGCTGGTAGAGGACCGCTATAAGAAGCTGAAGAGGATAGGCAGCTTTACTGAAGAAGCGAACAAGGAGTCTGCCTGACTTTTTATATTAAAAGGGTATTTTTTTGCAATATCCCATTATTTTATTTTGAGGTGACAGATATGAAAAAAATGTTATTGGTAGGTTGTTGTATTGCGCTGTTTGCTTTTTCCGGATGTCAGCAAAAAGATGATTCGAAACCGCAGTTCCAGCCGCCTGTCGGACAACCAGGGCAGGGGCCTGTCGGCACCGGCCCAATCCAGGGCTTTGACAAGGTAAAGATGCTTCAGGAGGCGGTTGCCAAGGATCCGAAGAACATTAATGGATGGATTGAACTCGGCAATATTTTGATGGATTCAAAACGATTTGCAGAGGCAGTTGAGCCGTACCAAAAAGCGCTTGCACTTGATCCAAAAAACGTTGATGTCAGGGTTGATATGGGCACTTGCCTGAGAGAATCCGGCAAGCCTGATATGGCGGTCAAGGAATATAGCAAAGCCCTTGAGATAAATCCCAACCATATTAATGCAAACAAGAATATGGCAGTCGTACTCACATACGACCTCAGGGACAGCAAGCAGGCGATAAAGTATTTTGAAAAGGCTCTCTCGCTCGCTCCCAATGCCCCTGATGCCGGAGCGATCAAGGCAGAGATAGACAAGCTGAAGGCAATAGCAAAGTAACACAATTTAGGTGGATAGTCTGTAGATGTTTAGGTATTGCAGTTGCTGATAGTCTACAGTCTATTCACCTGAGCAGTTATCCTTAATCTAACCTTATGCACAATACACTATCGTCTATCCCGACAAAACCAGGTGTTTACTTCTTTAAGGATGATCAGGGAAAAATCCTCTATGTTGGCAAGGCCAAGGTCCTGAAGAACCGTGTAAGAAGCTATTTTCAGAAAACTTCAGATCTTGACGAGCGCAAGTCTGCCATGATGAAGAGCGTTTCGGATGTTGAGTTTACCGTAACAGGCAATGAGCTTGAGGCACTTATCCTCGAAGCAAATCTGATCAAACAGCATAAACCCCGTTACAATATTCTTCTGAGGGATGACAAGAGCTATCCCTATCTGAAACTCACGCTGCATGAGAAGTGGCCCAGGCTTGAGGTTGTCAGAAGGATCCAGAAAGGCAATGCGAGGTATTTCGGACCCTATGTGCCTGCCGGTGCTATGTGGGAAGCCCTCTCCTTTATCCGGAATCACTACCATATCCCAAACTGCAGATATTCGCTCGAAAAGCGGATGCGGCCCTGTATTCAGTTTCAGATGAAAAAATGTATCGGTCCCTGCTCAGGCGAGGTCGATCACGCAGAATATATGCAGATGATCAGAGAGATCGAGCTTCTTCTGGAAGGAAAGAACAAGAAACTGCTTGAATCGCTCCAAAAAAAAATGATGCTGCTTTCTGAAGAGATGCGGTTTGAGGAGGCAGCGCTAATCAGGGACAGGATCAGGGCAATACAGTCCGTGTCTGAGTCCCAGAAGGTAGTTGCACCTGACCTGGGAGATGCCGATGTTATAGGATTTTTCAGGCAGGATGATGTTGCGGTGTTCAAGCTCTTCTTTGTCAGAAATGGCGTGATGATCGGAACAAGGGATTTTGAGCAGAGATATACGGCTGGGGAGAAGGATGGATACCTTTTCAGGAATTTCATTGAGCAGTTCTATGGAAGGGAGGTGCTTCCTGCTCCTGAGCTCTACTGTTCTAAAGTGCCTGAGGATAGAGTTGTGCTTGCGGAGTGGCTTTCGGAGAAAAGGGGAAGCAGAGTCAGCATCATGGTTCCCCAAAGAGGGATAAAGAGAAAACTGGTGAGCATGGCTGAGGAAAACAGCCAGGAGATCATGAGAACCAGAAAAGCAGAGTCAGGGCCTGAAGTGTTGTCGGAAGTGGCATCGCTGCTCTGCTTGAGGAAGATCCCTGAAAGCATTGGTGCTTTCGATATATCGAATATAACCGGGACATCTGCAGGGGGAGCCTTTGTCGCTTGGAGGGCCGGTGCCTTCGATAAATCGCAATACAGAAATATCAGCATGGAAGCAGTCAAGGGTCCTGACGATTATGCCATGATGCGGGAGATGATCAGAAGAACGGTGAAAAGCATGGAAGACCGGACAAAGCGATCAGCAATCAGCAGTCAGCAGTTAAAAGAAGAGACAAAACATGATTTTATTATGCCGGACCTGATCATTATTGATGGGGGGAGGGAACATCTGAATGCAGCTTTAGAAGTTGTTGCAGCATTGAATATTTCCGATACTGTTATTGTAGGGCTTGCAAAGGAGCCTGACCGGATATTCATGAAGGACCGGGATAAACCTATCCTCATTAATAACAGCAGGCCTGCTTCCCTGCTTCTCAGAAAAATACGGGATGAGGTTCACCGGTTTGCGATCCGCTATCACCGGAAGCAGCGAGCAAAGAGGATGTTTGATTCAGCTCTTGTGAGCATTTACGGTCTTGGCAGAAAACGGCGGTTTGCATTGCTTGATCATTTTGGTAGTATAGAGGCAATTAAAAAGGCCTCTGTCGAGGACATTGCCGGGTTGAAGGGCTTCACCAGGAAGCTGGCAGATGATGTGCTGAAGGCACTGCATACTGAAGAGAAGGGGAAGGGAGAATAATAATGAATATCTTTATCTCAGGTTCAATGGCATATGACAGAATTATGGATTTCCCCGGCTCTTTTGCCGACTACATCCTTCCGGACAAGATCCATGTGCTGAATGTCTGTTTCAATGTCAACAGTCTGCAGGAGAAGTTCGGCGGTACTGCCGGCAATATCGCCTATTCCCTTAGCCTGCTCGGCGAAAAACCTGTCATTATTGCGACGATCGGCAAGGATTATGAAACCTATTTTGATTGGCTGAAAACTCATGCTATATCGAATGAAGGCATTACGATCGTACGGGAAGAGTTTACCGCCGGTGCGTACATCACTACAGACAAGTCAGACAACCAGATCACGGGTTTTAATCCCGGAGCCATGAAACAGGCAACAAATTATGATATAAGCTCCGCAGATCCGCAAAGTTCGGTCATGCTCATTGCCCCGGGCAATCTTCAGGATATGATCGGCTATGCCTCACGCTGCAGGGAAAAGGGAATTCCCTATATCTGCGATCCCGGCCAGTCACTGACCTTATGGACTGGCGAACAGCTCAGGGACTGGATACGGGGTTCCATGATGCTGATCACAAACGACTATGAACTGGAAGTTATCATGAAGATGACCGGCCTAAAGAAGGACGAGATCCTTGCCCTGACAAAAATGATAATCACAACGCTTGGCGATAAAGGGTCACGTATTAGCATGAGTGGCCAGGACATATCGATTCCAGCGGCAAAGGTTTTAGATGTCCTTGATCCAACGGGCGCAGGGGATGCTTACCGCTCCGGCCTGCTGAAAGGTCTTGCCATGGGAAAAAGTATCGAAGACTCTGCAAGGATCGGGGCTGTGGCTGCCGCATATGCTGTGGAAAACTACGGCACGCAGGAGCATTGCTATACATACGAGGGATTCTCAGAACGTTATCAGCAGAATTTTGGTATGCTGCAATAGCAGCGTTATTGTTCGAGCTTCTGCGCCTTGACTGAAAGATAATAGGCAACCATCAGGGTTATCACCACAAAGGCGCTGAGACCGATCTCATAGAGCTTCTCAGAAGGCACATGTTCCATAAATGAGGTCTGCGCCTCTATAAGGAGAATCCTTCTGACTGCAGCGATAATGCCGATGGCAAGGAAAGGGGCCAGAATAAACTTCTGTTTTTTCAGGAATCTGATGACCGTCCAAAGCAGCTCAAGGATTATCAGAGCAAGAAGCACATCATTTACCAGATGAATAATAGAGTCTCTTGTCGGATTACCGAGATTGAGAACAGCGTAGAAGAAGATAAAACCGCAGGCAGCCAGCAGAAGTAAGGCCGCAACAACATGCAGAAACATATCAGCCTTGACCAGGACTCTCCGGAATATTTCGATGAGATCAGTGTTGTTTTGATCCGTATTCATTGAGTGTCATTATACCATGTGTTATGCAGATTGTTCCGGACCGTATCCTCTTCGACGAGCAATATACACGACAAGCCAGGAGAGGGATAGTGCTCCTGCGAGCGCGCCGGCTGACGCAAAGATATTATTCAGCAGGGCAGGCTTTATCACCAGAATAGCGCCAAGAAAAAGCATCATGAGCCCCGAAATAAGCTTGAGTTTTCGCCCTTGCCATTCAGTGAGTTTCCGTGTGCCGAGCGTTATCGTAAATGCCGCAACGATGATCGATAGTGGAATAATGTAGACAATGTTATAAAGCGCAAGATAAAGGTAATACGTTATCGGAGAAAGGTTGTGAAGTGTCAGGATTCTGGTAAATACCATCGGAAACCCCGCAGTACAGAACAGTTCATACGTATTTGCAGCAAGAGCAAGCACAACTGTGCCGGCGAGCATGGAGACGAGGGATGTCGACTTAAGCAGATTTCTCATTCTCTCGAATAGCTTTGGTTTTACACTTTCAGGTATTGAGAGTGAGACCCCTTTCTTGAAAAGGAAAAAGTCCTTAATATTGAGGGCTGCTACGATAAGGCCCACAAAGCCTGCCACCAGGGTTATTGCAGAGAGATTTCCGGCTAACATGAAGAGGTTAAGCCAGGCTGCCATAAAGAAAAAATAGATCAATCCCGAGAAAAGAACAAACGTGCCGCCGATCATAAGCATTCGTGCTCTCGAACGTGCGTGTACCAGAAGGCTGAGAAGAAATAAAAGCACAAAGAAGGCGCAGGGGTTAAAGCTGTCCAGCCCTCCAAGAATAACGGTAATTAATGGCAGCGAAGCCTTGGATTGATCAATAACCCCAAAAAAAGGAAGCTCAATTGTCTTTTCAATTTCCTGTTGCACGGGTTGCGTCAGCCTATCCGCAGGATCAATGCATTTTTGTTCAAGACAGGCAATGATGGTCTTTTCCATATCTGCTTTGTCACGTTCGGAAAAGCCGACAAATACCCTGCGGTCCATAAATGTCACCGGCACGCCTGTTGACTTAATGCCGGCACTTTTTGTCATTTGGGAAAAGAAACGTGCATTTGCTGGATTCTGCCATACCTCGTAGGAGTCAATAATAATCTGAGGATAGCGCTTTTTGATCGCATCAAGGAACTCTTTTTCATGGGCGCAGTGAGGACAGCCATTACCCCAGAAAAAATAAATCTTCACAATGCCCGGTGCCTGCTGAGGCGCATCCACGGAAGCTGCCGATGAGCAGGTAATAGCGAATGCGAGGAGCATACATACGGAGGCAACAAACAAAAGAATTGTTTTCCGTATCAGCAACATTGTTCCTTCTCCACCGTTGTGCCAAACCTGAAATCAAGTGCTGCCAAAAAATACGTGTATGCGGTTGGCGCCTGCCTGACTGAAGCATAGAATGATCGTGCCATCCTTGACGCCATATCAGCGATAGCGCGATCTCCTGTGATGCTGGAGAGACGAAGGAGATTGAACAGTGCCATGGAATTTCCCGAAGGTATTGCTCCATCATAGGTCTCTTTTTTTCGAACAAGCAGCTCCTCTCCGTCATCTGCAGTAAAGAAAAAACCGCCGTGATCGTTATCCCAGTAATGGCGGATGAAAATACGATTTAATGTAAGGGCTTCTTCAAGATACCCGAGTTCAGCGGTTGCCAGATGGAGTTCAATAAGGCCTGAGATGAAAAAGGCATAGTCGTCTGCATGAGCAGGCAGAGAGGCATCTCCCTCACGATATCGGTGAAGAAGTCTGCCATCCTGCGTGCGAAGCCGGGTTAGGATAAAATCAGCAGCCCTGGCCGCTGCATGAGCATAGTCAGGTCTTTGAAAGACCTGTGCAGCTTTTGCAAAGGCTGTGATCATCAGACCGTTCCAGTCGGTCAGGATCTTATCGTCCTTGTCCGGATGGATGCGCAGCTCTCTGACGGCAAATAGTCGTGCAAGTGCTTTCTTTATCCTATCCTGGATTTCTGTGTCCTTATAATCTTCTTCCTGAGATATTGCACGGTTTCGCCCTGCCCTGTGGAGGATATTTGCACCGGCTTGTTGATCCGTTGTCGGATCGTAAAAGTTACCCTCCCTCTGAATATTGAAAACTGAACATATGAGATCAGCGTCATCAGGGTCGAGTGCTTCGGTGATCTCACTATGCTTCCATACATAGAACCTGCCCTCTTCTCCTTCGCTGTCAGCGTCTTCTGCTGAATAGAATCCACCCTCAGGAGAAGCCATATCGCGGAGAGTATAGGAGAGGATATCCTCTGCAGTTTTCCGGTAGTCCACATTACCGGTTAACTGAAAAGCTTCTGTATAAGCGATACAGAGCATTGCCTGATCATACAGCATCTTCTCGAAATGGGGCACAAGCCAATGAGCATCTGTTGAATACCGATGAAAACCGTAGCCGAGATGATCATAGATTCCGCCATCCCGCATGGCATCGAGCGTTTTTGTTACCATCGGCATTGCCTTCTGATTACCGGTGCGTCTCGCATATCTCATGAGGAAAAGCAGCATATGCGGTGCAGGAAACTTCGGAGCCTGGCTGAAACCTCCATTGTCATGGTCAAACAGATGACTAAGCTGAACAAAAGCATCGCGGAGAACTGATTCCTCAGGCTCCTCAGGTGCGTTATGGGCATTTTCACGCTTGAGTTGGGCGATTATTTCTTCTGAAAGCTGCGTGAGCTTTGACCGGTCTGTCTCCCACATTTGTTTCACACGAGGGATCAGGTCAATCATGCCAATCCTGCCGAAGCCGGCCTTCTTTGGGAAATAGGTTCCTGCAAAGAATGGCCTTTTGTCCGGTGCCATAATTACGGTGAGAGGCCAGCCTCCATTGCCGGCCATAAGCTGGCAGACGGTCATATAAACATGATCTATGTCCGGCCTCTCCTCGCGATCCACCTTTATCGAAACAAATGCTTCGTTCATCAGTACGGCCACCTGTTCATCTTCAAAGGACTCCTTTTCCATGACGTGACACCAGTGGCATGTGGAATATCCTATCGAAAGAAAGATCGGCTTATTTTCTCTGGCTGCTTTGTCAAAGGCCTCCTGTCCCCAGGGATACCAGTCGACAGGATTATAGGCGTGCTGCAGGAGGTAAGGACTTTTTTCAGAGTTCAGCCTGTTAGGGTTCATAATACGGGTCGGCCACCTGTTATCAGTGGCACAAGAAGCGATTTCATTTCGTTGCCGGTGTCTGCTACTTGATGAGCAGCTTATTTGAGAAAAGCGTTTTTCGCATATCATCGACCTTGTTCTGGAGCTCTATGAGCTCTTCCTTGAGCCTGGTATTGCCAGAATTTTCGATGATCTTAGACTTTTCGAGCAGAAGAACACCCAGTTCAGCCAGCTTGACCGGCAGTTCGTCGAGGGTTGAAGCGCCCTTGACATACTTATTGCCTCGTAATGAAGCAAGCTCAATAAGTTGCTGAAGGGTTTCGTCCATATACTGCCTCCATATTTTTTTGTGGTGTGATTAAAGCCTATCAGATTTCCTATGCAGCGTCAAATTCTTTTCTGAGTTCACATCCAGGTAGGCATAAACATACTTTCCAGTTTGAGGGGGTCAATCAAGAGGAAG